>CALXAH010000033.1 GCA_944386225.1 uncultured Gemmiger sp.
ATGGAGTAAAAATATAATCGGCAGGACGCTTGCGAGTGGGCGAAGGCCGTGGCATCTATAGTGTTGCGATGTTCCAAAAATCCCGGATGCATCCGCATCCGGGATTTTTTGCGTTTATTGGCCGTTTTGGGCCAGGCATTCTTCCAGCCGGGCCAGGGCGGCGGGGGTGTCGGCGTCCCACAGTTCCCAGGGATGGGCGGCTTCCACCATCTGTACCGGCGTGCCGCCGCCGGGCACGGCGGCCATGCCGCCCACATCGCCGGAAAGGGCCATCAACCGGTCAAACAGCGCCGCCGGGAACACCACCGGGCTGCCCGGACAGCCCTGCCAGGCCAAACGGATGACCGACTGCGGATGCTCGGCAAAGGCGTCCAGCAGTGCTTCCAGGCTTTCCCGGCGGCAGAGAGGCTGGTCGCCGGGCAGGAAAAGGCAGCCGTCCAGATCTGTCATCTCCGCCAGGCCCCGCCGCACCGATTCGCTCTGAGGCCCGCCCGGATAGAGCAGGCAGGGCAGGCCGTTCTGCTCACAGAGGGCGGCCGTCTCGGGGGCGCTGGCCACCGCCAGCAACCGGGTCAGCCGCTGCCGGGGCAAGGCGGCCAGGGTATGGGCCAGCAGCGGTTTGCCGCCCAGCGGGGCCAGCAGCTTGTTGCTGCCGAACCGCTGCCCTTTGCCCGCCGCCAGCACCACGCAGCCCACCCGGGGCGGGCGACCGGCCGGCTGTGTTTGCCCGAAACCGGCAAAATAGGTTTGATACACCTCTTGTGCCAGGCGGTCACAGGCAGCCCGGCAGGCTTCGTACCGTTCCATCCATTCCTTTGCCTGGGGGGTCAGGCAGCTTCCGCCGCCGCCCTTGCCCCCGATGCTGCGCCGGGTCAGGGGGAAGCCCAGTTCCTTTTCCGCCCGGCGCACCAGGGCCAGCGCCTTGGTGTAGGCCATCCCCATTTCGGCGGCGGCAGCCCGCAGGCTGCCCAGGCGCTCCACGCCCTCCAGCAGCTGCCGGGGCCCTTCCCCGAAAAACCGCTGGCCTGCCTCGTCGCAGAGCCGCAATTCCAGTGTTACCTTCATGGTTCCTCCCCGTCTCTCGCCAGACAGCCGGCCCGCGCAAAGCGGGCCGGGCAAAATCGGTTACAGATCCTGAATGTTCATCTTGTCCAGCTGCTTTTTGCTGCTGCGGCCCTTGCGGCAGAGCAGCAGAATCAGCAGCAGGATCAGGGTGGGCACATTGCCCAGCAGGAAGGTCAGCGCCATGGTCACGGCGCTTTCCACCACGGAACCGGTGACCGCCACATTCAGCGCCAGAAATGCGGCAAACGCCAGGCACAGCGCCGGCAGGATCAGGCCGGGCCAGAGCGGTTTGAGCAGGCACAGCCCCACCTGCAGCGCCAGCATCACCAGCGCCCCCACCAGCAGAAAAATCAGCACTACGGTGATCGACATTCTTTATTCCTCCTTTTTGCGTTTCTTGTATTCCTCGATCAGCAGGCGGGCGGCGGCCACATCCAGCTTGTCGTTGATGGCCAGCCGCTTGATAAGGGCAATGTAATCGTCATTCTCCACATCCTCGCTGACCTGAATCTTCTGGATCAGCTTATCCAGCCGCAGCCGCACCGTGGGATAGGTGACCCCGTACTGCCCGGCGATCTGCTTGAGAGAGCCGGATGCCAGCAGGAAGTTGCGGATAAACGCCACATCCTCCGGATCCAGGTTTACCATCCACTCCGGCACCACGTTGATGCTCACGGTTCCGCCCTCCTTTCTTGAATTTATTTCAATATACCATTGAATAATGTTAAAGTCAATACTAAACCTTATCTTATGCAAAAGCAAAGAGCGCGTTGTGCACGCGCTCTTTGTTTTTTATTCATGCAGTTCCAGCGGCAGGCCGTCCGGATCCCGGAAAAAGGTAAACCGCCTTTGGGAATAGGGATCCATCCGGATGGGCTCGGTGGGGATGCCTTTGGCATTGAGGGCCGCTGCCTCCTGCTCCACATCCTCCACCCGGAAGGCCAGATGCCGCAGGCCCAGCGCCTCCGGCCGGTCGGGCCGGGGCGGGGCGGCGGGAGCACTGAAAATCTCCATCTCCACCCCGTCCAGGATCAGATCCAGCTTCCAGTCGTTTTTCTCCGGGCGGAAGTTCTCCCGCAGCACCGTAAAGCCCAGCAGATCCACATAGAAATGCCGGCTGGCCTGGTAATCGCTGACCAGAATGGCCACATGATGCACCGCGTGCAGCGCCATAGCTTGCGCTCCTTTCTCGGATCAGCGCAGGACGGGCTTGCCGTCCTCCGCGTCCAGGGTGACGGTGGCGCCCAGGCTGCCCTGCAGCAGACGCTCGGCCAGGGGATCCTCCACCTGGCGGCGGATGGTGCGCCGCAGATCCCGGGCGCCGTACTTGCCGCCGGAAGCGGCCTCCACCAGCGCGGCCAGGGCGGCGGGGGTGTAACTGAACTCAACGCCCTTATTGGCCAGGCCGGGCTTATACTCGTCCAGCATCAGGGCGGCAATCTTCTGCAGTGTCTCGCCTTCCAGCAGGCGGAAAACCACTACCTCATCCACACGGCCCAGGAACTCCGGCCGCAAAAACTCGCCCAGGGCTTTCAGGGTTTTGCTCTCGCTCATCTGGGCGGCGGTCTTGTTGAAGCCGGTCTCCCCCACCCGGTCGGTACTGCCGGCGTTGCTGGTCATGCAGATCACCGTGTTCTCAAAGCTTACGGCACGACCCTGAGCGTCGTTGATGCGGCCCTCGTCCAGAATCTGCAGCAGAATATTCATCACGTCCGGATGGGCCTTTTCGATCTCGTCAAACAGCACCACGCTGTAGGGACGGCGGCGCACTTTTTCGGTCAGCTGGCCCGCCTCATCGTAGCCCACATAGCCTGGAGGCGAGCCGATCAGACGGCTCACCGCGTGCTTTTCCATAAACTCGCTCATGTCCAGCCGGATCAGCGGATCCGGCGTGTCGAACAGCTGGCCGGCCAGCTGCTTGACCAGCTCGGTCTTGCCCACGCCGGTGGGGCCCACAAAGATGAAGCTGGCGGGACGGCGGCGGCCGGACAGATCCGCCCGGGTGCGCTTGATGGCACGGGCCACCCGCTCCACCGCGTCGTCCTGGCCGATGATCTTGGCCTTGAGGGCGCTTTCCAGACCCAGCAGCTTGGTGTATTCGCTCTCCTGGATCTTCACCGCCGGGATGCCGGTCCACAGCTCGATGACCTTGGCCACGTCCTCCATAGTCACCGGGATTTCCTTGGCGGCTGCCTCCAGGGCGGGCTGCTGCTCCTCCAGGCGGGCCAGTTCGGATTTTACGTTGGCCATCTTCTCATAGTCCAGCGGCTGGTCGGCGGGGGTGTTTTCCAGCTCCGCCTCCTGGGCCTTGAGGGCTTCCAGCTTCTTCGAGTTCTCCAGCCATTCTGTGATCTCGGGATGGCGCAGGCTGCAGCAGGCGCAGGCCTCGTCCAGCAGGTCGATGGCCTTGTCCGGCAAAAAGCGGTCGGTGATATACCGTTCGCTCAGGCTGACGGTGGCCGCCAGCACATCGGAAGGCACCTGCACATGGTGGTAGTTCTCGTAGTACTGGCGGATTCCCTGCATCACCGCGATGGTGTCGGCCACGCTGGGCTCCTCCACCTTGACCGGCTGGAACCGGCGTTCCAGGGCCTGGTCTTTCTCGATATACTTGCGGTACTCGGCAAAGGTGGTGGCGCCGATCACCTGCACCTGGCCCCGGGAAAGGGCGGGTTTCAGGATGTTGCCCGCGTTCATGGCGCCCTCGGAATCCCCGGCGCCGGTGATGTTGTGGATCTCGTCGATAAACAGGATGATGTTGCCCGCGGCGGTGACCTCGCTGAGCAGCCCCTTGACCCGCTGCTCGAACTGGCCGCGGAACTGGGTGCCGGCCACCAGGGCGGTCAGGTCCAGCAGGTAGATCTCCTTGCCCCGCAGCTGGCTGGGCACCTGGCCCCGGGCAATGCGCTGGGCGATGCCCTCGGCGATGGCGGTTTTGCCCACGCCGGCCTCGCCGATCAGGCAGGGGTTGTTTTTCTGGCGGCGGCAGAGGATCTGGATGGTGCGGTAGATCTCCCGGTCGCGGCCTATGATGTCGTCCAGCTTGCCGGCGGCGGCCTTGGCGGTCAGGTTCTCGCAGTAGGTGTCCAGAAACTTGCGCCGGGGGGTGCCCTTTTTGCCTTCCTTTTTCTCCTTGCCCCGCTGGCCGATGCCGAAGGGGAAGGTGGCGCTGCCGCCCGCGGTGAAGTTGTCCGGGCTGTCCGGGGTATCCTCACTGTCGGAGGCATCCTCGGGGTTCTGCTGGCCCATCAGGGCGGCCAGGCCGGGGATGCCGTCCTCGCCGGCTTCTTCCATAAAGCTGGCCATCCGCTCCTCCATGCCTTCCAGGTCTTTATCCGACACGCCGAACTGTTTCATCAGATCTTCCACCGGCTTGATGCCCAGTTCCTTGGCGCAGGTCAGGCAGTAGCCCTCCTGCTTGGTCTGGCCCGCCTCCATCCGTTGCACGAACACGATGGCCGGGCGTTTTTTGCAGCGTACACAAATCATGGGAACAACACCTCACTTTGGGATACGGGACATCCCGCAAAGATCGCGCGGCGCGCGGAATTACAAAAAGGGATTGAAGCTGCTGAACAGGGAGAAAGCCACGCTGTCCTGCAGCACGGTCTGGTTGAGCCAGGAAAGATTGTTGCCGGTGATGACCACCACGGCCCACACGCCGCAGACCACCAGAAACACATCCATTGCGCCGGCCAACAGGCCCATAAAGAAGCCCAGAAACCGGTTGACGCCCCCCACCAGCGGTACCCGGTTCAGATTGGTGAGTACCGCGGCCAGGAAGCTGACCACCAGCTTGCAGACGGCAAAGCAGACAAAAAACACCACCACGGTGATCAGCGGGGTGACCAGAGGCTGGATCAGCTCGGTGACCAGGCTGTGGGCCAGATCGGGCGCGCCGCTGGTCATCAGGTCGGTGGCACTCTGCACCAGGCTCTGTTCCATGGCGTCGGGCAGAAAGCCCGCGTATTTGTCCACCAGATCGGCCAGATCCACCGTGCCCTGCTGGCTGATGGTGCTCTGGATCTGGGTGGTAAGCCCGCCTTCAAAGAAGGTGGCGAAGATCCAGTCCGCTACACGGGGGGAGAGCACCGCCGCCCCCACTAGCCCCAGCAGGTTGCCCAGGAACTGGATCAGCCCGGCCAGAAAGCCCTTGCTCATATACCGCAGGGCCACTACCGCCAGCAGCACCAGCAGCAGAATATCAAACATGTTTGCGATCGTCATGAAGTACCTCGGTTCTCACGTAAAATCAGGCGGACTCGCCGCTGGTCTCGTTGCCGCCATCCAGCAATTCGGCCTTTTCGGCGGTAAACAGCAATACCTTGCCGCCCCGCACCAGCAGCGCCTGGGGGGTGGACAGGGAGGAATACTCCCAGTTCAGATCCCCGGAGAAATCGTAGCTGCGCACGCTGCCGCTGGTCATACAATATGCAGCGGTGCGCCCGCACACCACCTGCTCAGCCCCATACAGGCTGAAATCCGCCAGCGCGGTAAGGCTATCGTTGAGGATCAGCAGGCGGCCGCTCTCATCCACGGTGTTTCCCCGCACAAGCAGGGCGGTGGTGCGCCCGCAGACCGATACGTCCATCGGCTCCTCCCCGGGGGAATAGTCCAGCCGGGCTACCTCCTCCCCTTTGGAGGAGAGCACCACGGCAAAGTTGTCGAACACGGCCAGCAGCCGGTTGTTGCTGAGCCATTCGGCGGCCAGCAGCAGGCTGCCGGTGGCGGAATAGCTGGCGGTAACATAGTCGCTGCCGGTATCCAGCAGGTGCACCTGGCTGACCAGGCGGCCGTCCCGGGTGCGGATGGCCCCCACCGCCAGCTGCCGGTTGTCCGGCGCAAAGGCCAGCACCAGCGGGTCGCCCTCGCTCTCGGTCATCTGCCAGCCGTAGATCTGGCGGAACCGGGAATCGTAGACAATCAGCTCGGCGGTGCCCCGGGTGGAGGTGGTCAGCACGGCCAGGCTGTCGTTGCTGCTCATATCGCACAGCAGGATGCTGCCGGGCAGGCTGGCGGTGTACAGGGTCTGGCTGCGGCTTTCCACCCGCAGCTCATAGCCGCCGCGGCTGTACAGGCACAGATGGCTGCCCCCTGCTGCCAGCCCCGGCCGGGCGTAGCTGTGCTGGATGCTGCGCAGCTGCCGCCCGGAGTCGGAATAGACCTGCAGATCCTGGGTGCCCAGCAGGGCTAACCCGCCGTTTACCGGCTGTATCGACAGCGCCTGCCGCACACCGGTATGCACCGGAAAGCCCGGCCCCGGCTGCAGCCAGATGCGCACCGAGTCCAGCACGTCGCCCAGGCCCACCATGGCCGAGCCGTATACCCCGGCCACACCGGCCAGGATCGCCGCCACCAGCAGCATGGCAGCCAGCACCGTAAGCTGATGACGGCGCTTGCGGCGGCGCCGGATCTCCGACAGGCGGGATACCCGCCCCGCCGGTCGTGGGGATTGCTGCTCGTCCATGGAAAGCCTCCTTTCGCAGAAATTCAGTCGCCGTAGTCCACCGACTGTAAAAACAGCCCTTTGGCGGGCAGGGTGGGCCCGGCAGCCTTGCGGTCCCGCCCGGCCAGGATGGCGTCCACGGCCCCGGGGGGGATACGGTGCAGACCCGCCTGCACCAGGGTGCCGGCCAGGATGCGCACCATATTGTACAGATAGCCGTCTGCCGTGACGGTGACGGTGATCAGCGCGCCCTCCCGCCGCACCCGGCAGCGGGTGATGGTGCGCACGGTATCGCCCCGGGCGGCCACATCGCTGCCCGCGGCGCAGAGGGCCAGAAAATCGTGGGTGCCCACCAGCCGGTCGGCGGCGGCCTGCATGGCCGCTTCGTCCAGCGGGGCGTTGACCCGGTGGTAGTAGGCCTCGTCAAAAGGCCGGTCGATGGGGCTGTTCCAGATGCGGTAGCAGTAGGTTTTGCTGTGGGCGGCGTACCGGGCATGGAAGTCCTCCGGCACCTGGACGGCCTGGGTGACCCGTACGTCCCGGGGCAGGTGGGCGTTGAGCGCCAGAGGCAGCTTGTGCAGCGGCACGGCGCAGTCCGCCCGGAAATTCAGGCAGAAGGCCAGCGCGTGCACCCCCGCGTCGGTGCGGCTGCACCCTTTGACCGGGGGCCGGGTGCCCAGCACCGCCTCCAGCGCGTTCTGCACCGTTTCGCAGACCGAAACGCCGTTGTTCTGCACCTGAAACCCGCAGTAGGCGGTGCCGTCAAAACAGAGGGTGAGCCGGATGTTCATAGGCTTCACCACCCCGGCATGATAAAGCGGGTGCAGAAGATGATTCCGAAGCAGACCGCGCAGAAGGCCAGCGCCAGCCAGTCATGCCCGGCAAAGTGCAGCACCTTGAGACGGGTGCGGCCGTCGCCGCCCCGGTAGCAGCGGCACTCCATGGCCATGGCCAGCTCGTCCGCACGGCGGAAAGCCGAGATGAACAGCGGGATCAGTACCGGGATCAGGGCGGTGACCCGCTGCTTCAGGTTGCCGGAATCGATCTGGGCGCCGCGGGCTTTCTGGGCGTTCATGATCTTGTCGGTCTCTTCGATCAGCAGCGGGATGAACCGCAAAGCAATGGTCATCATCATGGCCAGCTCGTGCACCGGCAGCCCCAGCCTGGCAAAGGGTTTGAGCAGCCGCTCGATGGCGTCGGTGAGGACGATGGGGCTGGTGGTGTAGGTGAGCAGGCTGGTGCCCGCGATCAGGGCCATGACCCGCACCGCGATCTGGATGGCATAGACCACGCCGTCCTTATAGATGCGGAAGATCCAGAACCGGAACAGGGGGTCGCCCTCGCCCACGATGAAGAACAGGTTGAGCACGCCGGTAAACACCACGATGGGAAAGATCGGCTTCAGGCTTTTCAGGATCAGTTTCAGGGGAATGCGGCTGATCCGGTAGAGCACACCCAGCAGCAGCACGCTCAGGGTCAGGCCCAGGGGGTTGCTGCTGGTGAACAGCAGGATGATATAGGCCAGCACCAGCACCAGTTTGAGACGGGGGTCGGTGCGGTGGACGATGGAATCGCCGGGGAAATGCTGGCCGATGGTGATATCACGCAGCATTTACAGCACCCCCTTTTCCCGGGCACGCTCCAGGATCTTGTTGACCGCGTAGGGCATGGTGTAGACGTCGGTGTCGATGTCCAGCCCCATCTCCCGCAGCCGCAGGAAGATCTGGGTGATCTGGGGCACGCTGAGCCCCAGTTCCAGCAGGCGGGGCGCCTGGGCAAACACATGGGCGGTGGTGTCGAACATGGCCACCTTGCGCTGATCCATGACCAGCACCCGGTCGGCATATTTGGCGATATCCTCCATGGAATGGCTTACCAGCACCACGGTGGTGCCGGTCTCCTTGTGGAACCGCTTGATCTGAGACAGGATGGTATCCCGCCCTTCCGGGTCCAGACCGGCGGCGGGCTCGTCCAGCACCAGGATGCGGGGCTGCATGGCCAGCACGCCGGCAATGGCTACCCGGCGTTTCTGGCCGCCGCTCAGCTCAAAGGGGCTGCGCTCCATGAATTCGGCGGGCAGGCCGCAGAACTGGGCGGCCACCTCCACCCGATGGGCGATCTCGGCTTCGTCCAGCCCCATGTTGCGGGGGCCGAAGGCGATGTCCTTGGCCACCGTTTCCTCAAACAGCTGGTATTCCGGATACTGGAACACCAGCCCCACCAGAAACCGGAATTCCCGGATCTTGCCCGGGTCGGCCCAGATGTCCCGGCTGTCCACATATACCTTGCCCGAGGTGGGCTTGAGGATACCGTTGAAGTGGGTGATCAGGGTGCTTTTGCCTGATCCGGTGGAGCCGATGACCCCCACAAACTCCCCTTCTTCAATCTCGATATTGATATCGTCCAGCGCCGTGGTGGCGTCCGGCATGCCCTCCCCATACACATGGGTCAGGTGTTCGGTCTTGATGATCGCTGCCAATTTCTCACGTCCTTACCGGCGGTGTGCGCCCGTTTTGCGGGTCGCGCCCGCCCTTGTTCCCAGTTGGTTCACTTCAAAAGTTCGTACAGTACCCGGGCGCATTCCTCGGTGTCGATGATGCCCTCGGGCAGGGGCAGGCCGGCCTTGACCAGCTCATCCCGCAGTTCGGCGGCCTGGGGCACGTCCAGCCGCAGGCTGCGCACCCGTTCGGTCTGGCTGAACACCTCTTTCGGGGTACCATCCATGACCACCTTGCCGCCGCTCATCACCAGCACCCGGTCGGCCTGGGCGGCTTCCTCCATATAATGGGTGATGGCCACCACCGTGATGCCGAAATCCCGGTTCAGGTGCCGGATGGTTTTCATGACCTTTTCCCGGCCGCGGGGGTCCAGCATGGCGGTGGACTCGTCCAGCACCAGGCAGTCCGGCCGCATGGCGATCACGCCCGCGATGGCCACCCGCTGCTTCTGGCCGCCGCTCAGCTTGTGCGGGGCCTTGTGGCGGTGCTTATAGATGCCGGCCATCTCCATGGCCTCGTCGATGCGGGTGCGGATCTCGGCGGGGGGCACGCCCAGGTTTTCCAGGGCAAAGGCCACGTCCTCCTCCACCACGGTGGCCACGATCTGGTTGTCCGGGTTCTGGAACACCATGCCCACCTTCTGGCGGATATCATACAGTTTATCCTCGTCGGCGGTATCCATACCCTCCACCGTCACGGTACCGCTCTCCGGCAGCAGGATGGCGTTGAAGTGCTTGGCCAGGGTGCTTTTGCCGCAGCCGTTGGCCCCCAGCACCGCCACAAACTCGCCCCGGCGCACGGCCAGGGACGCACCGTCCACCGCGTATACCGGGCTTTCCGGATCGTAGCGGAACCGCACGTCCTTTGCCTGGATCATCTCGTTCATCGGATGCTTTCCCCTCTCTCGTCAGGCTTGTTCCCAGACGGCGGTGGCGCCGCAGGGCACCACGCCGCCGGTGGCGGATACCGGCAGGCCGATCTCATCGCACCAGGTACGGCCGCCGTACACCGGCACCAGGCCGGTTTTCAGGATGTACTCCATCACCGCCGGGGACAGGCCGGTGGTATAGCTGTTGACCGCCACAAACAGCGGATCCTTGGACAGGACCCCCTCGCAGAGGGTCATCAGGTCGTAGATGTTGTCCTCCAGCTTCCACACCTCGCCCCCGGGGCCACGGCCGTAGCTGGGCGGGTCCATGATGATGGCGTCGTAGAAGGAGCCCCGGCGGATCTCCCGGGCCACGAACTTGGCGCAGTCGTCCACGATCCAGCGGATGGGCCGGTCGGTCAGGCCGCTGGCGGCGGCGTTTTCCCGGGCCCAGGCCACGATGCCCTTGGAAGCATCCACATGGCAGACCGATGCCCCGGCGGCGGCGCAGGCCAGGGTGGCCCCGCCGGTGTAGCCGAACAGGTTCAGCACCCGGATCGGGCGGTGGGCCGCGGCGATCTTTTTCTGGTACCATTCCCAGTTGACCGCCTGCTCCGGGAACACGCCGGTGTGCTTGAAGCCGGTGGGGCTGACCACCAGGGTCAGCTCACCCCAGCGGATGGTCCACTTTTCCGGCAGGCGGCGGCGCATCTCCCAGCGGCCGCCGCCCTGGGCAGAGCGGTGGTATACCCCGTCGGCCTGCTGCCAGCGGGGGTCGGCGGGTTCACGTTTCCAGACCACCTGCGGGTCCGGGCGCACCAGCACCGCTTTGTCCCACCGTTCCAGCCGGTTGCCGGCGGTGGCGTCGATCAGTTCGTAGTCGTTCCAATTCTGCGCGGGGCGCATGAGGCAGCTCTCCTTACTTGTTCAGGATGCGCCGGACGATCATCTCTTCAATGCGCCGGGCGCTGGCTTCGATGGCGGCGGGGTCCTTGCCCTCCACCATGATACGGATCTTCGGTTCGGTGCCGGACACGCGCACCAGTACGCGGCCCATGCCCATCAGATTCTGCTGCTGGCTCTCGATAAAGCCGGCAATATACTCGTCGTCCTTATAGGCGGCCTTCTGGGCGGCGTTGGCCACCACGTTGACCATGACCTGGGGGAACTTTTCATAAATGCCGTTCAGCTGGCTCATGGCACAGCCCCGGGCGGCCAGCAGCCGCAGCAGCATGCCGGCGGTCAGTTCGCCGTCACCGGTGGTGGAGTGGCGCAGCAGGATCACGTGGCCGCTCTGCTCGCCGCCGATCACGTAGCCCTTGGCCCGCATCTCCTCCAGCACATACCGGTCGCCTACCGCGGTGCGGGCGGTATGGATGCCCTGGCTCTCCATGAACTGCATAAAGCCCAGGTTGCTCATGACGGTGACCACGGCGGTGTCCTCGTTCAGCAGGCCCTGTTCCTTCAGATCCAGGCTCAGCAGGGCGATGATCTTGTCGCCGTCGATCTCGGCGCCCTTTTCGTCCACAGCCAGGCAGCGGTCCGCGTCGCCGTCAAAGGCGATGCCGCAGTCGTAGCCGCCCTCCACCACAAACTTGGCCAGTTTGTCCAGATGGGTGGAGCCGCAGTTCAGGTTGATGTTGCAGCCGTCCGGCTCGGCGCCGATAAAGGTGCAGTCCGCCCCCAGCCGCGGGAACAATGCCTTGGCCACCTGGCTGGACGCGCCGTTGGCACAGTCCACCGCCACCCGCAGACCGGACAGATCCGCGTCGATGGCTTCGGCCAGGTAATCCACATAGTCATCCAGCGCACCGTCGCGCCGGGTCACACGGCCCACATCGGAGCCGGTGCAGAGGGTCAGGCCCTTGCAGTTTTCCAGCACATGGGCCTCGATCTCGTTTTCCACCTCATCGGGCAGCTTGTAGCCGTCGGAGGAGAAGATCTTGATGCCGTTGAATTCCACCGGGTTGTGGCTGGCGCTGATCACAACGCCCGCATCCGCCCCGTACTTCCGCACCAGATAGGCCACGGCCGGGGTGGGGATCACGCCCAGCAGTTCCACGTCGGCGCCCACGCTGCACAGACCGGCGGCCAGCGCGTTTTCCAGCATATCGCCGGAGATGCGGGTGTCCTTGCCGATCAGGATGCGGGGACGGTGGCTCAGGTGGGCGGTCAGCACCGCCGCGGCCCCCCGGCCGATGTTCAGCGCCAGTTCACAGCTCAGATCTTCGCCCGCTACCCCGCGGACACCGTCGGTTCCAAAAAGTTTTCCCATATCGTTTTCCTCACTTTCTTGCGGGAAACGCCCGGCCGCAGGACCGATACGCCCCATTATACATTCAAAATATGAACGTTTCGTGTTTTTTATGGCGCAACACGCAAACCAGTCCCCTTGGGGCTCCCGCTTTTTCGGGCTGTGCGGGCAAACCGTTCCCTTCCTTTGGCGCGCCGTTTTCCCGGCGCTATTAATACATGCTCTGCTGCCCGGATTCCCGGATGGGATCGGGCTTTTCCGGGGCTTTCAGCCCCAGGTGTTCATAGGCCAGCCGGGTGACGCACCGGCCCCGGGGGGTCCGGGTGAGGAAGCCCATCTGCATCAGATAGGGTTCGCACACGTCCTCCAGGGTAACGGCTTCCTCGCCCAGCGCGGCGGCCAGGGTATCCAGGCCCACCGGCCCGCCGCCGTACAGTTCGATCACCGCCCGCAGCAGGTTGCGGTCCAGCTCGTCCAGGCCTAGCTTGTCAATGGCCATGCGGCCCAGCGCCAGCCGGGCGGTCTCCCCGTCGATGGTGCCGTCACCCAGCACCACCGCAAAGTCCCGCACCCGCTTGAGCAGCCGGTTGGCCACACGGGGGGTGCCCCGGCTGCACCGGGCCAGTTCCAGCGCGCCCTCCTCGGTGCAGGGCTGTTCCAGAATCCCCGCCGACCGGCGGATGATCCGGGCCAGCTCGTCCGGGCTGTACAGCTCCAGTTTCAGCAGCACGCCGAACCGGTCCCGCAGCGGGCCGGTCAGCTGGCCCGCCCGGGTAGTGGCCCCGATCAGGGTGAAGCGGGGCAGGTTGATCCGGATGCTCTGGGCGCTGGGGCCCTTGCCGATCATAATATCCAGGGCGTAGTCCTCAAGAGCCGGATAGAGCACCTCCTCCACCTGGCGGGAGAGGCGGTGGATCTCGTCGATAAACAGTACGTCGCCCTCCTGCAGATTGGTCAGCAGGGCGGCCAGATCGCCGGGCTTTTCGATGGCGGGGCCGCTGGTGATGCGGATCTGCACCCCCATCTCCTGGGCCACGATGCCGGCCAGGGTGGTTTTGCCCAGGCCCGGCGGGCCGTAGAGCAGGATGTGGTCCATGGGTTCGCCCCGGCGCTGGGCGGCGGTCAGGTAGATGCGCAGGTTTTCCTTGACCTTTTCCTGGCCGATGTAGTCCTCCAGCGTGCGGGGGCGAAGGCTTAATTCCTCGCTCTCGCCGGGGGTCAGGTCCGGGCTGATCAGCCGCCCGGCATTTGTATACAGTTGTTCGTCCATGGGTTACCTCCTCGCGGCCATGCTGCGCAGCGCCTGGCGCACCAGTTCCTCCACCGGCAGGCTGTCGTCCAGCCGGGCCACCGCCGCGGCGGCCTCGCCCTGGCTGTAGCCCAGACTGAGCAGGGCGGCCAGCGCCTGGGACGCGGCCCCGGTGGGCGGCGCGGCGGCCGCGTCGCCGCCGCCGAAGCCCAGACCCTCGGCCAGGCCCTTGCCCACCTTGTCCTTCAGTTCCAGCGTGATGCGCTGGGCCAGCTTGGGGCCCACGCCGCTGGCGGCGGTAAAGGCCTTGTGGTCCCCGGCGGAGACCGCCAGCGCCACCTTTTCCGGGCTGAGCACGCTCAGGATGGCCATGCCCACCCGGGGCCCCACGCCGGAGACACCAATGAGCATCTTGAAGCAGGCCTGCTGTTCCTCGGTGGCAAAACCGAACAGGCTGACATCATTCTCGGTTATATTCATATAGGTATAAAGGGTGGCCTTTGCGCCCACGCCGGGCAGCGAGGCGGCCACCGTGGCGGGTACCTGCACCAGGTACCCCACACCGCCGCAGGAGATCACCGCCTGCTCGGTGGTTTTCTTTATCAGTTCGCCGGTAAGGCAATAGATCATCTTGGTTTCCTCCCGATCAGCGCAGCGGCAGGCCGGACAGGCGGCTGCGGCTGCAGTGGCAATGGGCGATGGCCATAGCCAGCGCGTCGGCGGTATCGTCGGGCTTGGGCACGGCATTCAGGTGCAGCATCATGCGGGTCATCTCCTGCACCTGCTTTTTGACCGCCTTGCCGTAGCCGGTGACCGCCTGCTTGACCTGCATGGGGGTGTACTCGAACACCGGCACCCCCCGCCGGGCCGCCGCCAGCAGAATGACCCCGCGGGCCTCGGCCACCCCGATCACGGTGGTCTGGTTGTGCTGGTAGAACAGTTGTTCGATGCTGATGGCCTCCGGGCGCAGGGTTTCCAGCACCCTGTCCACCCCGTCGTGCACCTGGCACAGCCGCTGCTCGAACGGGGTGCCGGCGGCGGTGGTCACCGCGCCGAAATCCACCGGCGTGAACCGGTTGCCCACATATTCCACCACACCCCAGCCCACAATGGCATAGCCGGGGTCCAGGCCCAGTACCCGCACGGTGTTTCCCTCCCTTGGGGCCGGGGCGCCATTTCAGGGTATGCCACGGCCAGTTTAACTGATGTATTATACCACAACCCGCTGTCAAAGGGCAACTGCAACCGCCCGCAAAACCCGCCGCGGGGCCACTTTACAGAAACTTTACATAGTTCTGAACGAGAATTTTACACAGCGTACCATAAACTATACATTGTATGACACGGTTCGTGTGGTATAGTGATAGTGTGTGCCAACAAGGGGGATCATTCATGTCGATTTTCAATGTGTTCAGCCTGTTCGGCGGGCTGGCCCTGTTCCTGTTCGGTATGGACGTAATGGGCAAGGGTCTGGAGAAGCAGGCGGGCGGCCGTCTGCAGATTATTCTGGAAAAACTTTCTTCCAAGCCGCTGCGCGGCTTTCTGCTGGGGCTTCTGGTCACCGCGGTGATCCAGAGCTCCTCCGCCACCACCGTTATGGTGGTGGGCTTTGTGAACAGCGGCGTGATGCAGCTGGGCCAGGCCATCAACGTGATCATGGGTGCCAACGTGGGCACCACCGTCACGGCCTGGATCCTGAGCCTGTCCGGCCTGGAGGGGGACAGCTGGTGGATCCAGATGCTCAAGCCCGCCAACTTCTCGCCGGTGCTGGCGCTGATCGGCATTATCCTGTATATGTTCTGCAAGAGCGACCGCAAAAAGGACATCGGCTCCATTCTGCTGGGCTTTGCCATCCTGATGACCGGCATGGAGACCATGAGCGGCGCGGTAGAGCCGCTGAGCGAGGTGCCCGCCTTCACAAGGCTCTTTACCACCTTTGAGAACCCGATCCTGGGTCTGCTGGCCGGCGCGATCCTGACCGGCATTATCCAGTCCAGCAGCGCCAGCGTGGGTATCCTGCAGGCGCTGAGCGCCACCGGCGCCGTAAGCTTCGGCAGCGCCATTCCCATCATTCTGGGCCAGAACATCGGTACCTGTGTGACCGCCATACTCAGCTCGGTGGGTACCACCAAGAACGCCCGCCGGGCCGCCCTGGTGCATCTGTACTTCAACGTGATCGGCGCCACCGGTTTCCTGATTGTGTTCTATCTGCTGCGGGCCATCTTCCAGTTCCAGTTTGTGCAGCTGCCCATCGACGCCATGGGCATCGCGGTGGTGCATACCACCTTCAATCTGCTGGCCACCGCGCTGATGCTGCCTTTTGCCCGCTGGCTGGAAAAGCTGGCCTATATCACCATTCCGGACGAGCCCTCCGGCAAGCCGGAGAATTTCGCCCTGCTGGACGAGCGTCTGCTTTCCACTCCCGCCGTGGCGGTGGAGCAAAGCCGCAACCTGGCCGTTGAGATGGCGTCCCTGGCCCGCACCTCCCTGCTAAAGGCCATGTCCCTGACCGAAACCTGGGATGACAAGCTGGCCGCCGAGATCGAGCAGAGCGAGGAGCAGATCGATCACTATGAGGACGTGCTGGGCACCTATCTGGTGCATTTGTCCAGCCGCAGCATGACCCTGGACGACAGCCGGGAGGTCTCCAAGCTGCTGAACACCATCACGGATCTTGAGCGGATCGGCGACCATGCGATCAACGTGCTGAAAGCTGCCCGGGAGCTGCACGATAAGCAGCTGCAGTTCTCCGAGGCAGCCCGGCAGGAGATGCAGGTGCTGACCGGCGCGGTGCAGGAGGCTCTGGACAAGACGCTGGACGCCTTCCGCAAGGACGACGTATATCTGGCGGGCAAGGTGGAACCCATCGAGCAGGTGGTGGACGAGCTTACCCGCGAGCTGAAAGCCCGCCATATCCTGCGGCTGCAGAACGGGGTATGCACCATCGAGCTGGGCTTTATCTTCTCGGATCTGCTGAACAACTACGAGCGTGTGGCCGACCACTGCAGCAACGTGGCGGTGGCCGTGATCGAGATGGCCCAGGACAGTTTTGACACCCACGAATACCTGGCCGGCATCAAGGCGGGCGACGCCAAGTTTGCCCAGCGGCTGGAGAAATACCGCAGCCGGTACACCGTGCCCGAGCAGGTGGACGGGGAATAAACAGGAGGACAACCCATGATCTATATCGTGGAAGACGACGACAGCATCCGGGAGCTGGAAGAATACGTGCTGCGCAGCGCCGGATTTACGGTGCAGGGCTTTACCAACGCCCGGGATTTCTGGGCGGCCTGCGCCCAGCAGCCGCCCCGGCTGGCGGTGCTGGACATCATGCTGCCGGATGAGGACGGCATGAGCATCCTGCACAAGCTGCGGGCCGATCCGGCCACCCGGGCGCTGCCGGTGATGCTGGTGACCGCCAAGGGCGCCGAGCTGGACCGGGTGCGCGGCCTGGAGGACGGCGCCGACGACTACCTGGCCAAGCCTTTCGGGGTGATGGAGTTTTCGGCCCGGATCAAGGCGCTGCTGCGGCGCAGCGGCGCGGGCAGCGCCCGCGCCGCCGAGGGCGGCCAGCTGGCCTGCGGCCCCATCCGCATGGATACCGAGCGCCGCACCGTAACGGTGAACGGCCAGCCGGTGGAATTGTCTTTCAAGGAATATGAGCTGCTGCGGCTGTTTCTGGAACAGCCGGGCGTGGTGCAGACCCGGGACGCGATCCTGCGCCGGGTATGGGACACCGATTTTATCGGCGAAAGCCGCACCATCGACATGCACGTGCGTACCCTGCGCCAGAAACTGGGCGATGCGGGCAGCGCCATCCAGACCGTGCGAAAGGTAGGCTACAAGCTTGATCCGGAAACATGACGATCCGCCCGTGCGCAGCATGGAGGAGACCATCAGCGGCTGGATGGTGCTGATCGGTCTGGCTTCCATGCTGCTGACGGCGGTTCTGGTTGGGGTGATGTTCACCCGCACCCTGGGCGACCAGCTGGTGCAGGATCTGGGCCGTCAGACCCAGGTGCTTGCCGCCGCGCTGGAACTGTCCGGCGGCGGGGTGCCCGAACTGGTGGAGATGACCCGGGGCGGCGATGTGCGGATAACCCTGCTGGACGAACAGGACAACGTGCTGTACGACAGCCAGGGCGACGATCTGGACAACCACGGCGACCGGCCGGAGATCATCCAGGCCCGTGCCGAGGGCACGGGTTCCAGCCGGCGCACCAGCCCCACCTTCGGGATCAACACCTATTATTATGCGATGCTGCTGGAGGACGGCCGGGTACTGCGTCTGGCGGCCGAGAGCAGCGAACTGTACGCGTTGTACGATCAGGTGGTGCCGGCCATTGCGCTGGCACTGATCGGGGTGCTGTTCTTTGCGGTGGCGGCCAGCCTGCTGCTGACCCGGCGGCTGGTGCGGCCCATTGAGCAGATGGGCCGGAATCTGGACGATCTGACCGCCCATGTACCCTACCGGGAACTGAAGCCCTTTGCCCGCGCTCTGGAACAGGACCGGCGGGCCCTGCGGGAGGGCGAGCAGATGCGGCAGGAGTTCACCGCCAACGTGAGCCACGAACTCAAAACCCCGCTGACCAGCATCAGCGGCTATGCGGAGCTGATCGAAAACGGCATTGCCCAGCCTGCGGACATCCCGGTATTTGCCGGGCGCATCCGCACCGAGGCGGGCCGGCTTCTGAGCCTGATCCGGGATATTCTGGAATTGAGCCGGCTGGATCAGCCCATGGCGGATCCCCAGTTTGAACCGGTGGATCTGCAGCAGGTGACCCAGGGCTGTGCCAAAGCCCAGGCGCTCAACGCCCGGAAGGCGTATGTGACCCTCTCCTGCGAGGGCAGCAGCCAGATGGTGCGGGGCAGCCGCCAGCTGCTGGACGAACTGTGCCAGAACCTGTGCGATAACGCCATCCGGTACAACCGGCCCGGCGGCTCGGTGGTGCTGCGCACCGGCCGGGGCGACCGGGGCGCCTATCTGGAGGTGGAGGACACCGGCATCGGCATTGCGCCGGAGCATCAGCTGCGGGTATTCGAGCGGTTCTACCGTGTGGACAAGAGCCGTTCCAAGGCTACCGGCGGCACCGGTCTGGGGCTGGCCATCGTCAAGCACTGCGCGCTGCTGCACGGCGGTTCGGTGGAACTGCACAGCCATCTCGGCCAGGGCACCCGGATCCGGGTGTGGCTGCCGCCCATGGTGTGAAGAATATAGAAAATCGGGAGAGGGCATTGCGGGCCCTCTCCCATACTTTTTATTCCGCACAGAAAGTCGGATTTTCTGTGCAAGCTGCAACCTTTTTATGGGTGGGTGCGTCAATCTTCTATTGTGAATGACGGGACGGGGGTAGTATAATGAAATCAGAAATGCGCCCGCGCACGGGCGCGCAGCTTGCATGGTAAGGAGAGGAAGCAGCATGAAAACAGAGCAACTGCGCCAGCAGCTTCTGGGCGGCGCCTATGGTGAGCAGCTGTCCCGGCTGTACTGCCGGCCCGCAAACGAGACCCTGCCCTACGCCGAACGGTTTGTAAAGGCAGTAGACGGTCTGGAGGCCACCTTTGGCCCGGTGGAGGAGGGTATCCGCCTGTTCAGCGCGCCCGGCCGCACCGAGATCGGCGGCAACCACACCGACCACCAGCACGGCCGCGTTCTGGCCGCCAGCGTGAATCTGGACGTGATCGCCGCCGCCGTGCCCAACGGAGAGAACATCATCCGGGTGCAGTCCGAGGGGTACCCCATGGACGTGGTGGATCTGTCCCAGCTGGAGCCCCAGCCGGACGAGGTGAACAAATCCGCTTCTCTGGTTCGCGGCATTGCCGCCCGCTTTGCCCAGCTGGGCTGCGAGCTGCACGGCTTCAACGCCTACACCACCAGCTTTGTGCCCAAGGGCAGCGGCCTGTCCAGCAGCGCGGCTTTTGAGGTACTGGTGGGCGTTATGGTCAACAGCCTGCTGTTTGACGGCAAGGCCGACCCGGTGCAGATCGCCCAGATCGGCCAGTGGGCCGAGAACAACTTCTTCGGCAAGCCCTGCGGCCTGATGGACCAGATGGCCAGCAGCGTGGGCAACATCATCACCATCGACTTCAACGATCCCGCCGCCCCGATTGTGGAGCGTGTGGACTTTGACTTCGGCGGTGTGGGCCATGCGCTGTGCATCCTGGATTCCGGCGCGGATCACGCCGATCTGACCGACGAGTACGCGGCGGTACCCGGCGAGCTGGCCAAGGTATGCGGCGTGTTCGGCAAGAAGGTGCTGCGCGAGGTGGACGAGGCCGAGTTCTGGGCCCGCCTGCCCGAGGTGCGCGCGGCCGCCGGCGACCGGGGCACCCTGCGCGCGGCCCACGTGTACGCGGACAACGCCCGTGTGGAAAAGCAGGTGGCTGCCCTGCGCGGCGGCGATTTTGCCAGTTTCCTGCAGCTGGTGACCGATTCCGGCCGCAGCAGCTGGGAATGCCTGCAGAACGTGATCCCCGCCGGGTACACCACCCATCAGGACGTGGCGGTGACCATCCGGCTGTGCCAGCATCTGCTGGACGGCGCGGGCGCTGTGCGGGTGCACGGCGGCGGGTTTGCCGGTACTGTACAGGCCTTTGTGCCCCTGGACAAGCTGGAGGCGTTCCGTGCCGGGGCGGAGGCGGTTCTGGGCGAAGGCAAGTGCCACGTGCTGGCCATCCGGCCGGTGGGCGGCGCCGAACTGGCCCTGTAATCCGTTTTCCATACATAAGGAGGAGTTTCTGATGGTGGACCAGTACATTGCGCAGCTGGTGGAATACGGCCTGCGCACCGGCCTTGTGGACGAGGCCGACAAGATCTATGTGACCAACCGGGTGCTGGAGATCCTGCACAAGAGCGACTACGACGCCCCCGAAGCGGTGGAAGAAGCCCCGCTGGAGACCATTCTGGCCAATCTGCTGGACTGGGCGGTGGAACAGGGCCTGCTGGAAGACAACGTGACCGACCGGGATCTGTTCGACACCAAGCTGATGGGCGCGCTGACCCCGGCCCCCAGCGTGGTGCGGGCCAAGTTCGCGGCGCTATACAAGGAGCAGGGTGCGAAGGCGGCCACCGACTGGTACTACAAGTTCAGCCAGGATACCGACTACATCCGCCGCTACCGGATCTGCAAGGATCTGAAGTGGGTATCGGAAACTCCCTGGGGTGAGCTGGACATCACGGTGAACCTGTCCAAGCCCGAGAAGGATCCCAAGGCCATCGCGGCGGCGAAGCTGGCCCCCCAGAGCGGCTATCCCAAATGCCTGCTCTGCCGGGAAAACGAGGGCTACGCGGGCCGGGGCAACCATCCCGCCCGTCAGAACCACCGCATCCTGCCGGTGGTGATCAACAACCAGGAGTGGGGCTTCCAGTACAGCCCCTACGTGTACTACAACGAGCACTGCATCGTCTTCAACAGCCAGCACACCCCCATGAAGATCGAGCGGGCCACCTTCCGCAAGCTGCTGGATTTCGTCAAGCAGTTCCCCCACTATTTTGTGGGAAGCAACGCCGACCTGCCCATCGTGGGCGGCAGCATCCTGAGCCACGACCATTTCCAGGGCGGCCATTACACCTTTGCCATGGCCAAGGCCCCCATGGAGCGGGAGTTTGTGTTCCCGGGCTTTGAGGACGTGGAAAGCGGCATCGTGCGCTGGCCCATGAGCGTGGTGCGCCTGCGCGGCGTGGACGACGAGCGTCTGGTGGAACTGGCCGATCATATCCTGACCGCCTGGCGCGGCTACACCGATGAAGCGGCTTTCGTGTTTGCGGAAACCGACGGGGAGCCCCACAACACCATCACCCCCATCGCCCGCAAGAACGGCGACAAGTACGAGCTGGATCTGGTGCTGCGCAACAACATCACCACCGAGGAGCATCCTCTGGGTGTGTACCATCCCCATGCCAAGCTGCATCACATCAAGAAGGAGAACATCGGCCTGATCGAGGTGATGGGTCTGGCGGTGCTGCCCGCCCGCCTGAAAGGCGAGATGGAAGCCCTGGAAAAAGCCATCCTGGCCGGCGCGGATCTGCGTGCCGACGAGACCCTGGCCAAGCACGCCGACTGGGTGGAGGAGTTCCTGCCCCGCCATCCCGAAATGAACGCCGACAACCTGCACGCCATCGTACAGGAGGAGATCGGCCATGTGTTCGGCCAGGTGCTGGAGGACGCGGGCGTCTACAAGTGCACCGACGAGGGCCGCGAAGCCTTCGAGCGGTTCCTGCGCACGGTACAGTAAGAGCCAATCCGGGGCCTCCAACGCTGCGGGCGCAACAAGGCGGCGCCCGCTCTGCTGCGCAGACCGCGTCGTTGGTCCAAAGCCCCACCGGGGCTTTGGCTGCTTCGCAGACCCAACCCCCATGCCCCCATCCGGCGGGCCGGAATTCTCCCGCCCGCAAGAGAACAGCATACAGAGCGCCGGGGGCGCGGCCAAAAGCCGCGCCCCCGGCGCTTGTTTTGTCCTATACAGGTCAATAGACGCCTTCCCAGCCGCCGTCTATTTGCTGGCAGCTGTCCACCACCCAGCTTCCGGCTCCGCCCTGAGAACGGTGCAGGGTGTAGACCAGGTCATAGTCCGGCACAAGGCCCAGGCCGTCCTTGTAATAACGGTACACCGCATAGCCGGTGCCGGTGGCCAGTTCCGCCCCCAGCCAGCGGCAGGCGGTTTCCAGGTCCCCCTCCCAGCCCATCTCCTTCAGGCTGTACCGGTCCCCTTCCTGATAGCAGACCTCCGCCAGTGCTTCGGCGGCAGGCCAGTAATCCGACCGATCCAGATAGTCCAGGGCGGCCTGGCTGAACTGTTCGAGGGTGAACCAGTCTTCCCCGGTCTGCTGCTCCATCCGCACCGCCAGATACACGACCGCAGCGCTCTCGCTCAACGGGTCTTCACCGCTTGCAAAAGGCCGACCATACGCCACATTGCGGTAAAGCCGGGCGGTTTCCAGCAGCTCCCGGGCGACGGCATCCTCCTCGGTGCCCCGCGCCACACCCCGGAACGCCCCGACCTCACTCTCCGCGAAGATCCGGTACACCGTACCCATCGCTGAGTCGCTGCCGCCGCCGAAGGATTCGATCTTGTACCACACATCTCCTTGCCGCAGCGGGGTATTGCCCGGGTCGGTCACATTCAGCCGCAGGTAGATATCCCCCTCTTCGGTAGTTTCCACCGCGAAGTCCGTCGCCCGCAAGCCGGTGATGTCCCCCAGGGAATAGGCGTCCGGCCCCATCCAGTCAAAGTAGGCGGGCGGCTCCAGTATACCGGAAAACGCCCAGTCCACCCGGGTCTGGTCGCCGTCCCGCAGGCCCTCGCCCAGGGCCCAGGCATACCGCAGACGGGTACCCAGCTCCGGGTCGGCCTCGGCCCGGGCGGCCAGCTCCTCCGGCAGCTGGATATACGAATTGTCCGACCGCTGGTCGGTCTTCCAGCCGTCCAGCACCCAGCGGCCCCGTTCCCGGCGCAGCGGCAGCGGGTAGGTCGTGACCATAGAGCTGTCATCCTCGTAATACAGCTGAATCTGCAGGGCGATACTGTCTTCTGTCGCCCCCATGACCTGTATCCGGGACGGGTCATACTGATAGGAGTTTGTATGCCCAAAACTCCACCGTTCGTTGGCGTAGAGTTTGCCGTCCCGGTCCAACAATGTGCCGGAGCGCATGTCCTCTTCCTTCGTGGATACAAGGTATTGCCACTTTTCTTCTATATACGACCGGGAGAACAGGCTCTCCATCACCGCCCGCAGCTGGGCCGCGTCGGTCACATCCAGCAGCCGGTAGTTCACGTTCGATTCTTTATAGTGGGTCCAGTCGATGCGATCGTCATAGTCCAGCGCATACCGGAACGTATCCCCGGCCCAGGCTTCCCACGCTTCGCCCCGTTCGATCAGATCCGCCGCCAGGGCAAAAATCTCCTCGTCGGTCATTTCATTCCCGGGGCGGGCGGGCTCGGGCAGGCCGTTTTCCTGGCCGGTGAGGGCCGCCAGGTCCAGCCGCCCGCCCTCCGGCTGGGTAATATCCACCCAGACCGGGGCCTCGTCCCCTGCGTTTGCCCGGGAAGCGCTGGCCGGCTCCAGCCGCACGGCGCAGCAGCACAGGGCCACCGCCAGCGCCGCGGCGCAGAAGGCCAACAGTCCCCGGCGCATCCGGCCCGGTTTCATGATCTGCCGCAGCCGGACGGGGATCTGGCTTTTGCCTACCCCGAACCGGGTGGTCAGCACCGGCCCGGCCGGGCATTCCAGCGCGTGCAGCAGCGCTTCGCAATACTGCCGCCGCCAGGCCGCGGGTTTGTTTGCCGCCGCCGATTCATCGCAGGCCATTTCAATATCCTGCCGGGCGGCACGCACCAGAACATGCACCGCCGGGCTGTACCAGTGCACCGCCCGGGCAGCTTCCAGCAGCAGCATGTACCGCAGGTCGCCCCGGCGGCAGTGGGCCATTTCATGCAGGCAGATCATGGCCAGTTCGTCTTCCGGGGGCAGGGTTTCCGGCAGCAGCAGGGTGGGCCGCGCCAGGCCGGTGACCAGCGGCCCGCTGATCCGGGCATTGCACCGCACCGGCACCCGCCGGGGCAGCCCCTGTTCCTTGGCAGCCCACCGGGCAATGCTGACCGCATAAGCCGGGGCCGGACTGTCCCACCGGCGCACCCGGCGGCTCCACAGCCAGTAGCCCATTGCCCGCCAGAGCGTAAACCCCAGCACCCCCGCCAGCCAGAGGGCAAAGGCCATCGCCGGCAGGGAGGGTTTGGGCAGCTGGGGCAACTTTACCGGGAACTCCGCCTTGGGGGTGGTGTTCCCGGCCTGCGGCACCGTTTTATTTACATCTTGATTGCCGGTCACTGCCGGGGCGTCCGTCTCCGGACGGGCCGGGTTTTCCACAGGATTGCTTTCGTTTGTGGAAAACTCTCCGCCCCTCGCCGCAGACACCCGATCCACCGGGGCAGTTTCCGGGGCAGGCAGGGTCACCCGCCAGCCGGGTGCCGCGGGCAGTTGGGGCAGCGGCAGCGCCAGCAGCACCGGCCCGGCCAGCAGCACCGCCGCCAGCACACCCCACAGCCGGCACCGCCAGCGGGCGGTATACCGGCGCATCAGCCAGGGCCGCAGCGCCAGCGCGGCCACCGCCGCCGCCGAACCGCCCAGCCCGATACTCAACAGGGCAAACAGCCAGGTCTGCATGGATCAGCCCTCCGTTTCCTCCTTTGACAATTCGTCCAGATAGTCGGACAATTCCCGGATCTCCTTTTTCGACAGGGCATGGCACTGGTGCAGCGCCGCCACCAGATTGCGGGCGCTGCCGCCGAACATCCGCTCCAGGGCGCTGCGGCTTTCCACCGCCAGATACGCCTGCCGGGTGACCAGCGGTTCAATCAAATGCCCCCGGCCGGCCTTGTGCCGGGTTACAAAGCCCTTGCCCTCCAGCCGGGCCACCAGGTTCAGCACCGTGGTGGGGGCCCAGGCATGGGCCGGGGCCAGCATTGTTTCCAGTTCCGGCCGGGTCAGGGGCCGGCCTGCCTGCCACAGCGCCTGCATCACCGCCAGTTCCGCGTCCGGCAGGCGTTTCAGTTCCGCCATGCGGCACACCTCCTTCCACACTTGTGGTTGCAATTTAATTCTACGCTTGTGGAAGATGCTTGTCAACCCTTGCTTGTTAAGGATTTCACCCGAAAGACCTTGCGCATCCCGGCCTGATTGATTATAATAAGTGCAGGTATCCCATGCCGGCCCCCAAGGCCGGTTTCAGACCTATTATGAGCTGAGAGGAGAATGTAACATGGGTTTAGGTAAAAAGACTGTTGAGGAGCTGGCCGTAAAGGGCAAGCGCGTTCTGGTTCGTTGCGATTTCAACGTACCGATGAAGGAGGGCGTCATCACCAACGACAACCGTATCGTGGCCGCCCTGCCCACCATCCAGAAGCTGATCGACAACGGCGCGAAGGTGATCCTGTGCAGCCATCTGGGCAAGCCCAAGAACGGCCCCGAGGAGAAGTTCAGCCTGGCCCCTGTTGCTGTGCGCCTGAGCGAGCTGCTGGGCAAGCCGGTTGTGTTCGCCAATGACGACGAGGTCGTGGGCGCCAACGCCAAGGCCGCCGTGGCCGCCATGCAGGACGGCGACGTGGTGCTGCTGCAGAACACCCGCTTCCGCAAGGAGGAAACCAAGAACCTGCCTGAGTTCAGCAAGGATCTGGCCAGCCTGGCCGACGCCTACGTGAACGACGCTTTCGGCAGCGCCCACCGCGCTCACTGCTCCACCGCCGGCGTGACCGACTACATCAAGGACACCGCTGTGGGCTACCTGATGGAGAAGGAGATCCGCTACCTGGGCAACGCCGTGAACGATCCTGTCCGTCCCTTCACCGCCATCCTGGGCGGCGCCAAGGTTGCGGACAAGCTGAACGTGATCAGCAACCTGCTGGAGAAGGTGGACACCCTGATCATCGGCGGCGGCATGGCCTACACCTTCCTGGTGGCCAAGGGCTACGAAGTGGGCACCAGCCTGGTTGATCTGGAGAAGGTTGACTACTGCAAGGAAATGATGGCCAAGGCCGAGGCCAAGGGCGTCAAGCTGCTGCTGCCTGTGGACACCGTTGTGGCCGCTGCGTTCCCCGATCCCATCGACGGGCCGGTGGACACCAAGGTTGTGCCCTCTGACTCTATCCCCGCCGACATGATGGGCCTGGACGTGGGCCCCGAGACCCGCAAGCTGTTTGCGGACGCCGTAAAGGCCAGCAAGACCGTTGTGTGGAACGGGCCCATGGGCGTGTTTGAGAACCCGACCCTGGCCGCCGGCACCCTGGCTGTTGCCGAGGCGATGGCCGAGGCCGACGCCACCACCGTGATCGGCGGCGGCGACAGCGCGGCTGCCGTTATGCAGCTGGGCTTCGGCGACAAGATGACCCATATCTCCACCGGCGGCGGCGCCAGCCTGGAGTACCTGGAGGGCAAGGAGCTGCCCGGCATCGCCTGCATCCAGAACGCCTGATATAGTATTCCGGCAGCGGCCCGGTTCCGGGTCGCTGCATTTTGGCGTAACATGCCCTATACATTATAAAGAAATGAGGACTGCACCATGGATAAAGCCAATCGCAAGGCCATTATCGCCGGCAACTGGAAGATGAACAAGACCGCCACCGAGGCCGCCGCCCTGATCGACGAGCTGATCCCCGCCGTGAAGGACGCCGACTGCGAAGTGGTCATCTGCACCCCCTTCACCAGCCTGGTAACCGCCGTGGAAAAGACCCGCGGCACCAACATCCACGTGGGCGCGGAGAACGTGCACTTTGAGAAGAGCGGCGCGTTCACCGGCGAAATCAGCGCCGACATGCTGGTGGATCTGGGCGTGGAATACGTCATCACCGGCCATTCCGAGCGCCGTCAGTACTTCGCCGAGACCGACGAGACCGTGAACAAGCGCACCCGCGCCGCTCTGGCCGCCGGCCTGAAGGTGATCGTCTGCGTGGGCGAGAACCTGACCCAGCGTGAGCAGGGCGTTACCGAGGAACTGGTTCGCATGCAGACCAAGATCGCGCTGCGTGACGTGACCGCCGAGGAAATGAAGAACATCGTGATCGCCTACGAGCCCGTTTGGGCCATCGGCACCGGCAAGACCGCTACCAGCGACCAGGCGCAGGAAGTCTGCGCGGCTATCCGCAAGGTGCTGGGCGAAGTGTACGGCGAGGCGGTTGCCAAGGCTACCACCATCCAGTACGGCGGCAGCATGAACGCCGGCAATGCCGACGAGCTGGTTGCCAAGCCCGACGTGGACGGCGGCCTGATCGGCGGCGCCTCCCTGAAGGCGGACGCTTTTGCCGCCATCGTGAAGGCTGCCAGCAAGTAAGCGCCCCTTTTCCGTTGTTTGTTCAGGCGCCGTCTGCCCTGCGGGCGGGCGGCGCCTGTCTGCATTCTGCGGGCTGTACGGCCCGCGTCAAACCCGTTTTAAGGAGGATTTTCTCTTATGGCGAAACAACCCCTGATGCTCTGCATCCTGGACGGCTTCGGCTGGGTGCCCGGCAAGACCTACGGCAACGCCATTGTAGCCGCCAATACCCCCAATCTGGACAAGCTGTTTGCCAGCTGCCCCTACACCACCATCGGCGCTTCCGGCATGGACGTGGGCCTGCCCGACGGCCAGATGGGCAACAGCGAAGTGGGCCACACCAACATCGGCGCGGGCCGCATCGTGTACCAGGAACTGACCCGCATCACCAAGGCCATCCAGGACGGCACCATCCGTGAGAACGAGGCCATCGTGAACGCCATGAAGGCCGCCATCGAGAACGGCAAGGCCATCCACATGATGGGCCTGCTGAGCGCCGGCGGCGTGCACAGCCACATCCAGCACCTGTTCGGCCTGCTGGACATGGCCAAGGACATGGGCGCGAAGGACATCTACGTGCATGCCATCATGGACGGCCGCGACGTGCCGCCCGACAGCGGCAAGGGCTATCTGGAAGAGCTGCAGGCCAAGCTGGACGAGCTGGGCGTGGGCAAGATCGCTTCGGTGACCGGCCGCTACTACGCCATGGATCGTGACAACCGCTGGGATCGCGTGGAAAAGGCCTACGCCGCCTTTGTGTACGGCGAGGGCGAGAAGGGCACTCCCGCCGAAGTGATCGCCAAGAGCTACGCCGACGGTGTGACCGACGAGTTCGTGGTTCCCGCCGTGACCTGCGAGGGCGGCCGCGTGTCCGAGGGGGACAGCGTGATCTTCTTCAACTTCCGCCCCGACCGTGCCCGTGAGATCACCCGCACCTTTGTGGACGACGAGTTCAATGGCTTCGAGCGTCGCAACGGCCGCTTCCCGGTGAACTACGTCTGCTTCACCCAGTACGACGCCACCATGCCCAACGTGGAGGTGGCCTTCAAGCCCCAGAGCCTGCACAACGTGATGGGCGAGTACCTGGCCAAGTGCGGCAAGACCCAGCTGCGCATTGCCGAGACCGAGAAGTACGCCCATGTGACCTTCTTCTTCAACGGCGGCGTGGAGGCCCCGTTCGAGGGTGAGGACCGGGCGCTGATCCCCAGCCCCAAGGTGGCCACCTATGACCTGCAGCCCGAGATGAGCGCCTACTTGGTGGCCGACGAGTGCGTGAAGCGGATCGAGAGCGGCAAGTACGACGTGATCATCCTGAACTTTGCCAACTGCGACATGGTGGGCCACACCGGTGTGTTTGAAGCCGCTGTCAAGGCGGTGGAGGCGGTGGACGCCTGCGCCGGCAAGGTGATCGACGCGGTTCTGGCCGCCGGCGGCAAGGTGCTGCTGACCGCCGACCACGGCAACGCCGACCAGATGTACGAGCCGGACGGCGCGCCCTTTACCGCCCACACCACCAACCCGGTGCCCTTCCTGGTGGCCGGTGCCGGTGATGTGAAGCTGCGCGAGGGCGGCGTGCTGGCCGACATCGCCCCCACCATGCTCAAACTGATGGGCCTGCCCCAGCCGGAGGAGATGACCGGCAAGAGCATCGTGGAATAAGCCATTCTGCGGCAGAATCCAGCGCGGGAGAGACCGATGGTCTCTCCCGCGCTTTTTCTTTTGCGGGCGGTGTATCCCACGAAAGCGAAACCCGGTTTTTGTGCACTCCGCCGGTTTTACCGCCCATTCCGGTTATTTCTTTAACAATAATTGACAATTCTTTGTCGAGGTCGTATTCTGAATATAGAAGCACTTTATTTCAGAAAGGCAGGGAGAGGTATGAATTCATCCAAAGCATTGCTGCTGGTGGACAACGCGTCCGCACTGGAGCTGCTGCACAGCGGAACCTACCGGTTCCAGGAAATCTCGTTTGAAGAGGTTCGCGCCATTGTGGAGATGCACGGCCAGAAAGATGTGCTGCGCTGCTTCTCCCATCCGGAGATTGAGCAGCTGCTGTACAAGCACGCCGGCATCGCCATCAGCAATTTCCACTATCTGCCGGTGGGAGAGCTGGCCCCGGGTCAGGACGCGATCGCGTTCCGGTTCTACGTGACCCCCTCCGAGACCCAGCCCAGCATCGAGACCGTCTACGGCAACGAGGCCATCAAGCTGCAGAACCTGTATGTCTATTGCCAGTTCATCACCCGGCTGGAGGAGCCCTGAGCTTCTGCCCGCCGGTCCTCCTCTCCGCGCCCGGGGCATCCGCCCCGGGCTTTTTTATTGCCCCGGCGGCCGGTGATATGCTATAATAAAGTATATGCGGCACGGCGCTTTTGCCGTGCTCCGAGCAATCAGGGAGGGAAACGAGTATGACGATTCGAATCGGTATTTTGGGATACGGCAATCTGGGCCGCGGCGTGGAGTACGCGGTGGCGCAGAATCCCGACATGGAGCTGGCGGCGGTGTTCACCCGCCGGGACCCGGCGTCCATGACCATCCACACCCCCGGCGTGCCGGTAGTGGCCGCTGACGAGGCGGAGAGCTGGAAAGACAAGATCGACGTGATGATCCTGTGCGGTGGCAGCGCCACCGATCTGCCCGTGCAGACCCCGGCCATGGCCCGGTGGTTCAACGTGGTGGACAGCTTTGACACCCACGCCAGGATCCCCGAGCATTTTGCCGCGGTGGACGCGGCGGCCAAGGCGGCGGGCACCACCGCCCTGATCTCGGTGGGCTGGGACCCGGGCATGTTCTCGCTGAACCGGCTGTATGCCGGTGCTATCCTGCCCAACGGCAAAGATTACACCTTCTGGGGCAAGGGGGTCAGCCAGGGCCATTCCGACGCGATCCGCCGCATTGAGGGCGTGCAGGACGCCCGGCAGTACACCGTGCCGGTGCCCGCCGCGCTGGAGGCGGTACGCAGCGGCGCCCAGCCGGAACTGACCACCCGGCAGAAGCACACCCGTGAGTGCTATGTAGTGGCCAAGCCCGGCGCGGACACCGCCCGCATCGAGAACGAGATCAAGACCATGCCCAACTACTTTGCCGACTACGACACCACCGTGCATTTCATCAGCCAGGAAGAGCTGGACCGGGATCACAAGGGCATCCCCCACGGCGGCTGCGTGATCCGCACCGGCACCACCGGCGACGCTGCCGCCCCCAGCACCCATGTGATCGAGTACAGCCTGAAGCTGGACTCCAATCCGGAGTTCACCTCCAGCGTGCTGGTGGCCTACGCCCGCGCCGCCGCCCGGATGAACGCCGCCGGCCATACCGGCGCGGCCACCGTGTTTGATGTGGCCCCGGCCCTGCTGCGCCCGGAAGACGGCGAAACCCTGCGCCGCACCCTGCTGTAAAAAGCCCCGGAAAGCCCCCCCGCGGGGCCGCAGACGAATTTTCTGCGAATTGTGGCCGGATGCCCAAAATAAACCTTGACATCCCCTTGCAGATAAGCTATAAAAAGTATAGTGATTTGGCCCGGGGCGCGGCTTTACGCGGCGTGAGCCCGGCCGGAATAGCTTGTTAAGGAGAGTTCATAGCATGGATACGTTTGAGAAGATTCGCGCCTGCCTGGCCGAGCAGCTGGATATCGAGCCCGATGAAATCACCATGGACAGCAACATCCTGGACGACTTTGGCGCTGACAGCCTGGATCTGGTGGATCTGGTGATGGCGCTGGAGGACGAGTTTGAGGTGGAAGTGCCGGACGACGCCATCGAGAGTTTCCACACCGTGGGCGACGTGGTGCGTTTCGTCGAGGACCACACCTGATTTTTGTGCCGATCGACACCCGGCGAGCCCCACGCCTTGGCGCGGGGCCCGCTTTTTTGACGAGAGATTTGCACCGGAAGGAAGTTATCGGATGAGCGAACAGAAAAAGAAATTGGTGGAGGCCATCACCCCCATCAACGAGGACTTTGCCCAGTGGTATACCGACGTATGCCTCAAGGCGGAGCTGGTGGATTACTCCACCGTGAAGGGCTGCATGATCCTGCGCCCCTACGGCTACGCCATCTGGGAAAACATCACCCGCATCCTGGACGGGATGTTCAAGGCCACCGGCCATGAGAACGTGGCCATGCCCATCTTCATCCCGGAAAGCCTGCTGCAGCGGGAAAAGGACCACGTGGAGGGCTTTGCCCCCGAGGTGGCCTGGGTCACCTACGGCGGCGCGGAAAAGCTGGAAGAGCGCATGTGCGTGCGGCCCACCAGCGAGACCCTGTTCTGCGACCACTTCGCCCATGTGCTGCATTCCTGGCGGGATCTGCCCATGAAGTACAACCAGTGGTGCAGCGTGGTGCGCTGGGAAAAGACCACCCGTCCCTTCCTGCGCAGCCGTGAGTTCTGGTGGCAGGAGGGCCACACCATCCACGAGACCGCCGAGGAGGCCGTGGAGGAGACCCTGCAGCAGCTGAACACCTACGCGGATTTCTGTGAGAAGTCCCTGATGATCCCGGTGGTCAAGGGCAAAAAGACCGACAAGGAGAAGTTTGCCGGCGCTGAGGCCACCTACACCATCGAGGCCATGATGCACGACGGCAAGGCCCTGCAGAGCGGCACCAGCCATTATTTCGGCGACGGGTTCTCCCGCGCGTTCGACGTGCAGTTCACCGGCCGTGACAACCAGCTGCAGTACCCTCATCAGACCAGCTGGGGCGTGTCCACCCGTCTGGTGGGCGCCATCATCATGACCCACGGCGACGACGAGGGCCTGATCCTGCCCCCGGCCATTGCCCCCTATCAGGTGGTGATCGTTCCGGTGGCCGCCCACAAGCCCGGCGTGACCGAGAAGGCCGAGGAACTGGCTGCCCGCGTGAGCAAATTTGCCCGGGTCAAGCTGGACAACAGCGACAACAGCCCCGGCTGGAAGTTCAGCCAGTGGGAGATGAAGGGCGTGCCCCTGCGCCTGGAGATCGGCCCCAAGGATATCGAGAAGAACCAGTGCGTGCTGGTGCGCCGCGATACCCGCGAAAAGACCTTTGTGTCCCTGGATGAACTGGAGACCGCGATCCCCCGCCTGCTGGAGGAGCTGGCCGCCAACCTGTACCAGCGTGCGCTGGAAAACCGGGAAGCCCGCACCTGGGCCGCCACCACCCTGGACGAGGTCAAGAAGCTGGCCGCCGAGAACACCGGCTACATCAAGACCATGTGGTGCGGCGACGAGGCCTGCGAGGAAAAGATGAAGGAAGAAGCGGGCCTGTCCAGCCGGTGCATGCCGTTTGAACAGGAGCAGCTGGGCGATGTGTGCCCCTGCTGCGGCAAACCCGCCAAGGTGATGGTCTACTGGGGCAAAGCCTACTAAGCCATCCGGCCAAACAAAACACAGCGCCGCCGCGGCCATTGCCCGGCGGCGCTTTTCTGTTCCCGTTTTGCCGCGGTTGCAGTTGTGCGGACAATCGGCTATAATCATAGAGACGGGCTGCGGAAAGGCTCTTTCCGCGGCCTGTTTTGCCCGGATACCGTCTTGTAAACAAACTGTAACGGACCGGTGACAAAATTGAAATATTTCTGCCCCCTCAATCGTTGTTTGGGTGAAGGCGTTAAGGACGTGAAAACTTGTTCGCTGCAAAGGCCGGCCTGGGTGCCGAGGAGATGGAACGCCTTGTGGATCGGTATGGCGATGCCATGCTGCGTGTTTGCTGCGCCTATCTGGGCGACGCGCACCTGGCGCAGGACGCCGTGCAGGACGCTTTCCTGAAGATCTACAAGAGCTACCGCCCGCTGGAGGACTCTCCCGCTTCGGAAAAGGCCTTTGTGATGCGGGTGACGGCCAATGTCTGCAAAGACTATCTGCGCAGCGCCTGGCACAAGAAGGTCAATCTGGTGGAGCAATACCCCGAGCTGGCCTCTCCCGAAGCCCTGCGCAGCGAGAGCGGCCGTCTGCTGGCCGAGGTGCTGGCGCTGAAACCCAAATACCGCGAAGTTGTCCTGCTGCATTACTATCACCAGTATTCGGTGGGTGAGATCGCCCAGCTTCTGCACGCACCCCAGAGCACGGTGAGCGTGCGGCTGCGGCGCGCCCGCGAACAACTGGCAAAACGACTGGAGGAGGTGCCCCGTGATGATCTCTGATACATCCATCCGAAAGGCTGTCGAAGACGGCCTTTCGGGCGTGGCCCTTTCGCCCGGGCAAAAGGCCGCGATTCTGGCCCGGTGCCGCCCTGAGCCGCTGCGGGTGCACCGGCGCGGCATCGCCCGGCGCGCGCTGAGCGTGGCCGCTGTGTTTGCCGTGGCGCTGGTGCTCAGCGCCGGGGTGCTGGCCACCTCGCCCGGGCTGGCCCAGCAGCTGGCCGTGCTGGGGCGACAGACCCTGTCCTTCCTGCAGCCTGTCAACCAGGTCAGCGAGGCCGACGGCATCCGTATGGAGGTACTGGCTTCCATGCGCAGCGAGGATACCGCCGTCGTCTACCTGACCCTGCAGGATACCACCGGCCAGGGCCGCATCCAGGAAAACACCCAGCTGTGGAACTACTATCTGGAGGGCGCTTCCTTTGCTCATGCGGAGCAGGTGGATTACGATCCTGAGACCGGCAGCGCCATGTTCCGCCTGACCGGCGAGGATGTGACCAGCGACAAGGTTACGGTGCGGGTGGAGGCGTTCTCCTCCGGCATCGAGTATTACCCGCCCACCTCCACCGGCTGGACGGTGGCCGAACTGACGGAGCTGCAGCCCGCTCCCGCGCTGTCCTATCCCACCCTGGAGTACGGCTGGGGCATGCTGCACGGCCCCGGCGACCAGAAGCTGGAGCAGCAGGTGGACACCGGCAGCCTGCCGGTGCTCAAGCAGCAGTTCTCCTATCCTGTGGAAGGGCTGGACTGGCTGACGGTGCAGGCGGTAGGCGTTGTGGACAACGCGCTGCACATTCAATTGCGCCAGGACGAGGATCTGGGCCGGTTCTGCAGCGTGAACCTGAGCCTGGCCAACGCCGACGGTGAGGACAGCGGCCTGGCCGTGCTGGATGTGGCGCTGGACGAGCCGGAAGCCGGATTCAGCAGCGGCACCCGGGAATATGTGCTGCCCCTGCCCCAGGACGCCGACCTGGCCGACTGGGAACTGTATGCCTCCGGCGCGAACTGCACCGTAGCCTGCAATGCGGGCTGGCAGGTCACCTTTGAGCTGGAGCCCGCCCACGCCGACCGTACCGGCAGCTGCGATCTGGACACCGGCAGCTGGCAGCTGGAACAGGTCTCCCTGTCCAGCCTGGGCATCACCATTGAGGGCAACGGCGAACTGTACGCCGACAGCCCCGATCTGACCCCGGTGGTCACCCTGCTGGACGGCACCCAGCCGGAGTTCATCTCCTCCTCGGTAAGCACCGACGATCAGGGCAACATCGTGTACCGGATGCTGTTCCGCACTCCGGTGGACACCAGCCAGGTGGCACAGGTCACCCTGTCCGGGCATCCTGTGGTCTGGGACAAATAAAAATCTACTATCTCCTCTTTTGATGGGAAAACGCCCCGCGGCAGCCGTACTGAACTGCACCCCATTTGTTAGACAGTATGATATACTGGATAACAAGTGGGGTGCTTTGCTATGCCAAAAGGAATAC
>CALXAH010000034.1 GCA_944386225.1 uncultured Gemmiger sp.
GCTTTGCCGCCTCGATCCGCACGGCGGTCAGGTACTGGCCCGGCGGTATCCCCATCGCCGCCCGGAACACCCGGATCAGATGGCTTTTGCTCACCCCCAGCTGGGCGCTGAGTTCCTCCACCCCGTACAGCCCGGCGTAGTTCTGCTGCATGGCGGCCATGGCCCGGCTGACCAGCGGCGGCAGCGCCGGCGCGGCCGGGTCGGCCTGGGCCAGTTCGCAGAGCAGCCGGTAGGCAAGGCTGCTTTCCGCGGCGGCTTCGGGCTGTTCCCGCAGGCGGGCCAGCAGCTGGGCCGCCATGGGGGCGCTGGCCCCGCCCGCCCAGAAGGGCGCCTCCAGCTGGGCCGCAAAATCCCGGGCCACCCGGCCGGTGATCCGCACCGCCAGCAGATGGCAGCCCCCCTCCGGCATCAGCTCCAGCGGCGAGGCGCCGATCAGCAGGCTGCCCGCGTCGGCGCTTACCGGGCCGTCCGGCCCGTCCAGCGCGCAGCGCCCGCTGGACAGCACCCCCGCCCAGACCCCTTCACCGTCCAGCACGGCACGGCCGGTCAGCTGGGCGTCCCACACCTGGGCCGCCGCGCACCAGGCCCGGCAATCAAACATCAACAATCGCCCCCTGTATATCAATAAAATGCTATTTCTTTTCTCAAAAACCCTGGTATTATTATAGTAAAGACAGCACACGCGGTCAAGCGCGTGTCAACAAACTGTTATCACACAAACTTCACAACTTTAAGGAGGGCTCCCCCATGGCAAGTATCAGCTGCCGCGGCATCTACAAAATTTATCCGGGCAACGTAACCGCTGTTAAGGATTTCAACCTGGAGATCGCGGATAAGGAATTCGTTATCTTCGTTGGCCCGTCCGGCTGCGGCAAGTCCACCACCCTGCGTATGATCGCCGGTCTGGAAGAGATCAGCAAGGGCGAGATGTACATCGGCGACCGTCTGATCAACGACGTTCCCCCGAAGGATCGCGACATCGCGATGGTGTTCCAGAACTACGCTCTGTACCCCCATATGACCGTGTACAAGAACATGGCCTTTGGCTTGGAGCTGCGCAAGACCCCGAAGGACGAGATCGACAAGCGCGTGCGCGAGGCCGCCAAGATCCTGGACATCGAGCACCTGCTGGACCGCAAGCCCAAGGCTCTGTCCGGTGGTCAGCGTCAGCGTGTTGCGCTGGGCCGCGCCATGGTTCGTAACCCGGCCGTCTTCCTGCTGGACGAGCCTCTGTCCAACCTGGACGCCAAGCTGCGTACCAGCATGCGTACCGAGATCATCAAGCTGCACCAGAAGCTGGCTACCACCTTCATCTACGTTACCCATGACCAGACCGAAGCTATGACCATGGGCGACCGCATCGTGGTTATGAAGGACGGCGTCATCCAGCAGGTTGACACCCCGCAGAACCTGTACGATTACCCCTGCAACATGTTCGTTGCCGGCTTCATCGGCAGCCCCCAGATGAACTTCCTGGATGCCACCCTGAACAAGGACGGCAGCAGCTACTACCTGGATCTGTCCGGCGATAAGATCGTTCTGCCCGCCGAAAAGACCGCCGACGGCAAGCTGGACGCTTACGTGGGCAAGGCTGTCAAGATGGGCGTCCGTCCCGAGGACATCAAGGACGATCCCGAGTTCATCGAGAAGCACAAGGAGTGCAAGCTGACCGCCGACGTGGAAGTCAGCGAGCTGATGGGCAGCGAGATCTACCTGTACCTGGACTACAAGGGCAACAAGATGACCGCCCGTGTGGCCCCCACCAGCAAGGCCCGCAACGGCAGCACCGTGACCGTGGCGTTCGACGCGCACAAGGTGCACCTGTTCGACGTGGAGACCGAGCTGACCATCCTGAACTAAGGTTTGGTTTCAAAACGATAGCGTTTGCAGCGCCCCGCCGGTTGGCGGGGCGCTGTTTTTTGTATTCCGTTTCCATGCAAAAACCCCCGCCGGGCAGCCCGGCGGGGGTTCGGTTTCGGTTGTTGGCGGCAGATCAGACCAGCTGCTGGCCGTTGACCTCCAGCCGGAAGGTCAGCCCGAAGTATTCCGCCGCCTTGCGGCAAAGCAGCATACGGGCCAGGAAGATCTCGAAGTAATCCATCACCGAGCACACCTGGGTATCCAGGCGGATCACCAGGGTTACTGTACCGGCGGCCTTGTCCAGATCCAGCTGGGAATGCTCCACCGCCCAGTTTACCCGGTCGTGGATATCAAAGCGGATGGTATCCCGGTTGCGCACCCGGCTGCGGCGCACGTCGGTTTTGTCGGCCAGGATCAGCGCGGCCGCCACCCCGTTTACCGGGAAGGCGGTGCTTTCGTCGTGGTTGCCGATGGCGGTCACCACCAGGGCGGTGTCCTCCGGGGGCATACCCATCTTGTCCAGAATTCGGAACGCCATCACCGCGCCGCTCTGGGCGTGATCCACCCGGTTGACCAGGTTGCCGATATCGTGCATATAACCGGCAATGCGGGCCAGCTCCACCTGACGCTCGTCCGCGCCCAGCTGCTGCAGCAGGCTGCTGGCTGTTTCGGCGCAGCGGGTCACATGGGCAAAGGAATGCTCGGTAAAGCCCAGGGCCACCAGCGAGGCATCCGCCTGGCGGATATAGGTATTGATTTCCTCACTGCGGCGTACCATTTCATAGGTTACAGGCAGCATACCGGTTCCCTCCCTCAGGCAGCGGCGTCGCTGCTTTCTTCCGAAGCAGACTCGGCCGCGGCGCTCTCGTCGGTCTGGACGGACGCGTCGGTGGTGGGCACGCTGGAGACCACGCCGTCATTGACAGCGCCCTGCAGCTGCTGCTCCGGCGCGATGGAGGAATCCGCCGTATCCGGCTGATCAGCGATATCGCTGGTGGCCACGTTTTCCGGCTGCATCTCGCTCTCTTCCAGGGCGATCAGGTACCAGACCGAATCGGTCTTTTCAAAGATGTAGTCCATATACTTGACCGGCTCGGTCACGGTGGTGGCACCCATGAAATCGTCCGCCGGGCTGCTGACCGGGATATAGCCCACCGTTACCCGCATCTGGCCGCCGCCCCGGGTCAGCTTGACCACGGTGGGGGTATAGCGGCCCTGCTGGCCGGTGATGGGGATCAGGTAGCCCTGCTTGTCCTCCAGATAGGTGAAGGTCATGCCGTCGTCCTCAAAGCTCTCATGGGTCACGCTGAAGCCGGGGCCCACCAGCTTGGTGAGGGTGGCGTCCACCTCCAGGGTGGGCAGGATGATGCAATCGGTTTCAGGATCCCGCTCGTAGGCATCCAGGCTGCCGCTGGTCTCCAGTTCACCGTACAAGGCGCCCCAGATGCCTACCTCCCGCAGCATGATCTGGTCGGCCTGTTCCAGGCTGTCAAAGGGCAGCGGATCAAACATGACCATGATCTGCAGGCGGTTTTCAAAATCTTTCATCAGATCGGTGTCGTCAAACAGGCTGCTCACCAGACCGGCTACGCTGGTGGCGATGGTGCCCAGGCCCACCAGGATCAGCACAGCCAGCACAAGCCCCAGCGCCTGACGGCGGCGCCGGCGGTGGCGGCGGGCGTTTTCTTCCCGGAATACTGCGTTATCCATATGGTTCCTCCTCTGCGCTGTGCGCATGGTTTTCTCAGGTTTTCCCCATCAGGGGGCCGGCCCGCCGTTCCGGAGCAGGCCGCGGCGCGGAAAAACCGCGCAGATATCGATGATACAAAGCCAGTATACCATACTTTGCCCGCCAGTGCAAAACCAAGGCATGGATTTTCTGTGAAAACGTGGTAAAATGGGACTATATGCGCCCTGCGGGGCGCTGCTGCATGAGAGGGGTGCATTACTATGATCCGATTTACCAACGACTACAGCGAAGGGGCCCATCCCCGCATTCTGGAGGCCATGGGGGCTGCCAATACCGAGGGGAATTTCGGCTATTCCACCGATCCCCACTGCGAAAACGCCCGGCAGCTGATCCGCGAAGCCATCGGCCGGCCGGATTCGGCGGTACATTTTCTTGTGGGCGGCACCCAGACCAACACCGTCTGCATCTGCGCCGCGCTGCGGCCTCACCAGGCGGTGATTGCCGCCACCACCGGCCATGTGTGCGTGCATGAGACCGGCGCCATCGAGGCCAGCGGCCACAAGTGCGTAGCCGCCCCGGGCACGGCGGACGGCAAACTGACCCCGGAGGCCATCCGGGCGGTCTGCGCGGCCCATCCGGACGAGCATATGGTGCAGCCCAGACTGGTGTACATCAGCAACACCACCGAGGTGGGCGGGGTATACACCGGCGCGGAACTGGCCGCCATCCGGCAGGTGTGCGACGAGCTGGGCCTGCTGCTGTATCTGGACGGGGCCCGGCTGGGCAGCGCCCTGGCGGCGGGCGGCGCAACCCTGACCGAGCTGGCGGCACTGTGCGATCTGTTCTCCATCGGCGGCACCAAAAACGGGGCGCTGTTCGGGGAGGCGGTGTGCATCCAGAACCCCGCCGTTGCGGAGGATTTCCGGTACATCATGAAGCAGCGGGGCGGCATGCTGGCCAAGGGCTGGCTGCTGGGCATCCAGTTTGAGCAGCTGATGCAGGGCGGCCTGTATCTGGAGCTGGCCGCCCATGCCAACGCCCTGGCCCTGCGGCTGCGGGAGGGCATTGCCGCGCTGGGGTATGGTTTTTCCTGCAACAGCCCCTCCAACCAGCAGTTTCCCATCCTGCCCGACCGGGTGCTGGCCAAGCTGCGGGGAGATTTCCACTGGGAAGAGATGGGCAAGCCGGACGCGGAGCACACCGCGATCCGGCTGGTGACCAGCTGGGCCACCCGCCCCGAAGCGGTGGAGGCGTTCCTGGCTGCGCTGGCCCGGGCCTGAGGCAACACCATGGAATCCGCGGTATGGAACCTGGCCGCGCTGACGGCCTTTTTTGTCAAAGGGCTCTGCGGCTTTGCCAATACCCTGGTGTTCACCACCGTTGTCAGCTTTTCCCCTGCCGTCAACCGGAACATCTCGCCGGTGGAGCTGCTGCTGGGTTATCCCACCAACCTGATCCTGGCCTGGCGGGAACGGCGGGCCATCCGATGGAGGGTCTGCCTGCCGCTGGCCGGGCTGGTGATTGCGGGCAGCATCCCCGGCGCGCCGCTGCTGCGCGGCATGGACAGCGGCCCGGTCAAGGCGCTGTTCGGGGCGGTGATCCTGCTGATCGGGCTGGAGATGCTGCTGCGGGAATCCCATCCCCGGCCTGCCGGCAGCTCCTCCCGGGCGGTGCTGGCGGTGATCGGGGTTCTGTCCGGTGTGCTCTGCGGGCTGTACGGCATCGGGGCCCTGCTGGGCGCCTATGTGAGCCGGGTTACCGGTGACAGCCACGCCTTCAAGGCCAACATCTGCGTGGTTTTTCTGGTGGAGAACACCTTCCGCGTTGTTTTGTACACCGCCTGGGGCATCCTGACCCCGGCTGCTGCGCGGCAGGCCGCCGTTCTGATTCCCGCTATGCTGCTGGGCCTGGGGCTGGGCATCTTCAGCAGCCGGCTGCTCAACGAGCGGCGGGTAAAACAGGCCGTGGTGGTGATGCTGATGCTCTCCGGCGGGGCCCTGCTGTTCAACAATCTGTAATTTTCAAATTAAATATACAATCGGCATATATAAATGGGAGAGGATTGCAGAATCCTCTCCCATTTTTGTTTGTTGGTTCAAACTGGGTCCGACCGGCGGCCGCCCACCGGGAGGCAGACCGAAGGAGCGGGGCGCTTCCGCAGCCATTCCCCCAGGCCCTGCAGCAGGGCAAAAACCAGCACCGTACCCGCCGCGCATATCCCCAGCAGGCGCAGCGCCGGGCCGCTAAGCGGCGACAGGGCAAACAGACCGGGCAGCAGCAGACAGGCACCGGCAAAGCCGCCCAGGCAAAGGAGCAGCACCGCGGCCCGCAGCGGGGTGAGCGGCACGCAGAGGCGCAGGATCACCAGCATCCCGGCCAGGGCCGCCAGCAGGGTACAGACGGTAGAGAGCTCGTTCCGGGGAAGCCCGGCCCCCAGCGTGCCCGCCGCCAGCACTCCCAGGGCGGCGGTAAGGCCGCCGGGCAGGGCGCTGAGCACCGCTCCGGTCATAAAGCCGCCGCGGGCTCGTTCCCGCACCGGTTCAAAGGTCAGCAGGAAGGAGGGCAATCCGATCAGCAGGCCGCTGATCAGGCTGATCTGCCGGGGCACCATCGGGTAGGGCAGCGCCACAAACAGCAGCACCGCCGATACCAGAAAGGAAAAGATGTTTTTATACAGGAACAGCGCCGCCGACCGGCTGATATTGCCGATGACCCGCCGCCCCTCCTGCAGAATGGCGGGCACGGCGGCAAAATCGGAGTCCAGCAGCACCATCTGGGCGGCCTGCCGGGCTGCCTCGCTGCCCGCGCCCATGGCCAGACTGCAGTCCGCCTGCCCCAGGGCGGGCACATCGTTCACGCCGTCCCCGATCATGGCCACGGTATGGCCCGCCGACTGCATCCCGGCAATCAGCTTCTGTTTCTGCCGGGGCGAAACCCGCCCGAACACGGTGTAGCGGCGGGCCAGATCGGCCCAGTCGGCGTCCTCCCCTACCCCGGACAGATCCAGATAGCGGTCGGCGTTCTCCACCCCCGCCTGCAGCGCCACCCGGGAGACGGCGGCAGCGTTGTCGCCGGAGAGCACCCGCAGCGTCACCCCCTGGGAGCGGAAATAGGCCAGGGTCTCGGCGGTGCCGGGGCGCAGCTTGTCCCGCAGCACCACAAATCCCAGCGGGTGCAGACCGGCGGGCAGCGGCGCGCTGCCGTCCGGCAGGCGGTCACTTTGGGCCAGCACCAGTACCCGACGGCCCTGGGCCAGCCGAGGGGCCAGTTTCGGCTGCCAGGCGGCGCGATCCGCCCCCAGCACCAGTTCCGGCGCGCCCAGGATCAGGCAGCGCCCGTCCGGCAGAAGCGCCGCGCCCCATTTGCGGGCGGAGGAAAAGGGCACCTGCCCCTGTGTCTGCCAGCCCTGCGCGGGGAAGGCCGCCCGCAAGGCCCGGTCGGTGGCGTTGGTCTCCGGCATGGCGTGGACATAGCCGCCCAGCAGCGCGGCCAGTTCCGGCTGCGACAGGCCGGAAACGGGCAGCAGTTCCTCCGCCTGCATCTGCCCGGCGGTGAGGGTGCCGGTCTTGTCCAGGCAGAGCACATCCACATGGGCCAGGTTTTCGATGCAGGCCAGTTCCCGCACCAGGGTATGGCGGCGGGCCAGGTTCAGCACACTCACCGCCAGGGCAATGCTCACCAGCAGGTACAGCCCTTCCGGGATCATGCCCACCAGCGCCGCCACGGTGCCGGTGACCGCCGCCCGGGGCCCGGAGGCGGCCCACTGCTGCCAGACCATGGCCAGACCCAGCGGCAGGATCAGCACCCCAACAAACCGCAGCCAGGCATCCAGGCTGCGCATCATCCGGCTGCGGCGGGTGCGGGCCCGGCGGGCTTCGCCGGTAATCCGGGCCGCGCAGGAATCCGGCCCCACCTGTACCAGCCGGGCCGCGCAGCTGCCGGCCACCAGGAAACTGCCGGATAGCAGCGGATCGCCGGGTGTGTGCAGCACCGGGTCTTCCTCGCCGGTGACCAGGGACTCGTTGCATTCGGCCCGGCCCTCCACCAGTTCGGCGTCAGCGGGTACCTGATCGCCCGGGCGCAGCCGCACGATATCGTCCCGCACAAGATCGGCGGTATCCAGAAATTGCTCGGCGCCGTCCCGCACGGTGCGCACCGGCCGGGCGGCCAGCAGGGCGATGCGGCGCAGGGCCGCCCGCACCCGCAGTTCCTGCACCACCCCTACCGCCGCGTTGCAGACCACGATACCCAGAAACAGGGTCTCCTGCACCGCGCCCACCGCCACCAGACACCCGGCCAGCGCCAGGAACAGCAGGTTATAAAAGGTGAGCAGGTTGTCCCGCAGAATGCGGGCGGTGGATTTGGTCAGATCGGGCGGCGGGGTGTTGCGCAGCCCGGCAGCCTGCCGCTGCCGGGCCTGTTCTGTGGTCAGGCCCCGGGCCGGGTCAGCCCGCAGCACCGGAATGGTATTGGAATCCATAGAAAATCGCCCCTCTCGTTTCGTCGCTTATTGCTGAAACGAAACGAAAGGGGCGAAAGGCTTCAACCTTTAAAAAAGCTTAAGAAACATTTTGCCGGTCAGCGGGCGGTCCGGCGGCGGGCGGAGGAGGACGGGATGCCCAGTTCCTCCCGGTACTTGGCCACCGTGCGCCGGGAAACGGGCAGCTGCACCGCCTCCAGCGCGGCCCGCAGCGCCTCGTCGCTGAGGGGCTTGCAGGGATCTTCCGCCTGGATGAACCGGACGATATGGCGGCGCACATTTTCGCTGGAGACCGACGCGCCGTCCGCCGCGGTGATGGCCGAGGTGAAGAACCGGCGCAGCGGAATGCTGCGGCCCTCGAACTGGATCGTTTTGCCCTGCACGGCCCGGCTTACGGTGGACAGGCTCAACCCCAGCTGTTCGGCCAGCTGGGTCAGGGTCATGGGCTGCAGCGGTTCACGGCGCACAAAATAGCCCTGCTGGCAGTCGGCCAGGGTGCGCAGCAGACGCACCATGGTGTTTTCCCGTTCCTGCACGGCCCGGATCAGCTGCTGGGCCTCGGTTTTCTTTTCCCGCAGATACTGCCGGTCCTTCTCGGAAGCGGCGGTCTGCAGCAGGGCGCAGTTCTGCTCGTCCAGGGTCAGGCGCCGGGCCAGGCGGCCGTTCAGCTCGATATGCACCCTGCCGTCCTCCAGACGGAATACCGCCTCCGGGATCTGGCAGGCCAGTTCACCGCCGGTGCCGTAGCCCTGGGCGGGACGGGGGTTCAGCGCCCGCACTGCCGCCGCGGCCTGCCGGGCATCCGCCGGGCTGCACGCCAGCAGGCGGGCAATGGCGGTCATATCCCCCTTGGCCAGCAGTTCCAGCCCGTCCGGCTGCACCAGACGCAGGGTGTGGGGGTTGAAGCATTCGGTGCGGGCCAGCTGCAGCACCAGGCATTCGGTCAGGGAACGGGCCCCCACCCCGGCGGGCTGCAGATCCTGCAGGATGTAGAGGGCCTGCTCCATATCAAACAGCGGCACGCCCTGTTCCCGGGCCAGGTCGGCCAGGTCAAACTCCAGAAATCCGTTCTCGTTCAGGCACTCGATCAGATACTGGCACAGGCGGCGCATCCCGTCGGTGAGGCGGGGCATGTGCAGCAGCTGTTCCGCCAGTGCATCGGTGAGTTTTTCCCCCTGGGCACGGGGATCGGCCAGGCGGGCGGTGAAGTCCTCCCCGGGGCTGCCCTCCCAGCTGCTGTCGGCGGGCAGATCCCAGACCGCCGCGCTCTCGCTGTCGCTGGCTTCCCAGGTGTCGGCCTCCCGTTCGGCCAGGGCACGGGCGGGTTCCCCTTCCGGGTCGGGCAGATGCATATCCTGGGGCAGTTCCATCTCCAGCAGCGGATTGGAGAGCACCGCCTCCTGCAGGTATCCCTCCAGCTCGGTCTGCGGCAGCTGCAGCACCTCCAGCGAGCGGCGTAATCCCTGACTCAATACCTGCTTCTGCGCCTGTTGCTGTACCAGTTCCATCGGCGCGCCCTCCTCTGCAAAAAGCCCGGCATTGCTGGACTGAATTCTCTATTATTATACAACATTCTGCACCACGGCGCAACAAAACAGCGCGCATATTCTGTGAAAGCCGCACAAAGCCCCCGCACAGCAAAGCCGGGAGCATTGCTGCTCCCGGCTTTGCCGCTTATGTTGAGAGGACGGATAATGGCTTATTTGACAACCTTCTTGTCTTTCTGGCGCAGAACCACACCGCTGCGATTGCCGGTATGCTTGCCGTTCGCCACGGTGACACCGCCGTTGACCAGCACGTACTCGATGCCTTCGGGGAACTGCACGGGATCGGTGAAGGTGCCCTTGTCGATGACCGTATCCGGGTTGAAGATGGTGATGTCGGCGTAGTTGCCCACCTTGATCTCGCCGCGGCCTTCCATGTTGAAGGTGGTGGCGGGTTTCTTGGTCATCTTATAGATGGCTTCCTCCAGGGTGAGGGCCTTGTCCTCGCGGACGTACTTGCCCAGGATGCGCGGGAAGGCGCCGTATACGCGGGGATGGGGCTTGCCGCCCAGCAGGCCGTCGGTGCAGGCGTTCATCTCAGGCCGCTTCATGAAGAGCTGCACATGCTCCTCGGTGCCGTAGAAGTCCACCATACCCACGGCGTTCTCTTCTTCCATCAGCAGGTCGAAGGTGGCCTCGTAGGGATCCTTGTCCCGCAGCTTGCCCAGCTCGGTCAGGCTCAGGCCCACCGCGTCCTGGTTCTTTCGGGTCTTGACGCTGGTGACGAAGATGCCGTCCAGACCCGCAAACTCCACGAAGTTGTCCCAGCCGGGGATGCCGTGCTCGATGTCGTAGACCATCTTTTTGCGCAGTTCGGGGTCATGCAGGCGCTCGATCACCTTGTTGGTGCCGCCGTCGTGCACCCAGGGCGGCAGGATGACGCCCAGCATGGTGCTGCCGGCCACGTAGGGGTACTGGTCGAAGCTGACCCGGATGCCCTCGGCCTCGGCCTTTTCCAGCAGCTCGATGACCTTGTCGATCTTGTCCCAGTTTTTCTTGCCGCAGACCTTGAAGTGGGAGTAATGGATCTTGACGCCGGACTCGCGGCCGATGCGGATGACCTCTTCCATGCTGTCCAGGATGGTGTCGGCCTCGCTGCGCTGGTGGATCACGAAGATACCGTCGTACTCGGCCACCACCTTGCACATCTCGATGATTTCCAGGCTTTCGGAGTAGGCGCAGGGCATATAGATCAGGCCGGTGGACAGGCCCACCGCGCCGGCTTCCATCTCCCGGCGGGTGATCTGGCGCATCTTTTCCAGTTCTTCCTCGTTGGGCTGCCGGTTCTCCAGGCCCATGGCCTCCATGCGGATGTTGCCGTGGGGCACCAGATAACACTCATTCAGGCCGGGTTTGACCGCGTCGATCATGGCCAGGTAGCCTTCGGTATTCTTGAACTCCCAGTTGATGTTGTCGCTGTCGCCGTCCAGACCGGCCAGGTTCTTGCGCCAGGGGCTGATGTACTCCACCGGCAGCGGCGCCATGGAGATGCCGTCCTGGCCCAGGATTTCGGTGGTGATGCCCTGCATGACCTTGGGGGCCACTTCGGGCTCTTCCAGAATCTTCAGGTCGCTGTGGCTGTGGGTATCGATAAAGCCGGGGGCCACCACCAGGCCGGCGGCGTCGATGACCTCCATGCCGTCCGCGGGCTGGATATCGCCGATGGCGGCGATCTTGTCATCCTCTACCAGGACGTTGGCCTTGTAGCCGGGTTTGCCGGAACCGTCCACAACGGTGCCGTTGATGATGAGCTTTTTCATATAGTCCACATCCTTTCATGCGATGTTGTCAGATAGTGATCAGTCGTTGTCGAACACCAGTTCGGGGGCGGGCTCTACGCCCAGCTTGCGGTCGATGGCGGAGAACAGGAAGATGGCGATGAAGGCCACGATACCGCCGGGCACCATCGCGCTCAGGCCCCAGGGGGTATCCAGCGCGTAGATCCAGACAGCGGCCACCACGGTGCCCAGCACGATGGAGATAAAGCCGGCGCGCTTGGTGACGTTCTTGTAGAACAGGCCGCAGATGAAGGCGGCGAACGGGCCCGCGCTGCGCAGGGCGAAGGCGCCCATCATGACGCTGATGATGTTGGAGGCGGTCAGGGCCACGCCCAGGCCCACCAGGCCGACCACGACCATGGTGACGCGGGAGATCCAGACTTCCTTCTTGTCATCCTTGACGCCCTTGTTGATGTAGGGGCGGAAAACGTCGTTGGTAAACATGGTGGCGGTGCCGATCATGTTGCCGGAGGCGCTGCTCATGGTGGCGGCCACGATGGCGGCCAGAACCAGGCCCGCGACCACGGCGGGAGCAAAGCGGATGGTGGCGTCAGCCAGGGCGTTCTTCTGGGCGCCGCCGTCGGCGTAGCCGTCAATGCACGCATAGGCGATCAGGCCGATAATGGCGGGCACGATGGCGTAGACAGCGCTCAGCAGGCCGGCGATCACGGAACCGGTCTTGGCGGACTTGCCGTCCTTGGCGGAGCAGTAGGTCTGCACGATTTCCTGGCCGGTGGGGAAGGTCATGAAGTACATGGCGATGTAGCCGATGATGGTGGGCAGGCCGATCTTGGTCATGCTGAGCAGATCCAGTTCGGTACCCATGGCGCCGGCCTTGGCGAACAGAGCGCCGAAGCCGCCCACCTGCGGATTAAAGACCATGATGAACATGGCGATGGCCATACCCACGGTGATGAAGATCACGTGCATCATGTTGGCCGCGGTAACGGAGGTGAAGCCGCCCACCATGGTGTAGACGATAACCACGGCGGTGGTGATGATGGCGGCGGTGTTGAAGTCGATACCGGTGACCACGTTGATGATGGAGGCGGTGGCGATGATCTGGGCGCCGGTAGCCATGAACAGGGCCGTGATGGAGGTAAAGGCGGTGAAGATATGGGAGGCCTTACCGTAGCGCTTGCTGATGATTTCCGGCACGGTGCTGGAGGAGGAGCGGCGGAAGTAGGGCGCGATGAAGGACACCAGCACAAAGCCGATGCCGGCCGCGATCACGTACCAGCAGGCGGACAGGCCGTAGGTGTAGACGTTGGTGGCGATGCCGGTGGTGCTGGCGCCGCCGGTGTTGGCCGCGAACAGGGTGGCCGCCAGCACGACAGGCCCCAGGGACTTGCCGGCCATCAGGAAATCATCGTTGCTCTGCATGGCCTGTTTTTTCTTTTTGCGGGACGAGATGAACAGGCCCAGCGCGACGGTGGCCGCCATGTACAGCAGAATAATGACCAATGCGGTGATCTGTACGTTTGTCATAAATGGTTCCTCCCTTCCTGTCTGCGCAGCCCGGTTACTTGAGCAGGGCCTTCATTACGCCGCCGTAGCAGTCACAGACCTTGACCAGCTGGTCGATCTCGATGTACTCGTTGATGGTGTGGGCCAGGTTCTCACGGCTGGGCCCGAGGCCGAAGGTCTTGATGCCGGCTTCGCCCGCGTAGTGGCTGCCGTTGGTGCAGAAATTGTACTGGGTGATGGAGGGGTCGTAGCCCATGGCCTTCAGCTCGCCGTAGACGGCCTGGACGAACTCGTCCTTCTCGTCATAGAGCCAGCCGGGGAAGAAGCGCTCGCCCTCGATCTCGTTGCCGGTGTGGCACTTCTCGCGGCCCACCGCGTAGCTGGCCTTGACCTTCAGCTGGGGATCCTCGGCCATCAGCTTATCCAGCAGGGCGTTGATGGGAGCCAGCACGCTCTCCTTGGTTTCGCCCACCAGCAGACGGCGGTCATAGGTGGCGCGGCAGTATTCAGGCACCACCGAAGCGCCGGGATACGGGGCGGACTTGATGTCGGTCAGTTCCAGGATGCCGTCGCCCAGCACGGGGTGATGGGTGGGCTCCAGGGTGCGGATGGCCTCGATGACCTTGGCCATCTTGTACACAGCGTTGATGCCTTTTTCCGGGTTGGCGCTGTGGCAGGGCTTGCCGAAGGTTTCCACTACGATCTCGGCACGGCCGCGCTGGCCGATCTTCAGGTTCAGCTGGCTGGCCTCGCCGATGACCACGTAATCGGGATGCACCGCCTCGCTGATGGCCCGGGCCGCCACACCCTCAAAGCACTCCTCGTGCACCACGCCGGCCACGTAGATCTCGCCGGCAAAGTCCTTGCCGGTGGCGGCGGCGAAGTTGGCGGCGGCGCAGGTCATGGCGGCGACGGCGCCCTTCATGTCGGAGGTGCCGCGGCCGTAGATCTTGTCGTCCACGATCTCGGCTGCGAAGGGATCGTGCTCCCACTTGCCGGCGTCCTGCACGGGCACGGTGTCGATGTGGCCGTCAAACAGGATCTTCGGGCCGGGGCGGCTGCCCTTGATGCAGCCGATGATGTTGCCGTATTTATCAACCGTGACGCTGTCAAAGCCCATCTGCTCCATGTTTTCCTTGAGCACCTTGACCACGCCCTGCTCCTCGCCGGAGTAGCTGCGCTGTTTGACCAGTTCCTGGCAAAGCCGCACCACGGTCTGTTCCTGTTCCTTGTTCAACATAAGTCTTACCTCCCTGTTTATCTCAATGCGCCTGCAAGCGCCTGATCCGATGTGGTTGTTCGGTTATTTCCCGCTGGGGTAGCGGCCGTCCCATACCACGGCCCGGTAGTTCTCCCGGTCGGTGTCGCCCTCGGTGCTGAAGAAGAGCACCCGGCTGTTCTCGTCCAGGCCCAGCTCGGCCTTCATGCCGGCCAGTTCCGGATTGGTCATGATCTCGGCCACGCAGCCGAAGGTGGCCGCGCCGCTCTCGCCGGAGATGACCCGCGCATCGCCCGGCATCGGGTTGCCCAGGATACGCATGCCCTTGGCGGCCACATAGTCCGGGCAGGAGATGAAGTGGTCGGCGTTGGCACGCAGGATGCGCCAGCCGATGCTGCAGGGCTCGCCGCAGGCCAGACCCGCCATGATGGTGTTCATCTCGCCGGTGACAAAGTGCAGCGCCCCGTCGTCCGCCTCGGCGGTACGGTACAGGCAGTCGGCCTTGTTGGGTTCCACAATGGTGATGATGGGCCGGTCGGCGCCGTACAGGGAACTGAAGAACCCGGTGATGGCCCCGGCCATGCTGCCCACGCCCGCCTGCAGGAAGATGTGGGTGGGTTTCTCGGGCAGCTGCTGGTGGGCCTCGTAGCCCATGGTGCCGTAGCCCTGCATGATCCAGGCGGGGATGTCCTCGTAGCCTTCCCAGGCGGTATCCTGCACCATGACCCAGCCCTTTTCCTCAGCCTGGCTGTTGGCCAGCCGCACCGCGTCGTCGTAGTTCAGGTCGGTGATGGAGGCGTCCGCGCCCTCGGCCCGGATGTTGGCCAGACGCTCGGCAGCGGAACCCTTGGGCATGTACACCACCGCGTGCTGCCGCAGCTGGTGGGCGGTCCAGGCCACGCCGCGGCCATGGTTGCCGTCGGTTGCGGTGACAAAGGTGACCTCGCCCAGCTTGGCGCGTACCTCCTCGGAAACCATCTTGTCGTACGGCAGTTCGCTGATATCCATGCCCAGCCGCCCGGCCAGGTAACTGCCGATGGCAAAGCTGCCGCCCAGCACCTTGAAAGCATTCAGGCCGAACCGGTAGCTTTCATCCTTTACATACGCAGCGCCCAGACCCAGGGCCTTGGCCGTCTGGGTCAGGTCAGCCAGGGGGGTGGGCTTGTAAATCGGGAAACTGGCGTGGAACCGCTGCACCTTGGCGGCCTGCTCCTCGGTAAAAAGGCTCAGGTCGGCGGTGCGGCCCTCCCCGCGGCTGAAGGAGACCATCTTGAATTGCTCGCTCATCTGCTGCACACATCCTTTCTCTCTGTCGGCAGCGCGTCGGATCGCCGCCCTCTCGCTGATAAATAAAGCAATCTGTATGCCAACACGCGTTTTATTTTTGAAAAATCACAGAATCTTGTATATTCCGGCAGAAGATTTGCCGCCATTTTCTGGCAGATTTACGAAAACGAGGTCGTTTCCCGGCGGATGATTCCGATTTTTGCGCAAGAAAAAATTCCCGTTTTGAGAAAATTTCTCAAAACGGGAATTAAAATTCTCATTATTGGAATTGCTCCAGCTTGCGGTACAGGGTGGCCAGCCCGATGCCCAGCGCCTTGGCCGCCTGGCGCTTGCCCTCGGTGGTGGCGCCGTAAAAGGCCAGGGCGTTTTCGATGGCGGCCTGTTCGGCCCGGCGCAGGCTGACCACCGGGGTGGGAACCGGGGCGGCAGGCGGGGCAGATGCGGCGGGAGATGCCGCATTGAAAAAGTCCCGGGGCAGGGTGTCCGGGCCCAGAACCCCGTCCTCATCGCTCATGTTCACCATGAACTCCACGGTGTTTTCCAGTTCCCGCACGTTGCCCGGCCAGGCGTGTGCCTTGAGGGCCGCCATGGTCTGCTCCGGGATTGACCAGCGGGCCCGCCCGAACCGCTGGGCGTACCGCTGGGCAAAGAACCGGGCCAGATCCGGGATATCGTCGGGGCGCTGGCGCAGCGGCAGGATGGGCAGCGGGATCACGTTGAGCCGGTAGTACAGATCCTCCCGGAACTTGCCCGCGGCCATCATGGCTTTCAGGTCCTTGTTGGTGGCGGCGATGACCCGCACATCAATGGGAATCTGCTGGTTGGAGCCGATGCGGGTGATCCGCCGCTCCTGCAGCACCCGCAGCAGTTTGGCCTGCAGGTACAGGGGCATATCCCCGATCTCGTCCAGAAAGATAACCCCTTTGTTGGCCAGCTCGAACTTGCCCACCCGGCCGTTGGGGTCCGCGCCGGTAAAAGCGCCCTTCACGTAGCCGAACAGCTCGCTTTCCAGCAGGCTTTCCGGAATGGCGGCGCAGTTCAGGGCCACAAACTGCTGGTTTGCCCGGTCGCTGGCCCGCCAGATGGCGCTGGCCGTGACCTCCTTGCCGGTGCCGCTCTCCCCCAGGATCAGCACGGTGGAGGAGCTGCGGGCGATCTTGGCAATCTCCCCGCGCAGCCGCTCGGTATGGGCGCTGGAACCTACCAGGGTGCCGCTGCCCACCGTGGAGATCATCTGGTACAGGCTGCGGTGCATCTCCCGGGTGCGGGTAAAGGCGGCCACAACGGCGTAGCGGGCATTTTCCTGCCGCAGATAATGCAGCTGCCCCATCACAAAAATCTGCCGCCCGTCCAGCTGCAGGCGGTACTCGGTCTTGCCGCTCATCCGGTCACCGGTGGCGGTAAACTCCGCCTTCATCCCCTCCAGGTGCGGTTGTTCCAGCTGGCGGCGGGCACTCTCGTTGGCCATGGTGATCCGCCCGTCCTCCCCCAGCACCAGGGCTGCCTGCTCCATCTGGTCAATGGCGCATTCCAGCGCGCTGAGCATGGCCTGCTGCTGCGCCCGTTCGATCCGCTCGGCGGCCTTGGCGGCAATAAAGCTGGCGATCTGCTCCACCAGGCCCAGATAGGTTTCCCGGGCGTTCAGGATGGTCTGCCGCTGCTGCTGGGTAAACCCCACCAGCCCGATGACCCCGATGCTCTGGCCGCCTGCCAGAATGGGCATGGCGATCTCGATGGTTTCCTCGCAGTGGTTGCAGCGGGGGCAGTCCCGGCAGATGGGTTCGCGGCCGGGCTGGTCGATCACCTGCAGACGGCCGGTGGCCAGCACCTGCCGGTAGGTGTATCCCTCCCGGGACATATCCTGCCCTACCCCTGCGGCAAACAGGCCGGTACCCGCCACCCGGAACAGGGTGGCGTCCGCCACCTCCACGTCCACGCCGGATACCTCCGCCATGATCTCGGCGTATTTCTGCACGGTATCCCGGATCTCACGCAGGATGGATTTCATCGGCTTCCCTCCCCCCTTCGGCGCTTTTCCTTTATTATAGGGCAGGCGGGGGGATTTTGCAATTCGGGCCATAGTTCGGTATAATAAGACAAATATCTCAGAGAGGAGCGGCATGCCCATGCCCCAGACCCTCGCATCTTCCCCGCGCGTCCGGCTGGCCGGGCTGGATCTGACCCGCGCGGCGGCACTGTGGTGTATTTTGACCTTTCATTTCAACCAGAATATCCAGACCGCCTGCCCCGGTGCGCCGGCTATCGGGTTTGTCACCTACGCCAACGGCAGCCTGGGCCATATCGGGGTGAGCCTGTTTTTTGTGCTGAGCGGCGCGTCGCTGATGGTGCGCTACCGGGACGGCTGCCCCCTGCGGCCCTATCTGCTGCGGCGGGCGGCGGCGATCTTTCCCATGTACTGGATCGGCTGGGGCGCCTTGTTTGTGTACAGCGACCTGCTGCACCACAACCTGGACCGCTCCATTCCGCTGTGGCGGATACTCTGGTCGCTGCTGGCGATGGACGGCTATCTGAACGCCCTGGCCCCGAACTTCTACAAGATCGGCGAGTGGTTCATGGGCTGTATCCTGCTGCTGTACCTGCTGTTTCCGCTGCTGCGCCGGGCGATGAAGGCCCGGCCGGGGCTGACGCTGGCCGGGCTGGCGGTGTTCCATATCCTGTGGACGCTGCTGTACCCGGGCCGGCTGGAGATCGAGCACCATCTGCTGAGCCGGGTGCTGGAGTTTGCCCTGGGCATGGGGCTGGCGCTCTGGCAGCCCCGGATGCCCCGGTGGGCGCCCTGGGCGGGGGCCGCGCTGGCTGCGGCCGTGCTGTTTGTACCGCTGCCCGGGCCCCGGATGCTGAACCTGCCGGTGCTGGGCGTCGGGCTCTGCCTGGCCCTGTGGGCGGCGGGAGACCGGATCACCGCCGCGCCGGTACGCGCCGGGCTGAAACAGCTGGCGGCCCTGAGCTACCCGCTGTATCTGGTACATCATGTGACCCTGACTATTCTGTTTGTGCCCCGGCTGGCCGGGCGGGTTCTGGGCCTGCCCGGGGTGTGGGGGATATACCTGCTGTATCTGCTGGTTGCCGCCTGCGCCGCGCTGGCGCTGCGGACGGTGGCCGGCGGATTCACCGCGCTGGCCAAACGGCTGCGAAAGCCTGCATAACAAACGGACGCGCTTTTCTGCAAGCGCGTCCGTTTTTCATTGTATTTTACACCCCGGGGAAGAACTTTTCTATAGAAGTATCCCGCACGTGGAAGCCGTCGAAGAAGTCGGCAGGTTCCAGTTCCAGGGTATGGGGGTTATAGCTGCCGTAGATCTCCAGATTGTTGGCGGCGGCAAACTCGCGCAGCCACTCCTCCACCTGGAAAAAGCCGGTGTGCTGGCCCTCGGTCTCGTACTGGTAAAAGACGGTGTCGTAGGTGGTGGGGTGGAACGGGGTCATGAGCAGCACCACCCGGCTGCCCTGCTGCTGCATATAGGCCACAAACCGGCCGAACAGGGCAATGGCCTCGTCGCTGAGGGCGGTAAAGCCCTCCATGTTCACGCTGTCAAAGCTGCTGGCCTGGGTCAGCGCCAGGATGGTGGCGTCCTCCACGCTGGTGTCCCGGAAGGGCTTGTCGTAGATCACGCTGCCGTCGCTGAGCTTTACCACCACATTCTGGTCATACAGGGCGCTGTCCGCCACCGGGGTAAAGGGGGTAGCTTCGCCGTCCTCGGTATAGGCCACCTGGCTATCCCGGTTGCGCAGCCAGTAGGCCACGTTGCCCTGGAAGTAGGCCGGATCGATCAGCGCTTTCCAGGTCTGCACCGGGTCGGGCGCTTCATAATCGCTTTCGATACCCAGCGCCTGCTGCAGGAATTCCGCGTACAGTTCGGGATCACTGCGGTGGTCGTAGGAATCCGCCCCGGAATAGAGCAGCCAGGGATCCACGCAGAAGATCACCGTATCGGGCACATGGCCCTCCCGCACAAACAGGTAGTAGCTGTTCATCACATCCCGGGCGTCGGCGCCGGTCATGCCTGCGTTGTAGAAGCTGTTGCTGCCCGCTGTGGAAGCGTGAAGGGACAGTACCCGGGAAGACCCGATGGCCAGCACATCCGGCTCGGTTTCCTCAGTTAGATTCTGTGCCACCAGTTCCAGCAGCGCGCGTTCGTCCATCTGGGAGAAGTTCAGCAGGTTTTTCCCGTCGATCAGATCCTGGGCCGCGGTGCGCAGCAGCACATCCCCCTGGAACAGGCCGCTGCAGTCCACATGGTAGTTCACGTATACCATCAGCAGCGGCACCGGCAGCACAAACAGCACCACCCGGGTCAGGATCTTGAGCGCCAGCAGCACACGCCGCAAAAGCGCAATCAGAAACTTTTTCATCCGGGCCTCCTTAGTACTGTTGGTAGATGAAAGCGGACTGACCGAACACGCCGAACATCAGCAGCGCCAGCGCCAGCAGCCAGTAGAGCGGCCAGCGCACAAAGAACCACTGCCGGCGGATCCAGTCGCTTACCAGGCCGCGGCTTTCCACCGCCGCCACCAGAATGCCGCCGATCACCAGCACCGCGATGGCGGCAGCGTCCAGCCCCTTGCCGGCCAGACCGCCCCAGAAGGCGGCAAGGCCCATATCCCAGCCGCCAAAGATACCGCCCAGCACCGCCCCGGCGCTGCCGCCGTACAGGTCGGCGGCAAAAAACACAATGCAGAAGGTGAACAGCAGGTACACAATGGTGCGCTGGATCCCCGTGCGCAGCGGGGCAATCTTATACAGGGGATTCTTTTTGTTCAGCTTGCGGCGGCTGCGGGCGGTGGCCTTGCCGATCACCATGAACAGGCCGTTGAACACGCCCCAGATCACATACCCCCAGCTGGCACCGTGCCACAGGCCGCTGATGGGAAAGATGATGAACACGTTGAACCAGCCCTGCAGCTTGCCCCAGAAGCCGGGCAGGCCCCGGTTGGCAAAGGACAGCGGGGTGAAGATATAGTCCCGGAACCAGCCGGTCAGGCTCATGTGCCAGCGGTTCCACAGCTCAGTATAGCTATGGGCGGCAAAGGGCCGGTTGAAGTTCTCGGTCAAGGTAAAGCCCAGCGCCTGGGCCCCGCCGATGGCGATGTCACAGCAGCCGGAAAAGTCCAGGTAGATCTGGTAGCTGAACAGCAGGCCGGCCAGCAGCAGATAAGGGCCGGGCATCCCCTCCGGCAGGGAGTAGACCGATTTGACAAAGCCACCGATGGTATCCGCCAGCACCATTTTTTTGCAGTAACCCCAGAGCATCCGGAACACGCCGCCCGCCACCCGGTCGTAGTCAAACCGGGCGGGCGCGTCGAACTGGGGCATCAGGTGCCCGGCCCGCTCGATGGGGCCGGTGAAGATGCAGGGGAAGAAGCTGACAAACAGCGCGTACTTGACCGGGTTCTTCCGGGCGGGGCAAACCTTCTGGTATACGTCGATCACGTAGCCCATGCTTTGGAAGGTGAAGTAGGACAACCCCAGCGGCGCCAGCAGATCCAGCGCCTTGCCGGTAAAGAACTCGAAATATTTGAAGAAAAACAGAAAGCCGCAGCCCGCCAGGATGCCCAGCACAAGAAAAGCCCGGCGTACCGCCGGCTTGCGGGATGCCTCAATCACCAGACCGCACAGATAGGTCACCAGGGTCAGGGTGATGAGCACGAACACCAGCCGGGCGTTCTCGGGCTTATACAGGTAAAAGACATAGCTGGCAAGCAGCAGGAACCAGGGGCGTGCCACGCGGGGGAACAGGTAGTTCAGCGCCGTTGCCGCCGCGAAAAAGCCCACAAAGATCAGGGTATTGAAATCCATGTATCGCCGCTCCTCACAAACAAGATCGGGGCCGCCCCCGTTCAGGCATCGCCATCCGGCCCGCAGCCGGGTTTCAGCTGCTGTTCCAGGCGGCGTACCCGTTCTTCCAGCAGCGCGTTGCTCTGGGCCAGCTGACGCATCCGCCGCGCTGCCAGGCTGGCCGCCACCGACAGGGTCAGCAGCACCAGCAGCACAAAGGCCAGCAGCATGGTGAACACCAGGTTGGACACCACCTGGAACCGGAAAAATCCCCGCAGCACCTTGAGCAGCCAGGGCACGGCGGCAAAAACCAGCCACACCCCGCCGAAGATCAGCCACAGCATCCCGAACCGGACGCTGAGCCGGTCCCGCTTGATGAGCAGGAAGATCAGGCCCAGGAACACCAGGTCCCCCAGCAGGAAAACGATCTGCAGAATCAGGCTCATCGTTTGCCTCCTTTCCGGCTGCGGCTGAGCCGGTAGATCACCAGCGACAGGGACACCTTGACCATATAATACACACTGGACAGCGCCCGTATACTGGAAACACCGCCCTGCCGCTCCTGCATGACCACCGGTACCTCCCCCACCTTAAAGCCCTCGGTCAGGGCGCAGATGATGGCCTCCGGTTCCGGATAGTCCTCCGCGTAGTGGCGGGCGAAATAGGCAGTCATAGCCTTGTTGCAGGCCCGGTAGCCGCTGGTCACATCCCGTACCCGGCAGCCGGTAAGCAGCCGGATCAGCCCGCTCAGAAAGTTGATGCCCAGCCGCCGCATAAAGCTGGTCTGGAATCCCTCATGGGTGATGAAGCGGCTGCCGATGGCCATATCCAGCGTGCCGTCCGCCACCGGGGCCACCACCGCCGCCAGATAGGCCGGGTCGTGCTGGCCGTCCCCGTCCATCTGCACGGTCACGTCGTAGCCGTTCTCCATCGCGTAGCGGTAGCCGCTCTGCACCGCGCCGCCGATGCCCAGGTTGACCGGCAGATCCAGATACCGGCAGCCCGCCGCGCTCAGGATCTCCCGGCTGCGGTCGGTGGAACAGTCGTTCACCACCAGATAGTCCGCCTCCGGGCAGGTGTCCTGCAGACGGCGCACCACGGCCAGAATGTTTTCTTCTTCGTTGTAACAGGGGATGATCACCAGGGTCTTCACGGTATTGTCCCTCATTCCAGAATAAATCGTTCCAGCTGCGCCAGCAGCACGGCACGGGTATAGTGGCTCTCGTACCAGGCATAGGCCGCCCGGCCCATCCGCTGCCGGGCCGCCGGCTCCATCCGGTACAGGCGCAGCATGTTTTCCGCCAGTGCCGCCTCGTCACAGGCCGGACTGGCCAGACCGCCGCCGCTCATGCTGACCGCGGCCGCGCCCTCGCCGTCCATACTGGCCAGCAGGGGCTTTGCCGCCGCCATGTAGCTGGCGATCTTGGCGGGCACGGTGAGGCCCAGATCGGGGCTGTCGTTCAGGCTGGCCACCAGCCCGTCGGCCAGGGCGGTGAACCGGGGCACCTTCTCGGGGGGCACACTGCCCCAGAAGGTCACCAGATCCTCCAGCCCTTCGTTTTTCACCAGGGTTTCCAGTTCGGGGCGGCTCATGCCGTCCCCCACCAGCAGCAGATGCAGATGCTCCGCCCCCAACGCGCGGGCACGCCCCGCCGCCCGGATCACGGTAGGCAGGGCCTGGGCCGGGCTGAAGTTGCCGGTAAACACCAGGTTGAACCGGCCGGCAAACTGCTGCTTCAGATCCTCACAGGGGCCGGGCACGGCGTAGAAATCCTCGCAATACTGGGGGATCACCGCCACGTCCTGCTCCGCCTTGCCGGTGCGGGTCAGCAGCTTGTCCCGCAGCCCGTCGCTCATGGCGATCAGCCGGTCGGCGGCGCGGTAGTGCCAGTCGCTCACGGCGGTGGCGATCGTCTGCCAGAACCGGCTTTTGACCGGCAGCACGCTGTACAGGTTTTCCGGCCAGATATCCAGCACATAGTTGGTGACCGGTATCCGGTGCAGCTTGCCGTAAACCAGCGCCGGGAAGCTCATGAGCACCGGGCTGGTGTTGTAGCAGAGAATCCCGTCGTAACCGCCGGGCAGACGCCACAGATTGAACAGGGCCAGAAACGGCCAGCTGACATAGTTGAGAAAGATGCGCAGGGATGTATTGCCCTTGCGGCGCACCTCCCCGGCCCGGAACACCTGTGCGCCGTTCCATTCCTCACGGCGGGGGCCGGTGTAGCGGTAGCCGTCGAACCACTCCCCTTTAGGGTAGTTGGGCAGGCCGCAGAGCACATCCACCTGGATGCCGTCGGCGATCATCCCCTGCACAATGTCGTTGATCCGGAAACTCTCCGGCCAGAAGTGCTGGGTGACCACCAGAAGCCGCCGGGCCATCAGCCCTTGCGCCAGACCATCTTATTCACCACGCCCACGTAGCTCTGGATGATCTTGACCACCTTGGTGGATACGTCCTCGGTATAATAGGGCACCGGAATGCCCAGGTCGCCGTTTTCGTTCATGGCCACGGCGGTTTCCACCGCCTGCTCCACCCCGCCGGCGGCGATGCCCGCCAGGATAAAGCAGCCCTTGTCCAGCGCCTCCGGCCGTTCGGTGGAGGTACGGATGCAGACCGCCGGGAAAGGATGCCCCACGCTGGTGAAGAAGCTGGACTCCTCCGGCAGGGTGCCGGAATCGCTCACCACGCAGAAGGCGTTCATCTGCAGGTGGTTGTAGTCGTGGAAGCCCAGAGGCTCATGCAGACGCACCCGCTCGTCCAGCTGGAAACCCATGGCCTCCAGCCGCTTGCGGCTGCGGGGATGGCAGGAGTACAGGATCGGCATATCGTACTTCTCGGCCAGCGCGTTGATGGAGGTGAACAGGTCGAGGAAGTTCTTCTCGGTGTCGATGTTCTCCTCCCGGTGGGCGGAGAGCAGCATATACTTGTGGGGCTCCAGCCCCAGACGGGTCAGGATATCGCTGGCCTCGATCTTGGCCAGGTTGGCCCGCAGTACCTCCGCCATGGGGCTGCCGGTGACATAGGTGCGCTCCTTGGCGGTGCCCTCCGCGTTCAGGTAGCGGCGGGCATGCTCGGAATAGCACAGGTTCACGTCGGCGATATGATCCACGATGCGGCGGTTGGTCTCCTCGGGCAGGCACTCGTCAAAGCACCGGTTGCCCGCTTCCATGTGGAAGATGGGAATGTGCAGCCGCTTGGCGCTGATGGCGGACAGGCAGCTGTTGGTATCGCCCAGGATCAGCAGCGCGTCGGGCTGACGCTCCACCATGAGTTTGTAGCTCTTGGCGATGATGTTGCCGATGGTCTCGCCCAGATCGGCCCCCACCGCGTCCAGGTACACGTCCGGCTGACGCAGCTCCAGATCTTCAAAGAAGATGCCGTTGAGGGTGTAGTCATAGTTCTGGCCGGTATGCACCAGAATCTGGTCAAAGTATTGGTCGCACTTTTTGATCACCGCCGCCAGCCGGATGATCTCCGGCCGGGTGCCCACGATGGTCATGAGTTTCAGTTTCCGCATGACGGCGCCGCCTTTACTGGATTATTTTATACATTCCGTATAATTTATGTTTTTTACACTTTCAGAAAGAAGGTATCCGGATGCTCCGGATCAAAGGGCTCGTTGGCCCACATGACGGTAACCAGATCCTCCTGGCCCACGTTTTCGATGTTGTGGGTATAGCCGGTGGGAATGTCCACCACCTCCAGCTTGTCGCCGCTGACCGGGTACTCGATCACCTGATCGGTGCCCACCTTGCGGAACCGGATCACCGCCTGGCCCCGCACCACCAGGAACTTTTCGTTCTTGGTGTTGTGCCAGTGGTTGCCCTTGACGATGCCGGGTTTGGAGATGTTCACGCTGACCTGGCCCCGTTCCGGGCTGCGCAGAAATTCGGTAAAACTGCCCCGGTCGTCCACATTCATCTTCAGCGGGTAGGAAAACTGATCCTGGGGCAGGTAGGACAGATAGGTGGAATACAGCTTCTTTTCAAAGCTGCCCGCCGCCAGATCCGGCACCGCCAGGGTAGGCATGCCGCCGCCCAGCGCCTCGGCCGCCGCGCCGCCCCGGGCCAGGGCAAAGCCCTTGACCAGTTCGGCCAGACGGCCCAGGGTCACGGTATGCACCGGACGCAGGAAGCAGTAACCGGGAACCGAACGCTCCCGGGCCACCTGCCCGTCCAGCGCCGCCACAAAGGTGTCCACCACGTCGTCGATATAGACCAGCGGCAGCTCATAGTCCGGATCCCGCACCTGGATGGGCAGTCCGTTGGCCACATTGTAACAGAAGGTAGCCACCACGCTGTTGTAGTTGGGGCGGCACCATTTGCCGAACAGCCCGGGCATCCGGTACACATAGGCAGGCGCGCCGGTGCGGGCTTCATGATCGAACACCGCCTGTTCCGCCTGGGCCTTGCTCTTGCCGTAGTCGTTGTCCAGGGCGGCCTGGATGCTGCTGGTGACCAGCACCGGCGCGGCGTTGCCAGCCTGTTCCAGATGCCCCAGCAGGCGGGTGGTCAGGTCGGCGTTGCCGTCATAGAATTCTTTCGGGTCTTTGGGACGGTTGATGCCGGCCAGATGGTAGACAAACGCAGCCCGGCCCGCCCAGGCGCGCAGCTCCTCGTCGGTGTTTTCCCGCTCAAAGCAGAGCAGCTGGGTGTACCCCTCGCAGCGCAGCCGTTCCACCAGATTGCGGCCCACAAAGCCGCCTGCCCCGGTGATCAGGATCGGACTGGTTTTCTCCATGTGTGACGGCCCCTTTCCTTATGCGCGGTCCTTTTCGGCCAGCGCCTGCTGCACGTAGTCGGTGGTCAGGATCTTGTCCACCGTCTGCTGCACGTCCAGCAGACGGGTGTTGTGGCTGGTATAGCTTTCGTCGGCCTGGGTATGCACCTGGCCGTGAATGAAGAACTTGTCGTAGTTCAGATCGCGCCCGTCGGCGGACACGCGGAAGTAATCGCCCATATCCTCGCTGCGCAGCCGCTCTTCCCGGGTCATCAGGGTCTCAAACAGCTTTTCGCCGTGGCGGGTGCCGATGATCTGGGTACCGGTATCGCCGAACAGCTGCTGCACCGCCTGGGCCAGCACGCCGATGGTGGAGGCGTCGCTCTTCTGAACGAACAGATCGCCCGGACGGGCATGCTCAAAGGCGAACATGACCAGATCCACCGCCTCGTCCAGGTTCATCAGGAAACGGGTCATCTCCGGGTCGGTGATGGTGATGGGCTTGCCGGCCCGGATCTGGTCGATGAACAGAGGGATCACGCTGCCCCGGCTGCACATTACGTTGCCGTAGCGGGTGCAGCAGATGGTGGTATCCTCCGCCTTGACGGTGCGGGCCTTGGCGCCGATGACCTTTTCCATCATGGCCTTGGAGATGCCCATGGCGTTGATGGGATAGGCCGCCTTGTCGGTGGACAGGCAAACTACCTTTTTGACCCCCGCGTCAATGGCAGCGGTCAGCACATTGTCGGTACCCACCACGTTGGTGCGCACCGCTTCCATGGGGAAGAACTCGCAGCTGGGAACCTGCTTCAGGGCCGCCGCGTGGAAGATGTAGTCCACGCCGCGCACCGCGCTGCGCACGCCGTCGATCTCCCGCACGTCGCCGATATAAAAGCGGATCTTATCCGCCAGCTCAGGATATTTCTGCTGGTAGAAATGCCGCATGTCGTCCTGTTTTTTCTCGTCACGGCTGAAGATCCGGATCTCGCCGATGTCGGTGGTGAGGAAATGCTTGAGCACCGTGTTGCCGAAGCTGCCGGTACCGCCGGTGATCAGAAGAGTCTTACCGCGAAAAACACTCTCGCTCATTATTAAACCTCCCGTTCTGCGGGGTGTACGGGCCCGGCCCGGTCCCCATGCCCGCCGCCTTGGCAGGCTCTTCAAAATTATACCATAGTCGACCGCCGGTGGCAATCTTCATCCTTCCGCCAGCCGCCAAAGGTCGCTTTGGGTATCCCCTGCAAACAGCATGGCATACTGCAGGATCTGATATTCGTCCGCCAGCGGCTGCTGTTTCAGCTGCTTCATGGTCAGATATTCGCCCGCCGCATCAGCGCCGCCCATCTGGGAAGTGACAGGGGTCTGCGCGTAGAATTCCAGCAGGAATTTCTGCCAGCCGGTCAGCGGAAATCCCGCTGCCTGCGCCACCAGCGGATTCAGGGCGGCGATCCCGATACGGGAGCCGTTTTCCGGCAGCCGCTCCTCCTCCAGCGGATAGTTTGCCCAGATCAGATAGGGGGTCGTGTACTGGGCAAAGGGATCGTTTCCGTCCAGCACAGCATTGGAAAAGCTGCTGCCCAGTTCCGGCTGGTGGTCACCGAAAAAGATCACCAGGGTAGGCTCGTCCAGTTCTTCCAGCGCCCCGATCAGTTCCGCCAGGGCCACGTCGCTCTCGTGCACCAGGCCCAGATACTGTTCGGCTTCGGCGCAGCCCTCCGGCCAAAGCAGCTGCACCGGCGATTCGTAGTCGGTATTGGTATAGCCGCCGTGGTTCTGCATGGTGATACAGAACAGAAACATCGGATCGTCGGTTTCCTCCAGCATCCCGGTCAGCTGACTGAACAGCGCCGAATCCCGCATGAAGCCCCGGGTGGTGTCCTCCGGCGCCAGCTCCAGATCCTCCAGGAAAGTACAGCTTTCAAATCCCAGCCAGGGCAGTGCCTGAACCCGGTTGTAGTTGGCCCCCTCAGCCGGATGGATCGCGGCTGTGGCATATCCCAGCTGCGCCGCCTGGGCGGGCAGCGAAGCCACGGTGCGGTTCAGGCTTTGGGTATAGGGCGATGAGGGATAATCAAAGGCGGTTGTGATGCCGGTAAGTACCTGGAATTCGCTGTATACGGTACCGCCGCCCAGGGTGGACATGACCAGCGAACCGCTGTACACGTCTTCCCTCTGGGTGAATTCCTGCCAGAAAGGCAGCACCGTCTGATCGGTGCGGAGACTGCCCAACGACGTAAAATCAGTAAAGGACTCGCTCAGGATCAGCAGAACGTTGGGCGCCTGTCCGGAAACTTCCACCGCTTTGTCCGAGGGATAGGCTGTTTCCAGCGCCTCCAGCGCTTCCTGGCTATAACCGTCCGGCCGGGCTGCCACCGAGAAAACCCCGCTGCCGGCAAAGGATGTCACAATACCGGCGGTACGGGTGTAATTGACGGTGGACCACCCGGATGGCTCCAGTTCTGCCGCCAGAAAGGTTTCCCGCCGGCATATGCCGAACAGCACCGCGGCACCGGCAGCCAGACAGCCCAGCCGCAGCAGCCAGCGGCTGCGGCGGGTATGGGGAGCACGGGGCTGCAGCCGCAGCGCCAATGGGCAGAGCCCGAAGATCAGAAATACCCCGGCCAGAAGCAGAATGGGCCGGATGGTGAAGGAATAGCCGCCCGCTACCCGCAAGCCGGTATCCGCGCTTAAGATATCGATAAAGGTAAAAGGGGTGCCCCGGAACAGAAGCACAAAATGGTTGATAAGCCCTACCACAAACAATCCCACGCCGGTAATCGCCACGCCCGCCGCTGTGCACCCGGTAATTCCCCGCAGTGCCAGTGCCAGACCCGCATAGATCAGGAAGGCAAACAATATGGCAACGGCAGGCAGCTTCCAGGGAACGCTTTCCCCATTGAGCAGTTCGGCGGCACAGAGAAAGTAAACGCCGCTTACCGCCCCCTGCCCCAGCCGCAGCAGCGCCTGTACCGGGGCGGGACAGCCGTCCCATTCCGCAAGCAGCCCGACCAGACTGAGCAGCAGCCCTGCTGCCAGCAGATAGATCTGCAGCCTGTCCAGCGCCCCATACAGAAAGCTGGCCTGCAGAACCGCTTCCCCCTCATACCCCTGAACCGAGAGGGTCAGCTGCCCGTCCTCCGACGCGACAGCACACAGGTTCTGCGCCGCGTCCGGGCAGGTGAAGGTAAGCCGGTAGGTCTTGCCAACCTGCAGCGAAACGCCCACCGGGATCACCACATCTATTGTTTTATTCTCGGTCAGGCAAGCCTGTCCCCGCCACAGCACCGAGCCGCTCTCATCCTGCAGGGTGACGGTCCAGAGATCGTCGCCGGCCCCCTCGCCGATACAGGGATAGACGGTAACGGAGGTAAGCCAGGGATATTGTGCCACAAACGGCTGCTCTATACCCGAAACGGCAGCGCCGCCGGGCAATTCCACCGGCTCCGAGCCTTCCAGAGACGCCGCCATGGGGGCGCTCATCAGCCGTGCCGGATCAGCCAGCCCCTGCCATAAAAGCCCGGCCACCAGCAGCACCGGCAGGCACAAGGCGGCAATCCGCCGCCAGCGGCGTCTGGTCAGACGAAGCTGCCCCGGCAGCCATCCCAGCAAAAAAGAATACACAGAAGTTTTGGTCATGGTACACACCTGAATATTTCAGAATACAGTTTTTCCACAGAAAAACGGTTCTTTTTATTATAACACGTTCTTTGAAAAAACGCCAAAATCCGCCCGGCAGGCAAGGGTTGATTTTGTGTCGGTTTTGCCGTATACTAAACTATACTGTTCTGCCTCCTTAGTTAAATGGATATAACAAGCCCCTCCTAAAAATCGAATCGTTCGAATCCTGGAGCCCTGTAAAATTGAATATTTTCTGTATAAGCCCCCGTAGCTCAGTTGGATAGAGCGGTCGC
>CALXAH010000035.1 GCA_944386225.1 uncultured Gemmiger sp.
AAAATCAGTAACTCGGCATGATGAGACAATGCCAGTGCAAGCAGGTATTTTACCTTCATTCCGTTTGAAAGTTCTTTAAATTTTTTGCTTTCATTCAAAGCAAAACGCTTACGATTGAATAAGGATAGATCGGATTTTACACAGGGCAGCATTCTGAAAAAGCTGTTCTGGTTTATGGTTCCCATTCTCGGCGCACTGATCCTGCAGGCAGCCTATGGTGCCGTTGACCTGCTGGTGGTGGGCCGGTTCGGCTCCACGTCCGGGCTTTCGGCAGTTTCCACGGGCAGTCAGGTGCTGAATCTGGTTACCTTTGTGGTAACCCAGCTTGCCATGGGTATTACCGTACTGATTGCCCGGTATCTGGGTGAAAAGAAACCGGAACGGATCGCCCCGCTCCTTGGCGGCGGCGCGGTTGTGTTTGCCATCATTTCGGTGGGGCTGTGCATTGTTCTGGTCTGTCTGGCTCATCCCATCTCGGTGCTGATGCAGGCCCCGAAAGAATCCCTGGATCTTACCATCAGCTATGTGCGGATCTGCGGATGCGGCATCTTCTTCATCGTGGCCTACAACCTGCTTTCGGCCATCTTCCGCGGCCTGGGGGACAGTAAATCGCCGCTTCTGTTTGTGCTGGTTGCCTGCGTGGTCAACATTTTCGGCGATCTGTTCCTTGTGGCGGGCCTGCATATGGATGCCGCCGGTGCGGCGCTGGCCACCGTGTTTGCGCAGGCGGTCAGCGTGGTGTGCGCTGTTGTGATGCTGCTGAAAAAGAAGCTGCCCTTCAAGCTTTCCAAAAAGGATTTCCGGCTCAATCACCAGTGCCGGGCGTTTCTGGAAATCGGCCTGCCGCTTGCCTTGCAGGAATGTCTGACCCAGCTTTCCTTCCTGGCGCTCTGTGCGTTTGTCAACCGTCTGGGTCTGGAGGCGTCCTCCGGCTATGGTGTGGCCAGCAAAATCGTAAACTTTGCCATGCTGGTACCCAGCGCGCTGATGCAGTCCATGGCGTCCTTTGTATCGCAGAACGTGGTCGCAGGAAATCAGAAGCGGGCAAAGCAGTCCATGCTCACCGGGATCGGTGTAGGCCTGGGATTCGGTTGTGTGGTATTTGCCCTTGTCATGACCAAAGGGGATGTACTGGCCGCCTGCTTCTCTTCCGACGCGGCGGTTATCCAAAAAGGCTTTGAATACCTCAAGGGCTTTGCTCCGGAAACCATTGCCACGGCGGTGTTGTTCAGCATGATCGGCTACTTCAACGGCAACCAGAAAACCCTCTGGGTCATGATCCAGGGCCTTGTTCAGACGCTGCTGGTCCGCCTTCCGCTTGCGTACTACATGAGCATCCAGCCTGACGCGAGCCTTACCAATATCGGCCTTGCTGCACCGGCATCCACGCTGGTCGGCGTTGTTCTGAACGTCGGGTTCTATATGTATCTGAACCGGCAGCAAAAGATGAACGAGCTGTCCGGAAGTGCGGTTTCGGCAAAGCAGTAAGTATTCGGATACAGGGGGGCAGTCCGGTGGTTTTCGAACTGTAATGTTCGGAAGCTGCCGGGCTGTTTTTTGTGTCCGGAGAGGGACTTGCTGTAAAATATTTGCATTCCGGGGGCGATTCCGATACACTGTGAGAGAAAAGATTGTTTGAACGCGAGATTTCCTGGCAGGGGGAAGCAATATGATCAGCATTACGATTTGCGACGATGATCCGGCGGTCATCTCAACATTCCAGGAGTATGCCGAACGTTACAACCGCAGCAGCAGCGCGCAGCTGGATTGGATTTTCCTGTCGGATCCGTCGGCAATGGATCCGAATACGCTGGCGGCGGAGGATATCCTGATTCTGGATATCCAGATGGGGGAGATGAACGGCATTGGTGGGTAGACCGTTGTCAAGAAGGAACCCGAGCAGATTGTAGCTGTAATGTCCGGTAGCCTCAAGCCCTACTTTTATTTTGTCCTGTGCATGGGTGCAATCCCGGATTCGTCGCAGTAGAAAGCGGAACCCGTCCAGATTGTTGGGGATGGTAAACACATCCGCTAACGAAAAGATGCTGCCTCCACAACTGGCCTGAACAAAAACAATTGCCGCCTGTCCAAAAACCGAACCGTTCCGCGTTACATAGGCAAAAGGAAACCAACAGGGCAGAGGAGGCGTATTATAAGAAAAAGCAGCTGCAGGGGATAGCGGTCATTCTGATGGTGATTGTTTACGGCAGCAAGCCGTTATTGCACCTGAACGCTTCGCCGGACGCGGTATTTATTCTGCTCGGGATCGGCGGGATGGTCTGGATGTATCTGATGTCTGCCGGAGACTCAGATGGGAACTAAAGCAGTATAGTCTTACTCGATCTGTCTGGGGAGTCCGGGGCAGATCTGTAACCATATAAAGAGAACAGGCTGTGCCCGAAAGGTACACAGCCTGTTTGTTTGCTATGAGAACATTCAGTCCAGCTGAGAATCCATGACTTTATAGACAACAAATAACCCTGCAATTGCACAAATGGCTACCGGGATCGGCAAAGCAGCGATGGGCTGCCGCAGAAAGAAACCCGCACAGAGTACACCGAAAAGAACCAGGAACAGAACAATCCAGGGGCCTTTTTTCTGGTCTTCGGAGAAAGAACGGCGGCAGATCCAGTAGACGATTCCGATGGCCGTGAGTAGAATGCCCGCACCGGAAAGTACCTGTCCGACGGTCAGTGTCAGGTTTGGCCAGCTGCCCACACCCAGCAGTGCTTCCAGAATGCCGAATCCAAGCCAGATAGCGCCCAGAACAACAGCGGCAAGCAAGCCGTCTCGCAGGGCGCATAGAGTGCTTTTCCAACGGGGCATGGGCGGCAGTTCCGCCAGGATATTATTGCAGAATTCCTGCGGATCAGGGCCGATCACATCTTCGGCTTGTTCTCCCCGGGCTTCCGCATCCAGAAGCATCTGGGTAATATCCCGCCGCACCTGTTCCTGATCCCAGGTACTGATCCGAGAGCCGCGCAGGTATACAACGATATTCGTCAGCAGTTCCTGACCTTTGGCACTGAGAGTTTTTTCGGCACGATTATTCTGTTCCAAAAGTGCTTTCGTTTGGCGACGCATAAGGATACCCTCCTGTCATCAGAATCAGTTGATCCACAGCCCGGGTCAGTTCCCGGTAGTGCTGCAAAAACTCGGTCAGCTCTTTTTCACCCTGGGCGGTCAAGGAATAGTATTTGCGCTGAGGGCCTTCCGGCGATGCACGGAAACTGGCCTGAATGGATCCTCGCTTTTCCAACCGCAGCAGCAGGGGATAGACTGTTCCTTCAGGAATTCTTCCGAATCCGAACCCCTCCAGTTTTTGTGAGATTTCGTATCCGTAGCGTTCCTCCTGGCGGAGTATGGCCAGCACACAACCTTCCAGCGTTCCTTTCAGCATTTGAGATGGAATCAAAGTATCACCTCTGCTATATTGTATTGCAAGGTAGCTGCTGACTACATTGTAATGCAAGGTAGCTGGATTGTCAAGGGCTGTTTCTTGTAATGCAGGCTGATTGTATGAGGAGGGAAAAAGCGGCGGAGCATGCCGTCAAAGCATGATGCCGCCGCTCAGGAGAACCGATCACAGTTCAAATGCCGTATGCTTTCCGGTTACGGGTTCCGGTGTTTTCTGTGCCGCGCACCTCTTCGTGATAAAAATAATCAACAATGACAGGGTGGCCCGGCTTTGCTCGTCCGTAGGGAAGTTCGTTATCCACAAAGGGGCAGTTGTATTCATTCGCCAGTTTCTCCGCTTTCGCTTCCAGTTCATGGAAGTAGCTCCGGTCTCCCTGGTTGTAGATAGCGTGATAGAGCGGCACAAGTTCGGGACGCATTTTTTGGATATAGCCCAATATGTCTTGCTTGAAACTGCCCCGGAGATTCAGATTTTCCAGCCAAACCAGGTCACACTGGTCTTTGACCCGCTGGAAGATTGCTTCAAAATCCGTAATGCCCGGAAAAACCGGAGCAATAAAGCAGACGGTGCGGATTCCTGCGTCATAGACCCGTTTCATGGCATCCAGACGTCGCCGGATACTGACGGCCTTGTCCATATCATTTTTGAAATTCTCGTCCAATGTATTGATTGACCAGGAAACAGTGACCTTTTCCATCTTTTGAAGCAGGTCAATGTCGCGTACGACCAGATCGGATTTTGTGCAGATCAGCAGTTTGGCTCCACTGTCCTGCAGCTGTTCCAAAAGTCTGCGGGTGTTTTGAAACTGCTCCTCCTGAGGCAGATATCCATCGGTTACCGATCCGATAACAATCCGCTGTCCCTTATATTTTTGCGGATTCCTGATGACAGGCCAATGCTTTACGTCCAGAAACGTGCCCCAGGGCTCGCTGTGGCCGGTGAAGCGCTTCATGAACGAAGCGTAACAGTATTTGCAGCCATGTGTGCAGCCCACATAGGGATTGACCGAGTAACCGCCCACCGGAAGCGTGGATTTTGTCAGGATACTTCTGGTTTCTACGTCCCGCACCAGGATGGGATTTTCTATTGTTTCCGCCATGCTTTTTGTTCCTCCAATACCCGGCAGAAAGCCAAAGGCAGTTCCTGTACCATGTTTTCTTCGCCGAGAATAGGCAGAAGATCTTCCTTCATGAATACGGGGATGCCCATCGCATGCGCCTGATTTGTCAGGCTCATGACCCATTCCGGCCTTGAGACTGCCTTGCCTTTTCTGTGCCCGGTCTCTGTACCAATGACGATCCACTCGATGTCTGTGAGATCTACCGTTCCGATCTCGTCAAACATCGGTTCAAAGGTTATATAATAATGCCGGCCATGGATGTGCTTGCGCAGATCCGCTATGCGTCCACGCTCCTTACGGGATGTCACGGTTACGCCAAACCAGACATTATCCAGTTCACTTGCAAATCGGATGCGTTCCGGCTGCTTGGTCAGAAACAGATACTGGTGCTGCCGGTTGTCAGCCATTTTGGTAAAGGTTTCTTCAACCCATGTCGGATCCCATCCGGCAAAGTCGCTCATGCCTGTGAGCAAGAAATTCTGCGGGCGAGGCTTTTCCATGAGGCGCAGCTTGCTGGAAAAGAACTGTGGTTTTTCAAAGTCGTCTATCATATGAAACCGGCGGACATTGGTTCGGGCATAGCAGTAGCTGCAGCCGATGGTACATCCAATCACCAGATTCATATTCTGAATACATTCTTTGATGCAGACAGCCAACGTTGGCACCTCCTGTTATCCCGAGGATCAGCCCTCTGCCGCAGGCGCAACTTTCCCAAAGCCGTTCCAGGCATACAGACCTTTCTTGTCTTCAGCGCCAAGGAATTGATCCACCCGGCAGATGTGAAGAATATGGTCGCCTGTCTCGACGGTTTGCTCCAGAGTTGCCACCATTGCCAGCTTGGTATCCGCGGGAATTTGAATGCGGGAGCCGTCTACCGCACGCATTTCGATGTGATTTTCGGCAACCTTGTTCGTGACCGCGCCGGTAGATCTGCCGCACGCCATAACCGCATCCGCCAGGCTTTCGCCGGGAATTGTAATGATTGCCTTACCGGTCTTACGGACCCGCTCGCCGGTATGGGACTGCTTTCCGGTAGCAAAGCCTGCCATCGGCGGATTGAAGGACAAATAGGAGACAAAGCAGATCGGCGCCAGATTGGTGGTGCCATCCTCATTCAGGGAACAAATAAGAGTTAAGGGATTCGGAGAGCTGTAAGCGGTAGCCTCCATAATGTTCAATTCTTTCATGCGGTTCATTCCTTTCTGCAGGTTTCAGCGTTTGACGGAATTGCCGTGTGCTGATACAATAATTATACTTAGTCGTTAATTGCAATCAAGTACGCAAATGTTTTATACCTGGTACAGAAAAAGATACTATTGGAAATGGAGAAGGAATCGGCTATGACATACGAGGAATTCAAACAGAAGGTTGGGAGTGTGATTCTCACTGACCAGGGGAACTGCCCGGTCACGCCTGTGGTTCAGATGCTCCAGGGAAAATGGAAGCTTCAAATTCTCTATGAACTTTGCATCAAATCTCCTATGCGTTTTGGAGAACTGAAAAAGATGCTGAAACCGATTACGAACACGGCGCTGACCAACGCGCTCAAAGAACTGGAATCCGATGATCTGGTGCAGCGGATCCAATACAATGAGATGCCGCTGCGTGTTGAGTATTCTCTGACACAGAAAGGGCGCGACCTGCTGCCGGTATTTTATGCCATCATGCAGTGGGGGGTAAAATACATCCCTTGAACGCTGAACAGAAGTACTCGGAATCGCTTTCAGAATCTCTGCAAAATCAAACAGGGCGTACAGCATACTTCCTTGCTGTACGCCCTGTTTGAATATTGCCAGAATATTTTGTCGATGGACTGTCCAAAAAGCGGTCAATGCGGCGTTACCTAGGATAAAGAACCGCAATCAGCAGGCTGCGCGGGATTCCAAATCGTACGGAAGAGAGGGGAGCGCTATGAAAAAGAAACTGCTTATGCTGCTTCTGGTGCTTGCACTTTGCCTGATACCTACAGCGAATGCGGCAGAGCATTCCCCGTCCGTGGAGGTATCCCTTGTGTTTCAGGGCGACTCTGCGCAGATTCGTGCCGATATTTCAGCGCCGGGACAATGGATTGAAGCGAAGGTTGAGTTCCGGCAGGGAACGAGCGGCAAAAACGTATGGCAGTACACAGGTCGTTCTGAACTGACCGTAGCAGAGATCGAAAACATCGTGCCGGAGCAGACCTGTACGGTTGTGGTCACAGGAACAATTGACGGACAGGAATTCGAGCCTGTTCAGCTGGTGCAGACCGGCTGAATACCGATGCCCTCCGAATTGTTCTGTACATGCAAAGCCATAAACAGAGGCAGCCTTTGGGGAGAGAGCCCGAGGGCCGCCTCTTTCGTGCTGCCGGGGGAACAGCCGTGCGATTGTGGTATACTGAGCAAAGAGGGGATTTGGGGGGATCTAAATCATGATGGTCTATCTGCAGATGCTGGATACGCCGGAGGAGCGTTCAAAGTTTGAGCAGCTTTACCGGATGTACAGCAGCCTGATGTTCTATGTGGCCAATGAAGTTTTGCACAACGAACAGGATGCCGAGGATGCGGTGCATCAGGCATTTCTGAAAATTGCCGATCACATGGAGAAAATCGGAGATCCTGCGTGTCCAAAAACACGAGGATTCATCGTTACAGTGGTTGAGAACAAAGCGATTGATCTGTACCGAAAGCATAAAAGAAATCAAACAGTTGAGTTGAATGATCTGCTGCCCGGGATCCCTGCTGTATATGAGGGCGAGAATACCCTGGCTGCCTGCATATTGAAACTGCCGGCACGATACCGGGAAGTGATCTTGCTTCGGTATCATCAGGGATATTCCGTAAAAGAAATGGCCTCGCTGCTGGGGCTTTCCTTTGCCGCCGCATCAAAGCTGGATCAGCGCGCCAAAAACCGCCTGCGCGATCTGTATGAGAAGGAGGAAACGCTGTGATTAACGATGAAATGCTCAAAGCGGCAGCTTCTGGAGCTAATCTGTCCATACTGAATGCATTGCCGGCAGACGAGGAGTGCGTGCATACGTTCTCTCTTTCTTTTGAGAGAAAAATGCGGCGCTTGCTTCGCCAGGAACGTCACATTTCAGTATACCGGTTTATGTCCCGCGCGGCATGTTTCGTGGCGGCAGTGGCATTGGCCGGTGCTACCTGGCTGGCGGTTGATATTCAGGCGCGGGCTGACTTTTTCAGCTGGATTAAGGAGAACATAGATTCTTATGCAGCCTATCGGTTTGCAGGAGATGCTGACAAAGCAAGTGGTTCAGCCGGATACGGTCTTACCTGGCTGCCGGAAGGCTTCACGTTATCAAAACAAATGAGCGATGGGAATTTCTCCTCGCAAATCTATGTGAATACAGAGAATCAGATGATCAGCTTTATAAGCTCACAAGGCGCAGATGCCACCAGTCTTTTTATAGGGGGAGATGCAGAGCCTGTCCGCGAGGTCATGATAAGGGAGACGCCGGCAGACTTTTACCAGGCAACAGAACCCGGCAGTGCAAACGCTCTGGTATGGCTTTCGGAAGATGGTGAAACGATCTTCTGCCTTACTGCCGCATTGCCGGAAGAAACGATGATCCAGATTGCCGAGGGAGTAGCAAGAGAGTCATAAAGAAATACTTTCGTGCAGAATCGACGAAAACTTTTCTGCGTGATATAATGTAAAGCACAGTATCAGCCTGAATCTGGATTTTCTGTGAGGTCTCCCTATGAACAGATATATCTTTAACGCCAAATACTTTGATGAGGTTTTCCTTGAAGGTTGTAGCTGTGAAAAAAGTATGAAGAGATTTCCCTTAAAACCAATATGAGCATTGAAAGCTGCAAAAGCAAGCTGCGCAGGAAAAGAAACTCCCGACCAATCAAGGAGGCGGACTATCAGGCAATCAAGAAGATAGATCCATGCCTTCTCTTGGACACAGAAAGACTCATCGGAAAGCTCATACTAAGGGCTAACATGGACTTAACGGTAAACGAACGGTTTGTTCTGTATATGATGGTTTGTTGCTTGGCTTCGGGGGATGACCATGTAACTCTCGATCAAGTAACGGGAAGGATAGCCGACGGACAGTATAATCGCAACAAGATAGAGCGAATACTGCAAACCTGCCATATTATCACAGACACTGCAGGCACAAAAGCGCAATTATTCTTCCGTGATGAGACAGGCTATTCGATTAATTTGACAGCGTTGATCAAGTATACCGACCTATAGGTTGCGTTGAGCCTGTTGTGAAGGATAGGCTTATGTACAAAATTGTACCTTGAAGAGGTCGTGGGCATCAGCTAAAGTAATCATGGGTACCCGCTAAAGCAGGAGACAATAAAGGAGGTACACGATGATTGCCTTGAACAAAAATGAAGAGGTACAATTTCTTGAATTGGTGAGATACATCCGGCAGGACAGCGCCAATAGGCCCAGACCGGCGAGAAGCTATATCCCGCTTGTCCGGGGACGCGTCTGCGCTTATCTGAATCAGCAGATCGATTTAGGGAATATTAGTGACATAAAGGTGAACCGGGCACAGGAAACGGATGAGTATTTCCATATTTAGTGCTCACGGGCGACACTGTCCAGGACAGAATGGCATTGGGCATCTGAAATTGGGGCGAATCAGAAAGAGAATTTACAGATAAGCGTGTAAAGCAAAATGGCATTACAAGAACTGTATTGGAATGGATTGCCTTATTTACAGAGACTGCAGGCCGCCAAACCACAAAAATTGGCTTGGCTGAGGGGCGATGCAAGCCTTTGTGATGGCTGCGCTTTCAAAAATGCGTGAATGTAAAGTAAATTGACTGTACAGGGTTTGCGCCGCAGTACTGGTTGCCAGCCAACGAGAATTGCCCGAATAGAACTTGTTATTGTTGCGGTATACGCCAAAGTAAAGATCGCCGCAGGCTGAGCGGCGGGGATTCCCCCGTGCCAGCCTGCGGCGATTTGCTGCGTATTCAGCTGTTTTGTTCCGGCGGAGCGGTACGTCTGGACGCGTAATCCAGCACAGCACGTTTCAGAGCGAGTTCAGCCATCTGCGCACAATGTACGTGCTCCTTGTCCAGCCCGGATCCGTCGCTCATCTGTTCCGCAATGGCGTTCAGATCAACCGTGTAAGCTGCCAGCACCGGCTTGTTCAAAGCCAGTTTTACAGCCGCTGCTGCACTGGCAACAGCTGGGGGACAGGCGCTTTCGGTGATCGTGAAACCCGCATCCACGACAACCTGCCGGGGATTGACCACAAGAGCGATGCGCAGCAGATCCCCGCAGTGGGGTTCCTCTGCCTGTCCAATACCGTTTGCCTGCTGCGGCAGGTGGTTATACTGCTTGTCGGCTGCCAGTTCCAGCACTTTTTGTCTATCGGTCGCCATTCCGGTTCCTCCTGTAATACCGGCAGACGGGAAAGAGAACTCCGTCTGCCGGCTTATTTCAAAAATCTTTGCCGATCAGAATCCCAGGCTGCGGCGCACCATGGTCTTGGCCATATCGATCTTATAGGCGTTCTTCTCCAGCGGCAGCGCTCCCTCCAGCGCCAGCTCGGCAGCCTGAGCCGCCACGTCAGCGGTAAGAACCTTGCCCTTCAGATACGCCTCTGCGCCCAGACGCTTCATGGGAACGGGAGCCACGGCTCCCAGCACCAGAGAAGCATCCTGTACTGTGCCGTCGGTCACGCGATATACGCTGGCCACCGCCACCGCGAAATCGATGGAGTCGCGGATGCGGTACTTGTCGTAGCGGGCCACCGCGCCTTCCGGCAGGTGGGGGACTACGATCTCGGTTACAATCTCGCCCTTGCGCAGCAGATCGGTTACACGGGTGCAGCTGGCGAAGAAGGTTGCCGCATCCAGTTCGCGCTGGGTGGTGATCACCTTGGCGCCGTAAGCGTACAGCATATTGGCCATGTCGCTGGGATTTACCGCCAGGCAGCCGCAGTTGAAGCAGCGTCCGGCCTCGCAACGAACGGCAGAAGCATCCAGACCGCTCTGGTCTTCCTTGTGAATCCCGCGTTCCTCGGCGCGCAGCATAGCGCCGTGGTTGGCGGAATGACAGTTCTTGCAGCCTGCATCAAAGGTGACCAGGCTCTTGTGCTTGCGGTCGCGGGTAACGGTCTCCACCGGCAGTTCCGGCAGGCGGCAGTAGTTGTTGATCGACTTGGCAGTAGTCAGACCGGCGGCAATCGCCTTGATAACGGTGGCCGGGCCGGTGGTCACATCGCCGCCGGCAAAGATGCCGGGCACGGAGGTGATGTTGCCGTCCAGAACCTTGATGCGGCCGCGCTCGGTCTCCACTTCATAGGCGCCGTTCAGGAATGCCAGATCGGCACGCTGGCCAATCGCCATCAGGATAATGTCCGCATCCAGGGTCATGCAGTTGGTCTCGTCGTAAACCGGATTGAAACGGCCGGTTTCGTCCAGTACCTTCGGGCAGGACTTGAACACAATACCGGAAACCTTGTTGTCGGTACGCAGAATCTCCTTGGGGCCCCAGCCGTTCAGAATCTCAACGCCCTCATCCAGTGCACGTTCCACCTCTTCTGCGTTGGCCGGCATACCGTCCTGCTGCTCCAGGCAGACCATCTTCACGCTTTCGCTGCCCAGACGCTTGGCTGTAACGGCTACGTCCATAGCCACGTTGCCGCCGCCCACGACGACTACGCGGGAGCCGGGCTTCTCCAGGATGTAGTTGTTCACGCTTACCAGGAAGTCCAGGCCGAACTGGGTCATCTCCTCGCCGGCCAGACCGATCAGGGGCCGCTTCCAGGTGCCGGTGTCCAGCATGACGCTGTCACTGGATTTCACGATTTCTTCCAACTGCAGATCCTTGCCTACATGTACGCCCAGCTTGAACTGGATGCCCATCTCTTCCAGAGCGGCAACAAACTTGCGCACAACCTCTTTGGGCAGACGATAGGGAGGAATAGCGTAGCTCAGGCATCCGCCGGCTTCCTTCATCCGCTCGTAAACGGTAACCTGATACCCGGCCTGGCGCAGATAGTAGGCGGCAGTCAGACCGGAGGGGCCGGAACCCACAATGGAAATCTTCTTGCCGTTCTCGGTTTCGGGGGCCTTCATGTATTCGCTGTGATGCTCCAGAATATAATCGCCCAGGTAACGCTCCACACCGCCTACGTTCAGGCTTTCGTCGTACTTGTTGCGGTTGCAGCCCTCCATGCAGAAATGGGCACATACACGGCTGGTGATGGCGGGCATGGGATTGACTTCCAGAATAATGCGGGCAGCGCCGTCCACATCACCGGCACGCAGCAATTCCATATAAGCGGAAATATCGGTGTGGGCCGGGCACTCGTGGGTGCAGGCGGTCTCGCAAACCTTGGCCGCGCCGAAGATAGAGTGATACCGGTTTTCGCCCATCATGGCGCTGCACAGGTTGCCGGTTTTGCGGGCGCAGTTGATACGGCCGCCGATGCTGTTGGGATAGCGGTAGTACCAGCAACGCACATCCTGACAGATGTTGCCGCCCACGGTAGCCAGATTGCGGATGTTGGGGCTGGCCACGCTGTACGCCGCATCAGCCAGCGCTGCCCAGCCTTCCTTCACAACAGGGGAGGCGGCAATATCGGCCAGGGTGGCCATGGCGCCCAGATGCAGGCCGTCTTCCCGCACTTCGATGCCGTCCAGACCGGGAATACGCTTCATGCTGACAACCTGGCTGGGATAATGGGGCAGAAGCTCTTCCTTGAGAACGCCTACCAGATCGGTACCGCCGGCGCTGAGCACAGCGTCGCCGCTGTTCAGCAGGCTGGACGCCTCTTCCAGGGTGGACGGGCTGATATGTTCAAAATGCTTCATGGCTTATTTGCCCTCCTTTTCCTTCAGCGCTGCGAGAATTTTTGCGGGAGTAAAGGGATAGCTGTCTAGCTTGATGCCGCAGGCATTATAGATGGCCATACGAATCGCCGGGCCGCCCGGAGCCAGCAGGGGCTCGCCTACGCCGAACGCGCCGAAGGGATAGTCGTTCTCCCGGTCTTTGTTGGATTCCAGAATGATATGGCTGTGGGGGACCACATTGTTGAAGGTACGGGTTTTGTAATCGATGTTGCTGGGATTCAGCACACGGTAGTCGTTTTCATCCCAGACGGTTTCTTCCATGCAGGCAATGTCCACGCCGGCGTAGAAGGACTGCACCTGGTTGCGCAGGGGCAGCGGGTTGATGATAACGCCCGCATCCGAACCGCCGAAGTGATCCACGATCTTGAAGGTGCCCATCTCCAGATCCACCTCCACTTCCACTACCTGCAGATGGAAGATGGTGGAGTTGTGCACACCCTCAAAGTGGCCGCAGCCGGTAATGCCGTCTACCTTGCCCAGCAGCTTGGGGAACAGGGGATATTTTTCATCCGGATTGGAGAGCCGGTAGACATACCCATCCCGGAATCCGCAGTCTTCCACAGGCACGCCGTACTTCTCGTGGCACAGTTCAAACATCTTGCGCTTGGCATCCTGACAGGCCAGCTTGGTCACGATACCGGCACAGTAGGTGGACCGGGAACCGGTAGAACCGAAGTCCGGGGGAGTAGCGCCGGTATCGGCTTCACTCAGACGGACGCTCTCCAGCGGAACATTCAGTTCCTCGGCGGCCACCTTCAGCACTACGTCACGGGTGCCGGCACCGAATTCCGCCATACAGGTGGACACATACACCGAACCCAGACCGGTTACGGTCACATTGGCGTTGGAGGGCTTGCCGCCGGTATCGGAGTGACCGGCCGCGCCTACGCCGATACCGCGCACCCGCTTGCCGTCCGGAGACACCCAGGTGGGAACACCCCAGCCTTTCCAGCGCTCGTTCCAGCGGCAGGCCTTGGCGGTCTGGCGCACCAGTTCGGACCAGTCGGCGGATTTGTTGTTCTGCCAGGGATGCGGCTCGGCCATGGAGTTATGGTAACGCTCGCCCAGCTGCAGCGCGTTCTTTTCGTAGTAGGTCATGGGATCCAGCCCTGCCTGTTCGCAGGCATCCTGAATGGCCCGGGTAACGATGTTGGTGGATTCCAGGTAGCCGTATCCGCGGAAAGAACCGGAAGGCACATGGTTCGTCACCACCACATCGGCGTTGAACCGCTTGTTGTCGGTCTTGCACAGCAGGGGAAGGGTGTTGGTGCCCACGGCCAGCATGAACTCCTGGGTGGAAGCGCAGCAGCCCGCGTCCGCCAGCTGATCCAGGGTCACGGCGCAGACGGTGCCGTCCTTCTTCATACCCAGCTTTACATGGCCACGGGTGGTCATGCGGTTCTGGTGGGCTGCAAAATGCTCTTCCTTGGTATAGCGCAGCAGAACCGGGCAATGGGCTGCTTTGGCCATGACCGCCGCAAATACCAGACAATGCACGTTGCCGCTGTACAGTTTGGAACCGAAGCTGCCGCCCACCGCAGGGGCAACCAGACGTACATTCTCGTAGGGGATATTCAGCGAGGAAGCCACGTTCTGGTGGCAGTATGCGGGCGCGGCGGCACTGGCGATGAAGTTTACGGTATCGTCCACCCACTCGGCAATGATAACCGGGGGCTCCAGGGGAAGAGGATTCTGGCCGCTGGCCAGTTCGGCATCCAGCTCCACAACGATATCGGATTCGGCAAAGCCCTTCTCTGGATCGCCTACTTCAAAGTTCAGGTTGTTCTTGTGGGGCGCAATATTGTGCGGGAATTCCGGATACAGCTGAGGCGCATCGTCCGCCAGGGCTTCGTCGATGGTGAATACCGGCTTGAGCACTTCGTATTCTACCCGGATTTTGGTCATGGCTTCATTAGCCAGATCTTCGTTGTCGGCTACCACCAGGGCCACCGCATCGCCGATATAGCGCACGTATTCGTCCAGGATATGGTGGTGCCGGGGCGGGGTAAAGCCGTTGGTGATGTAGATATTGCGGTCTACGTCCTTCCAGGTAACCACGGCCTGTACACCGTCCATGGCCTTGGCCTGGGAGACGTCAATCTCCTTGATGCGGGCATAAGGGTGAGGGCTGCGCAGGATCTTGCCGTACTTCATGCCCGGTACCTTGAAATCTCCGGTGTATTTGGCGCGGCCGGTAACGATCTGCTCACCCAGCAGGCGCTTGGACTCTTTGCCGATGTGACGCATCTCTTTGCTCATTGTGCGCACCCCTCTTTCTCTTTCTTTTTCTGTTCCACATAGGCCATAATGGACTCTACGGCACTGTAATGGGTGCCGCAGCGGCAGTAGTTGCCGGCCAGAGCTTCACGAACCTCTTCTTCGGTGGGTTCGGGGTTCTTTTCCAGCAATGCCTGAGCCGTCATGATGATACCCGGAGTGCAGAAGCCGCACTGGTAACCGCAGTTCTCTACAAAGGAACGCTGCAGACCGTTCAGCTCACCGGTCACGGCGTCGGCCAGACCTTCGATGGTCACGATGCGGGCACCGTCACAGTCCATGGTCATCATCATGCAGGAGGTCACGGCCTTGCCGTCCATAATCACGGTGCAGGCCCCGCACGCGCCCTGGCCGCAGCCCAGCTTCAGACCGGTGAAACCCAGACGGTCACGCAGGGTGTCAGCCAGGGTTTCGCTTTCCGGCATATCGGTACGGCCTTCGCCTACGCTGATGTCGTAGTCGCGGCCATTCACGTTGAGGGTAATGATCTTTTGGATTCGTTGTTTCATGGGTCTTCTCCTTTTTTCACTGTTTCCGAAAGAACCGTCAGTCCTTCTTGACCGCGAAGCTTACCACCACAGAGATTACCAGGCAGGCGAAGAAGGAGTACCAGATCAGCGCGTAGTTGTTGTTCATATCCAGAATGGTGCCGATCACCGCGGGCTGTACCATGCTGGAAATCTGGAACAGCAGGTTCTGCGTGGAAGCAGCGGTGGCGGAATACTGATCACCGGCACGCTGCATAGCCAGGGTGGTGTAGTGGGTGGAGGGCAGGTAGGAGACAAAGCCGTACACAATACCCGCGATCATCAGGGCAGAGTAGCTGCGCTGGAAGCTGAACACCAGGGTCATGACGCTCATAAGCACCAGGCTGATCAGCAGGAAGTTCTTGTGGCTCATCTTCAGCCGTTTGGCGATGCCGCCGGACAGGCAGGAACCCACAATGCCCGCAATGCTGTACGCGATGATAACCATACCGCCCTGGGCGCGGGTGAAGCCCAGGGTACCGGCGTAGGTGTTGGCCCAGGTGGCAAAACCTACCGTTACGAACATGAACATAAAGCCGCTCAGGCCCAGAATCAGCTGCTGAGGATCCGCAAAGAACACCTTCAGTCCTTCCAGCATACCGGGCTTCTTTACCGCTGCAGCCGAAGCAGGTGCCTTGGGAATGGGCTTAACAAAAAGCAGGAGCGCCGCAATTACCACCGCAGCCAGCACACCCACCAGCAGGAAGGTTTTGCGCCAGCCCATGGCGGCATTCAGCGGGTTGCCGATGCTGTTGGCCAGGGTGATGCCGAAGGGGGGAGAGGCCAGCAGGATGCCCATGCCGATGGCCCGCTCCTGCGGCGCAAAGTTCACGGCAACAATCTTGGAGCAGCTTGCCATAACGCAGCCGCTGCAGATACCGGTGATGATGCGAAGCAGCAGGCCGGGGGTGTAGCCCGGAATAACGGACATCAGCGCCGTGGCGAGGCCGCTGCACAGGGTGCAGACGATCAGAATGTACTTGGGCTGCAGCTTGTCCGCCATCAGGCCGCCGGGAATCTGGGTGACCAGGTATCCCATGAAGAAGGCGGACATGTACAGTCCGGCCTGTGTGGCGTTGATGGCAAATTCATTGGAGACGTCGGTCATCAGGGGGCTCCAGACCTACCGGCTTAAGAAGGTGTAGGAGAAAGCCAGGACAGCGGCGGTAAGCGCCAGCCATTTGGAGGCTTTCATGCCTTGCGGGGCGGTTTGTTGTGCCATGGGGAAAACTCCTTTCGTACTCTGCTTTTGACTTCCATGCCTGTACTGTGTGGGACTTTACTATACAAGCACACGTTTGTATAGTACAATTCTACCGCACATTGTTAAAGAGTCAACGATCCTCTTGCTTTTTCCCCATAACTCGGCGTTTTTTGTAGATGTCATCCGAAAGATACCGGTCTTGTTTGTTGGATATTGCCTCAAAATAGAGATAAATTACGTAAATATGTACAACTATACTTACATGCATTTGTATAGTTTTTTGGAGCAAAATTGCGTATTTTCGCTTGTGAAATAACGAATTCTGTGTTAGAATCCAGTTGGGACTTTACTTTTAGACGGAGAACACAAATCATGCCTGCTGTGACCGAACAAAAAAAGAACCTGAAAGAAGAGATTCTGCGGGCGGCGGAAACCATGTTTTGTCAATATGGGTACGACGCTACCACCTTTCAGAAAATCGCCGACGAGCTGCATATTACCAAAGGCAGCATTACCTATCATTTCAAGAACAAGCACTTTATCATGGGTACTCTGTTCGAGGAGTACTTTGCCTTGCTGCGCGCTCATATCGATACCTATCCGGATGCCTACCGGGATGCTTACTGGCGGTATTCGGTTATGTACATTTATGCGTACCGCGCGATCATGGCCTCTCCCCGAACCAGAGGGCTGTTCTACCACAAAAACCAGATGAGCCTTTGGGAGATCACCGAAGTTTCCAAGGTAGAGAACATCTACCGGGATATCGCCCGGGATTTTCATAAGGAATTTACCGACGAGGATCTCCGCATTACGGCCTATCTGGATCTGGGTGCCCGGCGTCGGATGTATCGGGAATACCTTACCGACAGCAGTTTCCTCCCCATTGACCGGTACTGCTATTACCATGTTTATCACATGGGGCTGCTGGCACGTCTGGACGAAGCCACGATTGCGCGGGATATCCGGGAGGCGTTTGCCTTTGCGGATCTGCATACACCGCCTACCGTTCCCATTCTGTGTGCCCAGCCCTGAGTCTGGCTTGTTTTTGACGGCGTTTTCTGATGCCTCTCCTTTCCATTGAATCACTGGAGGCATTGTTTCATGTCAACCACCGGCGCCCTGATCCTGGCGGCAGGCCTGTCCTCCCGTATGGGTCGTTTCAAACCGCTTCTGCCCTTGGGCGAAAGCACCTTTATTGATCATCTTATCCACACCATGCGCGCTGCCGGGGCCAGCCTGGTGGTGGTCGTAACCGGCTGGCATGCCTACGAGCTGGAAGAGCATTTTGCCGGCTGCGATGATATTGTGCTGGTGCACAATCCGGATTTTGCCCGCACACAGATGTTCCATTCCATCCAGCTTGGCCTTGCCGCCCTGCAGGGGAGATGCGACAAGCTTTTGTTCTCTCCGGCGGATGTTCCGCTGGCCAGCCGCAGCACCATGGAACGGCTTATTGCCTGCAAGGCGTCTTTTGCCTGTCCGCTGTCCGGAGGAAAGACAGGCCATCCTGCCATGCTGGATGCCCGGCTGATTGCCCCGCTGCTGGCTATGCCGTCCGAGGAGAATATGCGAAGCGCGCTGGCACAGCTGCAGGTGCGCCCTGTTCATGTGGTGGTGGATGACCCTGCTGTCTGCATGGACGCCGATACGCCGGAAAGCTACGGGGAACTGCTGGGCTACTATTCCCGGGTATATGGTGCGGCCCGCTCGCTTCGTCTGGATTTCACTATGGCAGTTTTGTCCGAGACGCCAGTCTTTGATGAAACAACGATCCGATTCCTGGATCTTGTGGAAGCCTGCGGTTCCATGCAGAATGCATGCCGTGGAATGCACATTTCCTATTCCACTGCCTGGCGCCGGATTGTTGCGGCCGAAGAAGCCCTGGGCTTTGCACTGCTGGAAAGAGAAAGCGGTGGTGCTCAGGGCGGACGCTCCCGGCTTACGCCTGCGGGGCTCGATCTCCTGACACGCTGCAAGGCTGTTCAGCGGGAATTGCTGGCCAGTTCCAATGAAATCTTCCGGCGGCATTTCGCTGACTACTCGCTTCCCAAAACTACCGGCAAACAATGCCGGATCTGAAGACTTCCCATTCAACAGCAAACAACCCCCGTGGCCAAAGGTCACGGGGGTTGTTGCGTGTTATTTAAGCTTTCAGCGGGCAATCTTGTCGGAGCCAGATATCTGCAATCCGATTACGAGCACCCGTTTCATCTCAAGACTCGGTTTCATACGGCCAGGTGGTAATACCGCCAAACTCGTAAATCTGGGTGTATCCCAGTTCAGCCAGCGCTGCCGCCGCTGTTTTGCTGCGGTTTCCGCTGCGGCAGTATACCAGAACCGTGGTGTCTTTTTCCGGGATTACGGCTGCGGCGCTGTCTGCATCGATGGTGCCGACAGGCAGCAGAACTGCGTCGGGGATATGCCCGCTGTCGTACTCGTCCTGCTCCCGGACATCGAGAATCAGAACCTCCTGGGTATCCATCATGGATTTGGCCTCTTCCTGGCTGATCTGCTGATAGGAACCGTTTCCGCCTGACGATGCGCATCCGGCAAACAGCAGAAGAAAAGCGGAGATCAGCGGTACAATACGTTTCGTCATGGAATATCCTCCTGTGAAAGGCAGGTTTCACCCCGCACAATGCATGTTTTTCGTGATTCCATCATACGGTTTTCCCGCTGCTGCTGTCAATTGACCAAGTCACAGAACCAAGGCAAAGGAGTGTTATCGTCCTCCGGCCGCATACTCGCCCATATGAATATCCAACACCGACCGGGGAGGCTGAATAAGGGCATTTTCCAGCTGACAGACCCACTGGATATCCTGGCTGAAATGTCCGTTTTCAATTCCGTCAATGGTTTCACCGTTCTGGATAGGGTTGTCGTTCTCCAGAATATAGGACGCCACGTTATATGCGTGATTCACCACCCAGTTGGGATCCATGCCGTGAAAATGATACTGCAGATCCGGCAGAAACAGAGTGCTCATTCCCAAAGTATCTGCCACCATATCGTCGGTTCCGTCCACATTGAAAAACCGCACGTTTACGCCAAACCGGATAAAGCGGTCAGCGCCTTCAATTCCGTGATTCCGAACATCCTCAGCCCGGAGCAGTTTGCCGCAATTCTGAAAAAAGAACGCTTCACAGGTGGGGTACAGTTCAGCCAAGGCATCCAGAAAATCCGCATCCAGATTCGCCCGTTCCAACGCCAGCAGCGCGGCCAGCATATCTGTGAGGGGACACATAAAATCCAAGTTTGTCGTTAGTCTAATGAAAATGTAAAAGAACTCCCACGGGTAAAGCCCTGTGGGAGTTCTTGCTGTTATGCCCCTTTGTCTCAGGGCCATCTCTCTTTCTGAAATTCGCACAGAGCGAACAGGGGAGTACGCATAAGATCCAGATGACGCTGTAGGGCCGCAGCCAAATAGTTCAAGCGCAAAGACATCTTCACTTGTGTTCGGCAAACATCGCCCATAGTTGCTCCGGCATTTCGGAAAAATCCTGATCAATCCTTCAGAACAAAGAGTAGGAGTAGGAACAACAAAAAGAAGCTGTTTCTAGACTGCATGCTGGGCTTTAATAAAGGTCCGAAACATAGCGTGGAGGGTTATGAATAGGTAAATCGATAATATGTCGTAGGAGTATTATCATGGCTGCATATCAATATCCCAGATTTGTCCCCAAGCAGATAAGTGTTATATGCGATTTCGTTTTCCAGAAGTATTGTAAAACTATCTAGATTTCTCAGATAGATTATTGGCTTCTCAGGTGTGAAATTTCTCCATGCCACAACAAATTGGTTTGCAACTAATAGATCTATGGCATTTGACGCCAAAAGTATTTCTTCATCCTCCAGTAAACTATTAACGCTCCAAATTGTACGCATTGTTTGTGGATCGTTTCCGTTGTTATTGATAGAGTATAACTCATCGGTTGCTGAAGCAAGAACACTAATTCGCTCGCTTAGTTGAATAATTTTTTCATGTTGAGACGATTCTATAAAATACAAACCTGTTTTTTGATTTTTACTTATATACATTAATTCTGAATTAAGTAATATAGGGTTTTGAGAATTAGGCTTATACAAATCGATAGATTTAGTTTTTATATCCCATGCCAAAAGATTTACTCCAATCACATCATCCCCGTCGGATACAATGTCATCAAAGTAGATTTTACCGTTATAGTTGACAATGCTATTGTATGAAACAGATGAGCTACTATATTCAGGTGAAAAAACATAAATTTCACTATTTTCTCCTGTTTTCAAATCATAGCAATTAAGACTGGCGTTATTGGTAAGGTTATCTATTTCTTTGTAAACAATAAGACCATTAGTCACACTTACTATAGCGATAGTTTTGTTTTCGGGCACGGAAAAAGAATGGCTATATTTTTGATTATTCAAATCATAAACACCAACTTCCTTAATAATAGGAAGAGGGTTCTCCTCATAAAGAATCATTAAAAGTTGTGTGTTACTTATCACATTTGACACAGCTGTTTTCATATTATTAATTTTGTCAGGAAAAATTAGCGGTTCTATTTCAACATGACCTTCTAGCTCAATCACAGGTTTGTTTAATTGGTATATTGATTTGGACTCGGCACCCTGATTATAAGGGGTGGATACATCATTATCAGGCATATTAGAATCTGGTATGTTAGCACTTTGACAACTACACAAAAAAATTGCTAATAAAAAAAGAGCAAGAGTCGGTGTGCCTTTTTTCATGGTTATCCTCTCCGAAAAAGTAGTGGGATACAATCGGCATTGTATCCCCCTTAATGCAATGATCGAGGAAAATCTTGGCAATTATTACCAGATAATGCCTCTTGCTTTTGCGTATGCAGCCAACTTAGTTGCCGTGACTTCATAGTAAGAATGGTAACTTTTCACAATTTAATGATAACGAAACCGTACTTTTTTGTCAAGAATATTGTTTGACGTAAATATTTTATATAATCAGTAATTATACTATAATAAAAAACGCAGAAGGATGAAAAGCCATGAGAATATCAGATAATTCTAAGGGAGGGGTTACTGAACTGGTTATTCTTTGCCTTCTGCAGGAAAAAGATATGTACGGCTATGAGCTATTTCAAGAGATGAAAGCTCGCAGTGACCAGAAATTCACGCTTATAGAAACACCACTATATGTTCCGTTCTGTTTGTTGCACCATTCCAGCGCCTGCAAGTTGAGATCTGTAAGGTCGCAGAACACTCGGTCAGCCAGGAAATTGTCTTTTACAAAACGGACCAATCACTCCACTTTTCCCTTGGTAAAGGGATGCCGTGGCTTGCAAAGCTTTGTCTCGAAAGCCAGGGCCTGCATAAAAGGTTTCGTAGTCTTTCTGCCAGACTGGATGTCCCTCCAGATCCCGGTGCCGCACGACACTAATCGAAAGTGTAAGCCGAAAGAATAAAAGAGGGAAAAAACGCTTTTTTATGCGGGTTTCCTCCTATTGAGAATCCTTGGCATAAATGCTTTTATCCCCGTCGTGTTTCACGACACCGTTAAAAGTATCAAATAAATAAGGGGCTGCTTTTGCGGTCCCTTATTTATTTGCTTCATGGGAAGATTGCAGCCCATACTCAAAGTTAAAAAGCCCCGATCCCCACCAGATTGAACCCAGCCCCCATCCATGCTATAATAAACAAAATCGTTCTACTTTCAAAACTACAACGAGACGGCAGGGAGGATGGCCCATGATACCCAAGCAGGACAGGCTGGTGATTACCTTTTACACCACCACCGATGCCATGGCCATGGAGCACCTGTGCCGGGAACAGAAGGCCGACGGCCGGATGATTCCGGTACCCCGCAGCATCTCTGCTGGCTGCGGGCTGGCCTGGAGCGCCCCTCCCGAGAGCGAAAAAGCGTTGCGTGCCTTACTGGATGCGGAACACATCCGGTTTCAAAGCGTGTGTCGCTGCCTGGTGTAAGAGGTGGCGAGATGATTTATCTGGACAATGCCGCCACCACCCGGCATAAACCGGACTGTGTGGTGGAAGCGGTAACTCGTGCCCTGTGCAGTCTGGGCAACCCGGGCCGTGGGGCACACGAGGGATCCCTGGATGCAGACCGTGTGGTCTTTGATACCCGACTGGCTCTGGCAGAACTGTTTCACGCCGAGGGCCCGGAGCGGATCGCCTTTACGGCCAACGCCACGGAAGCCCTGAACATAGCTATCAAGGGGATCCTGCAGCCGGGAGATCATGTCATCACCACTGCTATGGAGCACAATTCGGTTCTGCGCCCACTCTATGAAATGGAGGATCGGGGCGTGGAACTGACCATCCTGCCGGCAGACCGGCAGGGCCGTCTTCATCTGGAGGCATTCGAGACGGCCATCCAGCCCAACACCCGGGCCATCGTCTGTACTCATGGCTCCAACCTTACCGGAAACCTGGTGGACATCGGACAGGTGGGGCAGCTGGCCCGGCGCCATGGCCTGCTGCTGGTGGCGGACGCTTCTCAGACGGCGGGCGTATTTCCCATCGATGTCCAGCAGATGCAGATCGACATTCTCTGCTTCACCGGTCACAAAAGCCTGCTGGGCCCCCAGGGCACCGGCGGCCTGTATGTGCGGCCGGGCGTAACCGTGCGGCCGCTGCTCAGCGGGGGCAGCGGAGTACAGACCTACCGTCGGCACCACCCGCCCGAGATGCCCACCGCCCTGGAAGCCGGCACCCTCAACGCCCACGGCCTGGCAGGGCTGGGAGCCGCGGTGGACTACATCCGGCAGGTGGGGCTGGAAACCATCCGGGAACAGGAACTGGACCGGATGTGGGAGTTCTACCATCGTGTCCGGGCAATCCCGGGGATAACGGTGTACGGAGATTTTTCTCAGCGTCTCCGTTGTCCCATTGTGGCCCTGAACGTGCGGGATTACGATTCCAGCCAGGTCAGTGACGCGCTGTCTTCTCAGTATGGCATCGCCACCCGGCCGGGGGCTCATTGCGCCCCTTTGATGCACCAGGCCCTGGGCACAGTGGAGCAGGGAGCCGTGCGGTTCAGCTTTTCCCACTTCAACACCCGCGAAGAAATCGATATAGCCGTTTCCGCCCTGGCGGAACTGGCACAGGAGGAATAAATCATGGAACAAACACTCGATTGCCGGGGCATGGCCTGCCCTCTGCCAGTAGTCAACTCCAAAAAGGCATCGGAAGAACTCCGGGCCGGGGATATTCTGACGGTTCTGGTGGATAACGAGGTAGCGGTGCAGAACCTGCAGCGCTTTGCTTCTCACAAGGGGTATGTCTCCACCGGTGAGAAGAAGAGCGAAACGGAATACACGGTAGTAATGACCATTACCGGCGCTGGAACGGCTGCTCCGGAAGAGGCAATTGCCTGCCACCAGGATACCCGCCGGAAAGGGATGCTGGTGGTGCTGTCGGCCAACACCATGGGGTCCGGGGATCCCAAGCTGGGTACCGCCCTGATGAAGGCCTTTGTATTTGCCCTCACCAAGCAGGATCAGCTGCCCGATACAATTTTGTGCTACAACAGCGGCGCATATCTGACCTGCGAGGGTTCCGAATCGCTGGAAGACCTGCAGCTGCTGGAATCGGAAGGGGTCACAATCCTGACCTGCGGCACCTGCCTGGACTTCTACGGTCTGCGGGAGAAGGTGGCAGTAGGCGGTGTCACCAATATGTACGAGATCGTGGAGAGAATGGAAGCCGCCAGCCAGATCATCCGGCCGTAACAGAGGAGAACAGGATGGAAACACAGGTAAAACTCACCAAACTGGCCACCTGCGCCGGCTGCGGCGCCAAGATGGGTGCCGGCACTCTGGCCAAAATGCTGGAGGGCTTCAAGACCCATTCGGATCCCCGGCTGATCGTGGGCTATGATAAGAGCGATGACGCCAGCGTCTATGTACTGAGCGAGGATCTGGCCCTGATCCAGACCACCGACTTTTTCCCGCCCATTGTGGACGATCCTTATCTATACGGCAAAATCGCCGCCACCAATGCCCTCAGTGATGTGTACGCCATGGGTGGCGAGCCGAAGCTGGCCCTGAACATCCTGTGCGCGGCTGAGTCCATGGAGGACAAGACCATCCGGGAGATCCTGCGGGGCGGCTACGACGCAGCCTACGAAGCCGGGGCCATCATCACCGGCGGCCACACCATCAAGGGAGCTGAACCCTTCTATGGCCTGGCGGTATCGGGGTTTGTGCACCCCGACAAGGTTCTGACCAATTCCGGCGCCCGGCCGGGGGATGTGCTGCTGCTGACAAAACCGCTGGGTGTAGGGATCCTGACCACCGCCGCCAAGGCCGGGATGGCCGAGGGCGCCGTGATGGACCGGATCTACCGGCAGATGGCAACTCTGAACAAGACCGCCCGGGATATCATGGTGCAGTACCCGGTTCACAGCTGCACCGACGTCACCGGTTTTGGCCTGCTGGGCCACAGTTATGAGATGGCCCAGGGCAGCGGCTGCACCCTGCACCTTCAGGCGGATCAGGTACCGTATCATCCGGAAGCTCTGGAGTTTGCCGACATGGGCCTGGTTCCTGCCGGCGCCTACCGGAACCGTGACTACGCCCAGCCGGGTGTTAAGGTGTGCCGGGAAATCCCCCTTGCCTTGGAGGATATCTTCTACGATCCGCAGACCAGCGGCGGTTTGTTGATCGCTATGCCGACTGAAGCTGCCGAAGCGTGCCTGGCTGAACTGCAAAAACAGATTCCCCGGGCTGCCCGGATCGGCTATGTAACCGAGCTGCAGGATGCAGCCATTAAACTGGAGTAAATCATGAAGAATTTGATCGTTGTCCGGGGCGGGGGAGATCTGGCTACCGGCACCATTTATAAACTGCACCAATGCGGGTTTCCTGTGCTGGTTCTGGAGATCGCCGCGCCTTCCGCTATCCGGCGGAACGTGGCTTTCTCGGAAGCTGTATACCAGGGCACCCAGCAGGTGGAGGATGTAACCTGCCGTTATGCCGACTCGCTGGAAGAAACTGTCCGCCTGCTGGAAAACGGGGAACTGCCCTTGCTGGTGGACCCGGAAGGGAAATCCATTGAAGCGCTGAAACCCATGGCTGTAGTGGACGCCATTCTGGCCAAGCGGAACCTGGGCACGTATAGAGAGATGGCCCCCATCACGGTAGCCCTGGGCCCTGGTTTCACCGCCGGGGTGGACGTGGACGCCGTGGTGGAAACCCAGCGTGGTCACAACCTGGGCCGGGTGCTGTGGCAGGGAGCTGCCGCCCCGAACACCGGCGTTCCGGGCATCATTGCGGGTTATGGCAAAGAACGGGTGATACACAGTCCGGCGGCAGGAGTGCTGCGAAATGTTTGCAAAATCACCGATACGGTCCGTAAGGGTCAGGTGATTGCCGTAGTGGAGAATGAAGCCGTCAAGGTACCGGTTGAGGCAACCCTGGACGGCTTGCTGCGCGGCCTGATCCGGGACGGTTACCCGGTAACCCAGGGATTCAAGATCGCGGACATTGACCCCCGTATAGGGGAGTACCAGAATTGCTTTACCATCTCGGACAAAGCCCGGTGTATCGCCGGGGGCGTGGTGGAAGCCGTACTGCATCTGAAAGGTGAGAGAGGCGTATGATTCAGGCAGTTGTGGGGTCGGGAGGTAAGACTACCCTGATTCACCGGCTGGCTGCGGAGGCTCGGGCTCAAGGGAAAAAGGTTCTGGTAACCACCACTACCCATATGCGGATTGAGCCCGACACCCTGCTGAGCGGAGAGACTGCCCCCATTCTCCAGGCTCTGGAGGAAAAGGGCTATGCCATGGCGGGTCTGCCGCAGGGAGAGAAAATCTGCGCCCTGCCGCCGGACGTATACCGGGCTGCCTGCGCGGCTGCTGATCTGGTCCTGATAGAAGCGGATGGATCCCGGAGTCTGCCTCTGAAATTCCCCAGAGAACAGGAACCGGTGATCCCGGACAATATCGATGAAATTCTGGTGGTCTGCGGTCTGAATGGCCTGGGCCGTCCGGCCCGGGAAGTATGTCACCGGCTGGATCTGGTCACTGCCTGCCTGGGAATTTCCGAAAACACCGTCATTACCCCGACTCATGTCCAGCAGCTCGTGACCGAGGGATACCTGAAACCGTTGCGGCAGCAGTACCCGGGCAAAAAGGTGGTGCTGATGCCCCGGGATAACGGTTCGCTGTATCAACGAGCGGTGGCCAGTCTGCTGGCACGGGAACAGGATGTGTCGGTGCTGAATCCGGCCTGGTTCGCTCCGCAGCCCGCCCTCATTATCTGCGGCGCCGGCCATGTGGGCCGGGAGGTAGCAGACCTGGCGTCCCGTCTGGATTTCGATATCCGCGTGATAGATGCTCGGCCCGAGCTGGTAACCCGGGAACGGTTTCCCGCTGCTCATCAGCTGATCTGCGACTCTTACGATCATCTGAACGACCATCTGGAACCAGGGGCCTGTTATGTGATAGTGACCCCGGATCACCAGGCCGATTACCAATGCGTCTCCGCCATCCTGCCCACCTCCTATACCTATCTGGGAATGATCGGCAGCAGGGGAAAGGTGGCATCCACCTTCCGGCAGCTGGAAGAAGCAGGCTTCTCCCGGCAGCAGATTGACACCATCTGCGCCCCTATCGGCCTGCCCATCGGGGCGGTGACTCCGTCGGAGATTGCCTTCAGTATCCTGGCACAGATCATCCAGGTGAAGAACAGGAATCCTGCAAGCTCTGCCGACCGTAACCTCTTGGAGAGCCGGGAAGCGGGAACTCTCTGCGTGGTCATTGAAACACATGGCTCGGTACCGCGAAAGGCGGGCAGCATGATGCTGGTAACCGCCAGCCAGGTGCTGGGAACCATCGGCGGCGGTGAAAGCGAATACCGGGCTATCTGCCATGCCCGGGAACATGCCGGCTTAGATGTTCAGACCTATACGCTCCACCGCAGCGCTGCCGGCGAACAGGACATAGCCCGCGATGGACAGCTAAAGGTGCTGTTCCTGCCGGTGTAATGTACCCGAGATAGACGGCTGAATCTAAAAGGCACCTGATTCCGAGAGGAGTCAGGTGCTAATTTTTATGCCGGGAGCTCTCCGCCTATGGTAGCAATACTTCAATTTCTAACAGAACATAAATTCTCTGATCAGGGAATGCAAAGCAATATTGCTGACCGTAGTAACCATTCACGAAGTAATGTTTACTTGACACATCTTATTAATGTATGGTATAACAATTATGTCGGGTTAGCCTGACACGCAGGGAGGCTTAATCTTGAAAAACAAACTAAAAGAAATGCGTGAAGCAAAAGGACTGACACAAAAAGAAGTCGGAGAAATGGTGGGCGTTTCCCGGCAAGCCATCAATGCCATAGAGACGGAGAAATTTGATCCGTCTATTTGGTTAGCGTATGACCTTGCCCGGCTGTTTGGTTTAAGCATAGAAGAATTTTTTGATTTTGAAGGGAGCACAAGAAAATGACACTGCTTAAAAAGCCGCATATTCATGCCGTCGCTATCACGCTCCTATCTATTTTTTATGCGACAATATTTATTATAACGAGCGGACATATCGAATTTCAAAATATTCTCAACCACGGCCAAACCTTGAACAGCGCATTCTGGAATAGCTGGGCCAGGTTTCTGCAGCAAGGGAATCTCAAATATATGGGATATATCTATATTGCTGTTGCAATCTGCATACTTGTCCTGTCATTTGTTCGAAAAAAGAACTATGATGAATATCAAGCGGGCATTTTAGCAACAAGTTTTATTATAACCTGTATTGTTCTTCTGCTGCTATTTCCCATAGTCCTTATCTCGGTAATGAGTGATCCTAACTATGCAGTTGAAACGTTACTATTTCTTGTGGTTTCCCATTGGTCGGTTTTCTTGTTGCTCAACTTATTCTATTTCGTTAAATGGTGTAAATGAGGGAATGAGCGAAAAATCGCAAAACAGCTATAGCATCTGTACTACTGTCATACGTATCTTTCCCTCTATCTCTCACAGCAGAGATCAGAAAAAGGAGTAGTCAAAAATGGGAAGGGTTGTCGCCATATCGGGCGGTGATTTAAATCACAACGAAAACCGAGCCAACCTACACTAAAACGTCGCTTTTTTAAGGAAAAGGCGGCGTTTTTTTCATGGCCCGATTTTGGAAAGGAGTGGTGCTGACTTAATACTAAAACGAAAGGGGGAATTTTTTTAGCTGGCCGGGCCGGGAGGTCTGGCCTTTTTTCATCTCACGAAAAAGTCCAATGGTATTAAGTCAAGATGGTGATACAAAGAAAAATTAAGCAAAAAGGCGCAAGAAGTGGAATACAGGTAGCAAAAAGGCTACACCAATCTAAGCCCTGCCCCTGAGTAAATTTGAAACAGGGCTTAAACACCAGAGCGACAAGCGCTTTGCTCAGCCCTCCGGCGGAATATAGAGGCGGTTGTCCTTCAGCAGCCGAAAGACCAACCGGACCAGTTTTCTGGCAGTAAGAGCGAGTGCGCGTTTGTGCTGGTACTTGTTGACCTCTTTAAATTTGAGGTCGTAGTAGCGCCGAAACTCGGAGTCGCATCTTCTCACAGAGTTGGCAGCTTCTAACAGGTAGTAGCGGAGATAGCGGTTTCCGGATTTAATCATTTGGGAATGTTCGGCTTCAAATTCACCGGACTGGTTTTTGTGCCAGACAAGACCGGCAAACTTGGCGACAGAGGCTTGGGAATCGAAACGGTGGATATCTCCAATTTCAGCAATAATACCGGCGGAGTAAACCTTACCAATGCCAGGGATGGAAGTTAGAGTGTTGGGGATAATTTCAAACTGCTGTTCAATGGCTTTGTCCAGAACCTTGACCTGTTCTTTCAGCGCCCGCATGGAGGCAATAGCTGTTATCTCTATCAAGGGCGCGAGGGCGAGGAGCCGATCCTTGTGATTGCTCCCCACCAGGGGCGCATCCCCTCCCAGCTCTGGCTGACCGTTCAGCGCAAGCTCTCACAAAACACGACATTCCAGAATGGCCGGAAATGCCATAACACATGGCTGGCCGGGAAAATCAAGTGCGGGCGCTGTGGTTACGCCCTGGCAAGTTTGAACGCCAGAAACGGTGTTACCTATTTGTGGTGCAAGCAACGGGCAGACAATAAGAGCTGCGAGGGTGCCGGTACGCTGACCGCGCAAAACATGGAGGCGTTTGTTTACGGCGAGATGGTTAAGAAGATGCGGAAATTCCACACGCTGAAAGGCGGCAAGGAACAAAGCTACAATCCGAAGCTGACCGCCGCCCGTGTTGCCCTGGCAAAGACGGAAAGTGAGATTGAGAAACT
>CALXAH010000036.1 GCA_944386225.1 uncultured Gemmiger sp.
CCAGTGAGAGTGTTACAATCCACTGGAAAATCTAAAACCTTTTCACTTGGCATTATGCCCTTGTAAAAAATAGTTTGGTATAAACGATGCAATTGGGGCGGGGCAGAAGTCCTCTGCCGGCGGCACCCAAAAAGGTTTTGTGGTAGCTGCACAGAGTTTCCGAAATGCCGGCGTTTTCCGCCTGCTGCAAGCATCCGCGCTCAGCATGCGGTGCGGAAAGATAGCAGGACATTCCTTCCATGTTATATGGGTTCAGCCCCACTTCCTGCTACAGCTCGCAGGGGGTAAAAATGCTCACGATGGCCGAGGATTCGGGCTTTTTCAAAGGCTCCAGCATGGCATTCATCATGATAACGGCGAGGTGCTGGTCGGCGCGGGTAAGGCGCTTGTCCGGCAGGCATTTGTTTTTCAGGTTCTGTGCTTCCCATCCCAGACAGAGCGTTCGCCGCGTCCGCTCAGGGTGAAGGTCGCTTCAGCGTTCGATACACTGGCCAAAAGTTTCTACAATTTGCATGTTTCGTTCCTCTTTTGCGAATAAATACAGCAGGCTCTCCCATCTCCATAGAACAGGCTCTTTCACAAAAGACGGCGGGTTTCCCGGTCTAAAAACCGAGAAACCCGCACGGCAAATTTCCTGTTCCATTGATTTTAAGTGCAACCGGGATAATACCTCTGTTATGAAATTATAACACTGATTTCACCGAAAATCAAATCGTTTTGCCTACGTTTGCTCTCACTGCATGACGGAACAACAGGGACATCGGGGATTGCCTTCTACGATACTTGGGCAGTTTGTCCCCATAATTTATGACTGTCTAACAGGCGTGCAGCAACAATGATTTCCGCTTATGGTACGATGGATTCTAATGGCAAAAAGTGATACTGCAAAGTGAGACCCGTCCCAAACAGCGGATTTGGGACGGGTCTCAGATGATAAAAGGCTCTAGTATTAGTCTTTGCCGAGGGTGTAATACTGCGGCCGTGACAGTTGGATCAGGCCCGCCTGAACACCATAGTGCAGCCCCGCTTCTACAGAGGGCCCCACCGATGCGCCGATTCTGGCATAGCCCAGCAGCCGGGCCGTCTCCCGAATGAGATCGTCGGCGGGCAGGCCGACCTGGCTGCGCAGCACCGCCGCTGCGGCGTTGGCAATCTCCTGACAGGGAATATCCCGGATATCCCGCTTGTTATCTCCTGTTCCGGCAACACGGTAGTGAGCATACCTGTCGGGGTCCTGCGCCTTAGTCCAGTAGAACCGCTCCCCATTCTGATCGGTCACAGGCAGGCCCATCGTGGCCAGCAGGGAAATCAGGTGTGTCTGGATGCGGCTGCCGGCACGGGAAAACCCGAAAGCCTGGGAGACACGGCGAATAAGAAGACCTTCCCGAATGGGAGCCTCCTGCTCCAGTACCTGGTTTATTGCTTTCAGTACCCTCTGCTCATATTGAGGCTCAGTGAACAGGTTGGCATCTATGGGATATACCGGCAGTTGGGCAACCTGATACACGGATGCTTCATCATGGTTTTCGCCGGGGGCAGTGGGCACTATATCCGGCTTTGCAGAAAGTTTTGTAGGCACGGCAGCCGGTGCGGGGGCCGGCGGTTGACTGCTGGGCACATCTTTCTGCTTCTGAAGACGATTCAAAAGCCGGGTAAGCTCTTTGCTGCGGTTCTCCAGCCAATCCATAGTCCAGATGCGATGCAAATTCCAGCCCAGACCTTCTAATACCGAAGTCTGCGCGATTTCTCTGTCCCGGGTAGTACGGGTATCCCGATACGAGTTCCCGTCCAGAAGAATGCCCAGAAGGTATTGCTCCGAGTGCGCAGGATCCATAACAGCGATATCCAGGCGGTACTTGGAATGACCTACCGAACAGCGGGTTTCCCATCCATTTTCCTTCAGAGCAGAGCAGATATCCCGGACGATCCCGTTAACAGTTTCTCCGGTTCCGGAAGTGGACGCGTTTTCCCGGAGATTACCGCTGGACGCATAATCCAGGAAATCTTTCAAAGCGGCCACGCCCCGGGCCGATGTACGGGACAGATCGATCTGTTCCGGCATCAGAGTGGAAAAGACGATCATCTGCCGCCGTGCCCGGGAGACCGCCACGTTCAACCGGCGCCAGCCTCCTTCCCGGTTCAGAGGTCCAAAGTTCATGGTAACCTTTCCGTGAGCATCCGGCCCGTATCCAATGGAGAAAAGGATCACATCCCGCTCATCGCCCTGGACATTTTCCAGATTCTTGATAAACAATGGCTCGGTTCCGTTGAAGGCCCATGCCTCCAGCGCCTCGTCCGACCGGCAGGCTTCGTCAAGCAGGTCACTGATCAGATTCTGCTGCTGAATGTTGAAGGTGACGACACCAACGCTGTAGCCGGCCTGGTTCGGATCATGGGCACGGCGGGACAACTCTGCTACAATGGCTTGGGCTTCGGCACGATTTTGCCGGGTACCGCCCCGATCAAACCAGCCGGAAACAGGGATCAGTTGTACCATGCGCTGCCGGTCATTGGAGGAGGGGAAGGTGTACAGCTGGTTATCATAGAATTCCCGGTTGCTGAACGCGATCAGACTCTCATGACGGCTTCGGTAGTGCCAAAGCAGGTGGCTTTGCGGCATATTCAAGGCCAGACAATCATCCAGGATGCTCTCCAAATCCTCCTCTTCCAGGTTTTCTTCATCCGTGGAGGTGGAGGCGAAAAAGCTTGTAGGCGGCATTTGCTTGGGGTCACCCACGATCACGGCATTCTCACCACGGGCCAAGACCCCCACAGCTTTGCAGGTGGGGAGCTGGGAAGCTTCGTCAAAAACAACCAGGTCAAAGGGCGGCTGATGAGGATCCAGATACTGCGCCACCGAAAGGGGACTCATCAGCATACAGGGGCACAGTTTAGGCAGCAGGGTGGGGATTTCCTCAAACAAACGACGGATACTGATTCCGCGCCCGCCGCTGCGGATGGCCCGCTGCAAAATCCCGACCTCAGAGCTGGTAGCCGCTGCCTGCGTGAAATCCGGAACCTGAGCTGCCAGGCGGCAGTATATTTCGGTTTTAGCCAGCTCAGTGAGACGTGTATCCAGCTCCTTGAACTGACGAATGGTTTCATTGAATATGGTACCGCTGAATCCATTGAGAACAGGATTTGCTTCCACAATGGAAAGGATAATCGCTTTGGATATGGCTTTCTGCCACACAGTATCCGCCTGCTGAGCGGGAAGCCCCTCTCGCAGGGAATCAACCAGGGGTGCCATACCGGCCAGTTCAGCTTGTTCGCAGGCCTGATTCCAAACGCACCAGTCACGCAATTCTTCCAGGTGATCGGATGCCTGCCGGCAAAGGTCCCGGATCTCCGCAAATGCCAGGGGCTCAAGCTGCTCCCTGCGGGGACACATAAGAGCGGAAAGGGCAGTCCAGGAAGCCTTTTCCTTGTCACGAGCCTGCAGCAGAGCTTGTGCGGTATGTGCCAGACCGGGCTGTGAAACCAGAGTGCTGACAATCTGCGGATTAAGTAGCGCAGTTAACTCTCTCTGCAGGGCGCGCGCTTTGCTTACAAGAAGTTCCAACGCCTCCGGTTCCGCCTGCGCCGGGGAAAGGGAGGCCACGCTGGAGCCCAATTCGGCTTTCAGGCTTTCCATACTCTGGGTTTCGGACTGATACTGCACCAGCGCATCCAGATCCGACGCGACCGATTCTCGGACTACGGCCCCTTTTGCGTATCCGGACAAAATTTTTACAATACGATTTTGCCCCAGCATCCGGGGCAGGAACCATTTGAGGGACGCCTGGGTCCAGGCATCCTTGAACGCTTTGACGTCCTGCTGGAGAAAACTATCCTGCCAACGGGAGGCGAGGAGGGCAACAGCCTGCTTTTGCCGGCTTGCATGGCGGGCATACTGTTCCAGCTTGGCGAAAAGAAGATCCGGAGTTGTGCTCTGCGTCCAGGGCGCAGGCAGCGCGAGCCAGCCCGACACAATCTCGGCCAGATGCACAAGATGCGCCCAATCCTGCACGGTTACCGGTGAGGGCTGACCAAGGACGCGAACAATGGGCTCACCGGCTGCAGAAAGTGCCTCAGCGTCTGTCAGGTAAGCGGAAAGTGCTGCAGCCAGGTCACCACGCAGAGAGGTGGTATAATCTTTGCGGCCAATCAGGCGTAGGGGGCTGGTCCGTGGATCTCCACCCTCTTCGCGTGCGGCAACCAGCTGCCCCAGCAGTTTCTTTTGAGTCTGCAGTTGTTCCCGGGTTATGCCGGAAGCAAAATCCACGGAGAGCTGAAAGGGGGAGGGTGCGTCCCGGTGATCTTCGTATTGGCCCACAAGATCAAAAAGGCTGGAGCCACAGGTATTTGTCTGGTGCAGGGCATGGGCATATTCATCCAGTTCGCCCCGCAGCACAGCTGCTTGCTCCGCCTGCTTTTGCCAGGATTCCCGGGGCTGACCGTGGGTCACTTCCGAAGCATTCTTCAGCTGATCCAGCACGTCCCTCTTTTTGGATTTGTTTGAGTGCAGTTCCAGGCAGAAAGGACCTATCCCGATTTTGTCCAGACGGTCTTCCACCACGGAAAGGGCGGCCATTTTTTCCGCTACAAACAGAACTGTCTTTCCCTGGGCCAAAGCGTTGGCGATAAGCGCGGTAATAGTCTGCGACTTGCCGGTTCCCGGAGGGCCATGCAGCACAAAACTCTCTCCAGCCGCCGCGTGTTCAATCGCGTATAGCTGGGAAGCATCCGCCGGAATAGGCAACAGCGCACCGTTTTCATCCACCTCCTGGTCGGGCTGCAGGGGCTTCGGGTTCCACTGCAGCCTGCCTTCCACCAGGCTGGACACGATCTTATTTTGCTTGAGATCCTCGGCACGGCTGTGAAGGTCGTGCCACATTACAAACTGGGAGAAAGAAAAGATGCCCAGAAAAGCTGTTTCGATTACATCCCAACGGGGCTGTTCCATTACTGCCCGCCGCATAATCGCATAGATTTTGCGCAGATCAATGCCATGATCGTCCTGAGGCAGAGGATCCAGGCCGCCTATGTTCATGGAAAAGTCCTGCTTGAGCATCTCCAGCAGGGTGATATTCATTTGAGGTTCTTCGTCCCGCAGGCGGATTACATAGCCTATGCGGGCGGATTTCCGGATGATGTCCACGGGAAGAAGGATGATAGGGGCATAACGGGCGCGCTCGCTGGTTTTGGTTTCATACCAGCGCAACAACCCCAGAGACAGATAGAGGGTGTTGGCTCCGTTTTCCTCCAAAGAGGTGCGCGCGGTGCGGTAAAGGTTAGTAATGGCTTTGGTTAATTCACCCTCTCCCATAGGGGAACGAAGACGATGGTTTTCAAATTCCGAATGGATCAGGGCTTTATAGGAGCCTAAATGGGCATACTGTTCCGGATCATGACGGTATGCTTCCTGAGCGCCCCACTCAGCCGGGCGGGAACCAATGGCATACTCCTGGCCATTGGCAAGGGCATCCTCCAATTTCGCCAGAGAATCTGCCAGGATAGGCACCACACGCTGGGTAAGCCGCAGGTTGATCAGCGGATTGCGCAGCCCCAGGTCCAGCAGTTTCCGTTCCCACAAAGCAATCTTCCCCTTTGGCGCGGAGGAAGTATCCAACTGTACCGGTACGGCTTCTTCCATCTCTTGAGGAGCCTGGCCGATTTGAGGATCCTCACACAGAGGCGTCTCAATGTGCCAGCCATCCGCTTTCAAAATTCGCTGCGGCAGCGGGCGAATGCCGCTTAACCTGGCCCGGGACACATCAATGATGTACTCTACAGGGGTCTGCAGTTCCTTTACCGCGGCGGCGCAGGCTTCGTCAAAGGAGACAGATTTGCCGGCCGTCAAACAGGTGCTCTCTATAACCGCTACCTCACCGATACCGTCGGCCAAGCGCTTGGTAAGCTGGGATACATCGTCCAGAACAGCTTCTGAGAAGGTCAGATTTTCCAGCCAGACGCCGGCAAAAATATGGCCCGGCAAAAGCACCAGCAGGGGATGCAGCCCAATGGCCTCCATAGCCGATACATACAGCAGGGTCAGATCCAAACAGGTACCCATTTTTTGTTGCATGATAGTGTCGCAAAGGCGCACCCGTTGCCCGATGGCCTCAAAGCTGGCAGGCGGAACGGAATAGACAATATTTTGTTCCTGCAAAGCAGCGTAAATGGCTGCGGCCTGCATGCGGACACGATTGGGATTTTGCCGCTGATAGGCATCCAGAGAAGGATCGCCGGTCCACTGCTGAAGGAAGGTGGCAGCACGGGCGACCAGCTTGGAAATTTCCGGATGATTGGGGGTCACAAACGCGGTAATTAGTTCAGGAAAGAAGGCGGTGCCGTGCCACTCGTCGTAGGCCAGAGCCGTGACCTCAGATGTGCACTCGACCAAAACACCAAAGGAATCGGACAGACGAATGGTAATGGTGCCCTGGATCCGCTCGGTCAAAGGTGCAAGAAACAAGGCATTGGCTTTTACTTGCAATCCGTGCAGAGTATACTCGGCCTGCGCAGGTATCTGCTCGATTTTCTGGGAATAGGGGACAAGTATTTCCGGCACACTGTCCACCGTCAGTGTAACAGAAGAAAGGGGCTGTTCCCTGTGGTTTTGTATAGTGATCTGCGGTAAGATGGGCAGACGATTTTGCTGCAGGGCATAGTTGATTACGGTGGTCAATTGAGGAACAAGGGTGATGTCGGGTGTGTTCTCCTTAACAGAGTCCGGGCATGAAGCAAGATCGTTCACGGTATGGGCCCCCTTAAAACAAATTTCGTCGAGGAATGGGAAATCCTGTAATTTCCATTATATTCCCACAAAGGGATGGCCGCAAGCGCTTGAGGCAAAACCCTGCGCAGTCAAAATGCAGAGGCCGTAGGAATTACGCCTTATTGAGTGAACAGATCCAGTAAAAGCGGTCAGGATAATCGAAAAAAGATGCTGCGCTAAGAGATATTGTGTCAGAGCAGTCTTATGGAATCCAGTGACTGCGTATGGAGAACAAACTGCTGCAGGGGTTTCTGCAATGTGTTATAAAACGCCGACTGGATGATTTGTGCAATGCACCTGTGAAAAAGGTACCGCCGGTTTTGTTAACGCCATACCGCCGCATTTGCTCTGTGACCGTATGGTTTCCGCGCCGGCAGCACAAAACGGAAAGGGTGCTGACTTGAAACGTCAGCACCCTTTCCGTTATCTGTATTGCTTTTTTATCCGCATCATACGCCTTGCCTCTGAAAGCATGGAAGTAATGCCTGGGGAGAGGGAAGGGGGACAGCATGCCATTTTGTTTTTGGGATTACTCCAGCTCAAAGGCCCCGGTATACAGCTGATAGTACTTGCCCTTCTGAGCGATCAGCTCATCGTGGCTGCCGCGCTCGATAATATGGCCATGCTCCAGAACCATAATGGCGTCGGAATTCCGGACCGTAGACAGACGGTGGGCAATCACGAATACCGTCCGGCCATACATCAGAGCGTCCATGCCCCGCTGCACAATGGCTTCCGTCCGGGTATCAATGGAGGAGGTTGCCTCATCGAGAATCATGACCGGAGGATCCGCCACAGCAGCCCGGGCGATGCTTAACAGCTGCCGCTGGCCCTGGCTCAGATTGGCGCCGTTGCTGCGAAGCACGGTGTTATACCCTTCAGGCAGGCGGCGGATGAAGTCATCGGCACCGGCCAGCTTGGCCGCCGCGATGCACTCTTCGTCGCTGGCTTCCAGATAACCGTACCGAATGTTTTCCATGACGGTGCCGGTAAACAGGTTCGTATCCTGAAGCACGATACCCAGGGAGCGCCGCAGATCGGCCTTCTTGATCTTGTTGATGTTGATACCATCGTAGCGGATTTTACCGTCTGCGATGTCGTAGAACCGGTTGATCAGGTTGGTAATGGTGGTCTTGCCGGCGCCGGTAGCACCTACGAAAGCAATCTTCTGACCGGGCTTGGCGTAGAGGGAGATGTTGTGCAGAACGGTCTTCTCCGGCGTATAACCGAAGTCCACATCGTAGAACCGCACATCACCGGTCAGCCTGGTGTAGGTAATGGTGCCATCGTGATGAGGATGCTTCCAGGCCCAGACCATGGTGCGCTCGGGGCATTCGGTCAGGGTACCGTCGGCATTTTCCTTGGCGTTGACCAGGGTAACATACCCCTCATCGGTTTCGGGCTCCTCATCCAGCAGGGAGAAGATCCGGTGCGCGCCGGCCAGACCCATAATGACCATGTTGATCTGGTTGGATACCTGACCGATAGAACCGGCAAACTGCTTGGTCATGTTCAGGAACGGCACCACAATGCTGATGCTGAACGCCATGCCGGAGAGGCTGATGTTGGGAATATCGGACAGAAGCAGGGCACCGCCTACCAGTGCCACGACCACATACATTACGTTGCCGATGTTGCCCAGCAGCGGCATCAGGACGTTGGCAAACCGGTTGCCGTTGCGGGCGTTGAAGAAGATCTCGTCGTTGACCTTATCAAAATCCGCCTTGGTTTTGTCCTCATGGCAGAAAACCTTGACGACCTTCTGGCCGGTCATCATCTCCTCCATGAACGCCTCTGCGTTGGCCAGAGTAATCTGCTGGCGCAGGAAGTAGGCGGAGGAGCGTCTGGTGATAGCACGGGCGGAGACGGTCATGCAGACAACACCGGCCACCACTACGAGCGCCAGGATAACGCTGTAGTAAACCATGATGCAGAACACAACGAACAGGGTAATGGCCGAGATAAGGATATTGGGCAGGCTCTGGCTGATAAGCTGGCGCAGGGTATCCACATCGTTGGTGTAGTAACTCATGATGTCGCCGTGACCATTGGTATCAAAGTACCGGATGGGAAGATCCTGCATGTGATTGAACATCTTCTGGCGCATCTTTTTCAGAGAACCCTGGGTGATGATGGCCATCATCTGCGTGTAGAACGCACCAGCGATGAGACTGATCACATACATGGCCACCAGAATCCCCACAAGACGGAGGATCTGTCCGGAGACCGCCGACCAATCACCGCTTTTGTAGCTCTGGTCTACCAGGGCGATGACCTTCTGCAGGAAAACCGCCGGTACAGAACTGACCAGAGCGTTGATCAGGATGCATGCCAGTGTGACCGGCAGCAGCACCGGATAGAACTCAAACAGGGTTTTCAGCAGTCGGCGGAGCACACCCTTGGGAGCGCGGTGTCCGCGGCTGGTATTGCTGCGGGTTGCGGCGGGAGCAGCGTTACGCTCTTCCATCGTATTTTTACGCTTCATCATGATCACCTGCCTTCGTCTGAGAAGTGTACACTTCCCGATAAATCTCGCTGTTCTTCAAAAGTTCTTCGTGGGTACCGATAGCGCTGATATGGCCGCCATCCATGACGATAATCCGATCAGCGTCCTGAACCGAGGCCACGCGCTGGGCAATGATAATTTTGGTGGTATCCGGGATGAACTGCCGGAAGCCCTGGCGGATCAGGGCGTCGGTCCGGGTATCCACGGCAGACGTGGAGTCATCGAGGATCAGGACTTTGGGCTTCTTCAGCAGGGCACGGGCAATGCAGAGCCGCTGCTTCTGGCCACCGGAAACGTTGCTGCCGCCCTGCTCGATCCAGGTATCGTACTTATCGGGGAACAGCTGGATAAACTCGTCCGCCTGGGCCAGACGGCAGGCTTCACGCATCTCCTCGTCGGTGGCGTCGGGATTGCCCCAGCGGAGATTGTCCTTGATGGTACCGGAGAACAGCACATTCTTCTGCAGCACCATGGCCACACTGTCGCGGAGGGTTTCCAGATCATATTTCCGTACATCTACGCCGCCAACCCGGACCGTGCCTTCGGTTACGTCGTAGAGGCGGGGAATCAGCTGTACCAGGGTAGTCTTGGAGGAACCGGTACCGCCCAGGATACCGATGAGTTCGCCGGAACGGATGTGGAGGTTCACGTTCTCCAGGGCATTACGCTCGGCATTCCGGGAATACTTGAAGCTGACACCATCAAAATCGATGGAGCCATCCTGCATTTCCGTAACCGCATTCTCAGGGCTGGTCAGGTTGCTCTTTTCCTCCAGCACCTCAACGATACGCTCAGCAGACTCCATGGACATGGCGATCATCACAAACACCATGGAGAGCATCATCAGGCTCATGAGGATCTGGAAGCTGTATGTAAGGATGGAGGACATCTGACCAACGTTGACCTCCAGGCCCTGGCTGGAGATGACGGCATAGGAGCCAAAGCTCAGAACAAAGACCATGCCGCTGTATACGCAGAACTGCATCATGGGGCTGTTGATGGCCATGATGCGCTCGGCACGGGTGAAGTCCTTGCAGACATCCTCGGCGGCAATGCCGAATTTCTTCTTCTCATAATCCTCGCGGACATAGCTCTTGACCACGCGCATGGCCTGGACGTTTTCCTGAACCGAATCGTTGAGGGCATCGTACTTGCGGAACACCCGGCGGAAAATGGGGGTAGCCTTGCGGATTACCATAGTAAGGCCAAAACCCAGCAGGGGAATGGTCACCAGGAAGATCAGAGCCAGGCGGCCGCCCATGGCAAAGCCCATTACGAAGGAGAAGATCAGCATCAGCGGGCAGCGGATAGCCACACGGATGATCATCATAAAGGACATCTGCACGTTGACTACATCGGTGGTCATTCGTGTCACCAGGCTGGAGACGGAGAACTTATCGATGTTTTCAAACGAATAGTCCTGGATGCGGTAGAACATATCCTGCCGCAGATTGCGGCTGAAACCCGTGGACGCCGTAGCGCAGGTGCTGCCGGCTGCTACGCCCAGAATCAGAGACAGCACCGCCATGAGAACCAGCTGCGCGCCGTATTGGATGATAACGTCCATACCGCATCCGGCCTGCATCTCATTGACGAGATTGGCGATTACAAACGGGATAATGCATTCCAGAATAACCTCGCCCACTACCAGAATCGGCGTGAGGATTGCCGGTTTCTTGAATTCCCGTATACTTTTGCTCAGTGTTTTTATCATACCTATAAATCCCTCCTATCCAAACTCTCAGTATCTGCCGCGGCCACAGGCTGTCATCGCTTAGCCGCGGCTTTCATTCTGAGTTTGTAAAGCAACTTTTAACGAAACCCGGAGATCATCACCTGCAGTCTTCGGTTTCTCCTTCCGTCTCATCAGCGAACCGTTGAAACTGATCCGTTGACTGCGGCGCGCTGTTGGAAGCGCTGAGATTTTGAATCATCCTATCCAACAGGTTCTTTAACTGGGTGATTTCTTCACAGGACATATCGCTGACCAGCCGCTGCCCCGATGCGGCCAGCTGATCCAGAACCTGCTGGTTGGCCTCCAGCGCCCGCTTTGTGACGAGGATCTGCTTGCACCGCCGATCCTCTACGGATGGCTCGCTGCTCAGATAGCCCTTTGCTTCCAGCCGCTGCAGCAGCCCTGATACCGTGGGATGGGTGAAGCGGAAGTCCCGCTCGATGTCCCGCGGATAGACCTTCTCCTGCCGTTGAGTTCGGCAGCACAGGTAGCCAAGCACACGGGCCTGCGAGCTGGTCAAATCCAGAGACGTGATACTGTTTGTTATGTTCTGTGTCAGAAGCTTGGAAATGATTTTAATCTTGAAGCCCAGGTCATCTTTGCCGACCTGTGACATGAATACCGCCCCCTCTTTGCAGATTCGTAGCACACTACATAATTCAGTAGCAAGCTACATAATAGGGGAAGGAGCGCCGATTGTCAAGAAGAAATCTACAGTATTTTCCAGATATTTGTTTGCACGAACAGCGGCAATCAAGTTTTCCGCTGCCTGCCGGACAAAAAATGCCGGCCGTCTGTGCGCAGCACACAAACAGCCGGTTTTTTCGGGGAGTGTTTCTTTATATAATAGAAAGCAGCCGCAACTGTTGTTACTTGATATCCTGGTTCTTCAGCAGACGCAATCCGGCAAAAACCGATACAGACAGATACGCACACAACACAACGAAGCAGGGCAGGAAGGCCGACAGGTCATTTGATGCTGTATATACAGACGGCATGTTCGCGGAGATCTTGATAACATCAAGCGCAACATGGATCTTGAAGGATCCCAGAACCATTTCCAGAATTCTCGGAATATTCGGAATCACAAGCCCGAAAACAGCGCCCGTAATTGCGTTTCTGGTGTAGATCGTCATGGTAAGCGCAAAGCTGATATGCGCTATTGCGTAAAGGATGCGTGCCAGAACGGATAGGGCATAGTAGGCGGGGTACGAAATTCCGCCTATACCGTACCGACTGCCCGCCAGCACGCCCATAACGATACTGCCGATCAGCATGACCAGCACATACGCAGCGGATATCGTGAAAACGATTGAGAAGTAGTATTGTTTCTTCGCAACGCCACGGCCAAAAATGTTCTTCATCACGCCGGTGCGATAGGTTTCTGCCACCATATTCGACGTTAGGAGCATGAAGACATACAGGACGGTATCTCCGCTCAGGAATGTATCGAACAGGCCATTGATCCCCATAAGAGGGTTTATGTCGGATGCCAGAGAAAGAGAAAGCCGGATCGGTATAATCAGGAGGATCGCACTCAGAACAAGACATCCGAGAAAGAAACGGTCTTTTTTCAGCTGATACATATGCCCGCGAATCAAGTTTTTCATACCGCTTTCCCTCCCGAGAGTTTTTCTACAAAGAATCTCTCCACGTCCTCATCGTTTGCCCCCAAACCGCATACGTGCACCTTGTTCTCCACCAGGAACCGGTTCAGATCCGCCGGGTTGATTTTTTCGTACAGCTGCAGGCTCTGTTCGGAAATGGCTTCGCAGCGAATATCCGGATAGCGGGACGCAATAAGTGCTTTGGCATTCTGCAGGCATACCGGCTCAACCGTGACCTGAACACCGCTGCTGCAGGCCTTTTCCAGCGTCTCTTTGCTGAACTCGTCAATCAGACATCCACCATCAATGATAGCATAGTCCGTCGCCAGCTTATGCAGTTCGCTCAGGATGTGGCTGGCAATCAGGATCGTAGTGCCATGCTCCCGGTTCAGCGCCTCCAGCATTCTGCGCATTTCATATACGCCTTCCGGGTTAAGGCCGTTGATCGGCTCATCGAGAACGAGGAAATCAGGATTTCCCAGCAGCGAAATGGCAATGCCCAGCCGCTGTTTCATCCCCAGGGAAAACTGGCTGGCTTTCTTTTTCCCGGCATTCTGCAGGCCGACCATTTCCAGGATTTTTTTGTGATCCTGCCCCTGGAAGCCGAACAGCAGCGAGAAGTAGCGCAGATTTTCGAGCGCTGTCATATGCTCATAAATGCCCGGTTTTTCAATCAGCATTCCCATATGCTTGCGCACAGTATAATCGTTTGTTTTGCCCAGCAGGGTATAGCTGTCTTCGTTTTGCTGCGTCAGACCGCAGATTATACGCATGAGCGTGGTTTTGCCCGCTCCGTTTTTTCCAACTAAACCATAGATTGACTTTTTCGGCACATGAATGCTCACATGATTCAGAACCGTCTTGGGGCCGTAGACTTTTACCAGGTTATCTGTTTGCAAAATATATTCCATATCATCTCCATCTTTTTAATTTTGTGACAAAAATACTATTGTGCCCAATTTATCCAAGCTCATTATAATCGAACCATTCTGCCTATTTGTTACAAAGTTGTAAATTTTTTAACAGCTTGCCGCCCGCAGTTTCCAGACAACAACTCCTTTCGACTGCTTAACAAAAGCCACTCGCTTAGCGCGTGGCTCCAAGGAAGACTATGGCCGATACCGCCAAAAGGCTCTGAAAGAGAAACTCATAATTTTAATAGAAAAGCATAAATTCATTTTCTCAATATGATGAAACAGGGACACGATTTACAAGCGAGCTACGAATTTGATAAAGTTCTGTCGGAACATACCAATATGATGGACTGCCGAAAAACGAAAAAACCGTATTCCGAAGAAAAAATGCGTGAGTTAGTAGATAACGAGTACAATGTTCTAAAGCTCTTGATCGGCGTTGCTGAAAAAGGATTGGCGGCGGATCACCAGAATATAATTTTGTCAATCTTCTCCATGCTGTCGATGTTTACGGTTTCTTTGTACTACTTCGACGAACAATATTACTTTAATAACCGCAGCGCATTGGGTGATAAAGATGTATGGCATTCTTCTCATCAGAACTGGATGAGTGTGTATGACAAGTTATCCTCTCCGTGGTTTATTGAGATGCTTCAGGACTACGCTATGTTTGAAACAAATTTGAATACTTTGGGGATTGACGTATATTATATGGCCCTTGTTGAACAGATTAGAGATTTGCGGGAAAAGGTTGAAGATAACCAGAAGCTCATCATCGCTCTTGGTGACATAGAACTTCTGCACAGCTTACATGATGCCATAAACATTAAATACATTTCGGCAGAACTCGAAAAAGAGCTGCCCGAATACACCTTTATGGGCCGAGTCGTAGAAAATCAAATGGACTTTTCGTATTTTCAAGCTACACGGGAAACCCTGAAAGAATCAGGCCTTAAAGTTCAGGTCGTGTTCATCCACAGCACCTGCAAATTCGAAGTTTGGATCTCCGGATACAACCGGAAGATTCAAAGCCGTTACTATAAAATGCTCTGTAATTCTGAGTGCCTCTTTGAAGTATGCTCCGATCCGGAAAGGAACGATTTCATACTGAAAGCCCCAGTGGAAAAGGAAATAACGACCGATACTCCGGAAGCCATCATTGCCGAAATAAAAGGGAAGGTCACAGAATTAGAAACGTATATTCAGAAATCGGCAAAAGCGTAAATCCAGTGTGCCCAGGCTCTTAAAATCATAGCGGTATTAAAAAGTATCGTGCTCGGAACGCACACCGAATTCGGTTGCAATAGCGGGCAGTTCATCGTCTCGGATAGTCTGCCGGATCTTGCCCTTACACAACGGATATGCGCCGCAAAAAGGCAGGCTTGTGCTGTTTTTGATGCATTCATCCGCCTGTTTTAAGCCATACAGCCATTTAACTTTACACCCATATTCTGAAAGCGCCCCGTCTGTTGTCTGGGCGCTTTGTCATAACGGTTTCGCCGGGCTGGCACAGGGGAGAGCCAGCCCAGTGCAGCACCTGTGTGCTGTATCGCATATTTTCGATTTCCTGGTCCGCCATGCGGCTTTAGAAGCATTATCCCGGGATAAACCAGGCAGGCTACCGGACCGTTTTGGGGGACAGTTCGCTTCCAATCATCGCTGTTGTCCCGCCTTTCCACCATGTACAGGCGTTTGGCTTTACAGTCATTGCCGCAATGTGGCGTGCACGTACATGAAATCCTCTGAACAATGCATAAAACCGGCGGCAAAAGAAGTGTTTTTCTTCTTTTGCCGCCGGTTTTCCTTGTTAATTTCCGCTTTCGGGCGGATTGCTATTTACGTTTTCGCCCTTTGCGTTGCATATTGTTCGATCAGTTGTCGCCCCGGTGATACCGGATCTTCATGTGCTCGGAGGCGTTTTTGAGAATCTGAGCCAGCGCCTTATCCGACTCTTCCTTCACCATGGCAGCGATTTTTTGATTGGCCTCCTTCAGAATTTCGGCAGACGCGCCCTGCCGGATCTTCTCGTCGTACTCGTAAAGCAGCTGCTGGCCGCGGTTCATAACCGCGTTCACATATCGCTCATCAAACAGCAGGGCATTGCCGAAATGAGCATCAGTCAGCGCGGCAATCAGCCGGCTGTGCCAGTACATGCTGTCGGTGGAGACTGTTTCGGTGGTGCCGCTCAGATATTTAGGGAACTCGGTCACATGGGCATACAACGGGAAGCAGGCCGTAAAGCCGCTGCCGCCCATGGACAGCCATTCCACCCCCTGGACCGCCTCGGGCAGGTAGCCGCGAATCTGCATAATGCCGCAGACATCGCTGTTGGGCACGCCGATGGTACGGTACTTGCCCCTGCTGGCGGCAGCTTTGTCGTAGGGATTGTAGGGGGTTCCCTGGTAATAGGAGCCCAGCAGATACCGCACATCCTCGACCGTCACCTTCCGCTCCGGCACAAAGGACCAGGGAATATCGTTGCTCTCCGGGGTGAAGTCGGCATTCTCGCCATCCCACTTGTAAGTCCGGGGCAGAAAATACCGGGCCATAAACCAGGCGCGAGGGGTGTTGTAAATATGGTCCGCGTCCGAATGGGAGCCAAAGGCCAGCCGCGGGTTGAACGCCGTGCCCATATCCAGCGCCAGGCGGTGTTCTTCCATGAACTCCCGCAGATCCCGGGAGCAAAGATATTCTTTCTGCGCCCCATAGGCGTCCTCGAAGTCAAAATGATCCAGACCGAACTGGTTGGGCATGACGACAACCCGGTCGTCCGGCACACGCCGGGCGATCCAGTGATGACCTCCGATGGTCTCCAGCCACCAGATTTCATCGGCGTCCGCAAAGGCCATGCCGTTGGGCTCATAGGTGCCGTACTGTTCCAGCAGCGCGCCGGTGCGCAGCACACCATCCCGGGCGGAACGGATGTAGGGAAGCACCAAGGTCACCAGATCTTCCTCACCGATGCCGCCGGGAACCTCCTTGGTGCCGCGTCCCTTCTTTGCCAGGTACCGCACATAGGGATCCGCGCCCACCACCCGGGCGTTGCTGGTAATCGTCTCGGTGGCCGTCATGGCCACGTTGGCCTCATTGATGCCGCAGGCGGGCCATACGCCGTTGCTCTTGGATACGTTGGGGCAGTCGGTATAGCGCTGGGCCTTCTCCGGGAGTTCTACCACAAGATGGGAGATGACGGTTTTATATGTAGCCGCTCCCTCCCTGGCAGGATGGGTCAAAAGGCGCTTGGCCTCAAACGCGCCGTCGTCGTTGCGGGCAATGATGGTGGATCCGTCATGGCTGGCTCGTTTGCCAACCAGAATCGTGGTACAGGGCATAGGGTTCTCCTTCTTCTATATATGTCTGTTGCGGAACGTGTACAGCAATTCGGGAATCGACGAAAAATCTGTTTTTTCGCCCCCCGTGCAATGCATTTATCATAGCACAGATGCCCTGCCGTTTCCAGACTTGGATGGATTCCGGTTTTCCCTCAACTTCCTCAAAAAACTTCCGATACCAGCCATGCCGCAAGTACATCGGATTGCATCCGGTTTTAACAAACAAAAATGGACGGGCAAGCCGCCCGGCTTGTCCGTCCTATTAGGGTTAGCTCATTTTTTGTCGGGCAAAAATGCCACTACAGCGCCTGCAATCCCAACGATTGAAAACACGAAAGACCATCTGAGAGAAAAGTCAAAAAAGGGCGCATTACCGTATCCCAGCATCAGCAGAATACTCAATAAGATCAATGCTATACCTTGCAGCTGCCTTTTCACGTAACCACGCTCCTCTCGTATGATTCAATTATACGTGCAGGGTATGAATAATTCAACTGCGAAAAGTGAGACATCTATCATTGTACTACATTCAAAAGAGCAAACGGATTGGTTGATTCAAGTCCGCCTTGTTTTATTTCTGGAATCCACGGGGAAACCTCCTTGCCCGCAAACCGGCGTTCCTTTTATAAAATCAGCCTTTTGGCTATCCTAAAACGGTAACTTCTGATTGAAAGTATTGCTCCTGAAAATGGATCTGTTTTTCTATGTCTTCTTTTGTGAAACTGGCATTTTCAGGCGCTACCACCCACTTTTCTTCCACATCGTCATACCGATGCACCACCGCAATGACGAGTCCGGTAAATTCTTTCACCGCTGTATCTATCCCAAGGATGTAAGCGTCCTGATACTCGCCGTCTGGCGCAACTATCCCTTCCACAAAGCCGTAATTTATCGGATAATACATATCTTTGTGCGCAGGGTGATAGCTTCCTAGTGGCCTGTCGACAGTCACTTTTACCATCTTTCCAATCATCAAAACAAATCTCCATAATCATCAAAGACAGTCATCTGCCATCAATTGACCAGTGTTCCATCTTCCGATCGTTTCGCCCTCGCAATCGAGGTGTTTTCCTATACGCGTATTACTCCAGCAGTTGCTGTGCCCTGCGTTGGATCTGGTGCTCAATCAAGCGCAGCCGATGTTCGGGCAGGTTATAGCGGGGATGCTTTTTAAATTTGAATTCCAGTAGACGCCGTAGTCCTTTTTTGTGTTCCGGCGTCAATACCCCCTTCGCCGCGGATATAAAATCATCGTATACGCAGGGGAACAGGGTATTGGCATATCTGGTAAGAGTTTCATCCAACTCCAAATCATCCCCACCAGCGAAATTAAAAAGGGAATTTCCATGGTCAAACAGGGGAGCGGGGGCGATAATCCGGTTGGTCTCGTTTTCTACCAAAAATCCAAAGTTTCCGAAGTAACGGTCTGTGTTAAGAATCAAGGCATCCAGCACAAGCATATCGTCCAACGCACCGGCAAAAGAAGGGCACCGACTCTCATAACCGGTATTTCTCGGCCAGACTTGGTGGTCTTCACAAACTTCAACTGCAGCTTCTCCCATGCACAAAGACACCATCTTTGCCGCGACTATTACTCAAATCAAAAACAAGATTCTTTCCGCCGAAAGATAAACCGCGCAGAAACAGGCACGGGGAAGGAGACACCGGAACCGATCGCAGTTGGCAGGGCCAAATGCTTTATATAAAGCCGGAGAGACAAGAATTATCTGGATCCTTCATATTTTATCTAATTCGGATTCTCGCATTCCTGAAAAATCCCGCAAAAAGTCTGGATACTTCGGGAAATATACGCATCTTTACGCGTGATAAAACGAAAATCCCGTACCATCAGTGGAGAGGGAAGATCATAATATACTAGACCGGGATGGTTGATCATGGTAATCAGCTTGGAACTGGCCAGGGTGCAGCCCAACCCGCTTCCTGCTAGGTTATAGGCGGTAACAAACTGGTTTAACCGGATTATTTTTTTCGGATAAACGCCCAGGTCTTTAAATATTCTTTCACTACGGTTACACAGGTTATTGCCGGGTGTCAGCTGCAGAAACGGAATTTTTTCCAGATCAGTCGCACGAAAGCTGTGACAACCATCCAAATGCCCCTCCGATTGCTGAATATCATCTGCTGTAAGAGCATTCTCGGCCAGAGACAGTTCCGCTATTTTATTGCGGGGCACGGCTAGATAGAGCCGATCAAAGAATGCATGTCCAATGCTTTGCAGCTTTGGGTCATTTGCGTCACACATCAAGCACAGATCAATATCGCAGTTAAACAGAAGATTTCTGAACTGTTCCGACTCGCTTTCTACAATCCTGATGTCCACCAGTGGGTATCGTCTTGAAAACTCTACGATGGCATGCGGCAAGATGTAGGAAAGCAAATAATGGGTGCCTCCCAACGCAAAGCTGCCACCTTGCAGAGCGGCAATATCCCGAATATGGGCCAGCATATCTTCCTTTAGCGGTTTTGCAGCCTGGTAATAGCGCAGAAACTCCTGTCCGGCAGCGGTCAAGCGCACCGGATGCTGACGCCTGTCAAACAGGGGAGTCCCCAATTCGGCTTCGACACTTTGTATCGCTGTACTCAGTGAGGACTGGCTGAGGTACAGTTCCTCTGCAGCCCGGGAAAAGGAGCCGTAACGGTAGACAGCATAGACCAGTTCCATATTTTTCATCGGCAGTTTCCCTCGCTTTCTGGTATATTATACCATGCCGGTTTGGCCGCCAGCCACCCTGGAAACGACCCGACAGGTACCTTCATCTCATCTGCCCCGGCATTTTTGTACTCGCGGCACACACGATCCGCTACGTTGCGGCTCAATCGCATGTATGATAGTTAAAAAAGCCCGCACTGCACCGGGAATTCGCAATACCCGGACCAGCGCGAACTTCTGTGTTTGGGGCACAAAACAGCTGAGGATTTCGCTTCTGACCGTCTCTCAGCAGCCTGCGCCAGGCAATTCTACCGCAGGGGGGGCCTATCTTTTCTTAACTCTGTACCCGTATTTCCCACGTCCCCAATCTTTCGTTATCCATACAGACTCTGCCCAAAGACCGGCCATTTCCGGTAAAAAAAGAGAACCCATAGAAGGACTGCAAAGCAGGCCCGCCGGATGGCAGGCCTGCCTTGCCGAGAAGAGAGGTGTAAGGTCTCCGGATGAAAAGCATTTATACAAACCGGCAGACATGGTCTACGGCAATATCCGAAAAGCCGTAGGCTTCCGCTTTGGTCAGCTTTCCGTTGCAGACGGCGCCGATTTCCTCCAACAATTTTTCGCCCATCTCACGGAATGTCTTTTCCCCACGGAGGATGGGACTCAAATCCACATCCATATTGTCCTCCATCATGCGATAGGTGCGTTCATTGGCAGTGACCTTGAGCACCGGAGCGATGGCGTTGCCGGTGGGAGTGCCGCGGCCAGTGGTGAAAATTACCGCGCTGCATCCGCCCGCAACCATGGAAGTCACCGAGGAGATGTCAAATCCAGCGGTGTCCATCACGATGGCACCGGTCTTGGTGGGCCGATCTGCCTGTTGCAGCACCTCCACAACGGAACGCGTGCCACCTTTGCGGATGCAACCCAGGCTCTTTTCATCCAAGGTAGAAAGCCCGCCTGCTTTATTGCCAGGGGTGGGCTGGCCAGCGCGGCAGTCCTGCCCGGCAGCTTTCAGATGTTCCTCGTAGGCGCGGCACACCTCGATGATCTGGTTGTGGATCTCAGGGGTGGCCGCCCGGCGGGCCAGCACGTGCTCGCCGCCGATCCACTCAATAGATTCACTCATGATGGTAGAGGCACCCAGATCCACAAGCAGGTCGGACAGTTCGCCGACCGCCGGGTTGCTTGCCAAACCGCTGGTGGCATCGGAACCTCCGCACTCGATGCCCAGCAGCAGCTCGGAAATATCAAAGCGCTCTTTAGGCTGCATAGCGGCCTCGGCGGCCATCTCCCGGGCGGCGCGCACTGCCTTTTCAATGGTCTTAAGTGTACCGCCCTCCTCCTGGATGCCAAAGGACACCACCGGCTTGGAGGTCATTTTTTGAATTTTTTCCCGCAACTGGCGGTGTCCCACCGTTTCACAGCCCAGCCCGATGATGACCACTCCGTAGACATTGGGGTTGCAGGCAAAGCCTGTCAACACCTTTTGGGACATATCGGTATTGGCCTGTACATCGGAGCAGCCGGTGTTGAACACGATGTTAACCGCTCCCTTCACTTGGCTGGCCACGATGCGGGCAGTCTCGCTGCCACACACGCAAGACGGAAGGATCAGCACATGGTTACGGATCCCTGCGCGACCCTCCGCGCGTCTGTATCCCCAGAATTCCATTGTCTCTCCTCCTTTTTACACCAGCTCACTGTCATAATCGCGGGGCACACTGTAGATGTTATACTCGTTCACGTGGCATCCCTTGGCGATGGGGCTGCTGGTACGGCCGATCATCTCACCGTACTTGATCACATCTTTCCCCTTGCCGATGTCCTGCAGAGCCACCTTGTGGCAAGCCGGGATGGGTTGGGCGGCGATAAGGGTACACAGGTTATCGCCAGCCCGGTACACCACTTCTTCGCCCGCCTTCACATCCTGCACGCAGGTGACAACATTATCTTTTTCGTCCAGCAGAATCGCGTTGATTGTCATGTCGTTCCTCCGTTCTCAGGTGGCAGTCGTCGCCTTTTCATACTCGGCTTCGCTCATGGCGGGATGCAGCCGTCCCTCCAGCTTGGAGACCAGGATGGAGGTGGCACCGTCGCCTACGATATTGGGGATCATGCGGCCCATATTCAGGAAGCGATCCACGCCGGCCAGCAGACCCACAGCCTCCAGCGGCAGACCCGCAGCATTTAGCACCACGGTGAGCATGATCAGGCCGGAACCGGGTACACCGGCGGTGCCGATGGAAGCCAGCACGGCGGAGACCATGATCATCACCTGCTGCATGAAGGTCAGTTCAATGCCGAATACCTGTGCCGCGAAGATGGCGGCCACAGCTTCGTAAATGGCGGTTCCGTCCATGTTGATAACAGCACCGAAGGGAATGACAAAGTCAGCCACGTCATCCGCCGCACCCAGGCGCTTAGCTGTCTTCAGGTTCAGGGGGATAGTGGCTACGCTGGAGCAGGTGGCCACAGCGAACAGAATGGTCTGCATGTACTCCTTGACGAAGGTGATGGGGTTGTGGTGGCAGATGCCGCCGATCATGATGCCGGCCTGAGTAATGAGTACGTGCAGGATGCAGCCCAGATATACCGCCGCGATGGCTTTGGCATAGGGGCCCAGGATGGCCAGACCGTAGGTACCGACCACCCAGGCCATCAGGCCGAATACACCGATGGGGGAAAACCAGAGCACGATGTTGGTGATGCCTTTCATCACTTCCGAGGCACCTTTAAAGAAGTGTTGCACCGCATCTTTTTCTTTGCCGTCCGGCAGAAGGGTAAGAGCAAAGCCAAACAGCAGAGCAAAAAAGATGCACTGCAGCAGGTTGGCACTGCTTATAGCTGAGAAGATGTTGGTGGGGATGATTCCAATGATGGTGTCCAGTACATTCATCGAGTCGGCGCTGTTGGCCTCCAGGCCCGCAAGATCGATAGTCACGCCCTTGCCCACAGCGAATAGATTGGCAAGCACAAGGCCGATTACAATGGCGATGGCGGTGGTGACCATAAAAATCACAAAGGTGCGCCCGGCACGTTTACCGAGCTTCTTCATGTTGCCCACATCAGCGGCAGCGGTGATCAGCAGGCTCATCACCAGCGGTACCACGACCATATTCAGCAGGTTGGTCAAGATTGTGCCCAGGAACTGGAGCTTTTTGCCAACTTCCGGTGCAACGATGCCCAGCACGATACCCAGTACAAACCCGATCAGGATCCAGGTAAACAAGCCGAGCTTTTTCCCTTTTTTCACACCGATTCCTCCTTTTGCAATAATTCCAAAATATCTTCACCTTGCAAAAGCGCTTTTGTTGATTTTATTCTAGTTTTTTGACAGCCTTACCGTCAATTCGAATACACGATAGCTCTATCGGCAAATTGAATACATGATTGGCGCGGAGGATTTTGAAGCAATGATTCGTGAGTAGAATGATGGAGTTCCTGCGATTATCGGAAGCCTTGCATCCAGCGAAGAAGCGCAAGTCCTTGTGTAGCCTATCGGATCATTCTATATAGCGCCCCACCAAGGGAACATTGACAGCCAAATGGTTTTCACTAGTGCAGATTTCGCGGCTATGCCCGGATTTATAAGCCCTTCCCGCTGTATAGCACATCACCTTTACAACATTATCCGCATGTAGATTCAGCCCTTATCGGAAACCCTTTGCGTCGCCGATTTTCTGTGTCAGGGCAGGGGAAAGCCGGCCGGTGCGCTCCTGTGTGCCAGATCACTGTGTTTCCATTTTCTTGTCCAATCATGCGGTTTCAGGGACTTTGTCCCGGGGTGCATCAGTCTCGTACCCGGCGTATGTTTGGATCGTTTCGCTTCAAATCATCGCTGAAAGTTCGCTCTTTCAGTGTGTATAGTTATCCGCCTTTACAGCAATTTTGGGCAAGATTCTCTCTGAAATCGGGCTTGTTGTAACAGCAGATAATATCATGATGTAATGTATAGAGGGTGGAATACACCAAAAAACATTACATCATGACTGGCGGCTCATTTGTGGCGAATGAAAAGACAGTTATGATAAAGGAGGGATGCCCTCAAACCTACCGTAACTGTCAACCACATTCCCACGAAAGGAGCCTTGTATGGAACTGACTTACACCAAATGCGGCGACTATCTCATTCCCGACCTTGTGTTATCGGACACCAAAGAGTACCATATCGGGAAATATGGCCGGTTGCGCCGTGCCTACTTAAAAGAACACCGGCCCATTCTGTATACCGATCTTATTGTCACTGAAAAGCTGTTTCCCCATTTGGAGGAAATCGACACCGCCTGCTGGGAGCGGCTGGAAATTATCGAAAAAGCCATGATGCAGCAAGAGGGCGTCACAGAAGCCCTAAAAGCTGCCGACCAGATGGCATGGGTGCGCTCCATGAACTCTATCCACAACAGAGCCGAGGAAATTGTCCTGGCTGAGCTGG
>CALXAH010000037.1 GCA_944386225.1 uncultured Gemmiger sp.
GAGAGCAGTTCTTCCTGGGTCTGGTAGCGCAGCTTGCACTGCCAGAAGCCCAGGCCGTACTCCGGCATCATGGGCACAGTGCCGGTAACCGCCGCGTAATTGTGTTCGATGGCGGCGGGGGTGTCCCCTGCCGTTACCCAGTAGTCCAGCCCGCGGGTGGAAAAGGCTTCAAAACTCATCACGTTTTTGCCCAGCACCGCCCGGCCCACCGCCGGGTTGTTCCAGAGCAGGCCGTAGCCCCGGCTGGAGACAAGGAACGGCACGCTGGCCTGCGAGTTGCGCTGGGCCAGTTCCAGATCCATACCCTTCAGTTCCAGGCATCCGTGCTGGTACTGCCCCATGCCGTACAGCTTTTCGTTGGGGTCCAGCGATTCAAACCGGGCGGTCAGGCGGTACAGACCGCCCGGCGTGCCGGTGCGGGTCACGGCCTGCCAGCCCTCCGGCTGGTTCAGGCTTTCGATACAGGGGCCGAAGCGCCGGGTATGGCCCCGGCGGATCACCGGGGCGGCCAGCCGGTAAAAGGCCAGCCCCTCGTCCAGCAGGTTCTGCTGTTCGGCCGTCAGCGCGGCCAGATCCCCCGAAAGGCACAGCCGGCCCAGCAGCGCCGCCGTCATAGACCAGACAATCCGCTTGGGTTCGTCCCCGGGGCGAAGCACCGCCCAGATCAGGCTTTTGCGGGGCGGAATGGCCCGGTGCAGATCGGCGGCAATGATCGGGATGGCGGCGCACTCGTGCGCATCCGAAAAGGGGACAGGGACGTGGCCGCCACGGTGCCCGGTTCCAGCCGGTGCCCGCCGGAAGCGCAGCTTTCCACCAGGATGCCGGGCACGGCCGCTTTCAGTTCCTCCACAAATTCCCGGGAGGCCGCCAGGTTCTGCCGCAGCGCCTCCCCCGGGCTTTCCGCCCCGTCACAGAAGGGGCTGGTGCTGTCGTTGTAGTCCAGTTTCACATAGCCGAAGCCGCACCGCTGCAGCGGTTCCACAATTCGCTGCCGCAGCCTCTGGCGCACCCAGGGATCCCGCATATCCCAGAACAGCCGGGTGGGGGTGGCGACGGGGACGCCGTCCCGTTTAAGCAGATGGTCGGTGCAGGCGGCGGCATGGGATGTGTGCCCCAGCGCCTCCGGCTCGAACCAGATGCCCGGCACCATCCCGGCTTCCCGGATGCGGCGGGCCGTTTCTTCCAGCCCGTCGGGGAACCGCCGGCGGGAGACCTCATAGTCCCCCATGGAGGTATCCCAGGGAATGCCGGGATCCTGGTACCAGCCCGCGTCGATCACAAAGTACCGGATGCCCCGGCCTTTGACCGCGTCCACCAGCTGGGCCACCGTTTCCCGGGTGGGATTGCCCCAGGTGGCGCAGTATTCGTTGAACACCACCGGCAGTTCCTCTTCCCCGGGCAGTTCCTCCGTGTCCAGGGCGGTCATCCGCTGGGCCAGGTCGTCCACCGTGCCGCCCGCGGCCACGGTCAGGATGGCTTGCGGCGAGACAAACCGCTCCCCCGGCTGAACGGTCTTGCGCCAGTGGCCGAATTCCCGGTCCGCCAGGCCGCCGGCAAGGGCCAGACCCTCGTCCCGGCACCAGAATTCCATCTGCCAGGAGGCGTTGTGGCAGAGCATCGCGCCCCAGAGCAGGCTGGTTTCCGTATCCTCCGCCGCCAGCCAGGGGAACCAGCCGTTCACCGGCAGGGAACCCGCCTGGCCGAACCGCTCGACCCGTACCCCGTGCCGGGCCCAGGAAGGTTCCAGACCCAGCTGAGCGGCGGTCTGCACGCTTGGCCGCCCCTCGGCGCTCCAGGCGCTGCGCAGCCGGTGCAGGCGCAGGGCGCGGGGATCGTAGCCCGCCGCGCAGGGGGAAAGCCCGCCCAGGCAAAAGCTTGTGAGCAGTTCCAGCGAAACCGGCTGGTCGCTCTCGTTGACAAATTCGGTGCAGCAGCGCACAGCAGGCTCCCCGGCCTGCCACCGGAGCCGGTGGATAAAGCTGCCCCGGGGATGGGTCAGCCGGGTCACCACCTCCCGGCCGCCATCTGTCAGCTGCCGGATCTGCTGATCCTGCAAGCGCAGCGCGGCGGTGGTGCCGCTTTCCAGCATGGAGCGGCCGCCGCTGTAGCCGCCGGGCAGCATCTCGCCGGTGATGTGGGCCTGCACCAGGCTGACCGCCCGGCGGCGGCGCCCGTCCGGCGGCAGGGTCTGCTGCGCCGGAAGCAGCTGCAGCTCCACGGCGCCGCCCTCCTGGCTCTGGCGGTACACCGCCTGCATATCCCCCAGAGGGACTGTCCGGATCGTCTGAATCATTGGCGCACCCTCCTTTTGTTTGCATGCCATAAAAATTGCCGGGCCGGAAATCCGGCCCGGCAGCAGTTGTCGGTGGGGTTTAGTTTTTCATACCGGTCATCACGATGCCTTCCACAAAGTAGGTGATGAACATGGAGGAGTTGCCCGGGCCGCCGTTGGTAAGTGCCAGCGCCGGGGTAACCACCTGCATGTTGGTGATCAGGCTCATGAGCAGGTTGTAGAAGATGATGGGGGTCATGCTGGGCACGGTTACATGAACAAACCGCTGCCAGCTGTTGGCGCCGTCGATCTCGGCCGCTTCGTGATAGACCCGGGGCACATTCTGCAGGCCGGCCAGGAAAATAACGATCAGGTTGCCGCAGTTCAGGCCTTCCTCACGGGCGGCCTCCAGGCAGGTGCCGATGTTCCAGGCGCCGTTGGTGGTCATGGCGCAGATTTCCGCGATCAGGGAACGCTGCACGCCGTCATCGGTCAGACCGGTGGACAGGGGGGGCAACATGATGGACCAGGTACAGGTCGGCGATGGCCTGGATGGCCTCCACGGCGGCCTCCTCATTGATGGTAACGCTGGTGCCGTCGGTGCTGTAGAAGCCGCTGCCGTTGGAACGGCACCAGACTTCCAGCTGCCAGGTCAGGTTTTCCACCATGCAGCCGTACTGCACGATGCTGTCGGGATCAAAGTCGGGGGAAGCGGCGTTGTTGCCGTTGGCGTCCAGGGTCAGCTGCTTGGCAACTTCCACGAACTCATCCCAGGTCCAGGCTTCGTCGGCGCTGGTGGGCGGGTAGTCGATGCCGGCGGCGTCGAACATATCCTTGTTGTAGAACATTACCAGGGAGTTGTTGGCGGTGGCGTAGGCCACGGGAACGCCGTTATAGGTGTAGGTGCAGCTCTCCATGGGCAGGGGATCGTCCGGGCCGTACATGTCGCTGATGTCGTTCAGCATGCCCTGCTCGGCCCACTGCAGCACGCCGGCCTCGCTCATCAGAGCGCAGTCAGGCAGATTGCCGCCGGTAGCCATGGTGTTCAGCTTCTCCATGTAGGTCTCCCAGGGGATGGGCATCGCGGTAACCTCGATGCGATCCTGGGAAGCGTTGAAGATGTCCAGGGTCTTCTGGGTGCTGGCAGCCTCGTCCTCGCCGCCCCAGAACGCATAGGTGATCTGCACCTTCTCACTGCTTTCGCTGTCGGAACCGGAGGTCTCACCGCCGGCGCTCTGGCCGGAGGACGAGGAACCGCAGGCCGCCAGCGAGAACGCCAGCACCAGGCAAAGCAGCACAGACACGATCTTCTTGCCGTTTACAGTATACCACTTTTTCACGTTTCTCTCTCCTTTAATATAATTGTTGTGCGGGGCATCCGTCCCCGCGGATCGACAAAAGAAGGATTTACGCCTGCGCCCGGATCCACACCTGCATTTCACCGGGGGTCCGGTTGCACCACAGGGCGTAGGGAACCGCTTTCAGGGTGACCGGTTCCTCGGCAAAGGCCGGCGCGCCATAGAGCGCGGTATCGTCCGCCACGGTGGCGGTCAGGCGCCGGCCGCTCATCCGCAGGGTGGGCAGCCGGCCGGGAAGGCCCATCTCCGGGGCCTGCTCTTCGATGGCGGCTGCGGGCAGAACCGACAGGGCCGGGAGGTTTTCGCCGTTGTCGGTCTGTTCCAGGCAGTAAACAAAGGGGCCTTTCATCACGGCGACCCGCCCCGCCAGTGCCTGTACCCGCCGGTTGGCGGCTACGAACCGGGCGGCGACCCGCCCTTCGATGCGGATCTCGGCGGTGCCGGAAACTTCAAACACCGCGTAGCCTTTTTCCATGGCGGGCTGTACCGACTGCCCGTTGCAGGTAAAGAGGGGCTGTTCCATATACCCGGGCACCCGGACCCGCAGGGTCACCGGGCCGTCGCTCTCCGCTTTCAGGGTAATGCGGCCGTTCTGCATATAGGTAGCCGTCTGTTCCAGCCGCAGGGTACAGGCCCCGATCCGGGTCTCCACGCGGGAGGAAATGGGCTGATTCACATACAGGAAGGTATCGTCCGCCGCGTAGATGTACGGGGCCAGGGAGGCCAGGGTGCGGGCGATGTTGGGCGGGCAGCAGGCACAGGCGAACCAGGGCTGCCGCACCGGCTTCACATGGGACAGTGAGGTGGACGGCAGGCAGTTGTCCGGCCAGACCTCCAGGGGATTTACGTAGAAGTACCGGTTGCCCTCCTTGGAGATACCGGCCAGCACCGTGTTGCACAGGGCCCGTTCCACCGTATCGTAATACTTCGCTTCGCCGGTGAGGGAGACCATCCGCTGGGCGAACATCATCAATCCTACCGAAGCACAGCTTTCGCAGTACATCCGGTCGCCGGGAAGGTCGTAGTCGGCGGTGAAGCGTTCCAGCTTGCCGGAAGAACCGATGCCGCCGGTTATGTACATGCGCTTTTCCACAATGTTCTGATAGAGGGTTTCGCAGGCGCGGCGCAGATCCTCGTCGCCGGTTTCCCGGGCCAGATCCGCCATGGCGCTGTACATATACACCGCCCGCACCGCGTGGCCCTCGGCCGTGGTCTGTTCCACCGGCGGCAGATGGGTCTGGGCGTATTTATCGTCGTATTCGCTGAATTCCGGGAAAACGTTGCGGCCGCCGCGGCCCTTCATCTCCTCCAGCAGGCAGTTGGGCTTGCCGCCCCGCTGCCGGATGAAGTAGGCCGCCAGATCCAGGTACCTTTTTTCCCCGGTAACCTTGTACAGCTTGACCAGCGCCAGCTCGACCTCCTGGTGGCCGGGGTAGCCGTGGCACTGTTCCGCCCCGGGCCCGAACACCTGATCCACCAGATCGGCGAAGCGGCAGGCGATATCCAGCAGGTTGCGCTTGCCGGTTGCCTTGTAGTAGGCCACCGCCGCTTCAATCAGATGCCCGCAGCCGTACAGCTCGTGGCCCTCGGCCAGGTTCTTCCAGCGGTTCTCCGGGCATTCCACCGTAATATAGGTGTTCAGGTACCCGTCCTCGCACTGGGCGCGGCCGATCAGTTCGATCACCTCATCCGCCATCGCCTCAAACTGGCGGCCACTGCCGTTCTGAATACAGAACGCCACCGCCTCCAGCCATTTATACAGATCGGTGTCCTGGAAAATAGCCCCCTGGTGTCCACAGGCAAGCTCCCCGGCGGCGGCCCGGAAGTTATCGATGCAGTGGGACTTTTCCATATCGGGCAGCCGGTCGTTAAGCGCATCCCACTGATAGGGGATGATCGTTTCGGCTACATTGCGCAGATAGCTGCCGAACAGTTCATCGGTAATCTGCACCCGGTCGGCTTCAAGGGGAATGCTGTACTGAGTCATTGCGAATGCTCCGTTTCTGCAGGAAACGCTGCCAAACCTGCGTTTGGTGCGTTACCTAATCGTTTTTTGTTCGTTGATGTCATTACAGACCCATATCCCCGGATTGTAAAGCCTCTTTTTGGCGTTTCACCGTAAGTTTGTTTTCTTTTTACGAGTTTTATGTTTTTATTCTATGCAATATGCACATCAAAATTCGGCTTACTAAACGATTCATATAGGTTTTTGCTTGCTTTTTCACAATTCCGAACCCTTTTCATGCTGTCTCTTGTGTTCGCCCTCTTGCATTTTAAGCAAAGTATGATATGATTTAACCTGTAAGCTGTTGCTTCTTCCAGAAGTGAGGGTATTTCCGCCTAGGTTTTCATGCATTTTGACACTGTATATTGTTCGTTCTCCGCTTTCCACGCGGCTGGAACGACATGTATATAAAACGATTTGCTGCAGGGGGGTGTTTCGTATCGCCACAATCAAGGATATTGCCCGCCTGACCGGCGTTTCGGTAGCTACCGTCTCCAATGTATTGAACGGGAAATCCGGCGCGGCGGGCCCTGCCAAAGCCAAGGAAATTTTTGAAGCCGCCGCCCGCCTGCAGTACCAGCCCAATACGCTGGCTAAGAACCTGAAGCTGCGGCGCTCCCATACGGTGGGCATCATTACCGAAGACCTGACCGTATTCAACACACCCGAGATCGTGGACGGCATCGAAGCCTACTGCGAAGAACAGGGCTACGAAATTGTGCTGGCCAACATGCGGCTGTTCAAACGGTACGACAACAACCTGACCGATACCCCTGAGCATGCGGTGCTTTTTGCCAATACCCTGCGCAGCCTGCAGGCCAAACAGGTAGAGGGCGTAGTGTACATCGGGTACCATTACCGGCAGATTTCCTACCAGCCGCCGCAGAAGGATATTCCCTTTGTATACACCTATTGTGCACCCACCGAAGGGAATTTCCCCAGCGTTACCTTTGACGACGAGGGCGCCAGCTATCAGGTGGGCACCGAGCTGGTGCGCCATGGCCACCGGAAGATCGGGGTAATCAGCGGCCCGATCTCCAGCCTGAACGCCCAGGCCCGGCTGCACGGATACCAGCGGGCCCTGTATGACGCCGGGGTGCTGTACAACAACGAACTGACCCTGTACGGCGACTGGAACCGGGAAAGCGGCTACCGCTGCGCCGAGCAGCTGATTGCCAAAGGGGTCAGCGCCATCTTTGCCTTCAACGATGTGATGGCCTGCGGCGTGTACGCCTACTGCATCCGGCACAATCTGGCGGTGGGGCGGGATATCTCCCTGTTCGGGTACGACAACCGCAGTATCGTGGATGCCTTCTCCCCTGCCATCTCCAGCGTGGAAAGCCCGCTGGGCGAGATGGGGCGGCGAAGCGCCGCGCTGGTGCTGGAAAAGATCCGCGATCCCCGCGCCGAACAGCCCCGCACCTCCACCATCCCCTGCATCCTGCATCTGCGGGATTCGGTGGCCGACATCTCCGGCCGCGCAGAATGACGCGGTTTACTCCAGTCTTCTTTTTATGCGAAGCCTGCCCGGCTTCGCATAAAATCGGGATACCTAAACGATTAGCCTTTTTCAAGTATCAAAAACGAGGTGAATGACTATGCTGCCCCGCGCACACATCACAGCCGATCCGGATTTCCGTCTGGCACAGGTGGATGACCGGATGTACAGCTCTTTCATCGAGCATCTGGGCCGCGCCGTCTACGACGGCATCTACTGCCCGGAGCACCCCACCGCCGATGCGGACGGGTTCCGGCAGGATCTGATCGAGCTGATCCGCCCGCTGCATATCCCCCTGATGCGCTATCCCGGCGGTAACTTTGTATCCGGGTACCACTGGGAGGACGGGGTCGGCCCCCGGGAACAGCGTCCCAGACGGCTGAGCCGGGCCTGGCGCGCACTGGAAACCAATGAGGTGGGCACCCAGGAATTCATACGCTGGTGCGGCAAGATCGGCGCGCAGGTGATGATGGCGGTAAATCTGGGCACCCGGGGTATCGACGATGCCTGCAACCTGCTGGAATACTGCAACCATCCCGGCGGCACCGCCTACAGCGATCTGCGCATCGCCCACGGCGCGGCGGAACCGTTCCGCATCCGTACCTGGTGCCTGGGCAATGAGATGGACGGCCCTTGGCAGATCGGCCACAAAACCGCCGACGAATACGGCCGTCTGGCGGTGGAAACCGCCCGGGCCATGCGCCGCATCGATCCGGGCATCGAACTGGTGGCATCAGGCAGCTCCTACCCGGAGATGCCTACCTTCCCGGACTGGGAGGCCACCGTGCTGGTCCATGTGTACGAGGACGCGGACTATCTGTCGCTGCACCAGTATCTGGGCGATACCACCAACAACATGCAGGATTATCTGGCCAAATCGCTGACCACCGGGCAGTTCCTGCAGGCCGTGGTGGCCACCTGCGACCATGTAAAGGCCAAAAAGCGCTCCAAAAAGAAGATGATGCTCAGCTTTGACGAGTGGAACATCTGGTATCACTCGCTGGGCAAGGACGACGAGATCCAGGAGAAATCCCCCTGGCAGAAGGCCCCGGGCCTGGTGGAAGACGTGTACAACCTGGCGGACGCGGTGGTGTTCGGCAGCATGTTCATCACCCTGCTGCGCCATGCCGACCGGGTGAAGATCGCCTGTCTGGCCCAGCTGGTCAACGTGATCGCCCCCATCATGACCGAACCCGGCGGCGGCGAGGCCTGGCTGCAGACCATCTACTGGCCTTTCCGGCACGGGTCGGACTACGGCCGGGGCACGGTGCTGCTGACCGCCGGGGATTCGCCCCGGTACGACAGCCCGAATTTCTGCGATGTGCCCTATCTGGAAAGCGCCACTGTCTGGAACGAGGAAAAGGGCGAGCTGACCGTGTTTGCGGTGAACCGTTCCCTGACCGATGCGCTGCCGCTGGATATTTCGCTGCGGGCGTTCTCCCGGGCGGAACTGCTGGAACATCTCTGCCTGTCCGGCTCCGACCCGCTGGCCGTGAACGGCCCCGGCAAGACCGCCGCTTCTCCCCGCCGCCTGACCGGCGCCGCCGTGCAGGACGGCAAGCTGGAAACCCAGCTGCCCGCTTTGTCCTGGAACGTGGTACGGTTCCGGGTGGAGCGCTGAAGCCAACAAGACCAAGGCGCTTTCCCCGCGGAGGCAATCCGCCGGGAAAGCGCCTTTCTTTTTCCGGGCTGTATCCGCCCGCCGCCATTTTGGGCGCAGGCCAACACGAAAGGGGCTGCCGCGTTTCCGGGCAGCCCCATAGTTTTAGAGGTGTTTATCCATGATGCCGGATCAGGCCGAACGCTTTGGACAGCTCCATCACTACGACCGGGACAAGCGCCAGCGCAAAGCCCGCCGCGTACAGCCCCACCGGAAGGCGGATCAGACCAAAGGGAATCTGCAGCGGGGTGAACAGCACCAGCAGCACCAGCAGCAGGGACACCAGGGCGGCTTTGTTCAGATTGCGGTTGCTGAACAGACCGATCCGGAACAACGAGTGCTCCGACCGCATATTGAAGGCCTGCACCACCTGGGAGATGGACAGCACCAAAAAGGCCAGAGTCTGCCCGCCGGCCAGCAGACCGGTTGCCTTTTCGCCGATGACGAATGCCGCCAGCGCCAGCACGCCGAACATCACGCCCTGCAGTACGATCCGCAAACCGAATCCGTGGGCGAAGATCCCCTCGCTTTTGGGGCGGGGTTTGCGGTTCATCACGTCCTCTTCCACCGCCTCCATGCCCAGTGCAACGGCGGGCAGGCTGTCGGTTACCAGGTTGATCCACAGCAGCTGCATGGAAAGCAGCGGCGTTTTGTGCCACAGCAGCATCGCCACAAATACCGCTATCACCTCGCCGATATTCGTGCCCAGCAAGAAGCCCACCACCTTGCGGATGTTGGCGTAGATGCCGCGGCCTTCCCGGACAGCGTCCACAATGGTGGCGAAGTTATCGTCGGTCAGGGTCATGTCGGAGGCGCCCTTGGCCACGTCCGTGCCGGTTATGCCCATGGCACAGCCGATGTCGGCGGCTTTCAGGGCCGGGGCATCGTTGACGCCGTCGCCGGTCATGGAGACCACCTGCCCCTTACGCTGCCAGGCCTTGACGATCCGGATCTTGTTTTCCGGGGATACGCGGGCGTACACCGCGATGGTTTCCACCGCATTGTCCAGCTGGGTATCGGTCATAGCGTCCAGTTCGGCGCCGGTAATCGCCTTGTCGCCCGGTTCCAGGATGCCCAGATCCCGGGCAATGGCGGAGGCGGTGACCACATGGTCGCCGGTAATCATCACCGGGCGGATACCGGCCCGGCGGCAGGTGGCCACGGCGGCTTTTGCCTCCGGCCGGGGCGGGTCGATCATGCCGACCAGCCCTACAAAGGTCAGGCCGTTTTCCAACTGGGCGGCGTCAGGATTTTCCGGCACCTGGGGAATCTCCTTGCAGGCCACCGCCAGCACCCGCAACGCCCGGCTGCTCATCTCATCGGTGATATGGCGCGCGGTTTCCAGATCCCCGGCCACGCACCGGGGCGCCATCACGTCAAACGCGCCCTTTACAATGACCACATTCTTCCCGTCCATGCGGTTTATGGTGGTCATGCGTTTCCGGTCGGAATCAAACGGCAGTTCCGCCAGCCGGGGATACTGTTCGTTCAGCCCGTCCTTTGTCATTCCGTTTTTCCAGGCTGCCAGCAGAATGGCGGTTTCGGTGGGGTCGCCCAGGTGTTCTTCCCTGCCCTCCGATACAATCACCGTACCGTCGCAGCAAAGGCTGGCCAGCTTCAGCAGACGGCGGATGGTCTCCGTATTCTGCGCGCTGACCGGTTCGGCGGATGCGGCACCGTCCGCATAGGCTTCCACCAGGGTCATACGGTTCTGGGTCAGGGTGCCGGTTTTATCCGAACAGATCACCGAAGCGCTGCCCAGCGTTTCCACCGCCGGCAGACGGCGTACCAGCGCGTTTTTCTTTGCCATGCGCTGCACGCCGATCGAAAGAACGATGGTTACAATGGCAGGAAGCCCTTCCGGAATGGCCGACACCGCCAGCGATACCGCGGTCATGAAAATTTCCATGGCCGGGATTCCGTTCAGCAGGCCCACCACAAAGATAACGCCGCAGGCCGCCAGCGCCAGAACGCCCAGATACTTGCCCAGCTCCGCCAGCTTTTTCTGCAGCGGGGTCTGCGCATCCTGTTCTTCGCCCAGCAGATTGGCGATCTTGCCCATTTCGGTATCCATGCCGGTGGCGGTCACCACCGCGACGGCGGTGCCGTAGGTGACCGAGCAGCCGGAAAAGACCATATTGGCCCGGTCACCCAGAGGCGCGTTCTCCTTTACCGCGGCCTGGGCATCCTTTTCCGCCGGCACCGACTCCCCGGTCAGGGCCGACTCCTCACATTTCAGGCTGGCACTGCGCACAAGCCGGGCGTCGGCGGGCACAAAATCCCCGGCCTCCAGGCGGATTATATCGCCCGGAACCAGCTGCGCCGCGTCGATCACCTGTTCTTTTCCGTCCCGGATGACCCGGGCATGCGGAGCGGACAGACTTTTCAGCGCTTCCAGCGCCTTTTCCGCCCGGCTCTCCTGCAGCACACCCATCACCGCGTTCAGCACGACGATGAGCAGGATCAGCAGCGGCTCAAAAAATTCCTTGGGCTGCCCTTCGATACAGGCAATCACAAACGAGACGGCCGCCGCAGCCAGCAGAATCAGGATCATGACATCCTTGAACTGCTCCAGAAAACGCTGCAGATTGGTCTTTTTGCGGGCTTCCTTCAGCTTGTTCGGCCCCGTTTGTTCCTGCCGGGCCTTTACCTGTTCCGGACTTAGCCCCCGCGCCGGGTCACAATCCAGCTGCCGAAGCGCATCCTGCGCGGAAATCTGATGAAATGTCAACGCTGTACTCCTCCTTGGCATTTAGCTTGTGCCTCTATTGTATCAAATAAGCCGGGCAGTTTCACCCATCAAAGGGCGAAAAGCGTTACACTTTTTCTCATTGTCGGCCCGGGTGTTACCTTTTGGGACAACCGGGCGCAATTGTCCCACAGCGGCGGCGGCGTTTTGTATTGAGAATTGTCGGAATCTGTGTTACACTTTTCTAAATAAGGGAGTAGTCAGCACGCCGGTGCGGTGTCGCCAACATCCTGGAATATTCCTGGCGCCATCTTAAATGACGAGACTTATCTGTACAGACAGGTGAGTCTTTTTTTGTTTACCTGTCGGAAATCTTTCATAAGGAGTCAGGAGTATGGCGGATTCCAACATTACCAAACAGGCTTTGGCATCCTCCCTGCGGGAGCTGATGCTGGAGCAGCCGTTTGAAAAGATCAACGTGGCGCAGATCTGCGAACGCTGCCACATGAACCGGAAAAGCTTCTACTACCATTTCAGGGACAAGTACGATCTGGTAAACTGGATCTTCGACACGGAATTTATCGCCCTGACCAAGGACGCGGATCTGGAAGCCCCCTACAGCGAGCGATGGGCCCTGATTGAAACTGCCTGTGAATATTTCTACGCCCATCACCGGTTTTACCGCAAAGCCCTGCAGATCAAAGGGCAGAATTCCTTCACCGACCATTTCCGTGAGTATATCCGTCCCCTTCTGCGGAGCCGTCTTGTCTGCATCTTCGAACCTGAGCCGGTTGACGAGTTTGAGGTTGCCTTTTTTACCGATGCGATGATCTGCGCCATGGAACGCTGGCTGCTGGAAAAGGACTGTATGGAACCCCGGAAATTCGTGGACAAACTCAAGCGCCTGCGGGAAAAACTCACCCGTACCCTCTACGATGAGATCACAAAAGACGCGTCGGTTTGCGCGCCGCCGGACGGCCGGGCCTGACGCCGGATATCCCTGCGCAGAACAGCGCCCGCTCTGGTGTATGCAGCCAAAGCGGGCGCTGTTGTTTCCGGTTTCAGGAACGTGTTTCGCCGGCCGGTTTGGGATACGCCTGCCGGATCACGGCGGTCAGGCCGTCCCGGAACAGATTGCCCGGGACGCACCGGGGCGCATGGCCGCCGAACTGCGGATCCCCCTCCGGATCAAAGCACAGCCAGCAGGCGTCGTGGGAAATAATCCGATCTACGCGGCAGGTATCGTAGTAGATATCCCAGGGCACCGTTTGGTATGCCTGTCTCCTGCGGGCCTCCGCGGCCGCCTCACAGACCGCTTTGCGGATCCAGGGCGAACAGCCGGGCCGCGGCGTCAGCACGGTGAAGACGGGATGCAGGCGCTGGACAGCCGCAAAGGCCTCGCCGCTTTCAATCATGGACGCGTCCGACCGGGAATAGGCCAGACGGACCGAATAGGGCAGCCGGGCCTCCCGCAGCCGGGCACAGGCCCGGCCCGCCGCTTCGTCCAGATGCAGCACCAGCATGAGATTGCACAAGGTCTGCGCCGCTTCGGTCAGGGACGCGTTCACCGCACCGGCAGGGCAGAACAGAAAAAACGCGCTGTCCGGATGGCTGCGCACCAGCGAAAACAGCTTCTGCGGGTTTACTGCAGGGCAAAAAAGCATCCAGGTATAGATGCCCAGCTGTTCCCCTTCCTCCACCATTTTCTGGTACTCCGCCAGATGCAGCGACGCGCCCGTTTCGTCCACCTGCAGCAGAACCGTCCAGGGAATGTTGAATCCCAGCGCTTCCTCGTTGGCCCGGATCCGCCGGGCGCCCCAGGTGCAGCTGTTATAGCCCAGATTCATGCCGAACCGGACCAGGTGCTCGGTTCCGATATGGCCGGTAGCGTCCTGAACCAGGGCGTAATAGGCGCTGGCCTCATTTTTCAGCATGGTGTGCGCGGTCTGAAAAAACGCATTCTGAAACCGTCCCCCGGAAAACTGCCGCGCCATATCAACCAGATTCCGGATACTGCGCTTGGGATCCTCCTGCAGGCTTTTCAGCGTTTGGCGCACGGTGGTTTCAATCAGCAGGCGGGACATTGTATTTTCCATGCCGGGCCCTCCCTCCGGATACTTTTCTATCCGTCAGCATAGCGGCTTGCCCTGTGGGCCGCAATGCTCAAAGCGGCGCTGTTGTCCCAAAAGGTAACACCGGCCTGCCGGTGTCGCATATTTTGACAGTGGCAGGCCGCTGTCCCATGACTTCCTGCCCGTTGTTCCCTATACTGTGGCTAACAACAACACGGAAAGGATGTTGCCGCATGAACACCATCAAAGACTCCATGCAGAATTTTGCTGTCAGCCAGGCGCTGAAGTATATCGAAGGAAATCCGGAAGAGAACCTCCCCAGGCTTATGGCCCTGGTGGATCGCCTTACCCCTGCCGGCTGGTATCAGACCCAGCGGAACGCGATCCGCAAGGTGATCGACGAGAAAAACAACTGGTATCAGCTGATCCTTCGGCTGTATGATCTGGATCCGGGCGTGCGCCAGGCGTTTTTTCAGAATTTTCTGTTCAACGCCAGCCTGAAGGGCAGCGCCATCCAGGACGAGGTAAAAGCCCGGGAAGGCTGCAACGTGCCCTGGGCCATCCTGATGGATCCCACCTCCGCCTGCAATATGCACTGCACCGGATGCTGGGCTGCGGAATACGGCAACCGGCTTAACCTGAGCCTGGAGACGCTGGATTCGATCATCCGCCAGGGCAAGGAACTGGGCATCTATATGTACATCTATACCGGCGGCGAGCCGCTGGTGCGCAAGGCTGATCTGATCCGGCTGTGCGAAATGCATCCGGATTGCGAATTTTTGTCCTTTACCAACGGCACCCTGATCGACGAGGCGTTCTGCCGGGAGATGCTGCGGGTGAAGAACTTTGTGCCCGCCATATCCCTGGAAGGATTTGAGGACGCCAACGACTCCCGCCGCGGTGACGGCGCCTACCGGAAGGTTCAGCACGCCATGGCGCTGCTGAAGGAAAACAAACTGCCGTTCGGCATTTCCACCTGTTATACCAGCCGCAACTATGCGGATATCACCAGTGAGGCGTTCTTTGATTCCCTCATCGACGCCGGCGCGCTGTTCGTCTGGTTCTTCCACTACATGCCGGTGGGCAACGATGCGGCCCCCGATCTGCTGCCCACGCCCTGCCAGCGGGAGGCGGTATACCACCGGATCCGGGAATTCCGCAACTCCAAGGCCATCTTCTCCATCGACTTCCAGAATGACGCCGAATATGTGGGCGGCTGCATCGCCGGCGGACGCAACTACCTGCGCATCAACGCCAAGGGCGACGTGGAACCCTGCGTGTTTATCCATTACTCCAACTGCAACATTCACGACACCAGCCTGCTGGACGCGCTCAAGAGCCCGCTGTTCATGGCGTATCACGACAACCAGCCCTTCAACGACAACATGCTCCGCCCCTGCCCCATGCTGGAAAACCCGGAAAAGCTGCAGGCTATGGTCAGGCAGACCGGCGCTGTGAGCACCGATTACCAGAGCCCCGAAAGCGTGGATCACCTGTGCAGCAAGACCACCCCCTATGCAGAGAACTGGCGCGGCACGGCCGACCGGCTCTGGAACGGCGGCTGCGCGGCGCAGCCCGGAAGCAAGGACTCCTGACCGGCAGAATGGCACAACAGCAAACCGGCCGTTCCCGCGGGAACAGCCGGTTTGCTGTCAGTTACAAAGTTTTTCGGTTTCAGGGGTGCGCAGCGCGCGGCGGGCGGCCACCGTCATGCCCAACCCCAGCCCCGCCAGCAGCAGACATACCGCCGTGCCGGTGACCAGATTCATCTGTCTGCGCACAGCCGGCGGCATATCCTGCCCGAAGGCGGCGAACATCGCCGTCTGCAGCGACAGCATGGATACCAGCGAGACCGCCAGGCTCACATACCGCAGCGCCCGCACCACCGGCGTATGCCGTTTGCGGCTGCGAATCAGAAACAGCAGGGCGGCGGTAAGGCAGTAAAAATCGTACAAGGCCACCGCATAGATCCCATATCCCCCGTAGACAAAGCCTTGCCCCTGCTGCACAATCTGCAGCGCTACCCCCTGCAGCGCCACCGACAGCACCACCAGCATCCAGCCGCACAGACGGTAGGCTTGCCATTCCCGGCGCAGCCGGTCCCGCGGGTCGGACAGGGCGGCCGCCGCACGGCTTTGGCAGAGCAGCATGGTGCGGGTAATGCAGAGCACCAGATAATACCCGCCCAGCGCGGCAAGCCAGGCGGAAGAACACCGCCAGCCGGCCGCTATTTTGGAAAGCGCCAGCGCGCCGTTGACCGGCAGCGACAGCAATCCCACCGAAAACGCCCGCAGGCGAACATCCTGCTGCAAGCGCCCCACAAACGGGTACCGGCCGGCCAGCGCGGCCGCCTGGCGGCCGGGCGTTCCCGCCCGGAAAAACCGCGCCATTGCCCAGGCTGCCAGCACCAGAAACAGCATGGCCAGCCCATAGACAGCGTACCGGAATGCCGGTACAAAGCGCGGGGTTTCCGGCATGGCCACCGTCCACAGGGACAGCCCGGAGAATACCAGCGCACCGGCTGCCGACCGGAACAGCGGCGGACGGAATGCGGCCAGGCGGCGCAAAAGGGCAAAGCGCATAGAGATTTTCCTTTCCGGAGAGTTTTTGTGCCGCGGGTCTATACTCAGGTCAGACCTTTGACGGCCGGGATCAGGCCCAGCAGAACAAGAATCCCCGCGATCCCCGCAGCAATCCCGGCAATCAGCATGTTCCAGACCATGGTCATGCACATGCCCACACCCAGCAGCAGCGCACCGGCCACCGCCAGCAGGGTGATCCCCGCGGCCCGGGCGCTGAACGCAATGGCGGGTTTGCCGCTCATTTTACGGCGCACCAGCACCATAACCAGCAGCACCGCCAGGCCCGCCCCGCCCAGCAGGACGCCTTGGTTCATGGCATTCCACTGGGGCAAAAGGGCCATGCACGTCCCCAGGGCAAACAAAATGCCGCCCACCGTGCTCAGTATCAGGGTGACAAAATTCTTCTTTTTCATTGCTGCGCCTCCTGTTCACTGTCAGCCGGTTGATTCTCTGTCTTTTCCAGAAAGGCATCCACAAAGGCGTCCTCCACCTTTTTGTACGCGCCCACCACGGTGTCCTCCACCGTTTTGTAGCCGTTGATCACCGCTTTGCCCACCGGGCCGGGTTTGATCCGATATTCGCTCATAACAATCGCCTCCTGTTTTCCCGCAAGCGGCGTTTTGCCGCCTGCTGTGCCCACAGTATACCGAAGCATTGTTTGCCCTTTGCTTGGGTTTTGTTTGGAAAGTATTAATACGCACAAGGCCCGGCGCATACCGCGCCGGGCCTTGTGCGTAGCCGCTGTTTCAAAGCAGGGCATGCCCCTTTTCGCACAGCTGGTCAATCTCTTCGTATTTGGCTTCCAGCAAAGGCTGCACCTGCCGCTGGCGCCGGTGAAGAATCACCTTGTACAGGAATACCGGCGCCGCCCAGCCGATGGCGCCCGGTACCGACAGCAGGCCCATCAGCAGGTAGAGGGGCGGTTTATGGGTTACGGCAAACACCGCGCCCGCCATGAACACCGTACCGGCAAGCCCCACCCCCAGCGCCCATGCCAGGGCCAGACGGCCGCCGGATTCCCGCAGCTGCCCGATCTCCCGCATGCAGGATTCAAAGTTCCGCTGCAGGCGGGTCAGTTCCATCTTGTTAACGATCCGGCGATCCCGTTTCAGGTGCAGCAGCACCCTGCCGCCGCTCTGCCCGGCGGGACGGTTCGCGTCCGGATGCCATCCGAAGCTCTCATAGCCGTCCAGCCAGAGAGAGGCGTCCCCCTCGGCGGCGGCTATCTCCTTGTATTCATAGCCTACGTAGTCTTTCATTCGCCTGTTGCCTCCCATGCCGGCAGCCGCACCGTAAAGGCACTGCCTTGTCCAGGTGCGCTGGTTACCCGGATCGTGCCGTCGGACAGTTCCAGAATGCGCCGCACCAGCGCCAGGCCCAGGCCGTTGCCCTCGGCAGCGTGGGAGGTATCCCCCTGATAGAATTTATCAAATATGCGGTTTTGGGTGACCTCGTCCATACCGCAGCCGGTATCCGCCACCGTCACGGTGATTCCCGCCGGGTCTGCCCGCTCGGTCAGGGTCACCCGGCCGCCCGGCGGCGTAAACTTGACCGCGTTGGACAGCAGGTTGGTCCACACCAGTTCCAGCAGGCCCTCGTCGGCACAGACAACCCGGCGATCCTCCAGGTCGGCGGAAAAGTCGATCTGCTTTTTCTCCCACTGATCTTCAAACTGCAGCGCGCACATGCACAGCTGGGCGCACAGGTCATAGGGCTGCGGAAACGGCCGGATCACCTGCTTTTCCAGCTTGTTCAGCTTGAGCATATTGGTGATCAGGCTGTTCAGCCGCCGGGACGCCTGCAGGATGGCCTGGGTGCAGTCCTGCCGGTACCGGGCGGACTGGGGGTTGCGGGCCAGCAGTTCGGCATTGTTCTGGATCACGGCCAGCGGGGTTTTGATCTCGTGGGATACGTTGGAAAAGAAATCGGTTTTCAGCGTCTCGATGCTGCCCAGTTCCTCCACCATCGTATTGAAATCCATGAACAGCACATCCAGATGGGTGGTGCGGTCGGCGGGATGGCGGGGCGGCAGGTATACCGAAAAATCCCCCGCCGCCACCTGGCGGGCCGCTTCGGAAAACTCCTCGATGGGTTTCTGGTAATGGCGGCGGATAACCGCCCCGGTAACCAGCGTGGCCGCCACCGACGCCAGCACCCAGAACGCCACCACCGACACAATGCTGTGCAACGGCAGGCTTTTGTAATCGATGGCCCGCCCGATCATCACCATCTGGATGGTGGTAAGCACCGCGAACATGGCAAAGAACACCAGGAAGGCGGAAAGCGGAAACAGCGGGCGCTTGACCCGCGTATCCCGGAAACGGCCCGGCGCGCTCATACCAGCACCGCCTTATAGCCCAGCCCGCGCACCGTCTTGATGGAAAATCCGTCGCAGGCGGAAAATTTATCCCGCAGTTTGGTAATGTACACATCCACCGCCCGCAGGCTGGTTTCCGACTCCACGCCCCAGAACTCATCCATCAGCTGGGCCCGGGAAAAGGTCTTGTTCGGGTAGGAAAGCAGCTTATACAGGATATTGAATTCCCGGGTGGTGACCGGGATCTCCTCGCCCGCCAGGGTGGCGGTCACGGCGTCGGCATCCAGCGTCAGGTTGCCCACGGTAAGGCGGCGTTCCATCTCGATGTGGGCCCGCCGCAGCAGTGCCTGTACCCGCAGCACCAGTTCGTCCAGCTCAATCGGCTTGACCATATAATCGTCAATCCCCAGCTGGAAGCCCCGCCGCTTGGCGGACAGATCGTCCCGGGCGGACATGAACAGGATCGGGATAGTCCGGTTCACCTGCCGGACGGTTTGGGCAAACTCGAACCCGTTCACCCCGGGCATCATGATATCCGAGACGATCAGGTCATACAGGCTGTTATAGAGTTCCTCATAGGCCGCCTGCGCCGACAGGCATCCTCTGGCAGCAAACCCGCTGTCGTTCAGATAAGCGCAGACCGCCTGATTCAGCTTTGCATCGTCCTCCACCACAAGGATACGCACCATTGTTTTCGCCTCCGTTTCCGGCATTCCATGGAATTGTACCGCGCTGCCGTTTTGCTTTTGTTTGGGAATTGTTTGCGAATTGTTAATTGCCCTCTTCGCCGTTTTGCCGGAACGCCGCCTGCACCTCCCGGATGAACCGCTCGGCGATGGGGGTGAAAAGCTGGTGTTTTTTCCAGATCAGGTACATCCGGGTCTCCAGGGGCGGGGTCAGCGGCCGGAAAGCAAGGCCGCTTTCCGGGCCGGTACCGATCAGGTGCTCGAAGGTGAGCAGGTAGCCCAGCCCCTCCCGGGCAAAGACCGAACCGTTGTAGGCCAGACGGAAGCTGCCCTCCAGCAGCAGTTCATCCTGCCGGCCGCCGCACCAGCGGGGAATATCGGCCCGCCAGCTTTGCTCGGAACAAAACAGCGGCAGGCCTTTCAGGTCTTCAAAGCAGATGCTTTCCTTTTGGGCCAGCGGGCAGTCCGCCGGCAGGATCAGGCCCCAGCGGTCGCTTTCCGGCATGGGAAGGACGTGGTATTTATGCCGGTCCGGTTCCTCCACAATGACCGCGAAATCCAGGATGCCCTTGTCCAGCTTTTCGGCGACCTGCTCGGTGTCGCCGCTGGTGATCCGGTAGTGAAAGCCGGGATACCGGGCCTTGAACCGTTTGATGCAGCGGGCCAGATGCCGGATCTGCCAGGACTCGGCACAGCCAATGGACACGGTACCGCCCACAATATCGTCCATGGCGGAAAATTCCGCCGTGATCTTGTCCGCCATGGAGAGCAGATCCTCCGCCCGGCGGCGCAGCAGCATCCCCTCCTCGGTAAGCTCGATGGAAAAGCTGTGCCGGACAAACAGCTTTTTGCCCAGTTCCTCCTCCAGCCCTTTCAGCTGTTTGGACAGGGTGGACTGGGACAGGTGCAGTCGCTCGGCCGCGCGGGACATGTTTTCCTCCCGGGCCACCTCCAGAAAATAGCGCAGGGTCCGGATCTCCATGCCGCCTCCCCCTTTCCTGTGTACTGGTTTCAGTATAGCACGATCTGATTTATTTTCATATCACGAGTTGAAAAAATACCATTCGCAAAATCAGGCCGGGCGCGGTATACTGGTGTTGGAAACGGGGTGCAGAGAATGACACAGAACGAGCTTCTCTCCGACTGGGCGGACTGTCTTACCCGGCTGGACTGCGGAAAGGATCTTTCGGCGCAGGTGCTGCGGGCCGTGGAAGCCCGGGACACCGCGCAGGCCGCGGCGCTGCTGCGGCGGCACCGGCAGGCCCTGCTGGAGGAACTGCACCGGGCGGGAGAGCGGGTGGATCTGCTGGATTTTCTGCTCTACACACTGAAACAACATACGGAAAGGATGTAACGGATATGGAACAGCTGAATCTGACGAACGAGTGGGACAAAACCTTTCCCTTGAGCGACGCGGTGGAACACAGCAAGGTCTGCTTTGCCAACCGGTACGGCATTACCCTGGCGGCGGATCTGTATGTTCCGAAAAACGCGGCGGGCAAGCTGCCGGCCCTGGCGGTAAGCGGGCCGTTCGGCGCAGTGAAGGAGCAGTGCTCCGGGCTGTACGCCCAGACCATGGCCGAGCACGGATTTTTGGCCCTGGCCTTTGACCCCTCCTTTACCGGCGAGAGCGGCGGCGAACCCCGCTACACCGCCTCCCCCGACATCAACACCGAGGACTTCCAGGCGGCGGTGGACTTTCTGTCCCTGCACGACCGGGTGGATCCGGAGCGGATCGGCATTATCGGCATCTGCGGCTGGGGCGGTCTGGCGCTGAACGCCGCGGCGGTGGATACCCGCATCAAGGCCACCGTGGCCTCCACCATGTACGATATGTCCCGCATCAACCAGAAAGGGTATTTTGACAGCGAGGACACCCCGGACGCCCGGTATGCCAAGCTGCAGGCGCTGAATGCCCAGCGGCTGGAGGACTGCCGCAGCGGCCGTATCTCCCTGGCCGGGGGCGTAGTGGATCCGCTGCCGGAGGATGCGCCTTTCTTTGTAAAGGACTACTATGACTACTACAAAACCGCCCGCGGCTACCATGCCCGGTCGCTGAACTCCAACAACGGCTGGAACCTGATGGCTTCGCTGTCCTACCTGAACCAGCCCATTCTGCAGCGGGTGAACGAAATCCGCAGCGCGGTGCTGGTACTGCACGGGGAAAAGGCCCATTCCTGCTACATGGGCAAGGACGCTTATGCGGCCATGATCCAGGGCAACCCCTGCACGGACAACAAAGAGCTGCTGCTGATCCCGGACGCGGTGCACACCGATCTGTACGACGGCGGCGGCAAGAACGCCATCCCCTTTGACAAGCTGGCGGATTTCTTCTCCACCTGGCTGAAATAACGCAATAAATATCCCCCGGCCAAGCCGGGGGTTTTTCACATGCGGGCGTAGCCCTAGAATACTAGCGTGCGCGTCACGTC
>CALXAH010000038.1 GCA_944386225.1 uncultured Gemmiger sp.
AAAAGCAGAGCTGCCGAGATTGCAGCTTTTATGGATCAGTATATCCCGGCTGTGGAGCGGATGTACAACCTCATGAAGAAATATCAGGTGGCATTTACGGAAACCACCATGGAGAACAAAAAGCTGAAACAGGAGAACGCTCAGCTGGAGCAGTCTCTGGAAAAAGCGACCCAGGAAAGCACTTTGAAGCAGCTGGCCGATGCCAAGCTGCGGCGGGACTATGCTGACGCTGTGGCAGTTCTTGATCGTATCCCAAAGGAAGTTCTGGATGTGTATACCCGTGGCTCCGGGAGAAAGGAGCGGCCTATTGAGCAAAACTTGTGACCGCCATATGTGGCGGCTTTTTCTTTGTACGTATATGCAAATCTATTATGGAGGTACACCATTTGGCAAAAAAGAAAAAGGTAAATGATTACGGTACCGGGATTCCACAGCACGAGATGGAGGCTTTGGCCCGTGTGCTGCTGCCGGAGATTGAAAAGTTTTATGCCAGCGAAGAAGGGCAGCGTCAGTTTGCCCAGTGGAAGGAGGAACAACAGCTGAAACAGCATATGGCTAAAGCTGGATAAAACGAATAAATCTCCGATCAAGTGCTCACTTCGGGCACTTGATATACATAATACCAAATCATCTTTATGTCAAAGGGGACTTTCAGACCATATTTACTATATGAAATGTTTACACACGAAAAGGCGGGCTTTCCTCAAACCAACGAGGAAAGCCCGCCTTTTTTCGTTTATCGGATTAAATCCAGGTTTTCAGTAAAAGAAGAAATCCGAACCCATCTCCAACTCGGAAGATTAAGTTCGGATTTCTATCTTTTGGTCCGAGTGGCGAGAGTCGAACTCTATAAAATCCAGCCTATAAAGGCAGATTTACAAGTTGGTCTGCAATTAGTCCGCAATTTCTACTCAGCCCGGAGCTGTTTCACTGCTGAATATTGTCCCCTTCTTCGTCGGCAGCAGCCTCAACCTTTTCACGAGCTGCCACCAGCAGCTTGGTCAGAAATTCGGGTACGGGTGCGCCCATCGCCGCAGCGTTTTCGAGGATACTGCCCAGTTCGGTCAAAATGTACCAGACCAGCACAACCGGCAGAATCAGCACCGTATAAGTAATCGGAAGCGCCGGAATGTTAGCTACTACCAGTGCCAGCACATAATCAGCCAAAGCGGCCACGATGACTACGACGATCATGCCCGCCTTGTGCCAGATTCCGGCTCGCGCCTGGGCGCTGGCCCACTGGCCCGCCTGCATCGCCGCGGCACTGCCGCTGATGTAATCGACGACCATGCAGATGACCCAGGCCAGCACCAACCAGCCCAGCCAGCCGAAAGCGGCTCCGAAGGCACCGCAAACGCTCACAATGACGGCCTTCACCGTCAAAAAGACGTTGTTATTTTCCATGATGTTCTCCTTACTTTTCAGCCAGCGCAGCGCCGGCGGCGGTGAGCTTGTCCTGAATCAGATTGTTGCCACTGAGCAGCTCGGCGAGCTGCTTACCATGTGTTGCCTGGATAGCTTCGATGCGAGCCAGCGCGGCCAGCACCTCGGTCAGATCCACGGCCGGTGTCTCGACGGCGGGGGCATCCTCTACCACACAGCGGCCGTCCGGCAGTTCCAGACAGTAGACCTCTGCGCCGTCAGCGATGATCTTGTACCAGGTGCCGGTCATGTTCGCCAACTGGATGGTGTTCCCTTTGGCAGTGATGGGATAGATTTCGTTCAGTTCCAGCACACCCAGGCTGGCGTTGATATCCGGGGCGCTGAAAGTCTCACACTTCGGATTTTCCGCGCTGGTGCAGCGCAGCACCTTGCCGGTAATCGGCTCAAAACTCATAGGCTTGTCCTCCTTATCGAGTTCCCTAGGAAAATCCCGGAACAGGTTGTTGCAGTCCACCCGCCCGGTAATGCCCGCCACCGTGCCGCTGCTGGTGTACTGGTGCATATCCCGGGGGATGGTCTTGTCGTAGCTGGCCCGGTAGTCGGCCAACCATATGGTGTCAGCATAGGCCTGGATGGTGGGGATGTCCACGCTGGCAAAGTAGGCGGTGTAGCTGTAGTATCCGGGCATATAGTGGCTGTTGGCCCGGATATGGTCGAGGAAGGCCACCGCACAGGCGGTGCGGTTGGCCGCCGGGATGTCATTCTCTTCCTGGTCGAAATAGAGGGGCATCTGCAGCCCCCGGCCCGCCAGCACCTGCAGGCAGATCTGTGCCTCCTGCACGGCCTCCTCCGGCGTGTGGGCGTAGCTGAACCAGTACACCCCCACAGGCAGGCCCGCCGCCTGAGCGTCCGCGTAGTTTTCGGCAAATCGAAGGTCCTCCTGCTTGGCGTACCGGCCATAACCTGCTCGGATCACCGCAGCATAGATACCGGCGGCCTTGACCTGGGCCCAATCGATGGTCCCCTGGTATACCGATACATCTACGACCCTGGCTTCAAAAGGCATCGGGGTACACCTCCTGAATCTCTGTACGCTTGGCAATCACTACCGCGCTGTTTTCCGCTGCCACATCGTGGACGTCTTCCAAGCTTACGCCATTGCACTCAGCCACCGTGGCCTCATCCAGGCCGTAGGCGAGTGCTTTGATAATCTCGCGTTTCTGTTCGTTGGTCATGCTATCCTCCATTTATTTTTCGCATTCTGGGTATCCTGTCAGCTGGGGCTGGCGGTATTTTCCGATGTATGATCTCTCCTTATTTCGTGCCAAGTATTACAAAATATCCCGCATTTTTTCCCACCGCATAGCTACTTGAAATTTTGTTGCTGGTTGGCACAAACTGCGTTGGCGTGTATATGCTCGTGAAGTTCTTCCCACAGATGTTCCAACTGGTAAATCCATTGGCGCTATGATTGCAAGCATACCCCAGCAAAGGCTTTCCACCTATTGTTATGTTAGGAGAATATGGCATACTGACATAGGAATTACCGTTCCAGTAATCCCCATTGCCGTTATTGTAATTAGCACACCAAGCCAAAACGTCCAATTCTCCATCAATGCTAACAATCTGTTTTGCTCCTCGGAACACCTTTGCAGCGCTGCCAGTCAGAAGCACCTCAGCAGCCAGGCCCTCGACCGTGATTTTTCCACCGCCGGTGGCGCCTACCAGACACTTAGCCATGGAGATCACCCCCATGACCTTTGTGCAAACTGCTATTTACGAGGGGTAGCAGCCCCCCCCCCGTTACCATTTTTTACCATTGTCATTTTAACGGACTCCTTTACTCCTTTTGCGGTGTTCCTTTTTTATTATTTAGCGCCCAAAACAGCTACGCTGGCCACAGACCAATACGACCCACTTAAACTGTTTCCGGATACCTTATTGCTTATAACGAGCGCCCCACTTTTAGGGATTGTTACACCACATGCTTTAAGATCCCCACTAGGATCAGCGCTACTGCATATACCAATAACCAACATAGGGGTTCCGGCGACGGTTGCGCTTATGCGAGTGTTCGTGTTTGTCGATGCTACTTTTTGGTAGCTACTGCCATTCCACACCAGAAAACACCCGCCGCTCTGTCCGGTACCACCAAAAGCTAACACAGAAAGTTTTCCGGTGACGTTGACTATAGATTTAGCCCCCTGCATTACGCTCACCGCATGCTCGTCGAGTATAAAGTCGGCGGCCAGCCCGGATAGGGTAACCTTACCGCCGCCGCTGGCTCCCACCAAACTTTTAGCCATGAGGCTCACCGCCCCTCTGGCCTTTGTGCAGTCTGCTATCTAGGGAGTGGAGCAGCCCCCCCCCCATTTCCAGTTTTTACCATGCGCAATTTAAACAACCTCCCTATCAGTTCCCGGTCCGGGTGATTTTCATTGACGCCGAAGCTCCCACTACATTCTCTCCACCGCTCTTGGAGACCTCCAAAACGAGGATATCCCCAGCTGCAAAGCTGCGTTCTGTTACGTATGGATTCGTAATCGTGGTTGCTGATGAATTCACATACAATTTCAATGTAAGTGATCCTGTTCCATACGAACCTCCGCTGCACTCCACCTTGTATTTGCCCTCTTTGGACAAGCGGAAACCGTTACCGCTAACATCGCCCATCTTAGAGCCAGCCTGGCTAGATATAGTATTCGCATAGGCCGTTGATCCCCAAAGCGATGCTGCACCCTGGCCATTCAGCTGCACGAACGACCCGTCATCGATGCCGTCGTACACGCCAGTTACCCCGCAGATCGTAACGCCTTTCCGAATATTCTCGGGAATTAGTTTTGTTTTATCCGTAGCAGAGAGACCGCCCGTAGGTCCAACCATGCTTTTGCTCATTCGCTCACCTCGCTTCCACCAGATAAATTGTCAGGTTTACTGCGGGCTTGTCCTCCCAGCAGGTCACCATCACCTGGCCCTCCAGGGTTTCCACCATGGAAATGTACCCCAGGGCCTCACGGACGGCAATGTCGGTCGCCCGGTCGCCGGTGGGCAGGATCATGGGCTGCAGGGTGACCACGTCGGCGGTCATACCCTCGCAAGCCACTGTCTGGGTGTAGCCGGTCTCCCCGTCGCCGGTCCATCCCTCCGTGGGCAAAACGGCGGTATAGGTGCGGCTGGTGGCTGCCTGGGCAGCGGCGACAACATCGTCCACCTGCAGCTGCAGATTTCCGGCTGCGTCTTCACTGAGTTGGTCCTTCATGGCCTCAAACCAGGCGTTAAATGCTACCTGCCAGGCATTCATCTGCTCGGTGCCCGCCTGGGCCTGGGCGGCAATCACGGCCTGCAGCTGCGCGAAGTATGCCTCCCAGTCGGGTGTTTCGAGAGGCGTCATGACCATGCCGCAGCGGCTGGTGTCCAGCCGCGTGTCGGTAATACGCTGCTGGGAGATGGTGGACACATTTTTCGCCACGAACAAATTGGCCAGGCCCAGTTCCCAGATGGTACTGTCTCGGGTAAGAGACGGCGCCTGCGGGCTCTCCGCGGCTGTGCCTTTCACGATGTACAGGTCTATGCTGCGCACCGCTCGAGACAGGTCCAGACGGGCCACCACCGTATCGATACGGTCCAGTTCTTCCGCCGCCTGCACCACCAGAGTGCGGCGGTTCGGTTCAATACCCATGGCGCCCTGGATGTGACAGGAGCCCGGCTCCACCGCCACCTGCATGCCGGTATCCACTACGACCTGCAGGGCGTTTTCCGGTTTATAAAAGACACCATCCGAAAAATACTGCGCAAATACTTTGCGCAGGAAAGCACTGTCCACCGCGCGGTCATACTTCGGCAGACCTTGCTCATCGTAGGTAATCTTGTCAGATGTAAACGGATAACTTTGCATTCAGTAAATCATCCTCGCTTTCTGCAGCTGTGTCAGCTTTTTGTCCCCCAGCTCTATCTCGACCGTATGGTTGTTCTGCTTGAAGACCTCCCGCACCGTTACGATGCGGGCCTGTACGGCCAGGCCGATATCTTCCACAATCGCGTCCACCTGGTCGCCCAGATCCCAGTCCTCAAGGTAAACAAAACCGCCAGCTGCCGTCTGGATGTCCACATTGCGGATGATCGCGTAGTTCAGCAGGGCGTCCAGTCCTTTTTGCTGCAGACTGGCCAGGTACTCGGCTTCCGTCTGTTCTTCCGGGTCCCATTGCTCGCTGCGGGCATCCACATACAGCACCCTTTTGTATCCGCCGCCGGACAGATCCGCATAGGCTACTTTCCGATTTTCCGCCTGGTCCTGGCCGGTCACAATGGCATAGTTTTTGTAGTTGGACCGGTCAACCGAGGCGTCCACCTGCACCAGGTTGCCGAAACCGTCGCTGAAGGTAACAAACGGATTTGCCGTCTGCTCCTGGGTGCGGTCCAGGCCCTGCCAGACCTCGGCGGTGATGGTGTTCGCCTGGTAGTCGTACCGGCAGCGCAGCGACATCTGCACCGTCTGCAGCTTGGTATAGGCTACATCGGCCAACTGGCCGCCGGTTTCCTGCCAGCTCGCGGCGTCCGCCTGCACGGCGGGCGGATCGGCCACGGTCAGCAGCGGGATGTCATCCTTGTACTGTCGAAGCATGGCCACCACCGCCGCCGGGATGGTGCCCGTGGCATAGTATGCAGGATACACCACCTTGTCGTTGAGGATGGCTTCCAGAAAATATCCGGAGAGCTGCACGAACCTTCCCTTGACTGTCTCGGTGAGCTCCACCTTCTGGATGATGCCGGTTTCCGGGCGGTCGGGAGTGTACAGATAGGCCATGGTCGGCTGGTAGTCAGCCGCCGCGATCTGTACGGAGAAATTACCAACCTGGTAATACTCCCGGGTCCACTGGAGATTGAAGAAAGGCAGATAGGCCACCGGCTGAAAGTCGGCGTCCAGAGCAAGAAGCTGCATGGATCACACCCCCAGATACTGCTTGTTGTACCGGATAACCACATGCAGGCTGTTGTCGCCATAGTCGGCGGCAAAGCTGTATACGTTGGTACCCGGCTGCAGGGCCAGGCCGGCGAAGTTGCTGGCGCGGTCCACCTTGTTGAGCACGTTCTGTCCGTTCTTTGTGATGCGGATGCGCTGAGGTGCCGTGGTGATGACCACGGTGTCGCCGGCCGCCAATTCGTCGATGAGCCGCACGAAGGCGGTGCCGTTTACGATCTTCGGGTTGGTCACCGGGGCGTCGGCGGTGATCGTGATGATGGGATAGGCAGCCACATTGCCGTCGTAATCGAAGGTCACTTTCCGGGCAAAGTTTGCCACATCCACCAGCACGCCCAAGTCCGGGTGATCCATATACGGGAACCCCCACCGTGGCGTGATGGCCGCAATGTCCTGGCCGAAGTCGTCCACACTCTGCCAGTATGGATTTTCCAGTGCTTTGAAATAGGCGGAAAAGGTCTGCGGCACATTGACCTTGGTGCTGGGCGCCTTGAAGGCGGCGAGCTCTGCCGCCAGCCATCGGGTGCGGCCCATATAGGTCAGATAGACGCGAAACGTGTGCTTGGGGTTGAAAAAGGAGAGCACCCTGTCCCGCAGCGCCGGGTTGTTCTTCACCGACAGAGTGGTGGCGCCAAGTTCAAGGTCCCGGGCGCTCACCCGCTTGCCGGTGGTGGTTCCCCCATCGCCGGAGCCATTATCCTCTGAAAACAGCGCATAGGTGGCTGCATCCGCTCCATCAATCGAGGTAATCAGCCAGTCGCTTCCGTCCGCCACAAGCTCCGCCCCGTCACTGCGGACAAAGCGAGCCGCTACATAGGTATCCAGCTTCATCTCGCACCTGCCAATCCATAGGTATTCTGGATGCGGAGCGCCCGGGCAATTTCGTCCGGGGCCTGCATCGGCTGTTCAAAATAGATGTTCTGAATGGTTTGACGGGACGGCTGCTCCTCGGCCGATACACGCCCATGCGGCTGCAGGGCGCGGGCATTGGCCCCCAGCGTCGCCTGCAGCTGCGCCAGGGTGTTGTCTGCCATCGCTTTCAGGGATTTGGTCAGCGGCTTGCTGTTGCTTTCAATGCCAACCGCCACACCGGCCGGGATCCACCGGCCCACCTCGTCCCGCATGAGCCGGGAGGGCGATGCAATGCCGAAAAAGCTCTTGATGGCATCCAGCGCGGAACGGGCAATATTGGTTGCCGCATCCCACAGCGCGCCGGCCATGGCCCCGATACCGTTGATCATGCCCTGGATGATGTCCTTGCCCAGTTGGAGCCAGTCCACTTCCTGAACGGTTTCCCAAATCATGGACGCGATCTGACCCGCCGCCTGGATCACGCCCGGAAGAGCGTTTCCGATGCCCGTGATCATGGTGGTAATAAGGTTAAAACCGGCGGCGATAATCTGGGGTAAGTTCTGGATCAGCCCGGAAACGAGGTTCAGGATAACGCGGGCCGCCACCACCAGCATCTCCGGGATCCGCTGTCCGATACCGTTGATCAGGGTGCCCAGAATCTGAGCCCCCATGTTCAGGTACTGCGGATAGTTGTCGATAAATGCCTGCAGCAGCGCTCCGATCGCGACGCTTGCCGCAAGCAGAAGTTCCGGGAGCGCCTGCGACAATCCTGCCGCCAGCTGGGTCATCAGGGCGCCGCCCTGACTGATCAGCATTGGTGCCGCGTCATAAATCTGCCAGGCAAGGGACACAATAAGACCTCTTGCCGTGGCGGCCAGCTGCGGCAGCGCCTCGGAAAATCCGGTCTGCAGCTGCGGGAAAAGCTCCAGCAACGCGGCGGACATCTGGGGCACAGCTTCTCGCAGAAAAGTCGCCAGCGCGCCCGGCAGTGCTTTCAGGATATTGCCCACCGCCGGCAGCAGATTCTTCACCAGGAAGGTGGTCGTGGTCTCAGCCAGGGCGCTCAGCGCCGGGCCCACATCCTGCCCCAGGGTCAGCTGCCCCAGCACATTCTTGAAGGCGGCTTTCATGGAGGCAAGCGAGCCGGACAGAGTGCTGGAAGCCTCCTTTGCCGTGGTGCCGGTAATATCCAGCTCTCCCTGGATAACGTGGATTGCTTCATACACATCCGCCAGGCTGCTGATATCGTATTCGACGCCGGTGATCTTTTGGGCATCCGCCAGCAGCCGCTGCATCTCCTCCTTGGTGCCGCCGTAGCCCAGCTTTAAGTTATCGAGCCATTGTTTACCCCCGGTTTCCCGGTATTTAAAAGGCCATATGCATTGCTGCACATGGCCTTCAGGGATTAGACTATATCTTCAACTTTTTCAAATATCCAGCCTTTTTTCTTCCGCTTGCAGTACCTGTGGTTATACTTTATTTCGCTGTCGGAGCAGCCAAAGTATTCCGCAGCCGCTTGCCTGGATTCAAACAGAATGGTCCTTCCATCGAGATGTGTTGCTCTGACTCTTTGTTTCTTGTTTTCTATCCTGGAGTGATAGCCAAATGACAGTGCATTTTCCGAAGGCGTCACCCAGCGCAGATTTGAAACGACGTTATTTGCTCGATTCCCGTCTATATGATCCACCCATGCCTTGCTTTCGTCTGCAGGTGGGCCAAGGAAGGCTTGCGCGACCAAGCGGTGGACGTGTTTTGTGATCGTAATCCTACAGTATCCGCCATTCTTGCTCAACGCCATGATTTGACCGGTACTGTCCTTCTTCACTCTACCCTGGTCACTGACGGAGTAGCCCGGCAAATCGGGAATTGGTTTCCACATCTCCATGGCTTTTCATTCCTTCCAAAAAAGTTGGTGCGCACTTCCGACGCCGTACCAATAGACGCCGTACTCGGTGACGAACCGATAGTCGTTTGACGTTCCGCGTTTTAATCATATCAAAATTTTACATGTTGTGTAACTATAATTTTGATACCCGCAGCTTCGCACCGGGTCTCCATGCCGCTAAAGCCATAAACGGTTTAGGATTCCCCGGTCAGCAATGGCATCTCATGCAGCCATTTCCTGCTGCCTTTTTGCCATCACACCTCTGGTAGAGTTCACGCACACTCACTGCATAATCGCTTATGCAGCGGACATTCGATTTATCGTGTAGTTCTGTTTTGCAAAACCCTGGTAGGCGTCGGTGATGCGCTCCATGTCGGTGCCCATCTTATTGGCGTTGTCGGACATATCCGTCATGGCCATGTCCGAAATCCTGGCCGCCTCCTCGGTATTGCCGCCCAGGCTCTGCAGCAGGCTGGCCGCAAAGCTGGTGGTCAGTTCCATGTACTGGTTGGCGCTCATGCCGGCCGTGCGGTAGGCCTCCGCGGCGTTGGCTTTGACGACATCGGCGCTTTCCTTGAACAGTGTTTCGATGCCGCCGATGCTCTGCTCCAGGGCGGCACCCTCGGTGATGGTGCTTGCCAGAGCCTGGCCGATGGCCGCTGTCGACACCACGCCCATGACCGCGCCGACCAGCTTGGAGCCAAAGGCCTTTCCGGCTCCGGTACCGGCTGTGTTTGCCTCGTTCCCCAGCGCCTGTGTGATGCTTCCTTTGATCCCCTGCGCCGAGGGTACGATCTGGACAAATGCTTTTGCCAGCTCAGTCGCCATACCGGTTCACCTCCCCCAGGATCCTGGCGCGTTCCGCTTCAAAATCAGCCGCTGAATCAAACGCAACTACCGGATTATCCGCTTTGTGATCCCCGGTAAAGATTTCCAGTACCGGACGTGGCCGGTTTATATTCTTGCGTCCGTTCTCCGACTGCATCCACGCCAAGGTGGCCAGCCAATCAACAGCAGCGGCATGCAAAAGCGTGTCGGGGGCCGCATGGGCCCCCGACAACCGCATCTTGCTTCTGGATGTTTCCCTCAGCCCGGCTGCCAGCGTGGCCGCCAGCGGAAGCGGCAGCGCCCGGTAGTCGAGGATTCCATACGTCTCGGCCATATCGCAGATCAGCGCGTCTTCGCTGGAGGCGATCATGCCGGCGAGGGTGATCAGTTTTTTCCTTTGTTCCCACATGACTGGAAGATCTCCACCAGGGCCTGGCTCACAGCCTTCACCGGTACCCGGCCGTCCTCCTCGCGGAAATGATCATACAGCTGCCGGCGTCCGGTCTTGCCGAGCAAAAGCACGCAGGCCCGGGAAATGCAGGTAAGGTTTTCGTCGCTCTCCGCGATGGCGTCCAGCAGCTCCATGTTGTCCAGAACATTTTCGTCAATGCTGAAGGCGAAACCGGTGCTCGTTTTCCCCTCGATCATGCCTGGCTGCCTCCTTTCACGATGTACTCATAGTGGGTGTTGCCATCCTTATCCGGCTTGGCGGTGATGGTGGTCTCGTAGCCCACCGCATCCTCGTCGGTATAGTTGATTTCACCCACCTCAGACACGTTGGCGCAGGGAATGACCACGCGTTTGAGCACACCGCCCCGCAGGATCATATCCACCACCCAGCAACAATCCGCCTGCTCGGCGCTGTTGGCCTTGACGGTGATGCCCGCCTCCAGCGTGCCGGTAACGTTCTCGTCGCCGTATACCGTCTTGAGCACCTCCACGTTCAGTGCCTCGATCAGCTTGAAGGAGAAGGTGTCCGGCTTTTCGCTCTGGTAGGTATAAACGGTGTCCCCGCCCCAGGCTTTGATGTTATCGCTTTCGGGGGAGTTGGCGTTTACCAGACCGTCCTCCCCGCAGTAGCCAAGGGCCTTGAATGCCTGATCCAGTTCGCTCTTTGCGTCGGTAGGCAGCGCGGTGCCCAGAGGCGCCCGATAGATGGCGCCCCCTTTCTTGGGCTTGCCCACCGTTACATTCTTTACATCCATCTGATCCTCCTTTTCAGTAGTGGGTAATGTCAAAGACTGCCTGATACCGGTACTTCTTGGTACGGGTATCAGGGTACGGATAGTCGGTGTTGAGTTTAACCGCTGCGATCTCATCCCGTTCATCCAGGCTTTCCATGGCCTGCTTTACCTGCTCGTTCAATCGGGCAGCTTCCAGCAGGCTGGTGCCATAGGACTGGACGGCAAATGTCGCCCGCGGAATGCAGTTGGTCTTTCCCGTACCGGTCTTTTCCAAAACCACAAAGCGCCCGGGCGGTTCCTGCGGCACTTCCATGCGCACCGGAACCTCCAGGGCGTCGCTCAGGTAGTTCAAAATCGTTTCTTCGATCATTTCAGCGCCTTCAGTATCGTGTTGTTTTCAGCATTTTCACGGCGGGCCTGTGGCGTCTCTGCGAATATCGAAGCGTTTACGCGGTTCTTGCCCCGATGGGGAGAAACCGCGTACCCATCTCCCAGCCGGGCCTGTATCTTTCCGGCGTGCTCGGTGCAAATCGCCAGCATCTCGTCGGATCGCAGCAGCTCCCGTACCCCGGCCCGGTTCAAAGTGACTTTCAGCTTAGCCATAACGTTCCACCTTGACCTTCTTGTTCCAGGAAAGCGGAATCATCGCCTCGATGCCCTGGGTCACGCCCCCGTAGGTGCGCCATTTCTGCCCAAAGAATTCCACCGTCACATCGTTCCAGTCGTGGGTATCGCCCTTGGGAATGGCCAGGGTGTAGGCGATTCGTTTTCCATAGAGCTGCATCTCATTGACGATGTCTTCGGCTGACGGCTCACCTACAAGTACATTGGGTACCTCGACCGGGGTTTCCTCGTAAATGGGCGCATGGAAGGCGTCCGTGCCCGTTTGCCGCTTTTCGTACAGCAGGATCGTGATGCCGCGGATCATTGGGTCATCACCTCCAGGGGGCTGACCGTGCCGATCCGGTTTCCGACGCCCAGCAGCTGCTTTTCCAGCTTGGAGAGATACAGTTCTCCCACCGAGCCGCCTGTCACGGTCCAGGTCTGGGCATATCCCATCGCCGATGCCGACCCCTGGGACGCGCCCATCGGAAACATGGCCGCGCTCTGGCTGCCCGTGTCCAGCTGGCGGCGCACCATACGGCAGGACACCAGTTTTTTCCGCTCTTCGGCAGCCGCCTCGTTGAAGGCATCGATGACAACGGCAGCCTCCTCCAGCAGCGCGTCACAGCGTGCGCTTTCGTCCTCATCCAGCTGGCGGAAACCTGCTTCCACATCGGAAACAGAGGCGTACTTCATGGGATCACCTCATTTTTTAGCAGCCGCTTTGCGCTTGGGCGCGGCGACAGACTTGGTCGGCGCGGGCGCGGCAGGCTCTGTCTCCGGCTTTTCTTCTTCGGCCGCCTGGGCGGCGCCGGTATCCGTCTCGGAAGCCTCCGGGGCAGATCCGGCGTCAGGTGCCGGGGGCTCAGGCTCCGGAATGTCGGCCGGACGGTGCCCGGCCTTCTTGTATTCCTCCTCACGCCCATCGGCCACGAACATCCGGGTGCCGGTCAGGCTGTTGATGAACTCTTTCATAGTCAGCCTCCCGTCTTGGCCGCGCCGGTGAGCTTATTGAACACGGTGGTGTCGCAGCGGAAGCCCACCTCAATTTCAGCCCGGACAGCAAACATATTCTGCTCAAACAGGTTGATGGTAGAGCCTCCGTCGGTCAGCGTAGCCTGATCAGAGATGGCGATCTGCACACCCTCCACAGTACCGTATACGGCCTGTGTCCAATCACCGGCAAAGCCCACGACCGCGTCCGCGGACGCAGTGTTGGCAATATAGGCGCCCTTGCTCTGACGCACCTGGGCACCCAGGATCATGGGAACGGCACCTTCCGCCACGCTGTTGATGAAGAGCGGGCGGTCGTTGCCGTCCACTGCAGTCAGCAGGATGGCCTTACCCTGGGGTGCCAGCACCCAGCCGTTCAGGATGCCGTCGTGCGATGCGATATCGCCGTCAGCAGCAACCAGGCCGCCATAGGCATTGGTCAGAATGCTCTGGGCGGTGCAGTCCTTGAGGGTGTCGAAATTAGAACCGGGCGCATCCACGGCGCCGAACACGGTGGCGTCGAACTTCTTGGCCAGGGCGCCGGGAAGGCGCTGCACCAGCTGATCGTACAAGGCCGGCACGTCGCGGCGGAACTGGTTGGAGAAGGGCACGATGACTGCCAGTGTATAGGGCTGCATGATCTTAGTAGCCAGAGTACCGCGGCTTACAGGCTTTTTCTCAGTCTCCCCCACCCAGCCGGCCTCCGGGTCGCCGGTAATCACGGGGATGGTGGTGCCCAGGCCGGGCAGCGGGATCTGACGGGCCAGCGCCATAACAGCGGAGGCGCCCTGGGTCTTCTGCAGAATCTCCGCAGATACCTGGCCGGGCAGACTGATGGTAGTGGTACGGTTGATGTTAATGGATGCCATAAAGTTCACTCCTTTACTTCATGACCTGGTCAAACCACTCCGCAAACTGTTCGCGGGTGGAACCGGTCGGATTGTGGTGCGGATCGCCGCCGTCCTTCACATTCGGATATCCTTCGGCGACAAAGGCATTCGGGTCGGTCTGCATGTACGATTTGACGTAGTCGTCAAAGCCCAGCAGAGAGCCGTCCTCCTGCAGGGGCAGCTTCTTCTGGGCCAGATCCGCCAAAAACGCCTTGCGGGCGCTGGCACTGGAGAATTTGAGGGCCGCTGCCGCGTTGGATTCGGCATAGCGGGAACGCAGGTCCAGAACCTGCCGCTCTGCCTGCTGCCGGGCCTGCTCGGCCTTCTGCTTCCATTCGGGGTCGTAGCCCTCCAGCTTCTTGTTGGCCTCCCCCAACTGGGTCCGGGCGGCGTCCCGCTCGGTGGTCAGGGTCGTGACCTGCTGCTTATGTCGCTCAATATCAGCACTGTGCAGGTCCATGATCTGGGTGAGCTGTTCGTCGGTGATGCCAGGAATAATGCCTTTTACCTCTTCTCGCTTCATGCTTGGTCCTTTCCGCCCTGCGCTTTTTACGGGGTAGCTCCCACGGGCTGTGCAGTTTTGCGCCATGCCGGGCAAATTTGGATATTAAAAATGCCCTTCCCGACCTCATGCGGCCAGGATGGGCACAAAAAAGCGCCCTTGCAGTTGACTGCAAAAGCGCATGAAAGAGCCACGGTGCGTGATATCATGGTCAGATTGACTTTTTCCTGTTTCCATGGTATAAAATAATCAAGATGTATCCGGAAGGATCGTCTGTAAGGGAGCCGTTCCTCCGCCCTTTTTGGTGGGGGGGCAACGGCTCCCTTATTTTTTGTATCTCAATGCCGCCAGCAGCTCTTTCCGATGCAAAACCAAAACGTCGACCGGAAATTTTCCGCTTCTGCTTATGCGCGCATCGATCACAGCCTGTAGGGCAGAAATTTCGATTTCGTTTTCCCCACAATCGAGGATGACTCCTCCTGGGGTTTCGGCAATTTGTTTCAGAGCTCCGCGAACCGCACTGTCTGCCGCTTTGTCGCTGGTGATGTTTTTCAGTTCCCAGAACTTTCCCCGCCAGATATAGTCCGGCTTTTTTGCTCCTCCGAGATTTTCCTGCAACAGCACAATGTCGCCGCCGAGAGTATCGTGCAGCCATTGTGCTGTTTTTATTTCATCGGCGTGGTGTGCGCGGCTGTAACCCTCATCAAACGTGATGGTCCCCTGTCCCGGGGTCTTGCTGCGCACATACTCGTCAAGAACATCCATCGGCCCGTTGCGTTCTTTCCTCGCCGCATACGCCGCCCGCTTCTGGGCATTGATCACATCCCGGTTCTCCGCGTACTGCGCCCGGCGCATGGCGTTGATGTCCCCGCCAGCGGCGTTATACTGCTCCAGGTATTTATCCGGGTCATACCCGGCCACCGTGGTGTTGCTGTCAAATCGGATTGCGTACTCGCAGTTGCAGTGGGCGTGGATGTGCTCGGCGTGGCCGCCCTTCAAGGCTTTTGCGCTGGCTTTCTGCCATCCCCGGCTGGCCAGCGTCAGACAAAACGGGCAGGTATCCCCATGAGGCACCCACGCCCATTCCGCGCCGTCCCGGATGGCATTTTTCAGTGTGGTGTCAGCCCCGGCCCGCTTGACAAGGCGGCTCACACCGCCCTGCAGCTGCGGCGGGCTTTGCTTTGTGGCATTTACCATTTTGGCCGTCTCACCGTAGTCAGCAGGTGCTGCCGGTTCCGCCGGTGGTACGGTAACGCCGGACGCCTGGGCCACGGCGTCATACATCTGGCAGGCCAGCTCCGCCGTGCCCTCGCCGTACTTCTGCACCAAAGCGTCGGCATAGGCGATCAGCCTGTCCACATCCTGTGTGCCGTGACTGGCGATATAGTCTGCCATCTTCTGCCCCGCCTCCTCATTCAGACGGGAAAGGCGGTCTATGTATTCAACCCAGGTTTTCTCCGTTATTCTCATTCTCTACCTCAGCCAGCAGCTTCTGGCCCCGCACCCGCTGCTCCTGCGTTTTGATGCGCTGAATATCCGCCTGGTCAAATCCCACCATCTCCAGGAAAATATCCGTACTGGCAAACTCCTGGCGGGAGGAGGCGATCTTGATCGCCGCGTCCGCCGTCACCGCCACGCTGGGCATGGCCGGGTTTTTGAAGTGAGCCATGACGCCCCTCTCCTCTGCGGTCAGCTCCGCCATCGGCACCTTGCGTGCAATGGCCTGCGCCATCTGGATGATGGTTTTCAGCGCCTCTCCGTTGCCGGCATTCAGCTGCTGGGCCATGAGCACCAGGGTCTGGCTCTGGGCCAGGATCGCATCGCTGGATGTGGGATTGGCGTCGTTGACGATGCCCACGTCGGTGATGGTCAGCCCTGTGGCCGCCGAAAACTGGGTAGCAGTCATGCGCATCTTGTCCACATGGGGCTGCAGGCTGCCCTGGGCCAGCTGGCCAAACTCGGGGTTTTCTCCGGTTTCCGGATTGGTCGTGGATGCCAGAAGGCTGCCCACATACTGCTTGAACTTGTCCGACACGATGGTATCATACTGATCGTCGGTAAGCCCCAGCAAATATTTCTGTGGCGTGGTGTCGAACTCCAGCGCAATGGTGGCATTGGCCACGATCCGGACGTAGTCGTCGATCAGGGCGCGCACCGCCCGCTTGAGGCGGGAACGCCCGAAGGGCTTGCCGGTGGTGGCGTTCCAGATCAGCGGCTCCATCAGGGGACGCCCCATCTTGTGGGGGTGCCGCTCCGCCAGCCAATATCCATTCTGCGCGGTGAGTACGATCACCGCCTCGTCGGTGTACAGGTTGACGATGTGAGGCCGCCAGGTACCCTTGTATTTTTCATCCGGTACCGTGTCGATTATGGCCAGCCCGCAGTCAATCCGCCCCTTTTCGCCGCTCCAGAGAGCGGAGGCAGCCGCGGGAGAATGGAACCGAATGCGGCAGCCGAGTGCGTTGTCCGCAGACAGGGTGGCAAATACACATCCATACTTCAGTTCGTCCCGGCAGGCTTTTCCGTACTCCGCCAGCAGACGGTTTCCCGCCACCAGCTCCGCCACGTTCTGCGCCGCTGCGCCGCTTCCCACAAAGCCATCGAACATAGAGCGGCTGGCAAGAGCGTCCACCGCCTTCTGCCCCCAGTTGCAGCCCACCTCGATTTTCCGCAGTCCATTCGGCAATGCGATACCGAGGTTCACATCATTCAGGGTCACATGGCCCTCGTAATATTTATCCTTGAGCGCGTTTTTGCTCTGGTGATACTCGAACACCGATGTCAGTTCCTGAAGCTGGCGCCGTTCTATGCCGCTCAGTCCTTTTACCATGCCAAAATTCAGCGTCATGGCCTTCTCCTTTATCCGATCCGCATTTTCTTATTCGGGTCTCGCTTGCTCGTTTTCGCCCCCCACAGCGCCAGCGCGCCGGCCTCGATGGGAAGGCTGTTGTCTCCACCGAAACCGACACCCCCGCCGATCGGGCGTTTTGTGGCCGTCACGGCGCTTTCCCGCAGCTGTTCCTGGGGGCGATACCAGGTGAGGCCAGCCTCGTTCACGCTGGTGATCAGCAGCCCTGCCGCTGCCACCACATCCTTCCCCGTGGGGCGGATCACAGAGTTCTTCATCTTCCAGGTATCATGTATCCTGTCCACCAGTACATCCGCGCCGCCCCGCCCGTCAATGACCACGCAGCTGGCCTTGCTGTACCGGGCGTTCAGCCAATCCGCCAGCCAGGTGATCCCCCTGCCGGCGGGCTGCAGCTCAATAAGGGATACGCGGGCCGGAGCGTCCACAGGGATCACGGCACCACACAGACAGACTGCACTGCCGTCCGCCGCGAACTTGACACCGTAAGCGGTTTTGCCCTCTGGTTTCGCCTCGTCACTGGCGCACCGGTCCCATGCCGCCTTGTCGATGGCATAGTCGATGCGTTCTGTATGTGCCGGGCTCCACCAGCCGAGCCGCTCCCGTGCGAAGGTGTCCGGATCCAGCTGCTCAGCCTCACCCTCAATGGTGGACAGCTGGATGCGCCGGCCCAGCGCCGGGTTTGTGGCAGCCCAGCGTTTTTTGTCCTGGATGTCACCGATTTCCGGCACGGAGAATTCAAACCAGGCAGCGCGCCTGGATTCTCCGTCCAGTGCCCGGCGCCGCAGTTCACGGAACACCGTGCCAGTCACATCCGGCCCCGGGGGCGTGCCCACATAGAGGGTCTGTGGATTCAAGCTGGCAGAGATAGCCGGAAGAAAAGAGCCCTGGGCGATCTCGTCCAGTTCCTGGGCTTCGTCGAAGATCAGCAAATCCCCGTGCTGGCCCCGGCCGCCGTTGCGGGTGCGAGCCAAAAATTTGATGCGGGCCCCACTTTTCAGAATTATCTCCTCACGTCCCAGCGCGTTCTTTATGTCCTTCACATACGGCTTTAGTTTGGGGGATTCAAACATATCCCGCATCTCGCTGAAGGTCTCGGTCGATGTCTTCTGCAAATGAGAGGTGTAGATCACGCTCTCATTCAGGAAAATCATGCCGGCGGCGGATCGTCCCTGGATCAGCAGCGTCTTTCCGTTCTGCCGGGGCACACTTCCGCCGCCGGAAGGCGCCGACCACCGCCCTCCGGCATCCCGCCCCATCCAGTCGTCCAGGATGTCGGCCTGCCAGGGATCAAGAGAAATCCCGGCCACACGCAGCAGCCGGGCCGCATCCATCCCGTCCGTGCTTTGATAGGGCGGAACGATCCTTACGGACGGCTCCTGGCTTCCCATCAGCTGCACGCTGCGCGATGATCTCGCCGATTTCGTCGCCATGATTCTCCGCCCCCTCAATTTCGTAAATTTCCCGCATGGTTTCGCGGTACTGCTTTGCCAGGGCTGGCAGCGCCCTGGCATCGTCGCATGTATCAATGCTGGTTGCCAGCACCCGGGCCAGCGTTTTCAACTGCATGAGGCGGTCCCCGCGGGCGGTGGCGCTCTTCAGCTTCACTCCCTTTTGCCTCCCCTTGAAAATTTCCTTGTGTGTAAATCGGCGCTGGCGGCGCGGGGTCGCCGAGGCCCACCCCCGGGGGCCCCTCCCCACCCGCTTTTACCAGGCGCCGTCCTTCACAATTTTTGGGGCAAGCACCTGCCCCTTGCCAGCGATCTGGTTGCTTTTGAATGCGTTGCAGCAATAGTGCGCCGGCTGCAGATTGTTCCAGTCCTCGGCAGCTGCCCGGGGGGATTCGTATCCGAACTCCCGCCAGCGGGAAACAGGCTTGATCTCGTCGATGACAAAGGACAGCGGGTGCTGCGGATCTGACGGTTCATCGTAGTGTATGGGACCCAGTCGGCCTTTGCAGATTCCGCATGTGCCTTCCATCGCTTTGAACCTGGCTCTGTATTTTCGCCGGAGGGTACCGTTTGCGTAACGCGGATTCCCCATTCCTATCCCCCCCTTTGCAGGACGTTGTGTACAAAAAGCCCCCCACCCCTGCATAGAAAAGCACCGGCCACCATACGGGGGCCGGTGCCAAAAGGAGATCAGCAGACTACTGGGGCCGCCGTCTGCCGTGGCGGCTGTCAGGAAGAGGAGGTATCGAGAAGCGGGCGTTGCGTTCTCG
>CALXAH010000039.1 GCA_944386225.1 uncultured Gemmiger sp.
CAGACTGAAAACCTCAAAACCCTTGATCCTACGGGGCTTTTCCGGTTTGTCGTAATTATACCGTAAGGGCACTCCTGCGCCAGCCTGCTGTTGAAGCAGGGGGTGCCCATGAAGCAGATCCAGGAGTGGCTGGGTCACAGCGACATCTCCACCACGGCGAATATCTACGCCCACCTGGATTCCCGGTCGAAGCAGCTCAGCGCCGCCACGATGGAGAAGGCCTTGGCGCTGCCGGAGGAACTGCCGGAGAGTCGGTGGTGAAACGCAAAAGCGCGGAGCCGGAAACCCCGGCCCCGCGCGGCGGTGCTCATTCGTCTTGCTGAATAGCGTCCTCTATGACCTGCTGCAAAAGTTGGTCGGTCCCCTGGGCCGCCTGTATGGTAGCGATCATCAAAAGATCTGTGTCCACACGGGAAAAATCCATCTTATACCCGGCATGACGGCACAGCTGTGATAGAAAAAGGCGCTGTGTTCTTCCGTTTCCTTCCCGAAAGGGATGCAGTTCATTGGTCCGCTGATAAAAGTCGGTCAGCTGCTTCACAAACGCCGGCTTCTGCAACCCGATGAAATACGATTGTTCTTGCAGCCGCCGAAAGACAGCGTGGGCCACTCTGTCAATGTCCTTCGCCGGGCAGAAGGTCGTTCCTTTCTTTGCCAGGTCGATGGTGCGCACCTGCCCTGCCCACTCGTAAAGATCAGAAAACAGCCAGCGGTGAATCGCCCGGTAATGAGCAAAATCAAAGGTAGCCATCTGGGGATTCGCTTCCCACATGGCCGCCTTCGCCGGTACCACCATTGCCTCGATCTTTGAGAGGGCTTCTTCATCCCGCACATCAAATTTATTGATCAGAACGGACGTACCCTCATAGCACCCATCCTGTGCAGTGTCCACTGTATACGGCATGGTGATCCCTCACTGCTTTTGTTCCAGTAGTTCTTTGACCAGTGTATCCACATCCACTTCGCCGTTCAACAGGCGGCGGCAATTGCGCACCACTTCCGGCGAAACGGAAAAGCCTTCCATCGCAGAGGATACCAAAGCGTTCTTCAGTGCTTCTTCCTTTGTGACCGGTGCCACGGCCACCGCCCCCTTTCTTCGCTAAAAAAGCAGGGGGCAAGGACGATTCCGTCCTTGCCCCCCATCTGGCGGAGCAGCAGGGATTTGAACCCTGGCGGTGCTGTTAACACCCTACGAGATTTCGAGTCACGCCTCTTCGACCACTTGAGTACTGCTCCCTATTCAATTTTGACGGCCCGCCCTGCGGGCCCTTTGGAAAAATGCAAGATTTCGATGCAAGATTTCGATGCAAGATAAGCGGGAAAAATTTCGATACACACCCCGGATTCAGCCCCGTGTGAAGCCAAACCCTGCGGACAAATCAGCCAGAAAGCCTCAACCTTTCGAGTCACGCCTCTTCGACCACTTGAGTACTGCTCCCTGTATGGTGCCCGCTGCGGCGCGGGCTACGCTTAATTATACCAAACCCGGCGGGCCGCGTCAATCATTTTGCCGCAGTGCGCAGCTGTGGCACGGAAAATCTTTGCAGGTTAACGATTCCGACACACACCTGTCAAAACAGTGTGCTATAATGGAAAAAACAAGCTTTGGCCCCGGAAACAGCCCGGATCGTCCGGGCGGCGGCTTTGGCTCTTTCTTTTTCGGGGGAAATATGGTACACTTGTTGCAATTCAATATGCTAACACAACACCTTATTAAAATATTCTGTTGCATGGAGGCGCACCCATGACCCGGCAGGAGGCCCCTGTACGGGGTCTGGTGCTGGCCGGCGGCGGCGCCCGGGGCAGCTACCAGGTAGGGGTGTGGCAGGCGCTGCAGGAGATGGGCTGGACGCCCGGCGTGATCGCGGGCACCTCGGTGGGGTGTCTGAACGGGGCGATGTTCGCCCTGGGGCTGAGCGATGTGGCCCGGGACATGTGGCTGACCATCAACAGCCACGACGTGATGGCCCTGCCCGGCGACCGGGCGGCGGATCCCTCGGGGGTGATGCTGCGGCAGTTTGTGGAGCAGGGCGGGCTGGACGTGACCCCGCTGGAGGGCATTGTAGCGCGGATCCTGGACGAGGACGCGCTGCGGGCCTCCCCTGTCCGGTTCGGCCTGGTGACGGTGGAGCTGCGGGGGCTGAAACCCCGCCAGCTGACGCTGGAAGAGATTCCCCAGGGGCAGCTGGCCCAGTATCTGCTGGCATCGGCGGCCTGTTTTCCGGCCTTCCGGCCCCGGCAGATCGACGGGGTGGATTTTATCGACGGGGGCTACAACGACAATATGCCCATCGCCCTGGCGGCCCGCATGGGTGCGGAGGAACTGGTGGCGGTGGATGTGGACGGGGTGGGCATCACCCGGAAAAACCGGTCGGGCCTGCCCACCACCCTGATCCGCAGTTTCTGGGAACTGGGCAGCATCCTGCAGTTTGAGCCCGAAACCGCCCGGCGGAACATCGCGCTGGGGTATCTGGACGCCTACCGGGCGTTCGGGCGGCTGCGGGGGGTGGCCTACGGCATCCGGGCCGACGATCCGGAACGGGCGTTCGCGGCCCCCTATGCGGAGGTGCTGAGCCCGGTGCTGCGCCGCTGGCCCACCCTGGCGCTGACCGAAGGTCTGGCGCTGAACCGTCTGGGCCCGGAGGCCGACCGGGCGCTGGCGCCGCTGGAACTGGCGGCGCTGACCGCCGGGGTGGATCCGGCCCGGGCCTATACGTTGGAGGAACTGGAACAGGCGTTTATCGACGCCTGGGATCCGGCGCCTGCCCGGCGGCTGTGGCCGCTGTTTGAGGGCAAAGCGGGGGCCGAGGGGGCGCTGGCCTCGCTGCAGCCGGCGGAATTTGTGTCGGCGGCGGTTTACCGGGTGATCCAGGGCCCGGAACTTCCTGACTGAACCGGCCGCAAGGCCGGACAGTAACACGGCAGACGGCGGGTTTCCGCCCGCCCCGAGGAGGAGGGATATCCATGCGGGAATACACAGGCGTAACGGTATCGGAAGGCTTGGTCATGGGGCCGGTGCGGCGCATCGACCGGGGGGTCAGCGGCTTGGGGCGGCTGATCCACGACCGCAGCAAGGAGCGGGCGTTGTTTGAAGCGGCGGTGGTTCTGGCCAAGGACGAGCTGCGGGGCCTGATGGAACAGGCCGACGGAGACGAGCGGGATATGCTGCGGTTCCAGCTGGTGATGCTGGACGACCAGGCACTGCTGACCGAGATCGGCAACTACATAGCGGCGGGTGCGGGCAGCGCGGCGGCCACCGAGCGGGCGGGGCAGATTTTTGCCCGGCGCATCCGGGATCTGCCGGACGAGTATCTGCGGCAGCGGGGCGCGGACGTGCTGGACGTGTGCAGCCGTGTGGTGGAGATCCTGGACGGCAAACCCCGCCAGAAACTGGAACTGGACGAGCCGATGATCCTGGCAGCGGAGAGCATTCTGCCCAGCGATATTATCTCGGTTGACCGGGGCATGGTGCTGGGGATCGCCACCAGCAAGGGCAGCGCCCAGAGTCACGCGGCGATCGTGGCCCGCACCATGGGCATCCCGGCGGTGATCGAGCTGGGCGAAGAATTTTTGAAGTACTGCGACGGGCACGAGGCGGTGCTGGACGCGCTGGAAGGCCGGCTGATCCTGGACCCGGACGAGACGCTGCAGCAGCAGGTTCGCCGGCAGCGGGAGGAGATGGCCCGGGAAAAGGCCCGTCTGGCCGGGCTGCGGGGCACCCCCTGCATCACCCGGGACGGTACCCCTGTATCGCTGCAGGGCAACTGCAGCGAGCCGGGCGGTATTGAACAGGCGGTAGCGGAGGGCGCCGAGGGCATCGGCCTGCTGCGCACCGAATTTTTCCTGATGAAGGGCTCCATTCCCGACGAGGAGGAGCAGTATTATTTCTACAGCAGCTGCCTGGCGGCGGCACAGGGGCGGCCGGTGACGGTGCGCACCTTTGACGTGGGCGCCGACAAGCTGGTGGAGGGCCTGATGCTGCCGGAGAAAAACCCGGCGCTGGGCCTGCGCGGGCTGCGGTTCTGCCTGGAACGGAAGGATCTGTTCCAGGATCAGCTGTGCGCGCTGCTGCGGGCGGCCGCCAAGGGGCCCATGGACGTGATGTTTCCGATGGTGGGCGGGGTGATGGATTTCCGCATGGCGATGGACGAGGTGGAAAAAGCCAAGGCCAACCTGCGGATGCGGGGCCTGCCCTTTGACGAGGATCTGAAGTTCGGCTGTATGATCGAGGTGCCGTCGGCGGCGCTCTGTGCGCCGGAACTGGCGGCGGCGGGGGCGGCCTTCTTCAGCATCGGCACCAACGACCTGATCCAGTACACCCACGCGGTTGACCGGATGGATTCCCGGCTGGATATGTATTACAAGCCAAACAGCCTGGCCATCCAGCGGATGATTGCCATGACCGCCCGGGCGGGCAAAGAGGCGGGTATCCCGGTGTGCGTCTGCGGACGGGCCGCGGCCGACCCGAAGATCGCCCCTCTCTATGTAAAGCTGGGTGTGACCCAGCTGTCCATGGCCAGCCAGAGCCTGCTGGACGTGAAGGAGGTTCTGCTGAACACCGACCTGAACGAGGTACCTTCTCTGGCCTGATACGAGAAAACGGGACGCGCAAAAGCGCGTCCCGTTTGTTTTATTTATACAAAACTATACGAATTGTATTAAAACAATCCTTCCGGCAGGCAGATATCCTGGCGGGGAACCTTGTCCCAGGAGAAGTCGTCCACCAGATCGGCGGCGCGCACCGGGTCGGGCGACGGGCGCAGACCGGCAGCATAGGCCAGCTTGCCGATGATCTGTTCGGGGGTAAAGCGGGCCTGCAGGTTTTCCAGGCTCTGGTCACCGTCCCGCTTGCTCAGGCGGCGGCCGTCCGCCGCCAGCAGCAGCGGCAGGTGGCAGAAGGTCGGGGCAGGCAGGTCCAGCAGCTGATACAGCCAGAGCTGCCGGGGGGTGCTGGAGAGCAGATCGCCGCCCCGCACCACCTGGGTGACCCCCATCAGTGCGTCGTCCACCACCACGGCCAGCTGGTAGGCGAACACCCCGTCCGCCCGGCGCAGCACGAAGTCGCCGCAGTCGGCGGGCAGGTTCTCGGTCACGGGGCCCATGTGGCCGTCGGTAAAGGAGAGGGTCAGCTCTTCCGGCAGACGCAGACGCCAGGCAGGCGGGCGGCGCCTGGCGGCCTCGGCCACCTGCCCGGCGGTCAGATCGCGGCAGGTGCCGGGATAGACCACCTGCCCGTCCGAACGGTGGGGGGCGCTGGCCGCATGCAGCTGGCCCCGGCTGCAGAAGCAGGGATAGACCAGCCCGCGCTCTACTAAACGTTGATAATACGTATTGTATATTTCGCTGCGTTCGCTCTGGTAGTAGGGGCCGTGAGGGCCGCCTTTGCTGCCGCCCTCGTCCCAGTCCAGGCCCAGCCAGGACAGATCCTGTTCCAGCAGGTCGGCGAAGGTACGGGGGCAGCGCATGGCGTCCAGGTCCTCGATCCGAAGCACTACCCGGCCCCCGGCGCTGCGGGCGCTGAGCCAGGCCAGCAGACTGCACAGCAGGTTGCCCAGATGCATCCGCCCGCTGGGCGACGGGGCAAACCGCCCCACAACTTGCGACAATGGGTTCACGCTCCTTACTGGCCGATATGGGGGGAATAACATTCCCCCCATACCCCCTGAAATCGAGGGCCGGAATACTCCGGCCCTCAGGGAAATGCAATCCTGTACGCAGGGCTTTCTTCTCCCCTATTGACTTTATACCGCCATTCTATACGAATAGTAATGCCTTTACAGATTGTTGATTCAGATACAGTTCACGCGTTATACAAATTGTAAATGCTATACAATCCGTTTAGGCAACCGGCGGTTGCGGGGTGTTTTACAGGGCCCAGCTGCCGTCGGCGGTGGGGGCAAAGCGGCTGTTGAAGAAGGCGCGGCAGGCATCGGCCATATACTGGGGATCGTCGGCGCCGGCGGTCTCCACAGCGGAGTGCATGGACAGCTGGGCCATGCCGATGTCCACCATGGGGATGCTCACCTGCTGGCCCAGCAGGTGGCCCAGGGTGCTGCCGCCGGGTTCATCGGCCCGGTTGGCAAAGATCTGGGTAGGCACGTCGGCCTCGTCGCAGATGGCCCGGAACAGCCCGATGGTCAGGCCGGTGGAAGTATACCGCTGGGCGGCGCTGAACTTGATCACCACACCCTTGTTGGGGTAGACCTTGTTTTCCGGGTCGGATTTTTCCGGGAAATTGGGGTGCACCGCATGGCCGTTGTCGGCGCTGAGGGCAAAGGAGGCGGTCAGGGCCCGGCGGCGCTGCTCGTCGGAGAGGCCCAGCGCCTGCCCGGCCCGGGTCAGCACATCGGGCAAAAAGCTGCTCAGCGCGCCCTGCCGGGTGCCGCTGCCCACCTCCTCGTTGTCGAACAGGCAGTACACCTGCCCGGCAAAGGGATGCACTTCGGCGGTGAGCAGACCCTCCAGGGTGGCCCAGGCGCAGGCCTGGTCGTCAATGCGGGGGGCCATGAACAGCCCGTTCCCCACCAGGCACGGCTCCTGCCAGGGGAACACCACCAGATCGCTGCTGAGCAGGGTTTCCTCCTCCCCCACGCCGCCCAGGGCGTCGATCAGGTCGGAGCCGCTGCCGTTCAGACCGGCCAGGGGCTGCATATCCCGCTGGATGTTGTAGTCGTGGCCCTTGTTCACGTCCCGCTGCATGTGGATGGCCAGGCTGGGGATGACCGCCACCGGATGCTCGCTGGCCGCCAGACGGCTTTCCACCCCGGCGGCGGTGCGCACCACCAGCCGCCCGGCCACGCCCAGGGGGCGATCCTGCCAGGTGGCACAATTCATGCCGCCGTAGCCCTCCACTTCCCAGCGGTCGTACTGCTTATCACTGCCAAGAGCGGTGTTCTTTACATAGAATGTAGGGGCGTCCCCGTGGGCGGCGGTGATCCGCCAGCCGGCCAGCGGGCCTTCCGGCAGCCGGAAGGCGATCAGGCTGCTCTGGTTGCGGGTGACGTAGTAGCCCTTGCCGGGCTGCAGGTTCCATGCCTCGTGCTCGGCCAGCGGCGCAAAGCCCGCGGCCTCCAGACGCCGGGCGGCGGCGGCCACCGCATGGTAGGGGCTGGGGCTTTCTTTCAGGTAGTCAAACAGGGATTGAATGGCCATCTATAACAACTTCCTTTCAAATTGCGGGATTTTGAAATATTTTGACGATTTGGCGCATATATAGGGTAAAGGCCCTGCGGCGCTGCCTCTATTATACGAGCAGCAGGCCCGGGGCGCAACCCTGAAACCAACGGGCCACGGCCCGGGAAAGGCAGGAATCAGAATGAAACGGCAAATTTGGATCTCTTGTACGGCGGCGCTGCTGGCGCTGAGCCTGCTGGCCGGATGCGGAAAAAATTCCGACGGCCAGAATGCCGAAGCCACCCCTACCCCGGCGCCGGTATCCACCCCTGCGCCTACCGAACCCGCGCCCTCCCCTACCCCGGTACCGGTGATCGGGGATTATCCGGAGCTGTCCGCCGCGCTGGACGCCTGCGTAGGCTACGGCCAGGGTGAAGCGGGCGTAAGCCTGAAAACCGCCGCCGCGGCCGCCGGGCTGCTGGAATGGAGCGAAACCTACGCCGCCGGTATCGACGAGGACACCCTGGCGGTGCTGGTAGCCGACTGGGTCAGCGGCCTGGACGAGACCAACTATGAAAAATTCTGGAGCAACTGGACTGAACTGGATACCTTCTGCCGCCAGCTGATCGAAGACCCGGCCTCCCAGAAAGACCTGCTGGAAAGCGCCGGCGTCACCCTGAGCAAAACCGCCTACAGCCTGGAAAGTTACACCAAGCTGTACAACGCGGTGAACCGGTCTACCGGAAAATAATCGGTACACCCGGCCATGTTTTCCACAACCGATCAAATTTCTGTGGAAAACCCGGCGCACAGTCCCTGCATATAACAAACAGAGGCCTGCTGTTTTACGGCAGACCTCTGTTTTTATTTTTCCCTATGGCCGAATATATTCGGCCATGTGTTCCGGGGGGTATGGGGGGATAGGTTCTATCCCCCCATATTGGCTAAATCCCCGCGCTTACTTCACCACGGTGACCTCATATTCCCGGGTACCCAGGCCGATCTTTTCGGCGTGGGCCAGGCCGGCCTTCCACTCCACCTCGGGGGTGGTGTTGGTGAAATGATCCCCCTTGTCCTTGAACCCGGGCGCTTTCACCCGCTCATAGAGCAGGCTGCCGGGCACCGGGCTTTGCGCCAGGCAGGCATCCACGCTGGCCTGATCCACCGCCACCGGGTCGGCCGAGGCAAAAATGCCCACGTCCGGCAGGATCGGCAGATCGTTTTCCGGATGGCAGTCGCAGTAGGGGCTGATATCCATGACAAAATTCACGTGCAGGCAGGGGCGGCCGTCCACCACCGCCTTGGCGTACTCGGCGATCTTGCAGACCAGATCGGTGTTGGCGCACCAGTTCTCGTTTTCGATCGCGTCAAAGTTGCACATCCCCAGGCAGCGGCCGCAGCCCACGCACTTGTCGTGGTCGATATGGGCACGGTTGTTCTCATCAAAGGAGATCGCGCTCTGGGCACAGACCCGGGTGCAGGCGTGGCAGCCCCGGCACTTGTCCGTGTGCACCGCGGGCTTGCCGCTGTTGTGCTGTTCCATCTTGCCCGCGCGGCTTCCGCAGCCCATACCCAGGTTTTTCAGCGCGCCGCCGAACCCGGTGCTCTCGTGGCCCTTGAAATGAACCAGGTTGATCACCACATCCGCGTCCATCACCGCCCGGCCGATCTTGGCGGTTTTGCAGTAGACGCCGCCCACCACCGGCACCTCCACCTCGTCGGTGCCCTTCAGGCCATCCGCGATGATCACCGGGCATCCGGCGGCCAGCGGGCCGAATCCGTTTTCCCAGGCGGTCTCGATATGCTCCACCGCGTTTTTGCGGCGGCCCACATACAGAGTGTTGCAGTCGGTCAGAAACGGAATACCGCCCTTGGCCTTGACCATCTCCACCACCGTGCGCGCCCAGTTGGCCCGCAGGTAGGACAGGTTGCCCGGCTCACCAAAATTGATCTTGATGGCCACAAACTTCTTTTCCAGATCCAGCTGGGCAAACCCGGCCGCGTTCAGCAGCCGGGTCAGTTTTCCCTGCAGGCTGGTGCCCGGCACCGCCCGCAGGTCGGTAAACCATACCTTTGCTTTTTCCATCGGTCTTTTCCTCCTTGTACAATCCGCCGCGCACGGCTTCTCCCAAATCCGGCGCGGCAAAGGGTTACATTACCAGCAGCACCAGCACGCCCAGGGCGATCCGATACCAGCCAAAGGCGGTAAAGGTGTGCTTTTTTACATAGTTCATCAAAAAGCGGATGGCAAACAGGCTGACCAGGAAGGCCACCAGGCAGCCCACCGCCAGGATCCCCAGCTGCACCAGGGTAAAGCTGCCCGCCCCCAGCAGGAACTTGAGCACCTTCAAAAAGCTGGCCCCCGCCATCACCGGGATAGCCAGGTAGAAGGTGAACTCGGCCACGGCGGCCCGGCTCAGCCCCAGCAGCATACCGCCCACGATGGTGGCCCCGCTGCGGGAGGTGCCCGGGATCATGGCCAGCACCTGCCAGAACCCGATGATCAGCGCCTGGGTCAGGGTGATGTCCTGCACGGTGCGCACCTTTACCGGCCGGGGAAACCGCTCCACCAGGATAAAGAAGATGCCGTACAGGATCAGCATTGCCGCCACCACGATGTAGTTGTACAGATGGGCATCCAGCCAGTCGTCCAGCAAAAGGCCCAGCACCAGCGCCGGGATGGTGCCCACCAGTACCCGGCCCCACAGCCGCAGCACCGGCATCTTGAACATCAGGAACTCGCCGTCCCGGGTGGTGCGCCGCCCGACGGGCCACAGCTTGCCGAAAAACAGCACCACCACCGCCAGGATCGCCCCCAGCTGGATCACCACCCGGAACATGGAGACGAACTCCTCCGGCTGATTGAACAGGAAAATGCGTTCGGTCAGGATCAGGTGCCCGGTGCTGCTCACCGGCAGCCATTCGGTGATACCCTCGATCAGGCCCATGATCGCCGCTATCAGAAAATCCATGTGAAACCTCCCGGTATGCCGCGGCCTGCGTGGCCGCGTTCGGTTTTGTTACTGGTACATTATAGCATAGTGCGCCGCAAAACAGAAGCGCGCCCCGTTTCGATTTGTTCTTTTGTTCCAAATACGGTATACTGATATAAAACGCCGTTCGGCCCGGAAAGGAGGCACCCCCATGGAGATACGCTGCAGCACGGCCGGTGCGCTGGCTATGGGCCTTTGGTGGTGCGTGCCGGGCCTTGCACTGAGCCCCTTTGTATTCTGGCAAAGCCCGGCGGCGGGGATCCTGTTTCTGCTGGGCTGGTGCGGCGCGGCGATCCTTACCTGCCGGGTACGGCTGGGCAGCCTGTTGGGACGGCTGCGGGCCGGGGAATTGTCGGTAAGCCGCGGGGTGCTGTTCCAGACCAGCTGCCGTATGCCCACCCGGTTCATCAGTGGGGTCACCCGGGTGGAAACGCCGCTGCTGCGCCGGCTGCACGCCAGCGTGGTGGTGGTGCACAGCCCGGCGGGCACCCTGATTCTGCCCGGCCTGGACGCGGACGACGCCCGCCGCCTGGAATCCGCCCTGACGGGAGGCCGCCCGTGACCGCCCCGCAGACCCCGGTGGTACAGGGCCGGTATCACATTGTCTATTCGCTGCACCTGCTGAAAAAGGGCCTGTTCTTCTGTCTGGTACCGCTGGTGCAGGCGCTGATCAGCTGGGACCTGCCCAGCCTGTACGGGGTGCTGCGGCAGGAGGCGCTGATTCTGCTGGCGCTGGCCGCGGTGTCGCTGGTGCTGTGGCGGAACACCGGCTGGCGCCAGTACCCGGACCGGCTGGAGCTGTACAGCGGGGTGCTCCTGCGCCGGCGGCGGGTACTGCGCCGCAGCGAGCTGGCGGTGGTGGAGATCACCCGCAACCCGTTTCTGCAGCTGCTGGGCGCGGCCCGGGTTACCCTGTACGGCTGCCGGGTGCGCCAGACCATCACCCTGTACCTGCCCCGCCGGGCGGCAACGGCCCTGGCGGACGCGCTGCTGCCGCCGCCGCATAAACCGCCGCTGTTCAAGCCGGTGGGCGGCCAGCGGCTTAGCTTTGTGATGGTAAGCGCCAACGTGATCAGCACGGCGCTGCTGCTGACGGTCAGCCTGCGTCAGACCGAGGAGATGCTGGGCGCGGCGGTGACCCTGCCCATCCGGGACAACCTGACCCGCCTGGAACAGCTGGTGGAACAGGTGGTACCGGCGGGCGTTGCCTGGCTGTTCACGGCGGTGTTTCTTTTGTGGGGCGCCAGCCTGCTGGTAAGCCTGCTGCGCACGGTGGGGTTCACGGTGGCCCGCAGCGGCGGGGTGATCCTGTGCCACGGCGGGTTTATCCTGCGCACCGAGCGGCGGATCCTGGCCGCGGCGGTCAGCGCCTGCGATGTGCGGGTGACCCCGGTGGCCCGGCTGCTGCGCCGGTACCCGGTGTATCTGACCGCCGGTTCCTACCAGGCGGGCGACGTGCCGATCCTGGTATACAAAAAAGGCCAGACCGATCTGCTGCAGGCGCTGATGCCGGGCTTTGAGCCGCCCGGCGGCCCCACCGAAAACCGGATCGGCCGTTCCGCGCCGATGTTTTTCTGGAAAAGCGGTGCCTGTCTGACCTTCAGCCTGGCGCTGCTGGGGGTATCCATGTGGCAGCTGCCGGCGGTGACCGGGCTGCTGGTCATTCCCTGCGTGCTCAGCGCGGCGGCGGTGCTGGTTTCCGCCGAGGGCTACCGGCTGGAAGGCGCGGTGCGTACCCCCGGCCGGGTGCTGACGGTGCAGTACAGCCGCCTCTTTACCCGTCACTGTGTCTGTGTATTCACGCCGGACATAAATTTCCGGCTGTTCGCCTCCCCCTTTGCCCAGTCGGTGGGCCGGTGCAACCTGACGGTGCAGCTGCCCTGCGGGGGCCGTCTGCGGGTGCGCAGCGTCAACCGTTACCGGGCCGCCCACCTGCCGCTGGAAATCTGATCACACAAAACGCGCCGCCCAGGATCGGGCGGCGCGTTTTTCTATGGAAAGTTCAGCGGATTTTGGGGCAGCGTTATTCCTCCGCGCTGCGGAACCCGCGGCCTGCGATCAGCAGTACCAGCTGCACCACGGCCAGGCCGGCCATCAGCAGGGTCCAGCGTCCGGTGATCGCCATGGGCTGGCTCAGATCGGAGGTAATCATGAACGCGATCACCGCCACCAGGGCAGGCACCACACCCAGCAGGTGCAGCGGGCCGCCCCGTCCGGTGAACCGCATGCCCAGCATCACCAGGCCGACGGCTACCGTCAGGATCACCAGGATCAGGTCCAGCAGCGCCCAGCTGCCGGCCGCGGCCTGGGCGGTCTCCTCCTCGGGGATCTCCTCCGGGGCCTGGGTGGCTTCCGGGGCGGGGGTCTCGGTGGGGGCGGGGGTCTCGGTGGGCTCGGCCGTTTCTTCCTCCTCCGCCGTTACGGCCGGGGTGGCGGTGGGCCGTGCCGTGGGCCGCGGCGTGGGGGCCGGGGTCGCGGTGGGCACCGGGGTCGGTGCCGGGGTGGGGGCCGGGGTGGGCTGGGTCTGCCCGCCGCCGCCCGAGGGCTTCGCGGTCAGGCCGGCTACTGCGTCGGTGATGGCCTTTGCCATGGCGTCCACTTCGCTCTGGTATTTGGCCTCCAGACCGCGCACCACCGCGTTTACCGCGGCGTTCAGCTTCTTCACGCTGTCGTCGGTGTAGCTGCCCAGATTGTCGGGTATGCTCTTCATCGCCTTGTCCAGAGCGGTGTAGTCGGCCGCCTGGGCAAAGGCAAAGACAAATTTCCTGGTGTTGCCGGTCATGTCATGCACCACCACCGTGTTCTCCCCCTCCTGCCACAGGGTCTGGTCTGTAAAGAGGGTATCGGTGGGCGCGCCGGAGATGGCAGCAAACTTGCCGTTTATCTCCACACCGGAAATGCCCTGCCCGTCGGTCAGGCGCAGTTCCAGCCGGGTATAGGCCTCCCGGCCCTTGACCGACTGATCCCCTGCCGCCGCTTCGGGGGCGTAGCTTACGGTAAATTCCAGATTTTCCTTATCCCACCAGAGGATCGAACCCTCCGGGCCGCCCTTCATGGTGAACACCTGGAACTTCTTGCGGGCGTAGGAGGCCGGCACCTTCACCAGCAGATGGCCGTCCGCGGGGTCGCCCTGCGGATACAGGGTCACCGGGAAATTGGCGCTGTAATCGCCGGTCATGGTCAGGGTAGCGTCGGCGGGCAGGCGCAGCTGGAACGGCGTATCCGGGTACAGGGACAGGTTTTTCAGGGTCGTGTCACCGGTCAGGATCAGCCCGCCGCCGGTCTTGCTGCTTTCCAGCCGGATAACACCCAGCGCGGTGGCATCGCCCACGGCAGTGATCCAGCTGTTGCCCAGCTCCAGGCCGGCAATATTATCCACCTTGCCGGACAGATCCAGCGGCGCTTCTTCGGTGCCGTAACCGATCAGGATCAGGTCGGTCAGGCGGGTGTCCAGGGTGCTGGTGGTGCCCACGATCTTCTCAAAGGGCAGGCCGCCCTCCAGCCGGATGTCCAGCCAGCGGGACCGGGACTCGTCCACAACACGGCCCAGCTGCCCGGAAACGGTATCCGCAAACCGGATGGTACGCTTGGCATCGTTGGCGGGCTTGTACTGCAGGGTGCTGCCGCCCAGTTCCAGCTTCACATTGCACACTGTCAGATCGTCGCAGAAATCTATGACCGCGCCCTCCGGGGCGGACAGGGTAAAGCCGCCGCCGTCCAGCACCATGTCCTTTTCGGGCAGGCCCATCTCCATCGTAAAGGCCGCGTCCTGCAGCAGGATCACGGTGTAGGGGCCCTTGCCCTCGTGCATCTCAATGGCGGTAAAGGCTTCGGCCAGGCTGGCAAAGCCCCGGTTCAGTTCCTGCACCCGGACGACCGGCTCGGTCAGCGGGATGGTCTGGCCGTTCCTGTCCAGCAGGGTGACCTCGGCGCCCGCGGGCAGCTCAATGGGCAGCGGGCCGCCCTTGTTCACATCGTAGTCCGGCAGGGTAAAGACGCCGGAGGCGCTGCCGGTAACGGTCAGGCGGCCTGTACCGGTAAAGCGCAGAATGCCCTTTCCGTTCAGGGTCTCCAGGGTGACCGGCGCGCCCATCCGCAGGCCCGCGCCGTTTTGCAGGGTCACGTTCTTCACGTCGGCCAGCTGACCGGTGAGCAGATCGTAGCAGTCCGCCTCCATAAAGGCCTTGTCCAGTACCAGGCTGGTAAAACCGGTCATGTTGGGCAGACCGTGATAGGTACCATCGTTTCCGATGCGGATGTAGGTCAGGGTGGGGTTCTCGCCGGTACCGGTCAGCTGAACCTGCTGGCCAAGGCTCTTTCCGCCGGGTGCAACCCCTTCAAAGGTCAGGTTGCTGCCGCTGATGGCGGCAAAGCCGAAGCTGCCGCCGTCCACCACCCGGAAGGCATGGTCCCCGGCGGTCACGGTGCAGAGCGCGTCCTCACTGTTGAAGTTGTTCACGTTCCGCAGGGTCAGCGGGGCCTGCAGGGTCAGGGTATCGGGCAGATCCACATTGCCGTTGTTGAAATTGAATTCGGTGGGTTTGTTGGGGGCCACATCCCCCTCCCAGGCCAGCATGCTCTGGCCGCCGTTCACCGATACACGGAACGGGCCCGGATCGTCAGAAGCGTTGATGGCCTCGATGGCGGCTTTCAGGGTACCGTAGCCGCTCACCGCGCCGGTGCTGTCGGTCACCGCCGCGACGGCCTCTTCCTCACCGCCCAGCAGCTTGACGGTCACGTCCTTGCCGCTGAACAGGGTGGTGTAGCTGTCCACCAGCGACTGGGTGGGCAGGTACAGGGTCACCTTTTTGGTGCTGCCAAAGGAGTCCTTGCGCAGCGCGCTGCTGCTCAGCGAGCCGGTGATGGTCACCTTCAGCCCCTCGGACAGGCCGCTGAAGCAGTTCATGGGCGCGGTGCCCTGGATATTCCGGATGACCAGGTTCTGGATGCCCGCGCCGCTGAAGGGCGACTGCACCAGCGTCACGGTGGGCAGCTGCAAAGCTGTCAGGGCGCTGCAGCCCACAAAGGCGCCGTTCTCGATACGCAGGCTGCCTGTATCCGGCAGCACCACCTTCGCCAGGGCGCTGCAGTTCCGGAAGCTGTTTCCCAGCAGCTTCTTCACACTGGTGCCGGCCAGATCCACCCCTGTAAGGGCGGTGTTGCCCATGAATGCACCATAGGCGATCTCGGTCAGATCATACTTGCCCCCGGCGTACTCCATCCCATCGGCCAGCACGATCTCGCCGGAAACGCTCTTGCCGTTGGTCAGGGTCAGGGTGCCGTTGTTGTCACCGGAAGGCAATTTCGTGATTTTGTAGGAAATGCCGCCGATCTCGATGGTATCCCCCACCTGCGGTGCGGCCGGCTCGTTCACCGGGGCGGGTTCTTCATTCAGGGGCGCCGGGTCGGCCTGGATAACGGGCCCGCTTTCGGCGGGTGCCGTCTCCGGCGCGGGCTCCCCGGCGGCGGGCACACAATCGCCCTCGTGGCCTGCCGGCAGGGTGCATCCCTCGGTCAGGGTGCAGATTTCCTCTGCCAGAACCGGGGCGGGCAGCGCACCGGCCAGCAGGGTCAGGCAAACCAGCAGACAGAGCAGCCGGTGTATACCTCGATGTCGTTTCATGGGTGGGGTCAACTCCTTTCCTTTTCCAAGCAGGATACTCTTATCCTCTTTTTTTATGATATACCTTTTTATTGTACAAATAAAGCATTTTGTTTAATTTCGTTGTAAAACTTTCCCATATTTCTTGTTGCACAACGTCAATTTTCCGTCATAATGTATCACTTTCTTTATGAATCAACAATTTATTTTCAGAATTTAACCTTTTTGATGTACAAAAATCCCCCCTTGCGGCGGCAACCGCAAGGGGGGAGGCTGTAAGTGATTGGGGTTCTTCCGAAAACGCAGCGGCTGAACGGGGATTCCGAAAGATCCGACCGGCCTGCAGCCAAATGACGCGCAGTTTTTCCCGATAGCGTATACACGTCCCTGGGGCCTGGCGGTTCGGATCCCCGGTCTGGACGGGATCCGCCTTTTCCAAGAAACGCAACGAAAACGGTTTTCTGCACCCCGCGGGCCAGTGGGCCGATCTGCGAGGATGCCCGCCCGTTCCCCGAAAGGACCGCCGTATTTTGACAAAACAAAACACCCGGACGCAGATGCGTCCGGGTGTTTTGCTGGTGAAGCGCCAGCCCGCGAATCCGAACCGAAGGCTGCAAAAACTTCATCCAAGCTCACGGTTTGCGAACCTTTTTTGTAATTATAGGTGAATATCAGCTTGTCGTCAAATACATAGATGGAGTTGAGGAAGGTGTCGATGATCTGCCGCTGGTAGGCCTTGTCGCTGGGGTCGCCGCCCTTGAAGCGGGAGATCCACTGGATGATGTCCTCCCGGCTGTATTG
>CALXAH010000040.1 GCA_944386225.1 uncultured Gemmiger sp.
AGCATTCCTCGTCATGGTCGTGGTGATGATGCTCGTGCTCGTGGTCGTGGCCGCAGCAGCATTCCTCGTCATGGTCGCGGTGATGATGCTCGTGCTCGTGGTCGTGGCCGCAGCAGCACTCCTCGTCATGATCGTGGTGGTGCTCATGGTGATGCTCATGCTCCACCTGCTCCAGCAGCTGCTGGGTCAGGCTGGGCCGGCCCTCCATGGCCTCCAGAATCTGGGTGCCGGTAAGCTGATCCCAGTCGGTGGTCACGATGGTGGCGTTCGGGTTCTTCTCCCGCAGCAGGGCGGCGGCCGCCTCCACCTTGGCCGGGTCGGCCGCGCCGGTGCGGCTCAGCAGAATGGCGCCCGCATGCTCGATCTGGTCGTTGTAGAACTCGCCGAAGTTCTTCATATACATCTTGACCTTGTTCACGTCGGCCACCGTGACGAAGGCGTTCAGCTGCACGTCCAGATGATCGGCCACACCCTGCACGGCCCGGGTCACATCGCTGAGCTTGCCCACACCGGAGGGCTCGATCAGAATGCGGTCGGGATGGTAGGTTTCCACCACCTTTTCCAGCGCGGTGCGGAAATCGCCCACCAGGCTGCAGCAGATGCAGCCGGAGTTCATCTCGGTGATCTGGATGCCGGCCTCTTTCAGAAAGCCGCCGTCGATCCCGATTTCGCCGAATTCGTTTTCAATCAGCACCAGCTTCTGGCCGGCAAAGGCCTCCGCGATCAGTTTTTTGATCAGCGTGGTCTTGCCTGCGCCCAGAAAGCCGGAAAAAATATCAATCTTGGTCATGGTACATCCACCTTTGCATATTAAATAGGAATAAACTATACCTATTATATCGCTTTTGTCAAGAGGTCAAACAGACGCTTTACTACCGGGCCGGGATGTGCTACTATACCGGCAGTAGCTGCAAAGCGGAGGTGTTTGTGATTTATGGAAACGAAGGAACGTCTGGCCCGGCTGCGGGCCGAAATGGAAGCCGTGGGCGCGGCGGGGTGCCTGATCCCCTCCAGCGACCCCCATGCCAGTGAATATCTGCCCGATCACTGGGCGGCCCGGCGGTATTTTTCCGGGTTCACCGGCAGCGTGGGCACCCTGGTGGTGACCATGACCGGCGCGGCCCTGTGGGTGGACGGCCGGTATTTTGTACAGGCGGAGCATCAGCTGGAAGGCAGCGGCATCGAGCTGCAGCGCATGGGTCTGCCCGGCGTGCCCACCGTGGAGGAATATCTGTGCCGGGCGCTGAGCAAGGGGGACGTACTGGTGCTGGACGGCGCCGTAACCCCCACCGCCCAGGTGCGCCGTTTGCAGAAGGCCCTGGAAAAGCAGGGCGTACAGGTGCAGGACGTTGACCTGCCCGGCCGCTGCTGGCCGGAACGTCCGCCGATGCCCGCCACCCCCTGTTTTGTGCTGGGCCGCGAACTGGCCGGGCTGACCGCTGCGGAAAAGCTGGCCAAACTGCGCGAGGCCCTGGACAAGGAAAAGGCCGACGGGATGCTGCTGGGCCGTCTGGACAGCGTGGCCTGGCTGCTGAACCTGCGGGCCTGGGATCTGGACTGCACCCCCTTCGCCCTGGCCTGGTGCTGGGTGGATCAGGGCCGTGCGGTGGTGTTCCTGGACAGCAGCCGTGCCGATGAAACGGTGCGCAGCTATCTGGCCGGGAACGGTGTAGAACTGCGGGAGTATGACCAGGTGGAGGAATTCCTGGCTCAGGTGCAGGCGCCTCTGGTGCTGCGGGCGGAGCCGGAAAGCCTGAACTGGCGGTTCTGGCGGCTGCTGGAGGCCAACAGCGCCGTAACCGTGCAGGAGGGCGCCGATCCGGTGCAGGAGATCAAGGCGGTGAAGAACGAGACCGAAATCGCCTGCATCCGTGCCAGCCACAAAAAGGACGGCGCGGCCATGGTGCGGTTCGAGCGGGAACTGGAGCGCCGCCGTGCGGCGGGCGAGACCCTGTACGAATCCGATGTGGAGAGCATTCTGATCGAGTGCCGCCGCAAGGGCGAGGGGTACCTGGAGGAGAGCTTCTCCGCCATCGCGGCCTGCGGCGCCAACGCGGCCATGATGCATTACCACGCCGAGCCGGGCGCCTGCAGCCCGCTGGCGAATCACGGTTTCCTGCTGGTGGACTGCGGCGGCCAGTATATGGACGGCACCACCGACATCACCCGCACCTACGCGCTGGGCGAACTGACCGACGCGGAAAAGCGGATGTACACCCTGGTGCTCAAGGGGCACATTGACCTGGCCATGCTGGTGTTCCCGATGGGCAGCACCGGCGGCAACCTGGATCTGGCCGCCCGCCGCCCGCTGTGGGCCGAGGGGCTGGACTACCGCTGCGGCACCGGCCACGGCGTAGGCTTTGTGGGCGGCGTGCACGAGACCCCGCCCCGGATGAACCAGGCCGACCGCAAGGCGATCACCCCGGGCATGGTGGTGACCGACGAGCCCGGCTACTACGAGACCGATGTAATGGGCATCCGGATCGAGAACGAGCTGCTCTGCGTTTCCCGCATGCGCACCGAATACGGGGAGTTCTGCGGGTTTGAGCCGCTGACCCGCTGCCCCATCGGCCGGGAGGCCATCCTGCCCGATCTGCTCACCCGGGAGGAACTTGCCTGGCTGAACGCCTACCACCGGACCGTGCTGGAGGATCTTTCCCCCCTGCTGGACGAGGAGGAACGGGCCTGGCTGGCGGACCGCTGCCGTCCGTTAGAAGGCTGATAAACACAGCGTTATAGACAATTTTGACGATTTTTTGCAGCGCCGGCGAGTAGTTTTCTGCGTCCGGCGCTGTTTTCATTTGTTGACTTTTTGTGAACAAAAGAGTAGCATTAGTGTGATTTTTGTCTGCCGGAAATGCTTTTCCGACAAAGGACATCAAGTATTGAGAAGGACGGGAGGCATCGTTGCATGTTTACGATTGGACTGTTTGCCTTGTGGCTGATCCTGAACGGCCGTGTCACCCTGGAACTGGTGTTGATCGGGATTGTGCTCAGCCTGCTGCTGAGCACCTTTGCGATCCGGTTCTGCGGGTGGAGTGTACGGTACGAGACGCTGGTGCTGCGGCTGAGCGGCAAGCTGCTGGCGTATTTCGCACTGTTGTTCAAGGAGATCATCAAGGCAAATCTGGACGTGATGCGGGTGATTCTGAGCCCCAGCCTGAAGGAACTGAATCCCCAGCTGGTATTTTTTGACTGCAAGCTGGAGACCGACGTCTGCAAGACCATGCTCGCAAACTCGATCACCATTACCCCGGGCACCATTACGGTGGGAATGTACGATTCCACCCTGTGTGTCCATGCGCTGAATGAAAATTTCGCCGCCGGCGCCAAGGATGGACCGTTCCTGCCCCGGCTGGAAAAGATTGAAAAGGAGTTGATCAAATGATTGAAGCATTTCCTTTTCTGTACCATCTGTGCGCGGGCGCGCTGGTGCTGATCGGCGTGCTGATCCTGTGCTGCCTGGTATACGGTGTGCGCGGCCGCCGGTTCACCGACCGTGTGGTGGCGGTGAACGTGGTGGGCACCCTGACCATCAGCGCCATCTGCATCATGGCCTTTGCGCTGCAGGAAAGCTACATCCTGGACATTGCCCTGATTTACGCGCTGCTGAACTTCCTGGCGGTGCTGGTGCTCTGCCGGGTGGTCACCCTGCGGGCCAAGGGCCGTCTGCGCCATCTGAAAGAGAAGCGTGATTCGGAAGGAGGCGAGGCGAAATGATGCTGGCACGCGCTGTTGTGGGTTCCGTTCTGGTCTGCCTGGGCCTGGTGGTCTTCTGCATTTCGCTGATCGGCGTTTACCGGTTCCGCTATGTGCTGAACCGTATGCACGCCTCCGCTTTGTGCGATACCCTGGGCAGCCTGCTGGTGATGCTGGGTCTGGCCATTCTGTTCTGGTCGGTGTGGGTCACCCTGAAACTGGCCTGCATCCTGGCCTTTTTGTGGCTGACCGGCCCGGTGGCCACCCACCGCACCACCAAGGTGGAGGTTCTGACCGACGAATACGTGATGGAAGAATGCGAGGTGGAATGACCATGGAACTGTTTACCATTCTGTTGCTGATTGGCCTGGTGGTCTGCGCCGTGAGCGCCTCGCTGGCCAAGAATCTGCTGAACACTCTGCTGATCTTCATGGCGTTCAGCCTGATGATGAGCATGATCTGGCTGCTGCTGCAGGCGCCGGACCTGGCCATCACCGAGGCTGCCGTGGGCGCCGGCGTGGACACCGTGCTGTTCCTGCTGACCCTCAAGACCATCCATGCTTTGAAAGGAACGAGGTTCGATAAAGGCCATGACGAAAAACATTAAGGAGCAATGGCGGCAGTTTGCCGCGTGGGTCAATGGCGTCGAGAACGATGAGCCTGTGGTGACCCCGGAAGAAAAGCGCGCCGCAAGGCCGCACCTGCCCGGTTTTGTGCACCGGGTGCTCAGCGAGAAAAACGAACTGCGTCTGTACCATGCCTTTTCGGCGGTGATGTGCCTGGTGTTCACCGGCACCCTGCTGCTGACGGTGCTGTTCCTGCCCACCTTCGGCGGCGCGGGCAACCCCACCGAGAACGAGGTCATGGAGCGCTATGTGGAAAAAGGCATCGAAGAGGTGGGCGCCACCAACCTGATCAGCAACATCATCCTGGTGTACCGTGGTTTTGATACCTTCGGCGAGAGCTGCGTGCTGTTCCTGGCGGCCACCTGCGTGATGATCCTGCTGCGCAAGGACGAAAAGAACACCACCGCCTACGACCTGGCCGAACGGGCCGAGGACGCCGAGATCGAAAGTGAAGAAAACACCACCGTGCTGCGCAGCGTGGTGCGCATGCTGATGCCGGTGATCCTTCTGTTCGGCGTGTACGTGCTGCTGAACGGCCATCTGTCCCCGGGCGGCGGCTTCTCCGGCGGCGCCATCCTGGGCGCGGGCCTGATCCTGTTTGAGAACGCCTTCGGCCTGGAAAAGGTGCGCCGCTTCATGAGCGAGCATGTGTACCACATCATCAAGGTGGCCGCGCTGTACTTCTACGGTTTCACCATGATCTATGTCTTCTTTACCGGCGCCAACGACCTGCACAGCATCATCGGCACCGGTATCCCGGGCATGATCTTCAGCGCCGGCGTCATTATGCCCATCAACGTGGCGGTGGGCCTGGAAGTGGCTTGCACCATGTACGCCTTCTACGCATTCTTCAGCAAGGGGGAACTGTAACATGAGCAACGCGATCGCCACCTGGTCCGGCGACTACTACCAGGTATTTGCCATTATTCTGTTCGGCATCGGGTTCATCAGCCTGCTGCTGCACAAGAACCTGATCAAGAAGATCATCGGTCTGAACATCATGGACAGCTCGGTCTACCTGTTTCTGACCAGCTTCGGCTTCATCGACGGCCGGGTGGCCCCCATTGTGGCCGACCCCTCCGTGCCTGTCCAGATGGAGACCTACATCAACCCGCTGCCCACCGGCCTGGTGCTGACCGGCATCGTGGTGGGCGTGAGCGTCACGGCGTTCAGCCTGGCGCTGACCCAGCGGCTGTACAAGAAATACCATACCCTGAACCTGGATGAAATCATCATCCTGGCCAAGCGAGAGGAGGTGTGAGGATGCGGCCTTTTTACGAAAATCTGCCTTTTCTGTGCATTTTCCTGGCAATGCTGGCGGGTATCACCACCAGCATCCTGCACAGCGGCAAATGGGCAATGCGCATCTCGATCACCGTTCTGACCGTGGTCGGCGCTGCCAGCGCCTGGCTGCTGTACGCGACTGCCAGCCAGAATACCTACTTTGTGTACGCCATGGGCAAGTTTCCCTCTCCCTGGGGCAACGAGCTGCGGGCCGGCCCGCTGGAAGCGGGGCTGGCGCTGGTGTTCTGCATCGTGATGGCCTGCAGCCTGCTGGGCGGTTTGCAGGATATTTTTGAGGACATCCTGCCCGGCAAACAGAACCTGTACTTCGTGATGATGGATATGCTGCTGGCCAGCCTGCTGAGCATGCTGTACACCAACGACATCTTCACCGGCTACGTGTTCATCGAGATCAACACCATCGCCGCCTGCGCCATCGTTATGGCCAAGGACAACAACCAGACTCTGGTGGCCACCATGCGCTACCTGGTGATGAGCCTGCTGGGCAGCGGTCTGTTCCTGATCAGCCTGGCGCTGCTGTATTCCATTACCGGCCATCTGCTCATGCCCCAGCTGGGCGAGAGCATCCACAGCCTGTTTGTGGGCGGCCTGTACAACGAGCCCCTGACCGTGCTGGTGGGTCTGATGGTGTTGGGCCTGGCCATCAAGAGCGCCCTGTTCCCCTTCCACAGCTGGCTGCCGGACGCCCACGGAAGTTCCACCACCGCGTCCAGCGCGATCCTGTCCGGCCTGGTGCTGAAGGGCTACATCGTGCTGCTGATCAAGATCTTCTACCGGGTGTTCAACATCAGCGAGGTGCGCAGCCTGAAGGTCACCAACGTGCTGTTTGTTCTGGGCGCGCTGGCCATGATTATGGGCAGCGTCAAGGCCCTGCAGGAAGGCCATTCCAAGCGGATGGTTGCCTATTCCTCGGTGGCCCAGATCGGTTACATCTACCTGGGCCTGGGCCTGGGCATTGAAGCCGGCGTTGTGGCGGCTGTGTTCCAGATCATCGCCCACGCCTTTACCAAGCCCCTGCTGTTCGTGTCGGTGGGCGCGCTGAGCTCCACCGCCGGCCACGAAAAGAAGTGGTATTACCTGCGCGGGGCCGGCCGCCGCTGCAAGCTGGCGGGCATCGGCTTTACCGTGGGCGGCCTGTCCATGGTGGGCATTCCCCTGCTGGCCGGCTTTGTGACCAAGCTGTATCTGGCCCAGGGCGCTACCCTGGCCGCCTGGCAGACCATAACCGCGCTGGCGGTGCTGGCGGTGAGCAGCGTGCTCAACGCCATGTACTACATTCCGGCGATCGTACAGATCTGGTCTTCCGGCAGCACCTGCCAGGAGATCGGCATCGAGCCCAAGGTGCGCCGGGCTGATCCCGCCCTGGCGGTGAGCATCCTGGTGCTGGGCGCCGGCGTGATCCTGCTGGGTGTGTGCTACCGTCCGGTTGTAAGCGTGATCAGCGCCGGGTTGGCGCTGCTGTGAGAGAGGGGGTTTGTGCATGATGACCTGGTATCTGCTGATCCCCATCCTGCTGCCGCTGGTGGGGGCCTGCTTCGTGCCGTTTATGCGGGCGGCACGGGAGCGTGCGCAGCTGCTGGGCGCGCTGTTCGCGGTGGAGCTTGTCTGCACCGCGCTGGCCGCCTGGAAATGCAGCGGCACCCTGGTTCTGTTCACGGTGGGCGGCTTTGAGTTTGCCCTGCTGGCGGACGGGATGGGCAAATTTTTTGCGGTGATCACCGCGGCCATGTTTGCCGCGGCGGGAATCTTCGGGTTTGAGTATCTGAGCGGGGACGAGCCTCCCCGCCGGTACCACATCTTCTACCTGCTGACCCTGTTTGCCCTGGAAGGCCTGGCCTTCTCGGCGAACCTGTTCACCTTCTACCTGTTCTACGAACTGATGACCTTCCTGAGCATGCCTCTGGTTCTGCACGAGGGCACCGACAAGGCGCGGCGCGCGGCGTTCAAGTACCTGGGCTACTCGCTGCTGGGCGCCTGCCTGGCTCTGTTCGGCTTTGTGTTTGCCGACCGGTTCTGCTCCACGCTGGACTTTGTGCCCGGCGGCAGCCTGAACTTCCTGGCGCTGAGCAGCCACACCGGCCTGGCCCTGGCGGCGGCCTTCTGCATGCTGCTGGGCTTTGCGGGCAAAGCCGGTCTGCTGCCCCTGCACGCCTGGCTGCCCATCGCCCATCCGGAGGCCCCGGCCCCGGCTTCGGCGGTGCTGAGCGGCGTGATCACCAAGGGCGGCGTGCTGGGCATCATCCGCGTGGCCTACTACGTGTTCGGCGCGTCTTTCCTGCGGGGCACCTGGGTGCAGACCACCCTGCTGGTGCTGGCGCTGTGCACCGTGTTCATGGGCAGTATGCTGGCTTATAAAGAGCAGCTGCTCAAGCGCCGGCTGGCCTACTCCACCGTGAGCCAGGTAAGCTACGTGCTGTTTGGTTTGTTTTTGTTCTGCGAGGCGGGCCTGACCGGCGCGCTGCTGCAGGTGGTGTTCCACGCGCTGGCCAAGGTGTGCCTGTTCCTCTGCGCCGGCGCCCTGATCCACTACACCCATCGCACCCGCGTGCCCGACTTCAAGGGCATTGGCCGTCAGATGCCCTGGGTGATGTGGTGCTTTGCGCTGGCGGGGCTGTCCCTGGTGGGTATTCCCCCGCTGGGCGGCTTTGTGAGCAAGTGGTATCTGGCCGAGGGCGGCCTGACCCAGCTGGGCGTGCTGGGCGGCTCCCTGGGCGCGGGCGTGCTGCTGATCAGCGCGCTGCTCACCGCCGGTTACCTGCTGGGCATTGTGCGGGACGCCTTCTTCCCGGGCGCTGCGTTCCAGGAAGAAGAACTGGCCGCCAAGCCCGGCTGGGCCATGAAACTGCCGCTGGCGGTTCTGGCCGCGGCGCTGGTGGTGCTGGGCCTATGGCCCACCGGCCTTGTTTCCCTGATCGGCGGGTTTGCCGCCGCAATTCTGTAAGGAGGTGGCACAGAGATGAGTCCCATTATGCTTTTACTGCCTGTGCTGCTGCCGATCCTGGGCGGTGCGGCGATGTTCGTGCTGCCCGCGCAGAACACCAAGCAGCGGGAAGTGTACGTGCAGCTGTTCAGCTGTGCCACCAGCATTCTGGTGGCGGTGCTGCTGTGGAACCGCCCCTCCGGCACCGCGGTGGTGCTGGACATGGGCAACGTGCAGCTGGCCCTGCGTCTGGACAGCCTGAGCGTTGTGTTTGCCGCCATTCTGGCGGTGCTGTGGCCGCTGGCGGTGCTGTACAGCTTTGAGTACATGCGCCACGAGCACGGCGAAAACCGGTTCTTTGCGTTCTTTACCATGACCTACGGCGTGGTGCTGGGCATCGCCTTTGCGGCCAACGCCTTTACCCTGTACCTGTTCTACGAACTGCTGACCCTGTGCACCCTGCCCCTGGTCATGCACGAGATGAACGGCCAGGCCCGCTTTGCCGGCAAGAAATACCTGGCCTACTCCATGAGCGGCGCCGCGCTGGCCTTTATCTCGATGATCTTCCTGATGCAGTACGGCAGCCTGGACTTTGTGCTGGGCGGCAATCTGTCCAAGATTCTGTCTGTAGGGCACGAGAACACGCTGCGCATCGCCTTTGTGCTGGGCTTCTTCGGCTTCGGCGTCAAGGCGGCGATCTGGCCGCTGCACGGCTGGCTGCCCAGCGCCGGTGTGGCCCCCACCCCGGTTACCGCCCTGCTGCATGCGGTGGCGGTGGTCAACGCGGGCGTGTTTGCGATCCTGCGCCTGACCTACTACAGCTACGGCACCGGTCTGCTGCAGGGCAGCTGGGCCCAGGATCTGGTAATGGTCTTTGCGGCGATCACCATCGTGTACGGCAGCGCCATGGCCCTGCGGATGCAGCACATGAAGCGCCGGCTGGCCTACTCCACCGTGAGCAACCTGTCCTACATCCTGTTCGGCGCCACCCTGATGAGCCCCGGCGGCCTGGCCGCGGCGCTCTGCCATATGGTGGTGCACAGCTTCGTCAAGATCATCCTGTTCTTCTGCGCGGGCGCGCTGCTCTGCCAGACCCATCACAAGGAGTACATCTTTGAGTACGAGGGTCTGGGCAAGCGGATGCCCATTACCTTCGGGGTATTCACCTTTGCCAGCATGGCGCTGATCGGTATTCCCATCCTGCCCGGCTTTGCCAGCAAGTGGGCGATCGCCAGCCATGCGGCCTCGTACAACAACCCGCTGGCCTGGGCAGGCGTGGCGGCGCTGATGATCAGTGCGCTGCTCACCGGCCTGTATCAGATGGGTGTGGTGGTGCCCGCGTTCTTCCCCCGCAAGGGCCATCAGGAACCGGATTGGGCTGTTTCGGTCACCGATCCGGGCTGGCGGATGGTTGCCAGCCTGCTGGTGCTCTGCGTACTGGTGCTGGCCCTGGGCCTGGGCGCCGATTGGCTGTATTCTGTTCTGACCCGCGTGGCCGCGGGCCTTGTGTAAGAAAGGAGGAGGCGCTGTTATGAGCAATATGTTTGCGATCCTGTGCTTCTTTCTGGTGCTGTTCCCCTTTGCGGCGGGCATCGTCTGCTGGGCGATAGGCCGCGGCGGCTGTGTGGCCGCTGACCGGCTGGCCCAGCTGAGCAGCGCGCTGGTCTTTGTGGGCTGCCTGGCTCTGAGCCAGTGCGTGGGCGGTGCGCTGAGCCTGCCCGGCGTGCTGGGCCTGGGGCTCAGCTTCCAGCTGGACGGGTTGCGCCTGGTGCTCTGCTGCCTGGCCGGGTTCCTCTGGGTGATGACCACCCTGTTCACCCCCGAGTACCTGGCCGGAAAAGCCAGGAACAACCGGTATTACCTGTTTTTGATGTTTACCCTGGGCAGCACCCTGGGCGTGTTCCTCTCTGCGGATCTGTACACCACCCTGGTGTTCTTTGAGATCATGAGCCTGTCCAGCTGGGTGCTGGTGGCTCAGAGCGAGACCCCCGCTGCCATCAAGGCGGCGGACAGCTACCTGGCCTTTGCGATCCTGGGCGGTCTGTCCACCCTGATGGGCCTGTTCCTGCTGTACCAGCAGCTGGGCACCCTGACCATCAGCGAGCTGGCCGCCGCGGCCGCCGCTGTATCCGACAAGCGGCTGCTGTACCTGGCCGGCGCCTTCACGGCGGGCGGTTTTGCCGCCAAGTCCTGCGTGTTCCTGGTACACACCTGGCTGCCGGGCGCCTATACCGAGGCCCCTACCCCCGCCACCGCCCTGCTGAGCGGCATCATCACCAAGGCGGGTATCTTCGGGCTGTTTGCCCTGAGCGGCCAGCTGTTCCTGCATGACGCGGGCTGGGGCCTGGCGGTGCTGCTGTTCGCGGTGGCCACCATGGCTGTGGGCGCTCTGCTGGCGCTGTTCAGCACCGAACTCAAGCGCACCCTGGCCTATTCGTCCATGAGCCAGATCGGCTTTATCCTGGTGGGCGCCGGTATGCAGGGCCTGCTGGGTGAAGAAAACGGCCTGGCGGTTTGGGGCAGCGTGCTGCATGTGATGAACCACTCGCTGATCAAGCTGTGCCTGTTCCTGGTGGCCGGTGTGGTGGTCATGAACCTGCACGAGGTACGCCTGAACGAGGTGCGCGGCTTTGGCCGCGGCAAGCCGGTGCTGACGGCCGCTTTTCTGCTGGGGGCGCTGGGTATCGGCGGTGTGCCGGGCTTCAGCGGCTACATCAGCAAGACCCTGCTGCACGAGAGCATCGTGGAGTACATTGAGGTACTGGAAACCGCCGGCCAGAGCGCCGGGCTGTTCCAGGCCATCGAGTGGATCTTCCTGATTTCGGGCGGTCTGACCGTGGCCTACATGACCAAGCTGTTCGTGACCCTGTTCGTGATGAAGCACCCCACCCGTCAGGCGGAGTTTGACGCGCTGAACGGCCATTACATGAGCAAGCTGGCCACCGTGGTGGTGGCGGTAAGCGCGCTGCCCATACTGGTGCTGGGCGTGCTGCCCCACTACACCATGGACAAGGTGGCGGCCCTGTGCCAGGACTTCTTCGCCAGCGAAGGGCCCGCGCACACCATCGCCTACTTCTCCCTGACCAACCTGAAGGGCGCGGCCATCAGCATCGTGATCGGCGCGCTGGTGTATCTGGTGGTGGTTCGCTGTGTGGTGTACGCCAAGGGTGAGTATCACAACCGCCTGCCCCGCTGGCTGGATCTGGAAGAGGTGCTCTACCGGCCGCTGGTTCTGGGCGTGCTGCCCTTTGTGGGCGCGCTGGTTGCCCGTGTGGCGGGCAGCGTCATGGAATGGTGCATCGCGCTGTGCAACGGCGTGCTGATGTGGCGGGCTACCCCCACCATCACCCCCCGCAGCGACGACGCCTTCTGTGCCTATGAACCCCGCAGCCGCCGGATGCCCAGCTTCACCTCCAGCCTGTCCTTCGGGCTGATGCTGTTCGGCTTCGGTCTGGTGTGCATTCTGGTATATCTGCTCTTCTTCTGATACCTGATACGACAAAACGCGGCCCCCGCGTCGGAATCTTCCGATGCGGGGGCCGCGTTGTTCTGTTGTTTATTCCGCCAGCAGACGGGCAATCCGGGCGTCGCTGTAACCGGCGATGACCGGGATGTCCGGAAATGCCGCCGCCAGCTGGGCCCGGCCCGCGGCGGTCTCCCCGATGCCCACCACCTGCCCGGCCCCGGCGGCCAGCGCCGACCGGACGCCGGCGGGCGCGTCCTCCAGCACCACGCAGGCGGCCGGCTCCACCCCCAGCCGCTGCATGGCCAGGCGGTAGATGGCCGGATCCGGCTTACCGGGCATGTCCAGCCCGGCAAAGATCACCCGTTCCGGCGTAAACCACCGGGCCAGCCCCAGCTGTTCAAAGTAGAACTCCACGTTGGGCCGGGTGGAGCTGGTGGCGATGGCAAAGGGGATGTTCTCCGCCGCCAGACGATCCAGCAGCGCGGCGGCGCCCTCCACCAGCCGGTAGGCGGGCCCGGCCCCGCGGCAGAGCTGCCGGTACAGTTCCTCCTTGGCCTCGCCCTCCGCGTCCGCCTCCGCCTGTGTAGGGCAGCGGCCCAGCAGGTAGGTCAGAATATCCCGGTTGGTGCGGCCGTGCACATGGGCCAGGAACTCCTCACGGGGCACCACACGGCCCAGACGGCCCTCCATATAGCGATTCCAGGCTTGTTCGTGATAGATCGAGTCAAAGACCAAAGTGCCGTTAAAATCAAAAATCCAGGCGCTGGGACGGGTCATGATTTTCCTCCGTACAATTCATAGTAAAAGGCGTACTGCTGCAGCACCCCCGCGAATCCCTTGTACCGACGCATGGGGAAGCCCCGTTTGTAGTGGGCTTCGAGCATCTGGCGGATGTGGGTGTCGATGGGAAAGGCGTCCAGCTTGTGCAGGCCGAACAGGCAGATGCAATCGGCCACCTTGACCCCCACCCCGGGCAGGGTGAGCAGGGCGGCGTGGGCTTTCTTGTAGGGCAGAGCCGCCAAAGCTGCCGGATCGGGATCACCGGCGGCAACACGGGCGGCGGCCGCCCGCAGATAGGGGGCCCGGTAGCCCAGCCCCAGCGCCCGCAGTTCCGTTTCCGAGGCGGCGGCCAGGGCGGCAGGGGTGGGAATGTCGTACCAGGTATTCCCTTCCCGGTCGGCAAAGGGCGCACCATAGGCCCGGCAGACCGCCTCCAGGTTGCGGGTGATACGGGGAATGTTGCTCTGCTGGGACAGGATAAAGGCCACGGTGGTCTCCCAGGGATCCTGGCGCAGGATGCGTACCCCGGCGGCACAGGCCACGGCGGCGGTCATGTAGGCGTCCCGGGGATTGACCGCGGCGGCAAAAGCCTCGTAGTCGGTATCCAGGTCAAAGTAGGGGTACCAGACCGTCTCCCATTCCTCCGGCGTGCAGTCGAACAGAAAGCCGTCCCCGTCCGGCCGGATGCAGAGACGCCGCCCCAGTGCGGTCAGGCCCCAGCCGCCTTCCGGCAGCGGCGCAAACCGGAAACACTGGCCGGATCGGCCGATGCGCGCCGGATCGAACCAGGCAAGCTGCTGACGGATCACGATTTTTTCTCCTTTTTCTCGGGGGGATTGTTCACGATGGTGGTTACCCGGGCATCCCGGGGGCTCTCGGCCCCCGAAACCAGGTACTTGTAGATCTGCAGTTTGTTCTCCTCATACAGGCCCAGGGACTCATACAGATCCTTGTAGTAGGTGAACAGGGCGGTGCGGGTGGTGACCATATTGCGGATATTCAGCCGGGAATGGCAGATGCTTTCCGGGTTCTGCACATAGTAGTAGATGGGGGTGGCCAGGGCATAGAACCGCTCGGCGTAGCGGATGTATTCCAGGTTGAACAGAAGATCCTCGCTCCACTCCAGTTCCTCGCTGCACTGGATGTCGTGGGCCTGCACCAGTTCCCGCCGGTACAGCTTGTTCCACATGACCCCATAGTAGAAGCTGGCCGGTTCCTCCATCAGATGACGGGCAAACTGCAGCTTGTTCAGCGGGCCTTCCTCCAGGAATCCGAAGGTGGTGGTGATCTCCCGGGTGGCGGGCGTCTGGCCCGGCAGGGCGAACAGCCTGACCGTTTCCACCCGGTGATAGTGGGCAATCACCATATCCGCGTCGTACCGCTCCGCCTTGTTCACCAGCAGGGCGGTGGCGTTGGGGTCCAGGTAATCATCGCTGTCGGCAAATTGCAGGTATTTGCCCTCGGCCAGTTTCAGCCCCAGATTGCGGGTGGCGGATACCCCGCTGTTGGCCTTGTCCACCAGCAGGATCCGCTTGTCCACCTTGGCATACATGCGGCAGACCTCCAGGCTTACGTCCTGGCTGCCGTCGTTGAGTACGATGATCTGCAGGTTCTGGTAGGTCTGGCGGCGAATGCTCTCGATGCACCGGGCAATGTGATTTTTGGCGTTGTACACCGGCACGATGATGCTCACCAGCGGTTGCTGTTCCATGGGGATGGGGCTCCTTTCCCGGGCGGGGCTTGCAAAATGCGCCGCACCCTTTTATAGTTATGATAGTACAAAACCGCCGCGGACGCAACGGTGCGCGGCGTAGGAGGGAGTGGGAAATCCATGGAAATCCAGACGGCCGCTCTGATCGGCCTGGGGGCGCTGGGCATTACCTTCGGCCAGCGGCTGAACGCCTGCCTGCCCCGCGGAAATTTTGTTGTGATTGCCGACAAGGAGCGGGCTGACCGCTACCGCCGCTCCGGCGTGCGGGCCAACGGGGAACTGTGCGACTTTGTCTATGCGGATCCGGCGGAAGGCAAGCCGGTGGATCTGGTCATTGTGGCCACCAAGTCGCTGGCGCTGGCAAGCGCCATGGAGCAGATGGCCCCCTTTGTGGGGCCGGGTACGGTGCTGCTGAGCCTGCTCAACGGCATTACCAGTGAAGAGGAGCTGGAAACCCGCTGGCCGGGGCAGGCGCTGCTCTGCGTGGCGCTGAACACCGACGCCACCCGGGTGGGGCAGGACGTGACCTTTACCGCGCCGGGGGTGCTGCAGATCGGCGAGCGGGACGGCAGCGCCAGCCCGCGGCTGGCAGCGGTGGAAGCCCTGCTGCACAAAGCCGGCATCACCTGCGAGGTATACCCGGACATGGTGTACCGCCAGTGGAACAAGCTGATGATCAATGTGGGGCTGAACCAGGCCACGGCGGTGTACGATGTGCCCTACGGCGGCGTATACGCCCCGGGCGAGGCCCACGACACCATGCTGGCCGCCATGCGGGAAGTGGTGGCGCTGAGCCAGAAAACAGGCGTATGCCTGCGTCAGGACGCGCCGGAGCAGTGGCTGGACGCCACCACCGGCACCTTTGACCCGCAGGCCATGCCCAGCATGCGGCAGGATACCCTGGCCCACCGGCTGACCGAAAAGGAGCTGTTCAGCGGCACCATCCGGCGGCTGGGCCAGGAATACGGCGTGCCCACCCCGGTCAATGACCGGCTGTATGCGGCGCTTTGCCGGATCGAGGAAAGCTGGAACTGATTTTGCACAAAAGAGAGCGGCGCGGCAGAACGCAAGGTTCTGCCGCGCCGCCTTTTTGCCGCAAAAAACCGGGGCGCTGCCCTGCGGCAGCGCCCCGGAATTTCACTGGAAGGATTTTCGATTACAGCTCAGCGAAGTACTTAATGGTGCGAACCATCTGGCTGGTGTAGCTGTTCTCGTTGTCGTACCAGGACACGACCTGCACCTGGTAGGTGTCGTCGTTGATCTTGGTGACCATGGTCTGGGTAGCGTCGAACAGGCTGCCGTAACGCATGCCGATCACGTCGCTGGAAACGATCTGATCCTCGTTGTAGCCGAAGCTCTCAGAGGCAGCGGCCTTCATGGCGGCGTTGATGCTGTCCTTGGTCACGTCGGTGCCCTTGACAACAGCCACCAGGATGGTGGTGGAGCCGGTGGGAACAGGCACGCGCTGGGCAGAGCCGATCAGCTTGCCGTTCAGCTCGGGGATAACCAGGCCGATGGCCTTGGCAGCGCCGGTGCTGTTGGGAACGATGTTGGCGGCGCCGGCACGGGCACGACGCAGGTCGCCCTTGCGGTGGGGGCCGTCCAGGATCATCTGGTCACCGGTGTAAGCATGCACGGTGGTCATGATGCCGCTCTCGATGGGGTAGGTGTCGTTCAGGGCCTTGGCCATGGGAGCCAGGCAGTTGGTGGTGCAGGAAGCGGCGCTGATGACCTGGTCGTCAGCGGTCAGGGTGTTCTCGTTGACGCTGAACACGATGGTCTTCAGGTCGTTGCCGGCGGGAGCAGAGATAACAACCTTCTTGGCACCAGCCTCGATGTGAGCCATGCTCTTGGCCTTGCTGGTGTAGAAGCCGGTGCACTCCAGCACGACGTCGATGCCCAGCTCGCCCCA
>CALXAH010000041.1 GCA_944386225.1 uncultured Gemmiger sp.
TCTTTTCAAACTCAATAAATCGGGATTTGACGAGTGCTATCAATCTGCTATCAAATGGGGATTTAAAAAATCAAAAACCCTGTATTTTCAAGGCTTTCAAGCCTCGCATATACAAAATTTCCTTATTCCCACTCAATAGTGCCGGTGGGTTTCGGGGTCAGGTCGTAGAGGACACGGTTGACGCCGGGCACTTCATGGGTAATGCGCCGGGTGATAAGCTGCAGCAGCGTGAAAGGCACATCCTCCACGGTGGCGGTCATGGCATCCACCGTGTTGACGGCGCGCAGGATGACCGGCCACTCATCGGCACGGCGGCCGTCCCGCACACCCACCGAGCGGATGTCGGGGATAACGGTGAAGTACTGCCACACGCGGCCCTCCAGACCGGCGCGGGCGAACTCTTCCCGCAGGATGGCGTCGGAGGCGCGCACCGCTTCCAGACGGTCGCGGGTGATAGCGCCCAGACAGCGCACACCCAGGCCCGGGCCCGGGAACGGCTGGCGGTAAACCATGCTGTCCGGCAGGCCCAGCGCTTTGCCGCAGGCGCGGACTTCGTCCTTGAACAGCATCTTCAGCGGCTCAACCAGTTCAAAGTCCAGATCCTCGGGCAGGCCGCCCACGTTGTGGTGGCTCTTGACCGTTTTGACCGTCTTGGTGCCGCTCTCGATGATATCCGGATAGATAGTGCCCTGACCCAGGAAACGGATTCCTTCCAGTTTACGGGCCTCCTCCTCAAACACACGGATGAACTCCGCGCCGATGATTTTGCGCTTCTGCTCCGGGTCAGCCACACCGGCCAGCTTATCCAGGAAGCGGTCCACTGCATCCACATATACCAGATTGGCGTCCATCTGGTTGCGGAAAACCTCCACCACTTGCTCCGGCTCGCCCTGGCGCAGCAAGCCATGGTTTACATGCACACAGGTCAGCTGCTTACCAATGGCCTTGATGAGCAGAGCGGCCACCACGCTGGAATCCACGCCGCCGGACAGCGCCAGCAGCACTTTGCCGTCCCCTACCTGGCGGCGGATCAGCTCCACCTGGTCGGCAATGAAGTTTTCCATATTCCAGTTGGGCTGGGCGCAGCAGATACCGAACACCCACTCAGACAGCTGGGTACGGCGCGCTTCCTGCATGGCAGGAAGCCCCGGCTGCCCTTTATGATCCAGCAGCAATACCGGTACCGGCAGATCATATATATAAGGAGCCGCGTCGATCTCCACGCCGTCCACCACGCGGTTGGGGCCGCCGTTGAGGATTACGCCCTTTACGTTGGGCAGCGCTTCCAGCTCTTCGCGGCGGATATCATGGGGATGGATTTCGCTGTACACGCCCAAAGCGCGGATCTCGCGGGCCAGGCGGGGGTTCTCCTCGCTGCCCAGATCCAGGATCACGATCATATCCTGCTTCATATTGTACCTCCCATATCGATTCTTCCGGCCCCAAAGCACACAGGCCGGTCATACAATTTTATTATAGCGCACCCGGCAAAGGCATTTCAATACACCGGTAACTCTCTTGCGCCGGCGACAAAACCGGCTATAATGAAAGTACACGATCCTTTCCGCGCGGTGTGAAGCCGCAAATTTTTTTGCACAGGCTGCAATAAACAGCAGCTGCCGTGCATTACCAAGATGACAGGAGCGAACAAGTCATGCTGATGAGCCTATTGGCAACTGGCACAGCCCCCTCCGCCGCGTCCCCCAGCCGGGAACTGGAACGGCTGCTGGGCGGGGTGGCCGCCGGAGACCGGGATTCTCTGGCGGAACTGTACGGCCGCACCCGGGCGGCTGTATATGGGTTGGCACTGTCCTACCTGAAAAACGGGCAGGACGCCCAGGACATCACCCAGGATACCTTTGTACGGATCTGGGAGAAAGCCGGGCAGTATCGTCCGCAGGGCAAGCCCCTGAGCTGGATGCTGGCAATTGCGCGCAACCTGGCCCTGATGAAGCTGCGGAGTACCCAGCGTACCGATCTGCTGCCTGACGAGGAGTGGGTACTGGTACCCGCGCCCGATTCTCCGCTGACCGCCGAGGACCGGCATCTGCTGGAACTGGCCGTCAACGCGCTGGCCGATGATGAACGCCGTGTGGTCATGCTGCACGCCGTAGCCGGGCTGAAGCACCGGGAAATCGCCGATGTGCTGGAGATGCCGCTGGCCACCGTCCTGTCCAAATACCACCGAGCATTGAAAAAACTGCATAACCGGCTGAAAGGAGATGAGGCGCAATGACCAACCGTGAACTGGAAGCACGGCTGCGGCAGGCAACCGAGCGGGCTGTTCCGGATGAGCTGGATGCGATTCTCTCCCGCTGTGACAGCCCCAGGAAAGGAACTGTGATCGTGATGGAAGAAAAGAAGAATACGAGATTCGGCCCTAAGGCCGGTTTGTGGATCGCGGCTGCCGCCTGTGCCGCGCTGGTACTGGGTGTGGCAGGTTTCGGCCTGGGCGCCGGCTGGCAGGCCGGCAACCAGGTGGCCAGCATTGTATCGCTGGACGTGAACCCCAGCGTGGTGCTGGAAGTCAACAACAAGGAAAAGGTTCTCAGCGCCCAGGCCATGAACGCCGACGGCACCGCCGTACTGGGCGACATGGATCTGAAAGGGAGCCCGCTGGACGTGGCGGTAAATGCCATCGTGGGTTCCATGGTGAAGAACGGATATCTGGACGAACTGGCCAACTCCATCCTGATCACCGTGGAGGACGACAACGTTGCCCGGGGGCAGGCTTTGCAGCAGTCCCTGACCCAGGAAGTAAGCGAGGCGCTGGCCGCCAATGCGCAGAGCGGCGCCATTCTGGCCCAGACCGTGGATCACAGCGACACCGCCCTGCAGCAGAAGGCCGACGAGTACGGCATTACCCTGGGCAAGGCAACCCTGATCCAGTCCATGGTCGACCAGAATCCCCAGCTGCTGTTTGAGGATCTGGCTGGACTGACGGTCAACGAACTGAATCTGCTGGCTGCCAACAACAAAAATACGCCTTCCCAGATTGTTTCTACCGGTACCGCCAGCGACGACGCCTACATCGGTGTGGACGCTGCCAAAGCTGCCGCCTTTGCCCACGCGGGTGTGAACGAGGCCGACGTGCTTGCATTGGAAGTGGATTTCGACTATGAAATGGGCCAGATGGTCTACGAACTGGATTTCCATGTAAACGGGGTGGAGTATGAATACGATGTAAACGCCTCCACCGGCGCCATTGTAAAATTTGAACAGGATGGCAAGAATGCCGGCCAGACCACCCAGGGCGGGCAGAGTCAGGGCAATGCTTCTTCCGGCGGGCAGAGTCAGAGCAATCCCGTCTCCGGCGGACAGGGCACCGTTCTGACAGCCGAGCAGGCACAGCAAAAGGCCTTCGCCCATGCGGGCGTGGATGCCGCGTCCGCCACTGTAATCAAGTGCGAACTGGATCGGGATGACGGTCGCCAGATTTATGAAATTGAATTCTGGGCCGGACGCGTGGAATACGATTATGAAATTGATGCCGCCAGCGGCAATGTGCTGAAGCAGGAACAGGAAACCCACGCCTTGGGGCTGAACGAGGTGATTACACCGGATGCGGCCCGTGACGCTGCTTTGGCGGCAGCCGGGTGTGCGCTGAGCGATGTCTGGGATCTGGATGTGAGCGAAGAACTGGATGAGCACATCCCCTGCTACGAGGTGGAGTTCAAGTGCAACGGCATGGAATACGAATACCGGATCAGTGCGGCTGACGGCAGTGTGCTGGATGTCAAACAGGAATGGGATTAAAGCAATAGCAAAACCGCCGTGCGAGGCGTTGCCTCGCACGGCGGTTTTTATTTCAGACTCAAAAATGAATGAACTTCTGAATATCCTTGTTGGCTCCCATAATCAGAATCGTCTCGTCGCTTTCAAACACATGCTCCGGTTTGGGCAGTGGTTCCAGCACATCACCGCGTTTGGTGGCCAGGATGCTGATATGATACTTCTGCCGCACAGCCAGCTGCACAATGCTTTTACCGAGCCAGCCTTCCGGCACAGTGGTCTCATAAATCGAATGGTCAGCCGTAAGTTCAATATAATCGAACACATTGTCCGAACCAAAGCGAACCGCGGCGCGAATAGCCATCTGCTTTTCCGGATATACCACGTCGTCCGCACCGTTCCGCAGCAGGAATTTGGCATGCACATCCCGGTTGGCACGGGCCAGAACAAAGCGGGCACCGTAGTCTTTAAGCAGAGCGGTGGTTTCCAGGGAACTCTGGAAGTTATCCCCAATGGCTACCACACACAGGTCAAAATCCCGCACCCCCAGCGACGCAATAAATTGCTCGTTGGTAGAGTCGCCTATCTGTGCATTGGTTACCAGAGGCAGTACCTCATTGACACGATCCTCATTCATGTCCACCGCCAGCACATCATGGTTCATCTCGTTGAATTTCTGCGCCATATGACGGCCAAAGCGGCCCAGACCGATCAAAAGAATGGATTTCATACAACTCCTCCTGTACAGTTAGTGGAAATCAGCCAATGGTGATCCGCTCCTGCGGCAGCTGGGACGGCGCGGGAATGTGCCCGCTGACCAGCGCATAGATCATGGTCAGGCCGCCTACACGGCCAAAATACATTAAAAGGATCAGAATGATCTGAGAGACCGGGCCCAGGCCGGTAGTGCATCCCAGTGTCAGGCCCACCGTGCCGATGGCGGACGCGCATTCAAACAGCACCATGCTCAGCGGCAGGCCCTCGATCAGGGTGATAACCACCGAACCGGCCAGGAACAGGGTCATATACATCACGATGATGGCCACCGCACTGCGCAGCACATCCTGGGGAATACGACGGCCGAAGGTATTGACCCCATCCCGTTTGGCATACACAGCCCGCACGGTCAGGAATACAATCGCCAGAGAGGTGGTCTTGAAGCCGCCGGCTGTGGAACCGGGAGAACCGCCGGTGAGCATCAGGAAGATCATCAGCAGAATGGTCACCGGATGCAGCAAGGTCAGATCCACGGTATTGAAACCTGCGGTACGGGGGGTGACCGACTGGAACAGCGCCGCCCAGATCCGTTCCCCCAGCGTCAGATCCTGCCAGGCAGTCTGGTTGAACTCATACAGGAACAGGTACAGCGCCGGCAGCAGCAGCAACAGGCCGGTGGTAACCAGAACCAGCTTGGTCTGCAGGCGGTAAGCGTGAAAATGGAACTTGTTGTGCAGAATATCGCTCCAGGCAAAGAAACCGATACCGCCCGACACAATCAGTACCATAATAACCAGGTTGATCAGCCAGTCACCGGTATACGATACCAGCGAACTGAACGGGGCACGCACCCCCATCAGATCAAACCCCGCATTGCAGAACGCCGATACGGAATGGAACAGACCATACCAAGCGCCTTTCAACGGGCCAAATTCCGGAATGAACCGGATTGCCAGAAGCGCCGCGGAAACCAGCTCCATGGTAAGGGTAAAACGCAGGATAAAGCCGGTCAGGCGCACGATACCGCCTACCTGCGGCGCGGAGATCGACTCCTGCATCACGTACCGCTGGCGGAAGCCGATCCGCCGCCCGGACAGCAGCGAGACAATGACCGCCATCGTTACCACACCCATACCGCCAATCTGGATCAGCAGCATGATAACCGCCTGCCCGAACACCGACCAGTAGGTCGCGGTGTCCACCACCACCAAACCGGTCACGCAGGTGGCCGAGGTAGCGGTAAAAAGCGCATCAAGAAAGGGCGTTACTTGCCTGCTCTGCGATGAGATAGGAAGCATCAGGAGCAGCGCCCCCGCCAGGATCAACAACATAAAACTGCCCAGAACGATCTGAGCCGGCGCAATATGCCGCAATCGCTTTTGCACGTTCTCCTCCGATCAATTCAAACAGAATAAACCCGCCTGCTTATCCCCCCTGTAAGGCAGGAAAAGGCGCGTTGGCTCTACTATAATACATCTGTGCCCCGTTTGCAACCCTTTTTTTCGCACTACTGATCAATTTTTCATCCGTATCTTGACAAATGCCGTCATCAGGTATAACATCTGAATAGATGTTCATATATTATTAAGGTGGTGACTCTATGCAGAGAGACGAAGACGTGGAACGGTGCGGTTTTCTGCATCTTCACAAGGATACCCTGGCCCGGGTCATGGCACAGTTGCCTGCGGATGAGGAACTGTACGATCTGGCAGAGCTGTTCAAGGTTTTCGGAGACTCAACCCGGATCAAAATCCTGTATGCGCTGTTTGAGTCGGAACTATGCGTGTGCGACATTGCGCAGCTGCTGAATCTGACCCAAACGGCGGTCAGCCACCAACTGCGGGTGCTCAAAGGCAGCAAGCTGGTGAAGTTCCGGCGGGAGGGCAAAACAGTATTCTACTCGCTGGATGACGACCATGTGCGCAGCATTATCGGGCAGGGTATGGAGCATTTGAACGAGTGACCTTCCCTGTATTCTTTTATCACCTTATAGTACCAGGAGGAAATGACCTATGCGGAAAGTGTTCAAACTGACAGATCTGGATTGCGCCCACTGTGCCCAGAAGATGGAGGATGCCATCGCCAAGCTGGACGGCGTGGAAAAGGTTCACGTAAACTTTTTAGCGCAGAAATTGACCTTGGTGGCTGACGATGTCCGTTTTGACGAAATTGCCCGTCAGGCTGCCGAGATCTGCCGCCGGGTAGAGCCGGACTGCACACTGGATATATAAATAGGTTTTGCCGGGAGGGAACGGCTATGAGTAAAAAGCAGAAAAAGATGCTGGCCCGCATTCTGGCGGGCGGTGCGCTGTTTCTGGCGGCAGAACTGGCCCCACTGGAAGGCGTGGCCCGGCTGCTGGTTTTTCTGATTCCCTACTTTGTTGTGGGCTGGGACGTGCTGTGGCGGGCGGTGCGCAACATTGCGCGCGGCCAGGTCTTTGACGAAAATTTTTTGATGGCGCTGGCCACGGTAGGCGCCTTGGCGCTGGGGCAGTACGATGAAGCCTCGGGCGTAATGCTGTTTTATCAGGTAGGCGAACTGTTTCAGAGTTATGCGGTGGGCCGCAGCCGGCAATCCATTGCCGCCCTGATGGATATCCGCCCTGACAGCGCCAATCTGGAACGGGATGGTGAGATCGAGGAAGTAGATCCGGACGAGGTCGCGGTAGGCGATGTAATCGTGATCCGCCCTGGCGAGAAGATTCCTCTGGACGGGCATATCCTGGAAGGAAGTTCCACCGTCGATACTGCAGCCCTGACGGGAGAATCAATGCCCCGCACCGTGATACCGGGCGGTGAAGTGATCAGCGGCTGTGTTAATCTGACCGGCCTGCTGCGGGTACGGGTAAGCCGGGAATTCAGCGATTCCACAGTTTCCCGTATTCTGGATCTGGTGGAAAATTCCAGTGAAAAGAAGGCCCGTACCGAGGCGTTCATCACCCGGTTTGCCCGCTGGTACACCCCTGCGGTGGTAATTGCAGCTGCGGCGCTGGCTTTTATTCCGCCTCTGTTTGTGGGCGATTTCCGCGGCTGGATCACCAGCGCGCTGACCTTCCTGGTTATCAGCTGCCCCTGCGCACTGGTAATCAGCATCCCCCTGAGTTTCTTCGGCGGTATCGGCGGAGCCTCCCGCTGTGGTATCCTGGTCAAGGGCGGCAACTATCTGGAAGCCCTGGCCAAACTGGACACGGTTGTCTTTGACAAAACCGGCACCCTGACCCGGGGCACCTTCGAGGTTGTACAGGCTGAACCTCAGCCGGGAACCAGCCGGGAGGATCTGCTGCTCACAGCCGCGCTGGCGGAGCAGTATTCCAACCATCCGATTTCCCAATCCCTGCGGCGCGCCTGCGGGGAAGAACTGACAGCTGAACGGGTGCACGACGTGGAAGAAATTGCCGGACGCGGTGTCCGGGCGCTGGTGGACGGGCAAAAAGTTCTGGTAGGCAACGCTCGCCTGTTGGAAGAACACGACCTGCGGGTACCAGGCTGCAGCGAGCCGGGCACCCTGGTCTATGTGGCACGGAACAATACCTGTCTGGGCTACATACGCATTGCCGATCAGTTGAAGCCCACCGCTGCCGAGGCAATCGGACGTCTCAAACAGCTGGGTGTGCGCCGCACCGTTATGCTCACTGGCGACTCGGAAGCGGCTGCACGGGCCGCTGCCGCACCGCTGGCACTGGATGAAATCCATGCCGGACTGCTGCCTGCCGACAAGGTACAGTATGTGGAGAAATTGCTGGAGACTAAGAACCCTGGCGGTCAGCTGGCCTTTGTGGGAGATGGCGTAAACGACGCGCCGGTTCTTTCCCGGGCCGATGTGGGGGTAGCCATGGGAGCGTTGGGCTCCGATGCCGCCATTGAAGCGGCCGACGTTGTCCTGATGGACGATGACCCTGCCAAGATCGCTCTGGCTGTGGAGATTGCCCGCCGCACCCTGCGGATCGCCCGCCAGAACATCGTGTTTGCCCTGGGCGTCAAAGGATTTTTCCTGCTTATGGGTGTGCTGCGTCTGGCTACCATGTGGGGTGCTGTGTTTGCGGATGTAGGTGTGGCTGTAATCGCTATCCTGAACGCCATGCGTGCCCTGAAGGTTCCGCAAAAGGATGTCTGATCCCTGTTCCAGATTATGCATTTTTACTTCCCCCTTCGCTTTTGTGGAGGGGGAAATTTGCATATTATGGGCTTTTTCCTCTTTAAACATGGACTTTTGTTGAATCTTCTGGTATAATGTTCAGCGTACAGGCGGGAGGTGTTTGCTTTGTCGGGTGTCTACAAACAGTCATTCAAACAGAATTATACAGATAATGTGGAGCTTTCCATCTTCAATTGCGGGCTGGAGTCCTGCACTCCGGGTTACACCTGGGGACCGGGCATCCGGGATCACTACCTGATCCATCTGGTTGTGTCCGGCAAGGGGACTTACCAGGTAGGCCAGCAGGACTATCCGTTGGAGGCCGGGCAGCTGTTCCTCATCAAACCCAATCAGCTGATCAGCTATACCGCGGATCAAGAGGACCCCTGGGAATACTACTGGGTAGGGTTTAACGGTGCGTTTGCCAGCAAGTTTGTGCAGCAGACCCCCTTCACCGATGCCCGCCCCGTACACCGCTGCAAGGACATGGAGACCCTGAAAAAACTGCTGCACTGCATCTATCTGCACCGCGGCCCTGAACCACAGAACGAAGCCATGATGGTGGGGTATCTGTACCTGTTTATGGCCAACCTGATCAAGGAAGCGCAGGAAATGGAAAGCCGCACCGGAAATTCCAGTTCCCAGTATGTGCTCAACGCCATCAAGTACATCCAGTTCAACTACTCCCAGGACATCAGCATCGATGACATTGCCAAAGCTGTCGGGGTAAGCCGAAGCCATCTGTACCGGGTGTTCATGAGCAACGTGGGACAAAGCCCCATTGACTATCTGACCAGCTACCGCATCAACGAAGCCTGTGCGCTGCTGCGCACCTCGCAGCTTTCCATTGCCGAGATTGCGGTATCGGTAGGATTCTTTGACCAGTTTTATTTTTCGCGGGTATTCAAAAAAGCCAAGGGTGTTCCTCCCAGCAAGTACATGGCCAGTTTTGAACATCCATCCACCTCTGAAAAATAAGGACCGCACGTTATGAATCGCTATCTTCTCCGCATTCTTAAATTTTATCTGGTGGTAGGCGCGCTGTGCGCCTGCGGATACGCCGTCCTGCTGCTGGGCGGCTATTTTGATGAAGCCCCCATGGCCGGGTATATCCGGCAGGATACCGCCGCAGGGGCATTTCCGGAACAGATCGCCGAACAGCTGGGTGATGACATGGTTCTGAATGTGGTCACGGTTTCTGGTGATCCACTGGAGCAGGCTCGCGTTTTGCTGGATCAGGGGGTGCTGGCTCTGGTGCTGGATATGGCACAGGCTCCCGGAGATCCGGCTGCTTTCTCCGAACTGGCCGCTGAGTACCAGATCCCCCTGATCTGGTTGGGCGTTTATCCCGGCAAGGAAGCGCTGGAATACGAAAATTGCTGGCATGTGGGCAGCGATCCCGCCCAGGCCGGCGAACTTCTTGGCCAGGAAGCCGCGATGCTTTTCCGTGACGGAACTGCCGCCGATCAGAACGGCGATCTGCTGCTGCAGTACGTATGGGCAGGCAATACCGGTTTCTCCGGTTCCGCCACCTTGAGAAGGTATATTCTGGATGAGTGCGAGCACTATGGTGTCTACACCGCCGAGGTGGGTTCTCTGAATGGCAGCGCGCAGGATCTGGCCGAAGAAGCAGCGCTGGAATTGGCAGAACCTGCTGCCCAGCCGGAGATTCTGCTCTGTTCCGATCCGCAGGCGCTGGAGTCCATGGAACTGGCACGGCCGTCCCTGGCCTGGTGGGGCGAGGAATCCGCCCTGCCGGTGCTGACTACCGCCGGGAGCCAAGAAGAGGCCGCCGAACTGATCGAAACCGGCCGTGCCCTGGCGGTTGCCTGGTACGACGGCGCAGAGGCTTCCCGGCTGACCGCCGCCATGCTGCAGAACGCAGCATCCCTGAGTTTTGTGGGGCAGGGGCAGGATATCCAGCCCGACGGCCAGACCTTTGCGATTCCCTACCAGCTCATGACCGCCTGACCGGAAAGGAGATTTTCCTATGTCGCTGCGAAAAAATACCGTTGTCCCGCTGGAAATCGAGAGCCTGTCCAGCGACGGCAACGGCGTGGGCCGGGTGGACGGCCAGGCTGTTTTTGTGCCGGGCTGCGCTGTGGGCGACCGTATCCAGGCCCGCATTGTAAAGGACTGCGGCCGGTATTCCTTTGCCATTGTGGATGAACTGCTGCAGGCAGGCCCGGGCCGTGTGGAGCCGGATTGCCCGGTATGCGGCCCCTGTGGGGGATGCTGTTTCCGGCATCTGGACTATGCCGCCGAGTGCCGGGCCAAAGAAGGGTTTGTACAGGATGCTTTTACCCGCATCGGCGGATTTGACCTGACGGTAGAGCCTATTCTGCCGGCCCCCTCTTCCCTGCGGTACCGCAACAAGGTGCAGCTTCCGGTGGGCACCGGCCCGGGTGGGCATCTGACCACCGGATTTTATGCCGGGCGCAGCCACCGGATTGTGCCCTGCTCCGACTGTCTGCTGCAGCCGGAATGGATGGATCAGGCCGCGCAGAAAGCCTGCCGCCTGCTGGAACAGGCCGGTGCTTCGGCGTATGACGAAACCACCGGCAAGGGTCTGGTGCGCCATCTGTTTCTGCGGCAGGGCTGGCACAGCGGCCAGCGGCTTCTGTGTTTTGTGATCAACGGGGATGCCTTACCCCGGGAAAAGGAAATCGCGGCCGCACTGGCCGAGGAATTCTCCCTGACTACCGTTCTGGTAAACCGCAACACCGCCAACACCAATGTGATTCTGGGCCGCAGCACCCGTACCCTGCTGGGGCCGGGCCGCATTGAGGACACACTGGCCGGTGTGCCCATCCGCATGGGAATCCATGAATTTTACCAGGTGAACACTCCCGCCGCCGAACAGCTGTATGCCGTGGCCCGGCAATATGCCGCCCTGCGCCCGAAAGACCGGCTGCTGGATGTGTACTGCGGGATGGGCACCATCGGCTTGTCCATGTACACGGACTGTGCCCGGCTGACCGGCATCGAAGTGGCGCCCCAGTCGGTGGAATCAGCCAGGGAAGTGGCGGCCCGCATGGGTGCGGACCGGGCGGAGTTTTTCTGCATGGATGCGGGCCAGGCCGCCGAAAAGCTGGCCCGGCAGGAGGGCTATAAACCGGATGTGATCGTGCTGGATCCGCCCCGCAAAGGCTGTGACGCAGCCACCCTGGACGCCGTAGTACAGATGAGCCCCCGCACCCTGGTAATGGTAAGCTGCAACCCGGCCACGGCGGCGCGTGATGCACGCACTCTGGCGGAAAAGGGATACCATCCCCGCCGCGTACAGCCGGTGGATCTGTTCCCCCGCACCAAGCATGTGGAAACGGTAGTACTTTTGTCCAAACTTAATACCAAGCAGCATATCGAGGTGGAGTTGAATCTGGACGAGCTGGATTTGACTGCTGCGGAGAGCAAAGCCACCTATGAAGAGATCAAGGAGTACGTGCTGGAACATACAGGTCTAAAAGTCAGCCATCTCTATATCGCTCAGGTTAAACAGAAGTATGGCATTATCGAGCGGGAAAACTATAATAAATCGAAGTCTGAGAATTCTAGACAGCCGAAATGCCCACCAGAAAAGGAAGCGGCAATAACGGCAGCGTTGAAGCATTTTGGGATGATTTAAGTGCTGTTGCAACAAAGAGCACGAATGCATAGGCAATAAATAAAAGCAAGGAGAAAAAATGAGGTATTCTAATGCGGGTAAACTAAAAGAAAATGGAGTCGTATATACGCCAACTGAAATGGCCAATTATCTGGCTTTCGAAATCTATAAATATTGGAAAGCAGATAAAACCGATAATATCTGTATATTAGATCCTGCCGTGGGTCAAGGCGAGTTATTGGTTGCGATGATACAACTACTAATCACTAATGGCATTGAAAAAATCACTGCGGTTGGTTATGAGACAGACGATAGGGTGGCGTTAGATACCCAAAAAAAACTTGCATCACTGTTTCCTGATGTGAAAATAGAAATTAGAGTGGGTGATTTCTTAAAAGCAGTTGAATTAAATACGGCAGGCAAATATGATTTTGTGATTGCAAATCCTCCATATATTAGAACACAGATTTTAGGAAGTGATAGAGCACAACAAATTTCTGAAAAGCTTTCTTTGTCGGGACGAATAGACATATATTATGCCTTTTTGGTTTACACGAAAAATGTCTTAAAAAGTAACGGTGTTGCTGGATATATTACTTCGAACAAGTTTCTTACTATCAAATCGGGAAACGCAGTACGAAATTATATGTTACAGAATTATCAACTGCATCGTATTACCGATTTGGGAGACACAAAACTATTTAGTGCTTCTGTACTACCCTGTATTATTGTATTTTCAAATGGAAAAACGGAAGATAGAACCGATGTCGCTTATACATCTGTATACGAAAAGATAGAAGGTGACAGCGAAAAGTGTATTTCTGGTATTTTTGATGCAATTTATGATTCTGGTATTTTCCAAATTGCGGATGGAAAAAAATACAACTTTCAGCAAGGCATACTTCAAAGTACAGATGAAGGAGCACTGTGGAATATCCTGTCAGACGAGATAATGGATTGGTTGGAGCAGGTGGAGCAAAACACATGGCTTCATTTTTCGGATATCGGAAAAATAAGAGTTGGAATAAAAACAACAGCGGATAATGTTTTTATTGGAAATGATTGGTTTGGAGATAAAGCCAATATTGAATTGTTAAGACCGCTAATCACACATCGTAATGCAGGCCAGATTATTCCGAATAATGCTGAGCAATGGAAAGTTCTCTATACTCATACCATCGAGAATGGAAAACGGGTTGTCTACGATTTAGAGAAGTATCCCATTTCAAAGGAATATTTGCTTTCACATTACGATCAATTGTCTGGGAGGACGTATATTCAAAAAGCAAATCGCAAGTGGTATGAAATATGGGTTCCGCAGAACCCTGATTCATGGAAAGATAAGAAGATTGTTTTTAGAGATATATCGGAACATCCACAGTTTTGGATTGACGATACAGGAGCAATAGTTAATGGAGATTGTTACTGGATCGATATAAAAAATGATGTTCTTGACGATGTGATTTATCTTGCACTTGCTATTGCCAATAGCCATTTTATCGAAAAATACTATGATGTAAAATTTAATACGAAGCTGTATTCTGGCAAGCGACGCTATATGACACAATATGTTGAACAATTTCCTATTCCCTACTATGGAAGTGAATTAGCTCAAAAGGCAATATCTATAGTAAAAAAAATAATCGCTGAAAACAACACTAATAATGCTTCCAGCGATTATATAAGACTTAATGAAGTTGTAGAAAAACTCTTTGTTTAGTTGTCGAAAAAGTTATATGGTAGTGGTAGCTGAATCTTAGCGTTTTTCTTTTTCCCACCAAATAAAGGAAAATATTTCGTGAAATCTTGACCGGATACTAAGTATAAATTTTTTAGAACAATCTTGTTGCCACACACTTCACCATCAAAAATGGCATAGCGGATATCATCACTATAGAAAACGGTTCCTCCTATATTTACCACTGGTTCTCCATCTTCTGGAGAATGGAGGCCTAAATCAATGGTAGGCGATGTTTGAAGTTTGATCTCTAATAACTGATTTGCAATATCAGGATATTGGCCATCATCTTCGTAAATAGAATAACCAAGATGATTACAAATCATTTCATGGAGTTCTGCTCCACGATTACGTTCTTGAACGGCATCCAAATAGCCGATTGAGCAGCCTACCATAGGAAGAAGGCGTTTGTAGACTTCTGAAATACGAAGAAGCTGCCTACGATTGGGGTAGGCATTTGGATTAACTTCAATTAGGGACTGGCTAGAATCATCAATATAATCAGCTACAGTATCTGTATCATCCTGAGAAAACAAATAGCTATCACCATAAGAAGCCATCGTTGCTTGATATTTAGTAGTCAGCGTTCCAGTGCGGTCATACTGAACTAATTCATCACCAGTAATGACTCGAACAGCAGTTATGATATCGGATTCATTTACCCGCAAAAAAACATATCGGCGTTCAGCATCAACCTCTTCATTCCATATTTGGACATTCAAGCTTTTTTGAGTATAAACATCAAAGTTCTGCCCAGGAAAACGGGGTTGTGTTTTTTTGAAGGAATTTGGAATAGGATAGCCCAGGGCTTTACATATTTCTTGTTTAACAATTTTGGAGCGTGTTCTTAGGGCTAAGCCATCCAGCGATAGACCAACAAGGTGATTAGAAAGTATAGATTCGAGAGCAAATAACGGGATATATAGGTAGTTGTCTGTTGGGTCAATAGGGTCATAGATGGATAATCCACTTTGATAGATTCTTTCTGGGTAGTTAATCATTTGTTCGCCTCCTCATCTGTTTCGATGCACATGAATAATTGTGAAATTGGTACCCCTAAGCCGTTGGCAATTTTTTCAATATTAGCTATTGATATATTCCTTTTTCCGGCTTCCACGGAAGCATAATATGTCCTATCCATATTGATAAGGAGAGCAAATTTTTCTTGGCTCAATCCTATTTTATTTCGATAAAAACGAATACATTTTCCAAATGATAATTGTATTGACGCCATGCTTATGACCATACCTTTCCGCTGCGCTCCAAGGCACCAAAGGGAATGAAACCGAAGTAGCTCAGACGCAACTTATCGAAATTTGTTAGACTGTACTTGAGGAAGCAGGCACACTACAGAGCACGCGAAGGTGAGTAGGTTCAACCTTGCGTTGGACTGAATGCTTATGTGTGCCGGATGCTCTTTCAAGCACCAATGAGTAGGGCATAGAACCCTGCAACCTTATCTTTGGAGAGACAGACTACTTCAATCTTTCAGTGAGCGTCCAGTCCCTGCCTGTTCCCTCAAATACTGTTTCGAGGGGATGTGTTATGCTCAAAATCGTTTATCGTATCTGCTGTGGGATGGATGTCCACAAATCCTTTGTCGTTGCCTGCATCGCTTCTACCAACGAGCAGGGAGTAACAACTTACAAAAGCAGGCGGTTCTCCACCTTCACCGGAGATTTACGCCGGTGCGCGGATTGGCTTTCTGAAAATAACTGTAAAGATGTGTGTATGGAATCCACCGGAAAGTATTGGATTCCCATTTACAACATTCTGGAGCCCACCTGCAATATTGTCCTTGCTCACCCCAAGTATGTGAAAGCCATCCGGGGCAAGAAAACGGACAAGCGGGATGCCAAGTGGATCGCAGACATCTTCAAGCACGACCTTGTAGCTGGGAGTTT
>CALXAH010000042.1 GCA_944386225.1 uncultured Gemmiger sp.
CGGTTTCAGCCCGGAGGGCAAGGTACCGGCTCAGCCGCTGTTTGATATCTTGGTCTGTCATGTGGCCCTCCTCTTGCCTGATTGCTTGCTTAAGTATCCGCTTTCACTTGCTTACAAGCTTCAGGTTTATGCGCATAAGCAAGCCAGCTACCGTAATCGCGGATATCATATATCACTCGGCCAACAAGCTTATCCTGTTCATATTCCCAGTATGTGAACACATGTTCCTCACCCACATATGCCCATCCTGAGACCGTAAGATTCTTGTCGTGTGATGCGATCCATACCCACTTGCCGCGCATATTCCGGAGCTGTTCAAGCGTTAATGCTTCGTGATCGTGCGGCTGCGATCCGTTCCACAAAGGGCAATTATACCTCGTATCCTCTCCCCACTTCGGCGCAAACTGACATTCCTTCACTTTTCCACAGTCGTTACAATCGCCATGGGCCGTGATACGCTCAAAAACGCTTTTGTATACATCCCGCTGGTGTGTTATCAGCGCCAGCTCCGCCCGCAGCTGGCGCACGATGGGCAGGGCTTCGGGGTCGATGGTGGGGGCATCGTCAAGGCTTTCCAGAAAGCTGTTCGTATCATAGACATACTCGTTCTCGCCGTTTTCCAGCCAATCTTCCCGCAGCGCGTTTGCGTCAATCAGGCGCTGTTCAGCCATTTTCTTCACCGCCTTTCGGATAGAAGCAATCACAATAGCCGTCATCGGTTTTGCCTGTCCCATCACTGCAACACCCCAGGCCGGGCCCTTCGGACGTATATGCCCTGCACTCCCCACACCGTCCAATCGGCGGCGCGGGGCGGGTGTTCCAATACGAAATCGCCTCCTTTTCTGTTCTGTGCGCACATCCGTACGCCCCACAGTAATGCTTTTTGCAAGAAACAGCATACAGTGGTCTCCCAACCGTGCTTACGCACTTTACCTCCGCGTCTCCGCCACAACGCCAGCACCCCAGCACAATCCCATTTTCCGTGCACTCCCGCTGGGCTTCGGCATCACCCAGCAGGGCGCGGCGGACAATGTCAGTCATCGCTTTACCCTTCCTTCCTGCATAGCGCGCCACATACCGTAAGAGAGAGGTGGCAGGCCCTTCTCCCTACGCTCTGCATTGAGATGCTCCAAGCGGCAGACATCACCGTTCAGATCGTTCGTGTAGGCCCGGTGCTTCTTTCGGAGAGGCTCCGAAGGAGCAACCGGCGGGAGTACGATAACGCCTGGCCTAGGGTTACTATCCTGTTTCTTCTCCTCTGCAGCCGCCAGCTTCGGCGCTGGTAGCTGCGCTTCTCCGCCCGCTTTCTGGCCTCCTTATGCGCGCTCTCCGCGTGCTCATTGCAGTACCACAAGCGAGGTGACTGCAGAACCTTTCCGCACACCTTGCAGCGCCTTACACTTTTTTCTTTCGCCATATCAGCCCACCTCCTCGACCTGCTGGATCAGGGCGCGCAGAGCACCCGCCAGCGCAGTTTTATATTTCTGCGCATCCTCGGTCTTTCCGGTCTCCAGCATTGTTCCGATCAGGTCCATCATGCCCGCCGCTTTCTGTTGCATATCATCAAACATCATGGCGAATTTCACACCCTCCGGCGAGCCTGCCAGCTTCATTTGCTTGGCCAGTTCCTCGGCCCTCTCCTGGGCAGCGCGCACCGTCTGCTCTTTTTCCGCCAACATGGCCCGGTATCGTTCTTCCTGCTCCCGGCGCGCCTCTTCGGCTGCCTGTTTTCTAGCGGCTTCCAGCTTGCCGGCAGCCTCTTTCTCGACCTGCTTCACTCGCCTGTCTGCCTCTTTCTTGGCCCGATCCGCTGCCTCTCTCTTAGCTTCTTCCCGGGCCTTGACGACAGCTTCGGCTACAGCCCGGTCTTTTTCTTCCTGCAGCTGCTCTCTGATCTCCCGCTCGGTTTTCTCCCTGGCCCGCAGCACCGCCTCCTGGATTGCCTGCTCGGCGTCCACGGCCTCGACCTCGGCAGCCGGCGGGGCATCCTGCAGCATGGAGAGCTGCTCCGCCAGCCCGTTTTTTTCCTCGATGAGCTTTTGCAGCTCGGCGACCGTGATGTTCGCCAGGCCATCGCCGGCGATTTCCTCCCGGTCCTCCGGCCCCAGCTTGGCGAGCAGCGCCAGCTTTGTCACACCAGCGGCCGCGTTTTCCTCTATGAGCTGGGCCGGCAGCTTTTCCACCACCGTGATGTATGTATAGGCCTGTCGCTGCCGGATGCCCACCGCTGTTTCCGTGTAGGCGCCGAAGCTGTCAAAGCCCAGGTCCTTATACCGCCCGGTATCCCGCATCCGCTTGAGCTTTCGGCCCAGGTCCAGCAGGCTGGAGGCCGCCGTCTGTGCCGCGGCCATGATTTCAAAATGCATAGACAATGCTTCTTGCTGTGCCGGTGTACCTGGTACCATCACCTGCAACTGTTCAAATTCCATAGCTTGTCCTCCTTACGCCGCCGAAATTTTAATCCGGCTTTCCGCCCTTTTCTTGGTCCTCTTGTCGATCCACGGCATGACCACCGTTTCTATCCACTCATTTTCAAATGCCTTCACTTCTTCCGTGCGTGCGCAGTTCTTTTCACCGCGATTTTGTATCACTTTGCCGGTTCTTGTATTCAGCTGTAACGTGTAATATGGCGTATCCGGGGAATCCGCCAGCCTGATAAAGAAAATGCTGTTTCCGTTGCAATGCTCTTCTCCATATCCGCCAACGCAGTGGCCCAGTGCTTTCCCTTCTTCAATCAACTCCATTTCTGACTCTGCTACTCGTATGACCAACCCATGAGCCATCCACGACAATGGTTGCAGACGCTTTGCTTGCTGTGTAAACTTTTCCCGCAGCTTTTCATCTTCCGCATACTTTATCGCCTGCAAAACTCTGGCGTGAGCCCTGTTCAAATTTGGTGGAAATACCGACGAGTACGACTCAGTATCCGCTTGCGGTGTGCGGTTCAGATCCCGCCAATAATCTTCGCAGTCCTTTATCGCCAGCACCACTCCATAGTCGCCTCTCGCGTCAATCGCTTTCGCTCGCTTCTCTATATAACGCACGACTTCTTTCACTCCGAATGCCTTGGCCGGCCATCTTTGTGACATCAACTTACACTTGTCCAGTCCGATTTTCGCTGCGGTCGGCTTTAACTTTTGGGACAGGTTCAACCTCTTGCATACCATGTCGAAAGCATGTTTATGCATTTGCGCGTTGATCTGGCCGCGGCCTGCTGATTCTAACCGCTGCATTTCATCTTTCTGCATTCCAAGCATTTCATGCGGGCGTACAGCCTTCCAGTTGATCCAATCCAGCTCCCTGAGTTTTCCTCCAGGTCCATTGCTAGATTCGTTGTACTGCCACAAGATCCATTCTGTGATGTTCGGACATGTCATGACCAGGTTTTCCAAATTCGGATATTTCGTGTACAATTTCGCGTAGCTTGGCAGGTTCGTACAAAGTCCTTTTGCCTCAACAATCTCCAACTTCGCGTTCTCCAGTATGGTGCCTTGATAAACATCATCACCATGTGGATGCATTAGTTTCGTGTTTCCATCTGCAAATGAAAACCTTTCCACCCGTCGCCATTCTCCCGTATATTCCATCGGGCTCATACTGCTCCACCCGCTGCGTTCCATCGCTGTGTAGCGTATCCATTTTCCTTCCGGTGTCACGACATAGGCATTTCTGGGCTGTATCTCCATGCCTTCACCGTATTCGTCTACTTCCCATTGTGCTGCCCAGCACGCGAATATTACGCACCCGCCAGCTTTGCTTACCGTCCATGGATATACAGTGCTTTTGATCGGATGTCGGCGAAGGCGCGTCAGATATGCCAGCTCTACCGTTTTCCCGCACTCAGGACACTTGACGATACTTCCGTTATTCATAAATCCCTGATGGGTTTCCACCATGGGATAGGAGCCATTCGGTCTTGTTATCTCCGCGTACCACTCTCCGCCACAGTTCGTGCAGTGGCACTTTGCTACCTTCTCTTTTTCACCCGTGAGCGGATTCCGTAACCGTACCGCCTGGTATATGATGACCTCTCTTCCGCGTCTGCCTTGTTCGTGCAGCCACTTTTCCATGTCCTCTGGAGGTTGCAAAACCATTTCGATATATTCCATGTCTCGCACCCACCTTTACATGAAGTCCGCCAGGTTGATGGTGCGCCGGGACGGATGCTTTTCTTTCAAATTGGCGGCCGCATTTTCCACAGCCTGCGCTGTTTCAGTGGAAAAGCCTGCGATCCCGTAAAACTCACGAATGATGCGGTCAGCCTCTTTCCCACTGCAATATCCACCGTTTTGCTTTGCCCGCGCGTGGATCTTCTTCTCACAGTCTGCGATCCCCATACCGCTCTTGGTCAAATCAGTACCTACGATTTCAACGGCGGCCGCAGGTGCCTCCCGGAGAATATCCGCCAGCTGATCTCCAACTCCCCAGGCCTGTGACCGGCCTGCCTTCTCCTGTTGAGCCTTGATAATGTCCAGCACTTCTCTCAATTCCATGTCATTGGCTCCTTTCAATATACTCCTCGAATATCCAGCCTTTCGGCCTTGCAATCAGGTCAATAAACAAGCGGCGGCGGTATATGTAATCCCGCTGCGCCTTTCGCACAAACGCGCTTTTCACTTCCACCACCTTCACCGTGCCGCTGGTGTATTTGACTACAAAATCGGCCATGTAGTGGGCGGCGGGCAAGCGGATGCCACAGTATTCCGCTGGCGGCAAAAGGTCAAACCGGCACTGGGTTTCGCAGCTGGCCACCTTACCCGCCAGCAGGTCAGGCCATATATATGCCTCATAGTACCGGCGCTCCAGATCGCTCCCCAGGTTGGCCGCGCGTTGTGCTCTGCGGCGCATGTCCAGCGCCTGTTGCTGGCGCTGGCGGCGCTCCAGCTCCGCACGGATCTGCTCCTGCGCCGCCGGCCCGAGCCTGGCTATGTCGATGCCCACTATCCGCCCTTCTTTCGTCGCCTCATTTTCAGGCTTATGTACCAGCCTGATATCTCGTTGTACACGGCCTGTGCCTCGTTCAGCTCCCATCCCGGGTACTTTCTGCCCCAGAAAGCCGGGCTGTGCAGCAGGGCCGCATCCTGGGCAATCCGCGCCACCTCCCGCCGGGTATACTTTCCGTCCCTGGGCGGGGCCACAATCGGGTCCCGGATTCCCCGGGTACGCTTCCACCGGTGCTTTCGGTTTGTGTACTTCATGAGGTAGCTGGCAAGCGCCTCCAGGCTGCCTTTGTCCATCTGCAGCCGGTCTGCATTCGCCCGGCCAAGGCGGCGCCCGCGCCTGTGCCAGCAGGCCTCCACCTCGTCACGGCTCAGCTGGCAGCGCAGCAGGACGTGGACGTGGAATCGCACCGGTTTTTGTCCCTCTCCCGGTGCCTGGTACTCGATCACGCCCAGCGCCTCGGGCTTCGGCAGCCCGCCAGCCTTGCATTTGACTGCCAAGTGGCGCAAAAAGTTGTTATAGTCCCGCTCGGCCTGCTCCGGGTCTGCCGGCAGATACTCGTCCGCATAGGTGAGGGTAGCGTGCAGGTCCTTTTCGGTAAAGTTCGTGTTGACGAGCTGCGTAAAAAATCGCCTGGCGGCTTTGGCATTGTGGTTGCGTTGGGCCTCCGGCGTTCCTCGCGGGCGGCGGCCTACCTGTCTGTCATAGGCCCGGCATCCGTCTGTGGAGGTCATCGGGTATATTTCAACTTCCTGGTACTGGGCTGTGCGCTTGCTCGACCCGCAAAAGACCCGCTTCTCCCGTTGGAAATAATTCATGTTTCACCTGCCTTTGTCCTCCCGGGCGCTCCGCTTTGCAAAGGGACACGCCGGGCGGCAGCGATCAGGCCCACGTTCCAACAGGCCCATGGCTGCCGCCCTCGTTTCCCTCTGCACTCCCTTCCCCACCCGGGAGAGGACTGTCGTAATTTTATTACCCCATACGAGGACAACCAGCGGCCCCCGGCCGCATCCCGAATTGACAGATTGGCAGGCATCCTATATACTATAGGTGTTATCTTTTTAGGCGCCTGCCTTATGCCGGCCCCGTTCCAGGGGGTCGGCATTTTCTTTTGCATTCAACTGCAAACGCACTACTTTGTCCGCTCGTCACACTGCCGCGCGGACGCCTTCATGCGCCGGAGTTCCAGCTGCAGCACCTGGATCTTGCTTGCCATCTTCTCATACTGGCGGCCATGGTTGCAGAGATGGCAGCTTCCGTACATGGTGCAGTCCACACGATACGGGCAGTGCGTGCTCTTATGCTTTTTCATTCTCCGTTCTCCTTTACATGCTGGTCTGGTGCTGGTGCTTCTCCGCGCGGGTCACAATCACCGCGCCGTTTTGCGATTTGAACTTCGCTGTCACATTCTCCTCGAGCTTGATGGATGTCCCGGATTCCAGCAATCCGTCCCGGATCAGGTCCACCACTCGCTGCAGCAGATCCAGCACCGGCGGCGGGCAGTCAGAAAACATCTGCTGAATAGTTTCGTACTCTCTCTTCCGGCGGCGCACCGCCTTGGCCGGGTCGCAGCTGCAGGTTTCCGTGGCCAGCTCGTCCGCCTCTTCCTGGGTGGGCATGGGCACCGCCAGCGTTTTCATCTGCCCACAGTATCGGCAGACGCCGTATTCCACGCCCTGGGCCGCTCCAATCTCTTGGTTCACAGTCTTCCCTCCCTTTTGTATCTCTCTTCCATGTATTTCAGTGCGCCGTTTGACAGCAGCGACAGCTCAAAGCGCGTGCGCTCCATGTCACTGGGCGCGGTTCGATGGCCCTGTTTTGCCATCCACGCCCCGTAGATGGGGTTGATTGCCGGGTGGTTCACATTGATGAAGTACCAGGGGATCTGATGCGACCACTCATCCGGCACCGGCTGGCGGCGGTCCTCCAGCACCAGCGGGGCCAGTCGTTCAATTCTTTCTTTGCGGTCTTCCATCTATGTACCCCCTCCCGGCGGCATCCGCCAGCAGTTTGGCCAACCATCCGCATACGCCCGCCAGCACCAGCGGGCCGGTCACGCCGCCGGCGGTGCCCTCGATGATAGCGCAGAGCCACCAGACTGATGCCAAGGCGGCCAGAATCGCGCTGCAGCGTAGCAAATAGACCTTGCAGGCCGCAATGGCCTGGTATACAATAATAGTGCCGGTGGTTGTCGAGGCTGCCTGGCTCTTTTTGCCGTTCTGGTGTTGCAGCACCAGGGCGGCAGTTTTATTTTCCGTCATCGGCCTTTCCCTCCAGTCGATTTAAGCTCATCAGTATCGCCCTGCATGCATCGTCGGCTAACTTCTCATTCTTTACCCCATCTTTTCGGTTCTCATGAATAACACTTACAAGTCCAAGAGTGAGCAAGGCGGCTAATCTTCCTGATTCCCCTCGCATATCCATGTCAAACTGCCCATTTCCTCGGTCTACAATTTTCACATACGCCTTTTTCTTTCCCCACATTATGTATCCTTCCTTTCTTGTCAGTCTGCGTCCCCGTCTTCCACGGTGATTCCGAGTGCTGCTTCCAGTGTATGGATCGCCCACCGCAGATCAGCAGCAGCCTCATCGTTTCCGGCCTGCTCCAGGCGCTGCATCAAGTCATACAAACGGTTCAGCTTCTTCTTTTCCAATGACATATTGGCTCTCCTTTCTCTTGTTAGGTTGTAGACCTGGTTCGATCTCAACAAAATGCCCGTGCCAGCTGCTCACAAGTGGCCGGGATGGGCACATGACGAGCCCTCAGCTCGTAGGCGGTTGGAAGGCCCAGTATGGCGACCTGCTCTTTTCTGGTGTACAGGAGCTTGTCCGGGTAGAGCATATCTGCCCGTTTCCGGATGCGCTCCAGCGTATCAGCGTACAGTTCTTTTTCCCGCGGCATAGTCCTTTCTCCTTTCTGCCCGCGGTTACGCGGGCTGTTTGCCATCATCATTCGGCGCTTCTACACCGAAAACCATGGCGCGGAACAGCGCGCCCAGGATCTCGTTCTGCGCTTCGCGGTTCTCCGCCAGCCGCATCAGATCACGGCCGAAAGCCTCGGCGTCCTGGGCCTTGGTGGTCTTATACATTGTGGTCACCTCCTGTTTGTGGTCGTGTCATGGTGGGGTTTCCGTCAAGCGCCTACGAGCAATTTCCGGGTGGTCGTGCCTTTTACTCCGGCTTTCGCCGGATACCCAGAGCCATAAAGCGGGCGCGCTCATGTTGTCACGGCTATCCCACGACCTTGCCCCGCTGGCTGCGGGGTGGTTTCGGCCCGGCGCCGCCGGGCCATCGTCAGGTGGGGGGTTCCTCGTCCTCTTCCTCGTCCTCGTCTTCGTCCTCGTCTTCCGGCTCGAACATGTCTTCACGCAGGTGGTTGATTCTGCTGCAGTCTGCACACGGATAGTCGTATCCGCTGCAGCTTTCATACTTGCAGCCCTCACAATCAAAACCGTCCATTTACTTCACCTCCTCAGTAGGCCCGTAAAACTCGAATCGTTCGCAAGTGTCCATGTTTTCGATGGCGGCCGATAACAGATTCCTATTCAGCCGAAACTTGGCATTCATCATGGCCTTTGCACCATCCAGTGTGCGGGCGTCAATGTGTGTCGTGCTGCCGCGATTGCACCAAGTAAAATAAACTCTGAACATGTTGTCCTCCTCTTTCTTCTCGCCACAAGCCCGGCGGGGTGGGCTATGGGTTGTCAGATCACCCAATCATCACCGGCAATGTATTCGAGCTTTCCCGTGCAGTTAACTGCATACAGCGTTCCTTCTGCATCCACATATTGCCGGAATCGAATTTCTACCCCGCGTTTTGTGAAAACATCGTCCGCTACACGCTTCAACGCTCCTACTACCATATGGCCCATCTTCTCCGCCTGCTTCTTTATGCTCATCTTTCCGCCCTTCCTTTTGAACGTTTTGTTGTTCCTGTGACAATTATACGTCGCATAAACACCATTGTCAAGCAGCATTTTGTTGATGTTGTGACTTTTTTATCTTGACGCGCAACAATAGCCGTGGTAATATGAATTTCAGAAGGGGGTGTACTCTTGAACGAACGGATTAAAGAATTGCGCAAGTCATTAGGCCTTACGCAACAGGAATTCGCCGATAGGGTAGGCGTAAAACGTAATACCATTGCACAGTATGAGACAGGAAGAAATCCTCCGATAGATGCTGTTGTTACTTCTATCTGTCGTGAGTTTCACGTTTCCGAGGCTTGGCTGCGTGACGGCATTGAGCCGATGTACATTGCCATGGATGACAGCGATGAGCTGAACCGGATTTTTGAAGAGATCGGCGCATCTGACGATGAGCTTATTAAGGCGGCTATCCGGGTGTACTGGCGACTGGATGAAAGAGAAAAGGCCGCGATCAGAAAACTGACCAGCGACCTCGTGGCAGAATTGGACAAAAAGAAAAACCCCGGCGAGTGACCGGGGCGAAAAAGCTACTTTTGGGTAGGCGGCTTGCGGCAATAGATATCTTCGAGGTTGATTGCCCGAACCAGCAGCTTATGCAAAAACGTACTGCTTGCCTGGTTGCGCTGCATGATGTACGCGATCCTGATCGCGTCCGGGCTGGTAAATGTAAACGTCTTTTCCATTTTGCCTCTCCCTTCGTAGCTTCTGCGGTTCTATTCGCCCCCATGGGCAAATGGTATCACAACTTTCAGTTGTAATCAATTCGGGAAAGGCACAAAAACAACAACAAAATTTTGTTATTTGAAAACAGTATAAGTCCCTCGTAACCTTACCATTCGTCGCATAGAAGATATGATCGACGTGAGTATTGAATGGTTGGCTGTTGGCCTATTCCGAGGGAGTTTAATCCCCTCCATGCACTGAAATTAACAACAGGAGTGATTGTATGAAGCCTCTGACCAGGTTTCTGATAACGCTTTTTCTTGGTGAATTTGGTGTTCACAAATTTCTCGATCGAAAAATCGGGCTGGGCATCTTATATCTATGCACATTTGGCCTGTTCGGTGTAGGTTGGTTGGTTGATGTGATAAGTGCCGGAGTAGCTATTATGCGATCCCCTCAGCCTATTAAGCAAGCAGGAGTTGGCCGCGTTTTCGAGGTTGCCGGCGTGACATACTATATGGACAACGTTCAACACCTGGCCAAAGAAAATCGTAACTATGCATTGACGCAGCAGCAGCTTCTGAAAACTGACAAAGTCGGAAAACCAATTTTTAAATATTGGTACATCAATGAACCCGTTCTTCTGGTTCCAGAGCCTTCAAACCCTCATGACCCCAATGCCGTAATGGTCCAGATTTCCGGTCAAAAGGTTGGCTACATCAGCCGTGAGGAAAACGTTACGGTTCTCGATCTTTTGAAAAAAGGCCGTATTCAGCGCGTGGAAAGTTTTGTGTCTGGTGGTGAATACAAGCTCCTGCTTCCAAACGGAAGCCTGGAGAAATCCGAAAAAGAGATTCACATCAAGGTTACCGTTTGGCTTAAATAAAAAAGCCGCCGCTCCTGTTGGCGCAGGAACGGCGGTGATAGACAAGGCTCACCGAAGTGGTGAAATCTCGCCCCACATCGAGATTATACCACCCTCCGGCGGGCCTGTCAAAGTGCACCCAAAGGAGGGTATTTTTATGCGCAAAGACGCAAAGCTGTACTGTCCCAATCCCCGCGACCCTACCGACGGCCTGCGATGCAAGAAAAACGGCGTTTGGGAGCGTCAAGAGACTATCGACGGCCGGCGCCACAGCTGGAGTGCAAAAGATCCGGTGGATGTATGGCGCAAACGCGCCGAGGCAATTACTGCCTTGCACACGGCCCGTGAAGAAGAGAAGCAGGTAGAGGAGCACGGTCCCCTGTTCGAGGATGTCGCCGACCGTTACAAGGCCACTGTGCTGGAGATGAAGCACGGAACGCAAAAGTCTTATCTGCCCGCTATCGCCCGCGCCCGCCAGCATTTCGAGGGACGCCGGATGAAGGATATCGAGCCTTGGGAGATCAAGGCTTTTCTGGCCTCTCTGGGAAAAGCCCACACGACGGTGAGCAATCAAAAAAGCGTGATTAACAGCATCTACCAGCTGTACATCGATGACCCGGAATGGCACGGTGACTATAATCCCGCCAAAATGACGCAAATGCCTCGCGGCTTACCTAAAGGCCGACGCCAGCCGCCAGGTGATGAACAAATAAAGGTCATTAAAGAGGCTGCCCTGGCCCCGTCAGTGGATGATCTGCTGCCGATCGTCTACCTGTGTACCGGTGAACGCCGTGGGGAAGGGTGCGCGATCCAGCTGCAAGATATTGACTTTGAAGCCGGCGTAATCCACATCGAGAAAGCGGTAGAGTGGGTTGGTAACCAGCCGCGATTGACTTCAACAAAAACCGAGGCGGGTGTTCGAGAGCTTCCGCTGCTGTCCATGCTGCGCAAGGCGCTTGCCCCCTATCAGCATCTTCCGCCGGATACCTATATCATCGGTCTGCAGCGTAAGCCAGTGACCGCCAGCTGGTACAGGCGCCACTGGACAGCGTTCTGGCGCAGTCACGGCTTTGCCCACCCGGTCGAGCGTGTCGGCCACCGTGTGCGAGGCGGAAAGACATATGCCTATGTGCAACGCGACTGGGTAGCCGATGTATGCTGCCATCAGTTGCGTCACGAATACGTCTGCATGTTGGCGGAGGCTGGGGTTCCCGAGGAGATTGCCGTGCAGCTGGTAGGTCATGCCAACGCGAAAATGATTCACGAGGTCTATATGCACCTGAAAAGCCGTATGCTTTCTGGCATCGGGAAAAAGCTCGACAATATCCTTGGCCCATCTTTGAAGGTCGTGGGATAACCAAAATGGCCCGGAGAGGTTTTCTCTCCGGGCCATTTTAGCTGTAAATATCAGTCTGCAGATGGTCTGCAGCGTTATACTATTTCTCATTCCAAATGATAACTTTTGCGCACTCAAATTCCGTACTGTCTTTACGTCCATGATGACCCGCAAACCCGCTCTGCGCCTTGATTTCCGCACAAATAAATAAAAATCCCCCGACCTTTCGGTCGAGGGATTTTGGTCCGAGTGGCGAGAGTCGAACTCACGGCCTCTTGAACCCCATTTTATGCGATGAGTGGTACGAGCGGACGCACCGTCGAAAAAACGCGGAAAGAAGCCATTTTCAAGGCTGCTTGTTTCCGCGCTTTTGATACAGAACAGGGCGATTCATTACGCATTCATTATGGCCTTTGGATGGACGAATCGTGCGGCCCTGTTTGATACAGGCCGCGCCATGGAAAGTGGTATGCCCGATCCCCCGCAGCGCCCGCAAAATCAAGGTTTTGCGCTCCGCCTCGCGCAAAAATGGTGGGGATCTGTGAGGCCGAAGTGGGCAAAATCGGTGGGTATTTGTGGCAGGTCCGCGCCGTTCGGCCGCCATCCGGGGCGGCGGTGACGTTCACCGAAAATCGGTGGGTATTTGTGAGGGTCCTTTCCCGGTGCACCTATTGTAGCAAATCGCGGCCGAAAAAGGAAGAGAAAATCGCCAAAATCGGTGGGCATTTGTGGCGATTTTGCACCCACCGATTTGTACCAATTGGGGAGTATTCTATACCAAGCCCACCCACCGATTTTTTATGGTTCCTTAAACGCTCTGCCACCCGGGCGCGCACCTGCACACGATGCCGCCAGAGAACGGGCAGGCCTGTTCCCTACCCGCCTGCCCGCTGCCGGCTGCAACGATAAAAATGGATGGCGCAGCCCGGATTCTGTGCTATAATGAAAACCAGAAAGGGGGGGCCAAGATGGACTGGATTTTGCTGAACAAGGATGTCCCGCTGCTGGAGTTCTCCACCCGGGCGGATGAATTTGGCGATGTGGCCGCCCAGGAAAAGGCCTGGCTCTCCCCTTTGCGCCCCATTGGCTACAGGTCTTTGCAGAGTTTTTTGGAGGGCCGCCGCGCCCCCAAACACCGCAAACACATCGAGCAGCTTCTGGCTCAGTATGGCTGCCACACCCTGGATGGATTTTTGCAGGTCAGCCACGCCCTCTCCCTCAACGATACCTTGTGGGTAAAACAGGCAGATTCCCAGTTGTGCTGGCGGGATGTCTCGCTCTATCAGAATGACTTTGACGAGATCATTGCCGAAGCCGCGTTGAACGGCTCCTTCAGTGAACAGAGCCTTTCCTCCACCTCACCGGAATTTGCCACCGACGGATACTACGCCAAGTGCTGGAAACGGGAGCGGGACGGCATTTACCTCTATAAGGCAGGGAGCGCCACCTATGAGCTGGAGCCACTGTCAGAATATCTGGCTGCTCAGATCTCCAGCATCCTGTGCCCCGATGCAGTTCCCTACGATATGCGATTCCATCATGGAAGGCTGGTGTCTACTTGTCCCCTGTTCACCAGTGAATCCATCGGTCTCGCCAAAACGGCTGCCATTACCCGTGAAGAACGGTCTATCTCCAGCCTGCTGGAGTATTTCCGTTCCATCGGCAGCGAGAACGCCTTCCGCCGCATGATGATTCTGGATGCCATTATCCTGAACACCGACCGGCATCTTGGTAACTTCGGTGTTTTGTTTGACACCGATACCATGCAGGTGACAACTATGGCACCGGTATTTGACAACAACCGCAGCCTGCTGTTTGACCTGGATGCCGACCAGCTGGACCAGGCCGACCGCTATCTGCCCCATCTGACGCCGCGCCTGGGCTCGGACTTCCTCGTGGTGGCCAAAGCCCTGATGACCGACGCCATCCGCAACGACCTGAAGAACCTGTCCGGATTTGCTTTCCGGGAGCATCCGCAGATTGCTGTGGAGGGCCGGCGACTGGAAAAGCTGAGCTGCGTTGTAAACGGGCAGATTCAGAAGCTGTTATGAACACCCCCAACCTGCCACTTTGACACAAAACGCCCCCCCGACAGCCAGATGCTGTCGGGGGGCGTCCTTCTACAGGGTACAAATTTGACATATTGGTGTCCAATAGATACAATTATAGTAAAAGGAGAGTGACAGGCCATGGCCGTGGAAGAGCGCCGCGCAAACGTCCTCATCAACAAGGCCGGCGGCACCGCCGGGCCGAAGGGAAAAAGCTACCGGGTGGCGCTGCCGCCTTCCTGGGCAAAGCAGCTGGGCGTCACCGAGGCCGACCGGGAGGTGCTTTTGCAGTTCGACGGGGAGTGTATCACCATCCGCCGGGCCGCCGATCCCGGGTACAGCGCCTTTTTGAATGCCGCACGGGAGCGGGGCCACGAGCTGCTCCTGCTGCACTATTACGAGGGCGACACCCTCTGCACCAAAATCTGCGCCGACAAGACCGCCCGGCAGCTTGCCATCCAGAACCTGGTTACCGACCCGCTGACCACCGCCTTTGGGGTGAACGACGCGCCCGACTGGGCCGACTGGGAGGCCTTTCTGGAATCCCGCTGTGTGCCCCGCCAGCGGGACGGCCTGCCCCGCTACCTGGCCCGGCTGGGGCTGGAAGAATACGACCCGCTGGCCATCATCCGCAAAACCGAAGGCCGCATGGCGGAGGATGCCTGCTGGCTCAAAATTTTGGAGGGATAAACCATGCCCATCAAACTGACCACGGGGGACCGAATCGCCGAGACCTCCTCCAAGGGCAACCAGGAAAAATGGCGGGAGAATGACCGCTGGTACAAGCTGGACCTGTTCGGATACGAGGGCCTGGCGGAAACGGTGACCTCTTCCCTGCTGCGCCAGACCAACGTGACCGACCTGGGATTTTCGTTTGTGCCTTACCGGATGGAGCGGCTGGAGGCGCACCGGCGGGTACGGGCCGGTTGCTCCAGCCCGAATTTCCGCCGGGAGGGCGAGGCCATTCTGACCCTGGCCGACCTGTTTCGCAAAGGGGTAGGCCCTCACTGGCAGGAGCAGGTGACCCGCCAGCCCAACTTGGCCGAAAAGGTGCGCTGGCTGGCCCGGCAGACCACGCAGCTCACCGGTCTTTCCCGCTTTGGCGAATATCTGACCCTGCTCTTTGAAGCGGATATGCTGTTTGGCAACGAGGACCGGCACCTGAACAACATCGCCGTGCTGCGCCGGGGCGAGGAGTTCGACTACTGCCCCCTCTTCGATTTCGGGGCCGGGCTGCTCTCCAACCTCCGGGACTACCCACTGGATATTGAGCCCCGTGCCCATTTGCGACTCCTTCGCGCCCGCCCGCTGAACACCACCTTCGGCCGGCAGGTCCAGGCCGCCCGGGCCATCTGGGGCCCCCAGCTGGAGTGGAACTTTACCGCCGGGGACATCGCCGCCGCCCTGGCTGAGCCGCTGGAATTTTATGCCGAGCGGGACCGCTCCGATATTGCCGACCGGGTGACTGTGTGCGTTCAGACACAGTTGGGGAAGCTGCGGCGGTGAAAGGCCTATTTACATTTTTCCCATACCCTTAAAAACTATAGAATTCTGGGGTATTCCCTTTCACGCCATTGGGTTCTATTTGTGAATTCATATGAACTCAAACTGGAATAACTTTTGCAAAACGTAAATCGTAAGCAGATGTCAACTTATGGCAATACCGCACAGAAAAGTAGGCGCGATACTGCCAGAAGTGATATAATAAAAACATGGATAAACAGATGACAATGTCTGCGCTGAGTGATGAGCTGGCGCAGGTACGGACAAAGAAGAAAGAATTTCTAGCCCAGATCGAGCGGATCGTCCCGTGGAAGGAATGGCTTACGCTGATCCAGCCGTGCTATTACAAAGGAGAGCGCGGCA
>CALXAH010000043.1 GCA_944386225.1 uncultured Gemmiger sp.
CAGACAACAAGCCCTTTCGGCTGCTTGAACTATTCTTGCTTCAAAATATTGTCTAACTTTTTGGGGTCACTTCATACTGGCAGCGCCGCGGGGCGTTTTTCGTCCGTTGCGTTTATTCGTCTTTGTCGTCGCCGAACAGCAGCGCCGCTGCCTGGGACAGCTCCTTGTGCCGGTCGCTCTCCGGTGCAGGTTCTTCTTCGGCGGATTCCGGCGCAGCGGGTACCTCGGCCTCCGGAACCGGCTGTTCCTGCGGCGCAGGTTCCTCCACCGGCGCCTCCGCTTCTTCTTCCGGTTCGGCGGCGGGCGCTTCCTCCTGGCGGGCGGCCCGCTTGTTCTGCTTTTCCATCTCCCGTCGGCGGGCGTCCAGAACAGCCCGGGCCACCTTTTCCAGGGCGGCGCAGTTCTCTGGCAGGTCGGTCAGGCTCTGGCCGTAGTGGGCCATCAGCACGGTGCCGTCCCGGTCGATCAGCAGGGTCAGCGGCAGCTGGTAGGTTTCCCCCTCCACCGCCTTGTAGCCCATCTTGCGGGCCTCTTTCAGGATGCGCAGCGCGGTCAGGGAATGGCTGCGGAACCAGCTGGTGGTGCTGGGCACGCAGAAATGCTCATACAGCACCCCTTCCGCGTCGCAGATCAGGGAGAAGGGCATCTGCTCTTCCGGGATGGCCCCCGCGATCACGTGGGGATCGGTGCGCACCACGCAGGCCAGCCGGGCGCTGGTCAGTTTGTCCTTGTCCTGGATATACTCCATTACATAATGCCGGGTAATGGGGTGGCCGAAGTTGCGCATAAAGACCACAAACAAGGGCGTATCCGCATCCAGCAGGTCATAAAAAGGCAGCTGAGGCCGGTACGGGCTGTCATAGGTAAAGCGCGGGATCTGGTCCCCCGCCTGCAGTTTTTTGGGCACGGAAGGCACCTCCGAAAAATATACTCTCTTATTCATTCTACACGCTCCCGCCTTTCTGTCAACCATCTTGACCCATCTGGTATAATGGAATCATACAGGGTTTACCGGGTTTGGCCGCAAACCGGGGTCTCCAGGAACAGTGTGCCCCGCCGCGCGCCGGGCATACCCGCACAGAATGGGAGGAGAAAGCGATGAACGAAGCAGTACAATCGGTGATCGAAAAGCGCATCCGCCGGGCGATGGCCGCGGTGCAGCGCAACCAGATGCAGGCCTTTTATTGCGAGCGGGCGGATCAGGTGCCCGCCTTTGTAAAGGAGATGCTGCCCGCCGGGTGCAGCGTATCCCACGGCGGTTCCGCCACCCTGAGCGAGTGCGGCGTGACCGACCTGCTGGCCCAGGGCGATTACCGCTACCTGGACCGGAGCAAGGCGAACGGCCCGGAGGAGATCGGCAAACTGTACCGGGAGGTTTTCAGCGCCGACTGGTACCTGACCAGCAGCAACGCCGTGACCGAGGACGGCAAGCTGTACAACGTGGACGGCAATTCCAACCGGGTGGCGGCCATCGCCTTCGGCCCGGCCCATGTGCTGGTGATCGTGGGCTGCAACAAGATCGTGCGGGATCTGGACGAGGCCATGGCCCGGGTGCAGACCATCGCCGCCCCGGCCAACACCGTCCGGCTGAACTGCGATACCCCCTGCGCCGAGAGCGGGCGCTGCCAGAACTGCCACTCCCCCGCCCGCATCTGCTGCAACGCCCTGATCACGGCCTTCCAGCGGGATCCGGACCGGGTCAAGGTGCTGTTCGTAGGCGAACCTCTGGGATTCTGAGAAATACAAGGAACAAGGCCCTGCCGCAAAAGCGGCAGGGCCTTGTTTTGTTTTATGCAGAAAAATCAGCCGTCCTCGTCCGTCAGCGGCTCCTCACACCGGCCGGACACCGCCCAGGCCGCGCCCAGGCCCGCCAACCCGATCAGGGCCAGCAGCAGGCTCAGCGCCAGATCCGCCAGCCCGTCGGCGCCGTTGCGCCAGGAAAGGAAGGTCTGGGGCAGTTCCAGACAGGTGCAGAGCAGAAACGCGGCAAATCCCAGAAAGTACAGCCACCGGGCCGACCGCACCTGCCCCACATACAGCAGCCGCACCAGCGCCGTGGAGAGCAACAGCGCCAGCAGGGCACTGAACACCTCCACCGTGGGGCCGATCCGCTGCACGCTGGACGGGGCAAAACCAAACCGCCCCACCGTGAGCAGGTAGAAGCCCAGCGTGGCCCCTACCCCCAGCACCGCGCTGCGGGTGGGCGGGGTCAGCTCCTCGCCCAGATGGGCCAGGCCGGTCAGCAGCAGCCACAGGCCGGTCAGGAAAAACAGCCCCGCCTGCGCCAGACCGAACCAGTTCCACTCCGGCCAGAGCAGCATGACCTGGCCGCCCGCATAGGCGGCAAACACCACCGGCGCCAGCAGGCCGAACACCCCCAGGCTGCGGCAGGGTGCGGTGATCCGGTACGATCCCGGCGCCTGCACCAGCGCGGCCACCCCGGCCAGGACCAGCACACCGGCCAGCACCCCGTACCGGGTCCAGACCGAGCCCCAGGTCACAAACCCGGTGCTCCAGTCATTATATGCGGAAAGATCCAGTCCACGCACCGCGCCGGCTGCCAGGCATACCAGCGCCGCCAGGACGGTGACGGCTCGTTTCATTTGCGCTCCTCGATGGTTTTGTATTTCTGACGTACGCCCAGATACTTGTAGGCCGGGCGCATGATCCGGTTGGCGAACACCACCTCTTCGATCCGGTGGGCGCACCAGCCCGGAATACGGCTGATGGCAAACAGCGGGGTAAACAGATCCTCCGAGATGCCCAGCATCTTGTAGATCAGGCCGCTGTACAGGTCCACATTGGCGCAGACGGTCTTGCTGCCCTTTTCCTGGGCAAATACCTCCGGGCCCAGCTTTTCCACCAGGCACAGCAGATCAAACTCGTCCTCAAAGCCTTTTTCGTAGGCCAGCTCCCGGGCGTTCTCCCGCAGGATCAGCGCACGCGGGTCGCTGATGGTATAGACCGCGTGGCCCATACCGTAGAGCAGGCCGCTGCCGTCCCCTTCCTTCTTGCGGATGATGCGGCGCAGGAACTCCCGCACCTCATCCTCGTCCCGGTGGTTTTCAACCCCTTCCTGAATCACCCGCAGCTGCTGCATCACCTTCAGGTTGGCGCCGCCGTGCTTGGGGCCTTTCAGGCTGCCGATGGCCGCCGCAATGGCCGAGTAGGTATCGGTGCCGGAACTGGACAGCACCCGGCAGGCAAAGGTGGAGTTGTTGCCGCCGCCGTGGTCGGCGTGCACGGCCAGGCACAGATCCAGCAGCTTGGCCTCCGCGCGGGTGAACTTCTGATCCGCCCGGTAGGTGGACAGGATATGCTCCGCGGTGCTCTGCCCGATCTGGGGCAGATGGAAGAACATGCTCTGCTTATCGTAAACCCGGCGCTTGACCTGGTAGGCGTTTACCATGATGGTGGGCAGCCCGGCAATCAGGTTCACCGACTGCTGCAGGATATTGCCCAGGCTCAGATCCTCCGCGTCCGGGTCATAGCTGTACAGGGCCAGCACACTGCGGGCCATCTTGTTCATGATATTCGGGCTGGGGGCCTTCATGATCATGTCCTCGGCAAAGCCGTCGGGCAGGGCACGGTGCTCCTCCAGCAGGTGGCAGAACTGAGCCAGCTCCGCCTGCCGGGGCAGGCTGCCGAACAGCAGCAGCCAGATGATCTCTTCAAATACAAAGCGATCCTTCTCCAGCGCCTCCTGCACGATCTCCCGGATGTCAATCCCCCGGTAGATCAGCTTGCCCGGAATGGGCTGCACCGTGCCGTCCGGCTCTTTTTCGTAGCCGATAACGTCGCAGACGTTGGTCAGGCCCGCCAGCACGCCGGTGCCGTCCGGATTGCGAAGGCCCCGCTTTACACCCAGGCGTTCACTGGTTTCCGGGTCAATGTAGTTATTTTTCAGATACTCATTGCATAGGATGGTCATGGACTGTGGGTCCAGGATCGGTACTTCCGTAGACATACCATACTTCCCCTTTCTAAAGTGTTTCCCTCTATGGTATGTAGTGTACAAGGTTTTGGGCCAAATTGCAAGCAGCCCGCCGGAGGATGGGATGAAGAAAACCCTGTTGTGCATGCTGACATTTGCCCTGCTTACCTGGCTGATCCCGGTGGGCGGCCTGCTGCTGGCGGAGGCCCCTCTGCCCGGGGCCCCGATGACCGGCCCCGCCGCTACCCCCGCGCCGGACGAGCCGTCCGGAACCGGGAAGGAAACCAGCCCCGCGCCTGATGCCACCGCCTCTCCCGAACCGGCCGCCGATACCCTGCGGGTACTGGACGAGGCCACCGGGGAGATCCTGACCGTTTCCGCCCGGGATTACCGGATCGGGGCGGCGGCCGCGGAACTGCCCGCCGACTGGCCGGACGAGGCCATCAAGGCCCAGATGGTGGCGGCCTGGAGCTACGCGCTGTTCCAGCAGCAGACCGCCCGCGCCGCCGGACAAGCCCATGACCTGTCCGCCAACCCGGCCCGCCGCCAGGGCTTCATGACCCGGGAGGTGCTGGAAAGCTACTGGGGCGTGGATTTCGAGGCCAATTACGCGCGTCTGGCCGCCCTGGCCGATCAGGTGGAGGGCTGGGTGGTACAGTGGGAGGGCGCGGCGGCGGCCTGCTGCTACCATGCCTCCAGCTGCGGGGCCACCGAGGCCAGCCAGAACGTATGGACCGAGGCGCTGCCCTATCTGCAGGGGGTGGACAGCCCCTGGGACATGGCGGCCGACAGCTGGGAGGTAACCGTCACCTATACGGTACAACAGATGACCGACGCTTTGCAGCTGAATTTTGCCGACCGGGAACTGGATCTTTCCGATGACCCGTCGGGATGGTTCGGCACCCCTACCCTGACGGCGGCGGGGTATGTGGCCAGCCAGCCGGTGGCCGGGGCGGAGCTTTCCGGCATCGAGCTGCGGGGGGCGCTGGGGCTGCGCAGCGCCGCCTTTACGGTACAGTACGCCGACCGTGCCTTCTCGGTCACCACCCACGGCTACGGGCACGGGGTGGGCCTGAGCCAGTGGGGCGCCCGGGGCATGGCCCTGGAGGGCAAAAGCTGTGCCGATATCCTGGCCTGGTACTACCCGGGCACCCAGCTGGTGCAGGGGTGAAAAACGGGGCGCGCCGTTCATCCGGCACGCCCGTTTCTGTTCTTTGCCAAATCCGCGGATCAGTCCCGCGCTACCTTGAAGATCGCCTTGCGCACCCGGTCGCAGCCGGCGGCACGCACCAGCGCCTTGTGGGCCTCGTTGGTCATGAAGATCACAAAACGATCCTCCCCCAGCACGCCGGCGCAGCTCAGCGGCGCCTTGTACAGCCCCACGTCGGCGGCTTCGTCGTAGGGGGTGCTTTCCTCCAGTTCGCCCAGGGCCACCTCGAACAGCTCCACGCCGGACAGGTCGATCTGGATGTCGATGTACTTCTCGTGCATCTCAAACTCCCGCTCCTCCGAGGGGGCGGTGTCCGACCCGGTCACCTTGACAAATACCTTGTCCCCGTCGATGTCGGTGCGGCCCTCGGGCAGCTCGTCCAGGTCATGCTCGGCGATATAGGCGATGGCGGTGTCCAGATTTTCAAACAGGCCGGTATACTGCTCGATGTTTTCCAAACGGTCGTACAACATTGTGGTTTCCTCCCTGGCAGGCCGCAGGCGGCCCGGTTTTGTTCTATTATACCACCTTCCGACCCCGCCGCCCAGTGGGCAATGGACGAAAATGCAAAAAAGTCGGCCTGCCGGGACAAGACGCTGGCCCCGGGGACGTTTACAATAGAAGTAACGACAAGCGGCCGGCGTCAGCGCCGCACCCCCCAAAAGGAAGAAAGGAAGCTGCCTCATGAAATTTCTGAATGTGGAGATCCCCGTCAAGAATCTGCCCGAACTGGATCCGGGATTTGTGCCTCTGGGCCTGTTCTTCAAGCATTACGCCACCGGCGCGGAAAAGCCCCTTTGCATCGCTGTGGAACGCAGCGGCGGCCAGATCGGCACCTGGGAGTGCAAGGTGCACGGCACCACGGAGATGAAGGAAGCCGACGAGTATTTTGTGGATCGCATGGTCAAGTTCCTGCTGTGGAGCTGGGGCGGCTTCAAGGTATACATCTGCGGCGACGACGCCCTGGCCGAGACCGTGCGCAAGGCGTACAGCACCGACGGCAGCCGCGCTTTCGACAAGGATTTCATGGAGAACGTGTACGAGCGTGCCTTTGAAGTGGTCAGCCTGCCCTACGACCAGCGTCCCGCGCCGTTCCAGAAAGCGGAGAGTGTGGGCCGTCACACCACCGGCGCCCGCATCGGCTTTGACGCCGGCGGATCCGACCGGAAGGTCAGCGCCGTGATCGACGGCGAGACCATCTACAGCGAGGAGGTCGTGTGGTACCCCAAGACCATCAGCGATCCCGGCTACCACTATGTGGGCATCCTGGCCGCCATGCAGACCGCCGCAGCCAAGATCATGGAGAAGGGCCGCAAGGTGGACGGCATCGGCGTGTCCAGCGCGGGTGTCTACATCGACAACAAGTGCATGGTGGCCAGCCTGTTCATCAAGGTGGGCAAGGAAGATTTTGACGCCAAGGTCAAGAACATCTACACCCGCGCCGCCGAGGATCTGGGCCGCATGCTGGGCTACGAGATCCCCGTGGTGGTGGCCAACGACGGCGACGTGAGCGCGCTGGCCGGCGCCATGGGCCTGGGCGAGAACGGCATCATGGGCATCGCCATGGGCACCAGCGAGGCCGTGGGCTATGTGGACGCGGACGGCAACATCTGCGGCTGGCTGAACGAGCTGGCGTTTGCCCCGGTGGACGGCCAGCCTGAGGCTATGCAGGACGAGTGGAGCGGCGACATCGGCTGCGGCGTGAAGTATTTCAGCCAGGACAGCGTGATCAAGCTGGCCCCCCGTGCTGGTATCGAGCTGAACGAAGAGGACGCCCCCGCTGCCAAGCTGAAGGTGGTGCAGGGCCTGATGGCCGAGGAGGATCCCCGCGCCGTGAAGGTCTACGAGAGCATCGGCGTCTACCTGGGCCACACCATGGGCCTGTACGCCCAGTTCTATGACATCCGTCACGTACAGATGATGGGCCGTGTCATGAGCGGCAAGGGCGGCGACATCATCCTGGCCACCGCGGCCCGTGTGATGGACGAGGAGTACCCCGAGATCGCCTTCCGTCCCGAAGCGCCGGACGAGATGACCCGTCGGGTAGGCCAGAGTTCTGCCGCCTCCAGCCTGCCGGAGAGCAAGTAAGTTTTCCGCACCTTGGCGGGGCTATTTACAATTGCTATCATCTATTTTCCCATATTTTCTTCCTTTGGCGGCAGGGGCCGGACGGATTTCCGTCCGGCCCCTGCCCTGTTTATCGGCGGATTTGGCAATAAAATCAGGGACTTATTCGTATATTTTAATGCAGGGCCCGCCCGGGGGGTGCGGCCATTCTCGAATAAAAGGAGACTTTACCATGCGCATGATCCGATTTGTTCCCGTGCTGGCGCTGGCGCTCTGTGCCACTGCCTGCTCCGCCCCGGCTGAGACGGTTCTGCCCGATCCCACGGCGGCGCCGACCGCCGCCCCCACCGCCGAGCCCACCCCCGAGGTGACCCCGGAGCCCACCCCCGACATTCAGGTAGTGGACGGCATCACCTACGTAAACGGCATCCTGATTGCCAACAAAAGCTACAGCCTGCCCGCCGACTACGCCCCCGGCGTATCGGAGGAGGCCCAGTCCGCTTTTGAGGAAATGGCCGCCGGTGCCGCGCAGGATGGCATCAATCTGTACATTGCGTCCGGGTTCCGTTCCTACGACTACCAGGCAAAGCTGTACCAGCGTTATGTGGACCGGGACGGAAAAGAAAAAGCCGACACCTATTCCGCCCGGCCGGGCCATTCCGAACACCAGACCGGGCTGGCCTTTGACCTGAACGAGGTCAGTGACGCCTTCATCGGCACCCCCGAAGCGGAATGGCTGGCCGCCCACGCCCATGAATACGGCTTTATCATCCGGTATCCCGCCGACAAGGTGGAGATCACCGGCTACAAGTACGAGCCCTGGCATGTGCGGTATCTGGGCAAGGAGACGGCCGCCGCTGTATACGAGAGCGGCCTGTGCCTGGAAGAGTACCTGGGTATCGACTCGGTGTACGCCGACTGACAAAAACAACAGCGCCCGAAACGCAGGTTTCGGGCGCTGTTGTTTTATCGGGTCATCACGCGGATCCAGCGGCCGCTGCGCAGGCGGAGACCGCCCAGCGTCAGCTGCGCCAGATAATCGCAGCGCATCAGAAGGAAAACAAACGGCGGATCCAGCTTCCAGACAAAGCCCGCCAGCAGGCCCATGGGCACCGATACCAGCCACATGGTACCGCAATCCAGCAGGAAGTTCACCTTTACGTCGCCGCCGCCCCGCAGCACCCCCACCATCATATTATTGGAAAAGGCCTGCAGCGGCGCCAGCAGCGCCATGATGGTAAGCAGATCATAGGCAATGTTCCGGGTTTCCGCACTCACCGAGAACAATCCCAGTACCGGGCCGCGGATGGCCAGCAGGAACACCCCCAGCACCGCGCCCAGCCCGCAGCAGATGCCCAGCAGCGTATGGGTCATCCGGGCCGCATCCTCGGCCCGGCCGGCGCCGATGGTACGGCCGATGGTCACGGCGGTAGCCGCCGAGGTGCCGAACACAAACACCGTGAGGATGTTCATAACCACCGTGGCGATGCTGTTGGCCGCGGTGAACTGGCTGCCCAGCCGCCCGATGATGGCGGTGCTGACCGAAAACCCCACGCCCCACAACAGCTCATTGCCGGTAACCGGCAGCGCGCTGTGCACAAAATCCCCGGCCAGCCGGCTGCGCACGAACAGATGCCGGGGGGCGGAACCCCACGCTTTTCTCCCGCAGGCACATGTATACCAGCACAAGCTGTACCAACGTATGCTCAAAGCAAAGGAAATCCGGCAAAGCATGAGCAGGAAAGGAAACTGTCTGGACAACGCGGTAGCTGAAAACTTTTTCGGCCTGCTTAAAAGCGAGTTGCTTTATCTGCAAAAGTTCCAGTCTATGCAACACTTCAAACAAGAACTTATTGACTATCTGGACTACTACAATATCCGACGAATCAAGGCAAAACTAAAGGGCTTGCCGCCTGCGATTCACAGACAACAAGCCCTTTCGGTTGCTTGAACTATTTTTGCTTCAAAATATTGTCTAACTTTTTGGGATCACTTCATTTACACAATCGGACACCATCGTGTATAATTGTTACAAGAAGAAAGATATGCAAAGGAGGCGGATACGGTTGGCCTATACAGCGGTGGAACTGCAGCGTCCGATCCGGATCGAGCGGATCATCACGGTGCATTATTTTGAGTACGGCCCGGACTATGCGTTCGCCGGAGAAAGTCACGATTTCTGGGAGATTGTCTATGTGGACAAGGGCGAGATCATCGCCCAGGCCGGCGAGACCGAGCATCTGCTGCAAAAGGGCCAGATGCTGTTTCATGAGCCGGGGGAATTCCATACCCTGAAAGCGGCCGGCGGCCGGGCCCCCAACGTAGTGGTGATTACCTTTGAGTGCGACGGCCCTGCCATGGACTTTTTCCGCGGCCGCCTGCTCAACGCCGGAGACGCCGAACGCAACCTGATGGCCCGCATTGTGGAACAGGCCGCCCAGGCGTTTGCCACGCCGCTGGACGATCCCATGTCCCAGATGATGGAGCGGCGGGCCATACAGCCTTTCGGTGCGGAGGAGCTGATCGGCCTTTCGCTGGAGCTGCTTCTGCTGGAACTGATCCGCAAGGGCGGCGTGCCGGCGGTGGCCCGGCCTTCTTCCCTGTTGCGGGCAAACAGCCGCAACGACCTGATGGAGCGGGTGTGCCGGTATCTGGACGATAACCTGGACAAACGCCTGACCCTGAGCGATATCTGCCGGGACAACCTGGTGGGGCGCAGCTATCTGCAAAAGGTGTTCCGGGAAAAGACCGGCGGCGGCGCCATGGAATATTTCGGCCATCTGAAGATCCGCCGGGCCAAGGAACTGATCCGGGAAGGCAAGCACAATTTTACCGAGATCGCCGCCATGCTGGGCTACAATTCGATCCATTACTTCTCCCGCCATTTCAAAAAGGTGACCGGCATGACCCCCAGCGAATACGCCAGCAGCGTCAAGGTGCTGAGCCGGCAGGGCCGCGGCGAATGATGCTACAATTGTCCATCCAACTAGCGTAAACGTCTATTTATATTTCTTATATATAAGAATATACTTTGAAGTGGGGATGCAGGCTGAAGCGCATGGCTTTGGCTGCAACAATTTTATAAAATTAAAAGGAGAACTGCGCTATGGCTATTTTGGTATGCGGCGGCGCCGGCTACATCGGCAGCCACACCTGTGTGGAACTGCTGGCTGCCGGCTACGACATCGTGGTGGCGGACAACTACTACAACTCCTGCCCGGAGGCTCTGCGCCGGGTCAAGCAGATTGCCGGCAAGGATTTCCGCTTTGTGGAGGCTGAGCTGACCGATCCCGCCCAGGTGGAGGCGATCTTCGCCGCCAATCCGGACATCGACTCGGTGATCCAGTTTGCCGCTTACAAGGCCGTGGGCGAGAGCGTGTCCAAGCCCATCGAGTACTACACCAACAACCTGAACACCACCCTGGTGATTCTGGACGCCATGCGCCGTCATGGTGTGCACAACATCGTGTTCTCCTCCAGCGCCACCGTGTACGGCGATCCGGCCACTGTGCCCATCACCGAGGAATTCCCCGTGGGCGGCGACCGTACCACCAACCCCTACGGCACCTCCAAGGCCATGAACGAGCAGATCCTGACCGACTGCTGCAAGGCCGACAAGGAGCTGAACGTGGCCCTGCTGCGGTACTTCAACCCCATCGGCGCCCATGAGAGCGGCCTGATCGGCGAGGATCCCAACGGCATCCCCAACAACCTGGTGCCCTACATCGCCAAGGTGGCTGTGGGCAAGCTGGAAAAGGTGCACGTGTTCGGCAACGACTATCCCACCCACGACGGCACCGGCGTGCGCGACTACATCCATGTGGTCGACCTGGCCAAGGGCCATGTGGCTGCCATCAAGAAGCTGGAGACCAAGCCCGGCCTGTTCATCTGCAACCTGGGCACCGGCCACGGCTACAGCGTACTGGACGTGATCAACGCCTACTCCAAGGCCTGCGGCAAGGAGCTGCCCTACGTGATCGACCCGCGCCGCCCCGGCGATATCGCCGAGTGCTACGCCGATCCCGCCAAAGCGAAGGCCGAACTGGGCTGGGAAGCGCAGTACGGCATCGAGGAAATGTGCGCCACCAGCTGGAAGTGGCAGAGCATGAATCCGGACGGCTACAAGGGCTGAGATTCCAACATAAAAAAGGACGCGGTGCAAACCGCGTCCTTTTTCTTTTGCCTATCCAGATCACGCATCTTTGGCGATCTCGCCGGCCGCCTGCAGGGTCTTTTTGCTCACAGCGGGGCCGATCAGTTCATAGATCAGGGTCGCGCAGAGCACCACGGCCCGGATGGTGGCCGCATACTGGGGCACCACCTGCTGGGCCAGGAAGGACAGGCCGATGGCCACGCCCGCCTGGGGGAGCAGCGCCGGCCCCAGATACTTGGTGATAGCCGGAGAGGCATGCATGATTCTGGCACCGGTCCAGGCGCCCAGCCATTTGCCGACCACCCGCAGCACCACATACACCACGCCTACCACACCGATGGTGGGCAGCACGCTCAGCTGCAGATCCGCACCGCTGAGCACAAAGAACATCATGAACAGCGGCGGGGTGAACGCGTCCACCTGCCGGTACACGTCGGCGGAGTTCTTGGACAGGTTGCAGAACGCCGCGCCCAGGGCCATGCACATGAGCAGGCTGGACACCCCCAGCACCTCGTTGGCCAGGGCGACCGCCCCCAGCACAAAGGCGATGGACAGGCTCAGGCGGCTGCCCGCGTCCTTGAAGAAACGCAGCAGAAAGGTGAACAGCATCCCCAGCAGCAAGCCCACGCCCACGCTGAGCACCACTTCCCAGATGGGCGACAGGATCGCTTCGGCCAGATTCACCGGGCCGCCGCTTTCCAGCGTGCGGGCCACCGCCACCGCCAGGCCGAAGGCGATCAGCGCCACCGCGTCATCCAGCGCCACCACGCTCAGCAGGGTTTCGGTAACCGGCCCTTTGGCCCGGTACTGCTTGATGACCATGACGGTGGCGGCGGGTGCGGTGGCCGCGGCGATGGCGCCCAGCACCAGGGCAAAGGGCAGGCCGTTGCCGGTAATCCACAGCCCCAGCACCACCAGCACCACCGCCATGATGCTTTCAAAGAACGCGATCACAATAGGGGTGGCACCCACCCGGCGGAAATACTCAAACTTGAACTCGCCGCCCACCGTAAAGGCGATGAAGCCCAAGGCCACGTCCGATATGGCGGTCAGGGCCGCGATGCCCTCGCTGGTGAACAGCCCCAGCACCGAGGGCCCGATCAGCAGACCCAGGATCAGGTAGCCGGTCACGTCCGGCAGCCGGATCAGGCGGATCAGGCGGGCCCCCAGCAGACCGGCAAGCAGCAGCAGGGCCAGCTGAAACAACAAATCCAGTTCCATGCTTACAGCCTCCCGATGCCTTTGGTCAGGTCAACCGGCACCGTAAACGCAATACCGTTGCCGGGCTTGTCCAGATCCGCCACCTGGTCGATCAGTTCCAGGGCTTCGGCCACCTTTTCGTCCGGCAGCACCATCAGCACGGTGTAGTTTTCTTCCCGGTCCGGCTCCAGGCTGGCCCGCAGGCTGCCCAGGAACGAACCGCCCATGTAGTTCTGCAGCTCCATGGCCATGCCCCGGCTGCGCAGGATGGTCGCGCCCCGGATGCCCCGGCGCTCCAGCTTTTCAAGCGCCCGGTCCATCACGTCCGGATCGCTCAGAATCATAATCAGCAGTTTCACAGATACTCCTCCTTTTGCAAGGCATACAAAACAAACCGGCGGGGTCGCGGCAGGCCGTCTGCCCCGGCCCCGCCGGTTCTAATCATAGCACGATGTTTGCCTGTGTCAAGGACAGATTTCTCAGCCCTTGTAGCCCACCGCGTCGGCCAGCTCCTTGTCGATGACCACCACGGTGTTGGGGTGCATCTTCAGCATGGTGCTGGGATTGCGGGTGGTGATCTCGTCATCCATCACCAGGCCGCGGATCGCGTCGGTCTTGGCCAGGCCGGTGGCGATCAGCACCACGCACTTGGCGGCCAGAATGTCCCCCATGCCCATGGTGATGGCGGTGGTGGGCACATCCTCCTTGCGGGCAAAGAAGCGGGCGTTGGCGTTGATGGTGCTCTCGGTCAGATGTTCGATATGGGCGGTGGCATGCAGGGTGTCGCTGGCCTCGTTGAAGGCAATGTGGCCGTTGTTGCCGATGCCCAGCAGCTGCAGATCAGCCACGCCGCCCTCGTAGACCTTGGCTTCCAGCTCGGCGGCATTGGCGGCTGCGTCGCCCATGCCCTGGGCCACAAAGGTGTTGGCCTTGTCGATGTTGATATGGTTGAACAGGTTGGTATCCATGAAGTAGCGGTAGCTCTGGTCATGGGTGCCGGGGATGCCGCAGTATTCATCCAGGTTCACGGTGCGCACCGCGGAAAAATCCACCTTGCCGGCCTTGTTGGCCTCGATCAGTTTTTTGTACATGGGCACCGGGGTACCGCCGGTAGCCAGACCCAGCTTGCAGGCGGGCTTTTCGTTCACGAGCTTGCAGATCATATCGGCCACATACGCGCAGCTGGCGTCATAGTTTTCGGTTACAACTACCTGAATCACGATTGACACGCTCCTTTGGCGATTTTTGCCGGCCTTTGGCGGGCCGTTCTCTTACTTTTAATGATATCGCCCGGTAGCTGGTTTGTATAGGGCCGAAGGGGGATTTAATTTGTACAAAAGGCCGGTTCTACACGTACAGTTCCTGTTCCAGCGGCAGCGGGCCTTCCGGGGCGGCAGGCGCGGCGGCCACCGCCCGCCAGGCAGCCGGCGTCATGCCGGTGGCCTTGCGGAATACCCGGCACAGGTAGTTGGCGCCGGAAAACCCGCACAGGCTTGCCACCACCTCCAGCGGGTATTCCCGATGGGCCAGCAGCTGCTTTGCCGCCTCGATCCGCACGGCGGTCAGGTACTGGCCCGGCGGTATCCCCATCGCCGCCCGGAACACCCGGATC
>CALXAH010000044.1 GCA_944386225.1 uncultured Gemmiger sp.
TAACAACGCCGTACAGAGCGATGGATTCGCCCAGAGCCACGAAGATCAGGCTCTTACCGAAGCTCTTGGGGTCCTCGGAAGCAGCGGCGATAGCGGCAGGAGCGCCAGCAGCCACAGCCATACCGCCGCCAATGCCGGCAAGACCGGTAACCAGAGCGGCGGCGATCAGGCCCAGACCCATGCTCTCGTTGCTGGCAGCGCGCTCAGCAGCGGTCATAACAGCGGTGGTGGCCTCGCTCTCAGCGCTTACGGCGAAGGCAAAGCAGGCGGCCAGCAGCAGGACCACCACAAAGGCGGTGATGTTCAGGCTGAGGGTGCGCTTGACAGGCATGCCCTTGGCAGACTGACGGACCAGGTAGGCGGCAAAGCCCATGAGCAGGCTCAGGGGCAGAACGATCAGGCAGATGGTCAGAAAAGTATTCATGGTTAGGTCCTCCAAATCAATTTAATGTCTTGTGTATTGAAAACAGGGTAACACATTGGAAAACTCCGGCGCCCTGTTCTGGCTGAAGAAAAGCGTCAGGCAGCCTTGTCGGTAAGGCTCACGCCCTTGAAGGGATGGCCACCGCCCTCGTAGCAGCGGCTGAACATCTCATAGAACTCCAGACGCAGGCCCTGAATGCCGGAAAGCAGGCCCTCCAGCGCGATGATAAGGGCGTTGCCCAGGATCACGACCACAGGATTCACCGGATCGCCCGCCAGGCTGAAAATGGCCATCATCATGGCCGCGTGCACAAACACGAAGGCGCCCACGCGCAGGAAGGAAACAGTGTTGCTGAAATAGCTCAGCACATACTCCAGCAGTTCAAAGATGTTCTGCATGCAGTAATCCGCCCAGCTTTCGGGCTTCCAGTTGGGATGATGATCCACAAGGCCGATCAGGATCTCCTTGAAGAACAGCAGTACCAAACCGCCGCCGATCAGGGCAAAGGCAACGCCCGAGGGAAGGAAGTGGGGGCCGCTCATGAAATCACTGACGAAGGAAACACCACCGCAGTAGACCAGGATGCCCACCAGGCCGTTGTTGGAGAAGATGGCTTCGCCCCACTGGCCCTTGTGCAAGGCAGCAATGATGTGCAGCACCATGGCCGCCAGCACCAGCGCCACACCGATGAAGATGGCGCAGACCAGAATGGGGTTGATGGCGGCGGTGTCCAGCACTGTGGTGGGAGCACCGGGCCAATTGCTGATGGGTTTGCCGGACATGCCCAGAGCCTCATAGACAGGCTCCAGCGCCTCTTCAAAGCCAAACACGGAGCCGAACATGAAGCCGAACACCATGCTGGAAATGCCGCAGGGCACGATGAGCCGGGCAAGGGCCATCTTCTTCCATTTCCACAGGATGAAACCACCCACAGCCAGCACAGCACCCTGGCCCAGGTCACCGAACATGATGCCGAACAGCACCGTGAAGGTGATGGCCACAAAGGCAGTGATGTCCATCTCGCCGTAGCTGGGCAGGCCGTACATATCCACGAAGAACTCGAAGGGCTTGACAAACCAGGGGTTCTGCAGCTTGGTGGGCGGGGTGGCATTCTCCACTTCTTCCGGGTCGGAAATGGTCACACGCATATGGCGGATCTGCTTGACCTTTTCGGCAAAAGCATCGGCCTTGGCGGCGGGCACCCAGCCCACCAGGAAGAAGTAATTGTCGCGGTAGGCAGCATAGTGACGCAGGTCAAATGCCTCTTCGTGCCACTTCAGCTGCTGATAGATCTCGCTGCAGCCTTCTTTCTGCTCGGCCCAGCAGCGGGTGATCTCTTCTTCCTTCTGCTCGATCTTTTTCTGGCAGTCGTTGATCTCTTCGCCCAGCTGCTTTACGATGGACTCCGGCGTACCGGAAGCCTCGGGCAGATGCAGCCGCTCAAAGAACAGGGTGGCGAAGATGCCGTCGATCTCGTCGGCGTTGCGCAGCGGAGTAAAATAGATGCCCCAGTAACCGCCCTTGTCCTCGCTGCATGTGACGAAGAGGACGTGGGGATTCTCGGCATAAGCCACCATCATACGGGCATAGCTGGCTTTGGGCAGAAAACCAAAACGCACTTTGATGTATTCGCCCTTGATAATTTCGTCAAAGGGCATGTCCAGGCCGGTGAAATGGCTGAACTGCGCTTTTTTCTCTTCCAGTTCGCTCTTTTGTTTTTCCAGATCCGCTTTCTCGCTCTGCAGCTGGGCCAAGCGGTCTGCCAGTTCCTGGATCTTATCCTTATCCTCCGGCTGGATGTCTCGGGTGGTCTGTGCTTTCAGCGGGGGGGTGCTCTCCCCTACCAGCTGGTACAGCTCCTCCATTTTCTGCACATGGGAAGTGTAAGGGTTATCCTCACTGAGAGTGATATAGCCCAGGGAGCCGGACATGTGCTGAACCGCCGGTTCGGGATGGAAGTTGCCATCCAGGCAGCAGTTATAGATCACGCTGTCCAGATTTTTAAGCAGGCCGTCCACCCGCACCAGTTTCATTTTTTCAATGGCCAATGTATCCTCATCTTCCTTTCGGGTCATACCGACCTTCGATCACGTTGACCGCCGCCGCGCCGGCGGCTTTGGGCGGTCAGCTTCACTGCTCGGGGTTTTCCTGTTTCCAGCGGCGCATCGGCAGCACCATGTCCTGAGCGATGTTCAGCCCGCCCACACGGGCACAGCTTTCGGTGAATGCCGGAATATCCGGCTGCGCCACCCACACGCAGTAGAAGAAATGCGCGCCCCGCACCGCAGCGCAGCGGCGAAGCTCAAACAGCCGGGCAAGGCTGCACACCGAAGCGTAGATGCCGGCGACCTTCCATTTTTCCTCGTTCCAAAGCCGGGCCATCTGCCCGTTCACCTCGGCGATCTCGCTGTTCAGAATATCGATGTTCTTTTGCAGATTTTTCACGATCTGCTCCGGGGTGCCCGCCGCGCCGGGAAGGCGAATGCGCTCAAAGAACGCCTCTGAGAAGATCCCGTCCACCCGGGCAGCATCTTTCTTCGGAGCGAAGTAAACGCCCCAGAGAGCTTTGTCATCTTCGCTGCAAGGAACGAACAAGATGCAGGGGTCGGAAGTGAAATCCTTCTGCAGCATCGCATACCCGCGCTTGGGCAGGCGGCCGAACCGGATCTTCACATATTCGCACTGCTGCGTCAGTTCCACCGGAACATCCAGCGTGGAGAAATGGGCGAAGGACTCGGCGCCTTTTGTGCAGATCTCCAGCTGCTTTTCCAGCAGATCCCGGTCCTTGCGGTGGGTCTCCAGCCGCGCCTGCAGGTCCGCCAGGTAATCCCGCGTGCCCTGGGCTCGTCCGTCGGCCAAAGTGGGTTCCACCACCGGGATCTCAAACCCTTTGTCCAAAGCTTCGATCTGCTCCACCAGCGGGCCCCAGGGATTTTCCTCGTTCAGCGCGGCGTAGCCCGCCGAAGCACTCATGTGATCCAGCGCCCGGGCGGGATGCACCCGCTTGCCGTCCACACAGCAGTTTTCGATGAATGCGTCCAGCTTTTCCAGGGGGCCGTCCACCCAGACAAGCTGCATTTTGGGGTCAAAAAACATTGCGGCACCCCCTTAATCGCCCACGCCTACCAGCAGGGTGGCGATATCGTCCGGGGCAAGGCCGTAACGCACGCCCTCGATGATATGTACGATGTTGGTAAGCTCGTTTTCGGCCAAAAAGATATAACAGAACAACACCACGCTGGGGTTGGTGGAAAAGCGCAGCTTTTTCAGATGCCAGCGATAGTCGATCTTGCGCACGCCTTCTTCGATGTAGTCGAAACTCGCACCGTAAAACTCCGAAGCATAGGGCGTGTTCACCAGCCGGTGAATGACATCCTGTGCGTCCTGGGCATCCATAAGGTTGTCCAACTGACGGGGAGTCATGTTGGAAACGCTCAGGCTGACCCGCTTTTTGATAAAGGCCCGGTCAGCGCGGAGCACGCTCTTGAGGCGGTAGATATCTGCGATGGCCCGCAGGTCGCTCTGCCGGCGCAGCAAATACAGCATTTCCTCTTTGCTCTTGCCCGAAAGCTTGGTGGAAGCGATCTGCTCCACCTGGCTGTTCACAAAACTGTCCAGAGCCGCTTCCAGTTCCAGCAGGCCGCTGTTCTCCAGCGCAAAGTCCGGATCATCGGCAAAGGGCTGAAGGACCTTGGCATAGGGGGTTCCCTCCAACGCCAGCACCAGCATTTTGAAGCTGGTAGCCATGGACATGGCATTCAGATTCAGGCAGGAATGCTTTTTGATGAAATCCGGCATGGTGTAGATGGACACATCGCCGTCCGGCGCGTGAAGCTCCTGAAGGCGCGTGGTGATGGCCTGCACCTCGCTGCGGATGATAAAGTAACGGTAAAAGTCGTGGCCGATGTTCATTTCGTACCGGCACAGAGAGGCATACTGCTCAAAAAGATTGAGCCGCAGAAGCGTCTCCAGCTGAGCACGGTGGGTGGTGGCCGGATTGGCTGCCTGCAGCGCCTCGGAGTAAGAGGTGCGGGTCTTGAGGTAGCTGATCAGATCCGGCAGGTCACGGCAGTTCAGAAGCTCCTGATAGTTCCGCGCCGTGAGCCGGCGGCCATACATCGCCCGCGCCTTTGCCAAAATGGCGTTGGACGCCTGGGTGTTGCCCATGTTACTGCCCCCCGCCCAACACCCGGGTCAGGATGGTGTCGACCCAGGCGTCTTTGTTTTTCTGCAGCTGCTGGTCCAGCTGGTCCAGGATCTGCTGCTTGCGCTTTGCCTGGGCGGCAAGCTCACCTTCGGCACGGGCCTTCTCGGCCTGGGCGAACTCGTCCACATCATGGCGCATGTCTTCCATGGCCTGCTCTTCCATCTGCTTTGCCTTAGCGGCCTTATCGGCCTGCGCTTTTTGGCGATACTCCTCGGTGGCCTGGGTGCGTGCCCGCTCCTCCTCGTCGATCTTTAAAATGGCGCGCAGCAATTCATTGGTGCCATTCATAGTAAAACATCTCCTTCCAAAAAACACAGGAACAACGCCTGCCGTTGCGATTTATGGTTCAGCGCCTCATCTTGCTTATTTATAATATATAAGCAGCGAAGGCCAAATCAGCTTCATTATAAACCTAATTGAAATGTGAAACAAGAGCTTTGAATTTTTTCGTCAAGTTACACATTTCCTTTTTTCTTCGGTTGAGTACTTGACAATGCTTTTGTTCTTTGCTATAATAGCAAAACGGCCTTGAGACAGGGCCTTGAATATGGGGGTATAGCTCAGCTGGGAGAGCGCTTGAATGGCATTCAAGAGGTCAGCGGTTCGATCCCGCTTATCTCCACCAGAAAGCATCCATCGAAAGATGGGTGCTTTTTTCTTGTGTTTATGCGGGTTTGCGGGCGGTTCCGTGACACGGAGCCGCCCGCAAACCCTCTTTTTAAGAGGATGCTTTGCTCCCCGTTTTCTGACGCATAATGAATGGATAATGAATCCGCTCCATAACGAAAGCGGCACCGGCCAGACTTGTTATCAAAAATCCATGAAATTGTATCCGAATGTCTGTTTTTGCATTCGTCAAAACGTAAAATTTCACGCCTTTGCCTTGTGCATAATATTAAGTGTGGTCAGGCTGGAAAGGCTCCCCTGCCTTATGCTTGTGAATCCAGTTCAGAACATCTTCGTAATCCAGCGTGCCATCGGCCATACCAAGTCCCAGAGAAATCAGGTCAGCATCAGAGTACTCCATTGCCACGCCGTTTACGTCCAGGAAGATGAGCAGTGCATAGGCACCGATGCGCTTGTTTCCATCCAGAAAAGCATGATTCTTAGTGAGGGTAACTCCCAGCTTTGCTGCTTTCTCTTCGATACTGGGGTAAAGCTCCTGGCCTCCAAACGTGGCGAAGGGACCTTGCACAGCGGAATCAAACAGACCTTCATCCCGGATACCATCCAGCCCACCGGTCTCCTGCATGAGGAACTGGTGAAGCTGCATTACTTTTTGTGTGGACAATACAATCATTTTGCCAACTCCTCAAACGCTGCCCGGTGATTTTTGAAAATGCGGGTGGCAGAAATCCCGATCAGCTCATCATCCGACAAAAGCAAACGCGGGTCCGCTTCGATGTCCAGCAATAAGTACTTGGGCCGGTTGCCTTTCAAGATCACGGCCTTGCCACGCTGGTCGGCAATCCTGGTTGCCCGAGAGAAATTTTGGTTGGCTTCAGTCACGGAAATCATTTCGCGGGTATCAAGCAACATGAGAAAACCACCTCCTTTTTCATTATACCAATAAATAGGTTGAATACAACCTATTTATTGAGCTTCTCGCCTTTTGTTGCCTTTTTCAACGCATCCAAAAATTTGCCTTTTGACTGGATGGTATACATCTCTTCGGTCGCCAGCAGAGCATATCGATTCGGGTTCGGCCGAAACTCATCTTGATACCTGACATCCCATGTGATTCCATTTCCCCTCAACGCCACGTGATTAAAGGGCTCGGAATCCTCAACAACGATTTCCCAGGATGTTTCGGGCGGAATCGCAAATTCCACGGAACAAGCAGGCACTTCTGTTTCCCGGCATTTCTCCCCAAGATTGTATTGCAAAGGGTGCGCGGCATGAAACAGGGTTCGGCTGACATGCTTCAATAGACAAAGACGATATATTTCGGCCGGCGTTGGCCCGCAAGGCCCTGAGCGCTGCCGTATGTTTTTGTTCAGGTGCCCCATGAGAGAATAAATCTCATTGGTCTCAACCCCACTCACCGTATATAGCCAGGTACAAAAATAGCGACGTAAAGCATGAGAAGTCAACATGCTATTCAGATATTCGTCCTGACTGGCTTTATCAAAGGTGTAAGGACGATTTTTGCGCATTTCTTCCAAAAATTCAGGCTGGCGCAATAACTGGGGAATCTGTTCCTTCAGTTGCCGCATATGGGAGGAAATGGTGACGGCATCGGTGTAATACTCAGATTCTTCCGGCTGACCAATGCGCAGCAGCAAAGACATATCGCCATACCGCAGTTCAAGATTTTCCCGCTCGGCTATCAGCTGTTCTCCGAGTTCCTGTGAAATTGGAATGAGCCGATAGGAAGGGTCTGTCTTAGGGTATTCCGTGCGGGTATTTTGCCGACTAAGCTGGCCGCTGACCCGTATAAAATACATGCGGCCCTGTGAACCATCTGTATACCCGATAGAGCAAAACAGCAGGCCTCCGTATTCGTTGATCCGCAAACCTGTATCTGCTAAAATCCCAATTTGCCCATCCAGCACATCCTTTTTACATAACTTTTGCAAAAGGTCATTGGGCAAATTACGGGCATGATCGGTACGTGCAAGAAGCAGTTTTTTTCGTGAGGTTTTTCCCTGGTAACGCGAAGGAGTCAAAGCAATATCATAGTCTTCTGTATTGCGCAGGAGCTCCAGCAGCCGATAAAAAAGATACAGCCGTGTCTTAGCCGAAGCGGGGGGCGTCAAGCCAGGAACCCATTCATTGTCTTTTCTGGTGTCCAGCAATGCCGCGCGACAAATGTTTTCCTGTATCAAACTTTCCGTATCAGGCGTGAGAGTACGATAATCAATACCCTGTAGAGCTTCTGTCATATAATCATACTGTTGCCGATACTTATAACAGGTACTCTGCGCCCACTTGTATTTGGCACTGTACTTTTCGAAAAAGGTGTCTTTTACCGCTTTTGCGATCACCGCCAAGTCTGTTTCTTGCGACAGCTTGCCACAATCAGATAGAGTATACAACCCCCGTTGCTGCATCAGTCCAAGTAATTGGTTGACAACATCCGGGATGTGGTTCTGTTCAATATCTTCCGGGTCCAAGCCAGATACAAAACAATTTACCGGCTCATCGCTGTCTTTTCCACACAGCTGCCTTTTGGTGATTTTCCTCTCGTTTTCGTCGAGCGGCGTCACCAACGCGCGGCAAGGAGATTTTGTACCCGCTAAATTTTTCGGATAGCAAAAGCTCACCCAAAATTTCACACCGCTGTATTCAATGATTTTTGTCATCGGGTTTTTTCCTCCATCTGGCTGATATTGCGTAATGCGATGAAATACTAAAGTTCTGAGATTCCCGGGTGCTATTCTGAACCATCAGCACGCGGCGTTTCAGCAAAGCGGGTTCATAGGGAGAAAAGCGCTTCAAATGCAGATAACGCGCCACAGCATATTCATCGCTGAGAAGGTCAAGATAAGATTCTTCGTCCATTTCGGTCCAGGCCATCCCGAACATAGCATGCAGCATCGGCAGATTTGCTCCACAGAGGCCGGCGATGTATTGCGCATCCAAGTAAAGCAGTGAGTAGCTTGGCTCCTTAATCGTCATTTCCGTTTTTCCCTCCCGGGTGTGAGGGATCGGTATACTCGGAATTCCCGCTTTTCGAAGAAGCCTCTTGATGGCAGCCTCCATTTGAAAAGGAGCGAGGGCTTCTTTGTGCCATATCGAATAGGAAAGCCGCATTTTCTCAATTTGAGCAAACGTATATCCCTCTTTTTGCAGCCGCTCAACATATTGGCGAAGAATATCCGCTGCCCATGGATACAGCACCACCTTGCGCAAACGCTTTACAGGCATATTATCATTGTTAAGACCAGCAACAGTCGCGTCGGAGTTTTGGCCGCATACGATTTTATCAACTGTTATGGTCAAGCAGATTTCGTTGCACAGTGTCAATTGGTCAATATCGTCATAAGTAAGTGCTGCAATCTCGCGAAGATCAAGGCCGGAGTATACCAAAGCGACGATAAGCTGCTCGTAATAATAGCCCTGATCAGATAAAAGGGTAAACAGTGAGCAGCGCTGGTGAGCATCCAGATGCCCAGGCAAAATGCTGTTCGACAACTTGCGGTTTTGCTGTTTTGTCATCTCAATCGAATCGGCCAGCTCCAATGCATTTTTACATCCGGCAAATCCGCTTTCCACGATAGTACGAAACAATATGGTGTAAGCACGTTTTACGTTTCTGCGTTTTGTGTCTTTTGCATGCGTTTTTGTGAGCAGGCGGTTGATCTTGTCTTTTTCTTTTTTGGCCTGTTCTTCGGAGACAAGCTCATCCAGACGTTTGTCCTTGATGATGGGAAGAATTGCCGTGCGCAGTGCCGACATGAGATTCGGTCGGTCGCCCGGTGTGGCAGCCCGAAACAAATCGTCGCCCATATACTCTACAAAATCCGCAACAGTGGGGCGGCCCCCTGCAACAGAACTTTCCCACAGGGGACGATACAGAAGTTTGGCAATAAGTGCCAAACGGGGATGCAGCTCTTTTTTCGCTCGTTTTTCTGCGTCGGCCTTCGTTTTGCCGCTACATTGTACCCTAAATTCCGCGTTAGGATTATCGTTTGCTTTTTCCGCAATTTCCCGGATTTCATGTTCAACTGCGGAGGCCAGTGCTGGGCGCTCCTCACTGCGACGCAACAATGCTCGATACAACTCAGCGTTTGTGTAGGGGCAGGTCGTATTAGGGTCAATTAATGCGCATTCCACCGTAGGAATGCCTTTCTTGGTATTGGTCCGTTGGCGCAGCGTGCCGCCAAAAAACGGAACATCATTCTTAGAGTGTGCCATGCAATCGCCCTCCTTTTGGGCAGAAATTGACGCCGCTTCCTCTGCGTCAATAGGATGATAGTTACTTTGCGACACACTTCCGGCCAAATAGTAAAGGCAAAACGTGAAATGTTTGTGAAAGTTGTGCGTTTTGGGCGCAAAAAAGCAGCGAACCCGGAAAATGTCTTTCCAGGTCCGCTGCTTTGGTGATTTGCTGTTATTTTGTCTTTATGCACACTTCAGTAACGCTCTGCTCGCGCACCAGTGCCTGTGCTTCCTGCATCAACACGAGCCCGGCTGCAAACCCGTACTGGAAGCTGCGGGAACAGGCAGCGGACTCCGCATGCTTTGCTTCGTCCAGTAGCTCGTCAAGAAACAGGCTGTCTTCCTTGTCGATGTTTTCCATCAGCGTAGCGCGGCAGCGGCGGATTTCCTGCATTGCATCCTGATACTTTTCATCGTCCATAAAGCCCATTTGCTCGGGTCGGAAATCTCCGTTAGAGATAGCGTCCAGAATCATTTTCATTTCCTCCTTATACAGACAGTTCTTTTTCCTGATGAGTCGCCAGCAAAAACCGGTAGGGTTCGCTGGGTGTACCATCCGGCAGGTTGGGTGTCGGCAGGCTGTTCATCTGCTCTGCCATTTCCCGGATGGCATCGTTATATTTGGCCGTCAGCAGAATTCCCCGGGTGGGTTGGATGCCCTCCAGAACTAGGCCATCCCAGTACATCCGCAGCTGGTACAGGTCCTGTGGTTCCGCTTTGCGGGTCTTCAGCTCGTAGATGTCGCATTTCCCGTTTGCCCCTTTGTCCACCACATCCACGCGGGTGCCGGTGGGCCAGACGGAGATCTCACTGGTCACATCGTCCTCCGGATTGGCGGCCTTGAGGATTTTCATCCACTTCTTTTTCAGTTCATCCTCGCTGAGTGCGGCGGCGTTTTTCTGCGGCGGGAAATCCGCCAGCACTTCAAAGACCACATCCCAATCCGGGTCGTTGCGGTCGATGCCGGTCTTGTTGTTGAGAGTGGCCAGAACGCCCCGGGGAAGCTCCGGCAGAATCAGTTCTCCCACAAAATCGTTGTAGCTGTTGTGCCGGCAAAGAGGGCTGCCATCTTCCCGATGCCAAACTTCCCCCAACTGGGCGGTGGCAATTACCCGCTTGCCCAGCCGGATATCAATGCCCTGTGTGGGCTGGCTGCACTGATAGTAGAACCGGGCTTTGCTGCCCTGCACCAGATGTTCCTGTTTCGATTTATCGAGGGTACCGTGGACGTAGGTCACTGGCACCACCTGGCCGCCCAGCTCCACCTCCAGCTTTTCGGTACGGCCCATCATCATGGGGACCGGGATAGGTGGAACCAGCAGGCTGCTCTGGCCCACAGTCACCGCAATTTTGGCGCTGGGCTCCAGCGTGACCGGGTCCAGTTCTAGATAGCCCCGGTACGCCACGCCTAGGTGCTCGACGAGCCATGACCGCAGGGTGACCAGGTCGCTGAGCTTTCGGTTGCCCTGTCGCTGCAAGGTGCGGGCGATAGCCATCGGTACCCGCACATGGATAACCGTGGAGGGATCGGACCACTGGAGATTCAGCCCTTCCGGCAGGTCGATGGACTCGGTCATCTTGACGGTCATGTTCAGGTCAAAGGGGCCGCTGACCTTGAAATACGGGCCGGGCTGGCTGCGGGTGTAGATACACCAGTCACCGGTGCCGCCGGACAGGCAGGCCAGCGCGTTGTTGAGTCCGTATCCATGTTCATTCAGGCGGTCATTGCTCAGCGGAGCGCTGCCCAGCTGAAGGGCATTGGTAAGGGCGGCAAGTTCCATGCCGCAGCCCCAGTCGGCCACCGCAATATTGAGATAGTTTTTGTCCGAATCCGGAGCCAGCGCCACGCAGACGCGGGCCTTTTCGCCAGGCAGAGCGGCGGCAAGTGCGTCGTCGCACAACTCGCAGATGCCCTGATGGCAGAGCATCCCCTGCCGGGCAAGCCCCTCAAAGGCTTTGGGGGTGATGTTGATGGAGATGTTGTATTCCTTTTCCATGATTTATACCTCTTTCTATAATCAAATCAGTTGTTCCAGTGAAGTCACGGCACTGGCCAGTGTATCGCCAGAAATATGAAGATAGTTTCCTGTGGTCTTGATGTCAGTGTGACCGGTGAGCCGGGCAATGGTCTCCATGGGTACGCCCTGACGCTGCAAAAGGGTCACATAGGTGTGGCGACAGCAGTGGGGCGAAAGCCGGCGTACATCCGGGTATTTCTCCAGCAGTCGGTAGTACTTGCGGCGCACTGTGCCGGTGCTATAGAGCAGGCTCTCCTGCCGGGGTGCACACCAGAGAAACGCTTGTCCGCCGTTCTCCCGCAGCCAAAGCGCAATATGACGATACTTGGGCGCGATAGGGACAACTCGCCGGCTGGTGTAGCTTTTGGGGTCTCCCAACTTGGGGGTACCATCTACCATCTTGACAGCCTTGTTCACTCGGACCCAGCTACCGTCCTCGGCAATGTCCCGGGGTGTCAGGGCCAGCAGTTCCTGCAGCCGCAGGCCGGAAACAAGCATCAGGCGAATGCTGTTGCCCAGTAGATTGTCGGGCAAGCCGATGAGCAACCGCTCAGTCTCTTCCACTGAGAACGCATCCTTTGCGTGAGTTTTGTTTTCCTTGCTCAGCTGTTTGGTGGTGCGGAAAGCCCGCCGGGCGTAATTCTTTACCACCAGGTCATCCGCTTCGGCCACATCCAGAATCTGAATCAGCATGGACCGGCATTTGCTGATTTGAGAAGCAGAGTAACCTTTAGCTGCCAGTCCGTTGACAAACTGGTTCACCTGTGCCACCTTGATATCGTTCAGTGGAAGCTTACCAAAGGCACCGTTCAACAGCTTCAAGGTGTAGCGATAGTTGGCATAGGTAGACTCCTCTACCTGAGAGCGGTAGGCTTCATACCAGCGCTGGGCATACTCTGCGAATAGCGGTACTTCGGGCGTTTCCTGCTCGGTAACCTCCTGCTTGTTCAGAAGATACTCCCGCAGCCGGGCCAAAGCCTCCGCTCGGGTGGGGGCCGTAAAGCTGACGATATGGCGCTTTCCCTCATCGGTGTAGCCATCCATAACTTGACTCTGCCAGCTCCCGCTGGGGAGTCGGTGGACAGATCCCTCCCCCTTTGCGCGTTTACCCGACATGGAAGGCCACCTCCTTCTGGACAGGGGCCAAATCGGCCGGGACGCGGGTGTGTTTTTCCACCCAGGCCAGGAACAGCTGGGTGGGAATGCGGATGGACGATCCAAGCCGGCAGACCGGGAAATCCTTGCGATGGGTCAGCTCATAGGCCGCCGAGGTGCTGATGCACAGATAGCTTTTCACGTCTGCTACAGTGAGGTAGCTTTTTTCAAAGGCGAGTTCCTTTTTCATGTCAGTTCTCCTTTATATATAAAGTGTGGATATTCGAGAACTGCCCTCCCCGGCTTGCTTTGCATGGGCCGACATGGTATGATGAAAGGGCAGAATGGACTTATTTAAAGTGGGTTGATTTTGCGCTTGCCGTGTTCGGGTGGCCGCCTGAACACGGCTTTTTTGTTGGAACGAAACAAACTCTCTCACAGCCATCAGGCAAGGACAACAGCCAAACCGGCGGCTTCGATGGTCCGGGATGTTGTCCACTTCATAAATAAAGTGGTTGCAGGTGCGAACAGCGTTTTTCATTGTAATCGGCCTCCTTATGCTCGAAATCTTTGAGGTGGTGTTTTCCATGCCTTTATTATACACGAAATCATTTATAGTGTCAATGATTTTATTTATAATTTCGTGAAAAAATATATAGTATCGTTGACGCAGTAAACGATACTATATATAATGGGAAATGAGGTGATGTAAAAATGACCGTGAAACAACTGATTGATATGGCCTGTGCCTATTCTGGCATGTCCAAAGCGGATTTGGCACGCAATGCCGGTTGGTCGCCTCAGACGCTTTCCAACCGGCTCAACACAGGGAAATTCAGCATGGAAGACTGGGAGAAAATCGGCAGTGCCCTGGGCGCTACCGTAAAAATCGTGATTGAATTCCCGGATGGGAAAAGAATTGAGTGAACCCGATACCAGGGATTCTATATAGCAGGAGGAACACATGGCAGAAGTAAACACCAGCAACATTGGTTTTGAAAAACAAATTTGGGACGCGGCCTGCGTGCTGCGGGGCAACATCGACGCCTCGGAATACAAATCTGTGGTTCTGGGCCTGATTTTCTTAAAATACATTTCCGACCGTTTCGAGGCCAAGTACAACGAACTGGTGGCCGAGGGGGACGGCTTTGAAGAAGATAAGGACGAATACACCGCCGAGAACATCTTCTTTGTGCCGGAGAACGCCCGCTGGAGCACCATTGCGGCAGCTGCCCACACCCCGGAGATCGGCACCGTCATCGACGAAGCCATGCGGTGCATCGAGAAGGAGAATAAGCGCCTCAAGGACATTCTGCCCAAGAACTTTGCCCGACCGGAACTGGACAAGCGCCGCCTGGGCGAAGTGGTGGACCTGTTCACCAATATTCAGATGGTGGAGCACGGCAACAGCAAGGACATTCTGGGCCGCACCTATGAATACTGCCTGTCCAAGTTTGCCGAGCAGGAGGGCAAGCTGGCCGGGGAGTTCTACACCCC
>CALXAH010000045.1 GCA_944386225.1 uncultured Gemmiger sp.
CGCCACGGCAGACGGCGGCCCCAGTAGTCTGCCTATCTCCAAAGCACCGGTCGCCGTATGGTGGCCGGTGCCTTTTTATGCCGCCGCTGGTGCATCGCTTCGCGGGCGAGACCGGTTTGATTCCGGTAGGTGGCTACAAATCCCTGCCCCGGCACCAGGAGAAGCTCACCCACATACCACATCCTTCTGTCCTTGTGCTGCCGGGGTAGGTTTTATGCGGATATCCGTCCGCTATGCTTGCAAAATCAGACGCGGACGGCCCTGATAAAAGAGAGGTGGTGGTGATGCCGAATGAGGAAAACCTCATCCCGTTCAGTGAACGAACAGAGAGTGAACAGAGAGAGATCAGGCAAAAGGGCGGTGTCGCTTCCGGCCAGGCTCGCCGGCGAAAGCGGCAAATGAAAGATGCTGCCGAGTATTACCTCTCGCTGCCTGTGTCGGACCGGCGCAAATTCAACCGGCTGGCTCGGCGGTATGTGGATGCCGAGGAGATCGACAACCAGATGCTCATGGTGGCCGGTCTGCATGATGCAGCCTGCGCGGGGGATGCCCGGGCGGCCACCGTGCTGATCAAGCTGCTGGGTGAGGATACACCGGAAAACAGCAATGATGGGGAGGTGCGGATCGTTGACGACCTGTAGGCTGTCTGAGTTGATTGCCCCTTCTTTTTTTGACGTCCACCGCCAGATCCGTGCGGGTGAGATCGATGAGCTGGTGGCCAAGGGTGGGCGTGGTTCAGCTAAGTCAAGTTTTGTAAGCCTGGAAATTATCTTGCTGCTTCTGCATCATCCTGACTGCCATGCTGTGGTGCTGCGAAAGGTGGATAAGACTGTCCGGCGCAGCGTGTACGCACAGATCCGTTGGGCTATCCAGACACTTGGACTCGGATCAAAGTTCATCATGCGGCAATCTCCTGCCGAGTGCATATACAAACCCACTGGCCAATCTATCTATTTTACCGGTCTGGACGATCCGGATAAGGTGAAGTCCATCAAGCCACCGTTTGGCTACATTGGGATTCTCTGGTTTGAAGAGCTGGATCAGTTTTCCGGTGATGCAGAGATCCGCAGTGTGGAGCAGTCTTGCCTGCGCGGTGGACCGTTCAGCTTTACATTCAAGAGTTTCAACCCACCTGCGGCCGCCCGCAACTGGGCCAACCGGTATGTGCTAGAGCATCGCTCCGGCACGCTGGTACACCATTCGGATTACCGCAGCGTACCGACGGCCTGGCTTGGCCCACGATTTCTGGCAGACGCTGAGCACCTGCGTAGCACTGACCCCACCGCCTACCGGCATGACTATCTGGGGGAAGTGGTAGGCAGTGGTACGGCAGTGTTTGAAAACCTGCGTCTGGCGCCCATACCAAGCGATTTGCGCAAGAATTTTGACCGAATTCTACACGGTGTGGACTGGGGCTGGTATCCGGATCCTTGGGCCTACAATGGCTGTAGTTATGACGCAGCACGGCGGACGCTGTATATTTTCGATGAAGCTACCAGGCGTCGCACTTCCAACAAGGACACCGCTGAAATCCTGTTAAAGAAGGGCGTGTGTACGGATCCAGAAAGAGATGAGACGCTCACTGCTGACAGTGCCGAGGAGAAAAGCTGCGGCGACTACCGAGCCTTCGGATTGCCTTGTCGGTCGGCAGAGAAGGGGCCAGGCAGTGTACGGGACAGCATGAAGTGGCTGCAAAGCCTAGCCTGCATCTGGATCGACCCAGCAACCTGTCCGGATACAGCCAAAGAGTTCAGCGAGTATGAGTATGAAAGGGATGCAAAGACCGGTGAGGTACTACCAGGCTACCCGGATGTGGACAACCACCACATAGATGCAACCAGGTACGCCACCAATCGCATTTGGAAACGGAGGGGCACATGATCCGACGCTTTTATATCTGGCTTCGGCTGCGATTTCTGCCCGAATGGGCCAGACAGCAGCTGCTGGAGGAGAACCAGCGGCTTACCCGTGAGCTGGTCGATGCCCGGCGTGAGATCGACCGGCTGGAGAGTTACATTGAAGGTATGCAGGACGGACTGCGCCGGCAGCGCAAGATCGTGATCAACAATCGGGGAGGCGATACGCCGTGAGCTTTTTCAGTGCACTTTTGAATAACAAGGTATACAGCTTTGAACAGGCGTATCCCGGGTCAAAAGACGCCAGCACCCAACTGATGCGTTCCGCAATCAAAGATTGGTTCGGCCTCTACTTCGACAATGAGGTTACCGATCTGGAGGATCCCTGCCAGCGTCTGCCATACACCATTGTTAGCAAGCTTTCCCGCACCTGCTTTGCGGAGTATGAGGCTGTCCCGGGGAGCGAGGACGAATTCACGAAAGTGGTACTTGGGGCCCTGGAACGCGTGCGCAAAAAGGCCATGCAGCTGGCCCTCATCGGCGGCGAGGCATGGCTCAAACCGGTACCTGGTCCCGATGGGTTCACCTTTACTGTGATGCGCCGGGATATGGTCACTCTGCTTGGCCGTGGGCCAGGTGGGGAGATCACCGCCTTGGGCAGTGCGGAGGTTACCCAGCAGGAAGGGCGTTTTTACACCCTGCTGGAAAGGCGCAGCCTGGATGAAGCGGGTCGGCTGGTGATTGAGAATAAATTGTTCCGCAGCTTTGACGGTCAGAGCCTGGGCACACAGGTGCCATTGAGCACTTTGCCGCGGTATGCCGGGTTGGAACCCCAGGGCGTAGTGGGAAATGTGGGTGGACTTGGCATTGTGAGCCTGCGGATTCCCTTGGAAAACTGTATAGATGGCAGCGCCGACGCGGTAAGCGTTTATGCTGCCGCAGCCGGGCTGATCCACAACATCAACCGCAACGAGAGGCAGCTTTCACGGGAATTTGAAAACGGAGAAAGCCGGGTGTTTGCTTCCGCTGACCTTATCACCAAAAAGAAAAATGGAGTGCGGATGTTGCCGCCAGGCCTGTTTGTAGGTCTGGATGACGACCCGGACAGCACCGGCGTAACCATCTTCTCGCCGGCGCTACGGCAGGATAGCTTCCTCGCCCGCAAGCGGGAGTATCTGCGAAACGTGGAAAGCCTGATCGGACTCAAGCGCGGTATTCTGGGAGAGGTGGAGGCCGCACAACGCACTGCAACCGAAGTAACCAGCAGTCAGGGCGAATACAGTCTAACTATCCAGGATTTGCAGCAGATGTGGGAGGATGCGCTGCGGGATTCTCTTGTGCTTTGCGGAAAGTTGGGAAAAATCTACAAGGTGGCCGGTGCCCATGATCTGGACAAGGAGAAAGCGGTGGCCGTGGACTGGGGCAACGGAGTGCTTTACGATAAAGAAAAGGAGTGGGCTGAGATCATGCAGATGGTCAGCGACGGTATGCTCAAGCCGGAACTGGCCCTGGCCTGGAAGTACGGAGAACCTTGTGAGACAGAAGAAGATCTCCAGAAGGTGAGGGAGAAGTACATGCCAACGCTGGATGCCATGCTGCAGTGAGGAGGGATAAGCAATGGCACTGACACCGGAACAGATCGCGGGCTTCCAGGCCGCGGCGGAAGAGATTGCGGCCCCGGTGATCGAGTGGCTGTTGCAGGATATCGCCGAGCGTGTGAAACTGGCTGGAAAGATGACAAGTACCGCTGCCTATGAAGCCTACCGCGCCCAAGCCCTGGGCGAGAGTAAAAAGGCACTTGCTGCTTACCTCAAAAAGCAATTGAAGGTGAGCAAGGAGGAAGCGCAGGAGCTGTTGGAAACGGCGTCCAGATTTGCCCAGGAAGATGACTACGCCCGGGTGGGCGTCTGGGCCACCGAAGCGGATGGAAGCAGCCTCGCACGGCTGACGGCAGCGGCGGTGAAGCAGGCTGGAGAACAGCTGGAGAATCTCACAGGAACCTTGGGCATGATCTCTCCGCATACTGGTAAACCGCTGCCGCTGCAAAAGGTGTACCGAGAATGTATGGATGAGGCACTGAAGCTGGTATCCACTGGGGCGACCAGTGCCGCTGAGGCAGCCCGTCAGGCTACCCGCAAGCTGGCCGAGCGCGGTATTGTGACCATCGACTATGCCAGCGGCGTGTCCACGGAATTGAGCGCGGCTGTGCGCCGCAATCTGATGGGCGGTATGGGGCTGTTGGTGGAGCAGGTGACCCAGATGGATCACGATGAGCTGGGCTGCAATGGCTGGGAGATCAGTGCCCACGCTAATAGTGCGCCGGATCATGAGCCAATCCAGGGCCGCCAGTACAGCGACGCGGAGTTCAAGCGGCTGAACGAGAGCCTGGCCCGCCGCATTGGCACATTGAACTGCGGCCATGTGGCCATGCCTATCATCCTGGGGGTGGATAGTCCCCAGTATACCCAGTCGGAGCTGGACACCTTTCGCGAGGAGAACGCCCGGGGCGTGACCTGGGAGGGCCGCCAGATGACGGGCTACGAGGCCACCCAGTACCAGAACCGCATCGAGCGCGGCATCCGCAGGCAGAAGCACCGGGTGCTGATGAGTGAAGCGGCCGGGGACGAGGAGCAGCTGCTCCATGACCGGGTGAAGCTGACGCGGTTGAATCAGGAGTATGCCCGATTCAACAAGGCCATGGGCTTCAAGAGCCGGGCGGAACGGCTGGAAGTGATAGGTTGGGACCGCCGGCAGGCTGGAAAAGCAAGCTCTGCATATCGCAAGGAACTTGAAAAGTACAGCAGGATTCACTACAATAAAGACGGAACAATTGTCGTCACTGACGATTGGAAAGAGAAAGGAAAAGTTTCCATTCCGAAAAAGTATAAGCCGAATGCGGTTGTCGAAACCAAGACTGTGCATAAAGACGGCACGGAACAGGTGGACAGGACAATCTATGATGAGAATGGGATGATGGGTCTTCAGATCCATAGTGGCCCGCACAATCGGCCGGACAAACATCCATATGGGAAAAAAGGTGAACACACTCATCGATACGTCTGGAATGACAAAGGTGAGCTGATAGACAGAAAAGTTGCAGAACTTTCTGCCGCAGAGAGAGAGCAGCATCGGGATATTTTAGGAGAAAAGAAAGAAGGTGGAGAATCTGATGCGGAGTGATATTGAAGTATTCATTGTGACCAATGAGCCGGCTTTTGTCGTGGATGGAAAAGAATATTCTGTTTGTTGCCCTGCAGCAGGTTCCTTCTCGACTTGGGATTCAGATGGAAATATGCATGATTATGAAGGGATAGATTCTCTTTTGGATAATTGGATTGTTGGAGGGAAACCGTTCCGGCAGATCGTGCAGACTTTGATGTGACCGAATAAGGATTCACTAAAATTTTTATCTTGCAAGGCTCACCGCCCACCCGGGCGGCGGGCCTTTTCTTATGCCCACCCAGGCCGCAAGAGGCCGGGGCGGGCTTTTTTATTGGCAAAATACCCCCGGCCCAGGGGACTACAAAAGGGGCGCCGCGATACGGGGACTAGCCCGATAAAAAGGACAGCGGAAGGAAAGGAGCAGACAGTGCTCGAATGGCTGAAGGAGATCCTGGGCGATAGCTACACCGAGGAGATCGACAAGAAAGTGAGCGCCGAGATCGGCCGGGCTTTTGTGGCCAAAGCGGATTTTGACGCCAAGAACACCGAGGCCAAAAGCCTCAAGAACCAGCTGACTGAGGCGAACAAGACCATTGAAAGCTTCAAGGCAATGGACATCGATGGCATTCGCCGGCAGGCGGAAGAGTGGAAGACCAAAGCCGAGAAGGCGGAAAAGGATGCTGCCGAACAGGTGGCCGCTGTTCGCTTCGACGCCCGTCTGGATAACGCCATCACCAAAGCCCGCGGGCGCAGCACCAAGGCCATTAAGGCCCTACTGGATGTGGATGCGCTGCGTGCCAGTAAAGACCCGGATAAGGACATCGGGGCCGCGCTGGAGCAGCTGGCCAAGGAAAGCGACTACCTGTTTGACGCCGGCAATCCTCCTCCGCCCTATGCCGGGGGTACCGGGGGCACTCCCCCGGCCGGCAATCCGGACGCAGCGTTGCGGGCGGCCTTCGGCCTGCCCGCCACTGAGCAGACCAAATGACGAAAGAGAGGTAAAAGTAAATGCCCAATACCATTGAACTCGCGAAAAAGTATATCCCCATGCTGGATGAGGTGTACAAAAATGCTTCCCTGACTGCTGTGCTGGACGGCGCGGCAGAACTGGTGCAGCAGGGCGCCAATGCCAATGAACTCATCGTTCCCACCTTGGACATGCAGGCTCTGGGCGACTATGACCGCAATAGCGGTTACGTCAAGGGTGACGTCACCATGACCAACGAGACCGTGAAGTGCAACTTCGACCGCGGCCGCATGTTCAACGTGGACGTCATGGACAACGAGGAGACCGCTGGTCTGGCTTTTGGCCGGCTGGCGGGTGAGTTTATTCGCACCAAGGTGGTGCCGGAGCTGGATGCGTTCCGCTTTGCCAGCTATTGCAGCAAGGGTGACATCACCAAGAAACAGGAAGATCTGGCAGACGGCGCTGCGGTAGTGGCAGCGCTGCGCGTGGCCACTAATACCATGGATGAGGCTGAGGTACCCATGGAAGAGCGCTACCTGTTTATCACCCCCACCCTGAAAGGTCAGGTCGATGACCTGGACACCACCAAGAGCCGTGAGGTGCTGGCGCGTTTCACACAGGTCATCCTGGTCCCTCAGACCCGCTTCTACACTGCCATTGACCAGAAGGACGGCAAGAGCGGCGGTGAGGAGGCTGGCGGCTTTGCCAAGGCCAGCGGCGGCGCTGAGCTGAACTTCATGGTGGTCCACAAGGCGGCCGTACTCCAGTACCAGAAGCACGTTGCCCCCAAGATCATTTCCCCTGAGGCAAACCAGGATGCCGATGGTTACAAGTATGGTTATCGCAATGTGGGCATTGCTGATGTTTACAAGAACAAGGTGGCAGGAATCTATGCTAGCCACAAAACTGTTGGTTAAGGAGGAGATATTATGCGCACTATCGGATACATTCCGCCCCGCAAAAACAACACTCAGGTGCCTGAACCTGCCGTGCCGGTAGCTTCTCCGGTGAGCACTGTGGAAAATGTGGCTGCAACCGCAGTCGCATCTGATGAGAATGACACAGGTGAAGACAAGGATACACCCAAAAAGCCTGCGAAAGGGGCCAAGAAAGATGGCTGAGGCGGACAAGCGGCTACTGGACTCACGTAGCCAGGCAGAGATCGACGAAAACTTCAAGCGCGTTTTGAAAATCGTCGATGATCTGGAAGAAAATCCCGGTACGCCTGGCCCTGCTGGAGATCCTGGCCCCAAAGGTGACCCCGGTGTTGGCGTTAAGACCATCACCGGAACCATCGATGGAAGCAACAAGTTGACCTTGACCTTTACTATGACGGACGGAAGCACCCAAGTGGTAGAGGGCACGATCACACCGCCTGCAGCGGGTTAAAGGAGGTGAAAGCAGTGGTAGAGTTCGCGTTTTATCGAGATACATACCACGGTGACAGCGTGTCGGAGAGCGAGTTCGACGCTTACGCCCGGGATGCCTCCGCCCAGCTGGAACGCTATAAGCGTATCTACACCGTAACGCCTACTGGCGAAAACAGCGAACAGATGGCCCTGTGTGCCATGATCGATGCGCTGTACTATTTCGCGTGGGCGCAAAGCGGGGGCGCCGCGGCCAGCGTGAGCGTGGGCAGTGTGAGCAGCAGCCGATCCCAGGGGGCGCAGCCTGATCTGTCGCCCAAGGCCCAGAGCCGGGAACTCTACCGCTGCGCCTGCCTGTATCTGGACATCTATCGCGGGACGGAGGGAGGCGGACAGGATGCTGCGGGTACGTAAGGAACCGCCTGTGGATTACAGCCTGTGCGACCAGACGGTCACGCTGTACCACGCCGAGCTGGGAGAGCAGTTCTCCTGCACTCGCACGGTGTTCCGGGGAGCGCACTTCGACGCGAAAAAAGTCCAGACCGTTGACAAGACCGGCAGCCGGGAGGTGAACAGTTTTTTGCTTGTGTTGCCTTCCGGCTGGCAGGGCCGTCCCGTATGGGCGGCTGTAGCCTCTGAGGGACAACCCACATTTTCTCTGATGCCGGGCGACAAGGTGCTGCTGGGTGAAGGGCCGTCGATTGACGACCGGACAGCCTGGACGCGGTTCGTGCCGGTGAGTGTGCCGGGGCTGGTAGTAGTGAAGGACGTGGATGTAAAATACTGGGCCGGCCAGGTGTGCCACATCGAGGCGGGAGGTTGATATGGGAAAACAGCGGATCCGCCTTCCGGATGGGACTGTTGCCTGTCTGGAGATGCATAGCACCCGACAGATCATGCGAGACAAGGGTCTGGACGAGAACGGCGATGTGCAGACCTACCATACCCGCAATGTGCTACGGCGTATCGTGCGATATATGCCGTATCAGAACGGTATGACCATCAAAATCACGGTGGCGCAGACCGATGTGAGACGTCCCCTTATCGTTACCGATACTCCTTCCGCCCGCTTTCTTTTCAATGGCAAGTTGATGGTCAGTGATGTGACCGGCAGCCCCTGGGCACGCAAGGGGGAAACCAAGCATGTAGTGAACACCCCTCTGAATTACACCAAGACCAAGAATCCCAGAGCGGGCCCCCACTGGGACCGGGCAGTCTCAGCCGCTGAGGGAAAGGCCATGGTTGCTGATCTGCAGCGGTACATCGACCGAAAGAGGTGAGGAACCATGGAACGAGAAAACGATCTGACGCGATTGCGTGAATGGCTGGCCACCTATCCCGGCTATGATTTGCGCGGCAATATGATGGTGGACTGGCTGGACAAGATCCCCGGCAGCAAGAGCCTGCGCCCTGGGGGGCTGGTGGAAGTGAGCCGCGCTGAGGACATTTTGGGCAATGTGACGGTTTCCAACCAGTACAACTTCGGCCTCTACATCGCTGTGGAGAAAGCACCGGGCGATGGCGAAGGGGCGGCCTATAACGCCTCTTGGGTACTGGACTTTCAGCGGTGGGTGCAGGCTCAGAGCGTGGCCCATATGGCACCCACGTTCGGAAATATCGACCAGCTCCAGGAGACCGTCAAGGCCCAGAACGGTGAACTGTACGATACCAACGAGGAGGGCGTTGGCCTGTATGTGATTGCCCTGAGCGTGAGTTTCAAAGAGAGATATGAGGTGAACTGAATGGCAAAAATCGAACGAAAATACATGGCCCATTATGTGGATGCGGCGGCACCGGGTACTGAGCCTGGCACTCCCAGTTATGTGCGGCTGGGCAAGGATCTGGAGGAGTACAGCCCCGAGCTGAGCGCCGACGTCCAGAAAACAAAGAATATTCTGGGAGAAACCAGCACCATGCTGACCAGCTACGAAAAGAGCGGCACTGTGGAGCCCTACTACGCCGAAAAGGGCGATCCCCTGTTTGAGCGGCTGCAGGCCATCGTGGACGGCTGCCTGGTGCTGGACGACTGCAACACCACGGTAGTGGAGGTGCATCTGTGGGAAGAGGAAGATCCTGAGAGCGGCTATCCCGCCATTAAGGACGATGCAGTAATCGAGGTCAGTAGCTATGGTGGTGACGCCACCGGCTACCAGATTCCGTTCAACCTCCACTATAAGGGTGCTCCGGTCAAGGGGCATTTCAAAGTGGATACCAAGATCTTCACCGCAGAGGGAACTGCGTGAATAGTGGCCCGGCCGGCGAATTTACCGGCCGGGCTTGTTTGTGAAAATAAGAAGGAGTGCGGTTATGCAGAAATTGAACATCGACCTTGGTATCAAGGAGTACGAGATCTGCGGCAATGTGCTGCGTATCAATGCTTCGGACCCGAACCTGTACGATCGGTTTGTTCAGGCGATCAAAGACATCAGCGCCCTGGAGGATGAAATGGTCACCAAGGCGAAAGAACTTCCCCAGGAGGCCGAAAACGGAGGGGAGTTCGTGCACCTGATGCGGGAGACCGATCTTAAGGTCAAGGAAAAGCTGAACGAGGTGTTTGGTCTTGACAACGACTTCGACGTGATCCTGCAGAGGGTGAACCTAATGGCCGTGGGTGAAAACGGTGAGCGCATCATCACAAATCTGCTGGCTGCGCTCGGTCCCCTCGTAGAAGAGGGCGCTAAGCGCTTCTACGAAAACAAGGCGAATACCGCCGTGGCCACCGCAAAAGCGAACCGTGCCCAGCGCCGTGTGGCTGCCAAGAAAAAATGATGGACCGCTGGAGCTTGCCTGAGCAGCTGGAGATTGCAGGGAGTGAGTATGCAATCAACACGGATTTCCGGGATGTGCTGGAAATCATTCATTGGCTGACCGATCCCAATGAGCAGGAGCGGGTCCGGCTGTATGTGGCGCTAAGGTTGTTTTACGACGATTTTGAATCCATTCCATCCGATGCTCATCAGGAAGCGGCCAATCTGATGATGGAGTTTATTGCAGGCGGAAAGAAAGATGAAGGTTCGTCTGGGCCCCGACTGCTGGACTGGGATCAGGATCAAAGCATGATCGTAGCCGACGTGAACAAGGTGGCCGGCTGCGAAATTCGGGCTTTGCCGTTTGTCCACTGGTGGACTTTCCTGGCTTGGTTCGGCGGCATCGGTGAGGGGCAGCTGGCTACCGTGGTGGGCATCAGGCAGAAACTCAAACGAGGAAAGAAGCTGGAGCCCTGGGAACGAGAGTATTACCAGCAGCACAAGGCTGATGTCGACTTGAAGCCCCGCTACACCGCCGAGGAGCTAGCTGAACAGGAGCGGCTGAAAAAACTGCTGGGGGAATGAGATGGAACAAAGAGAGAAGGTGCGGTGCCCCTATTGCGGGTACCGCATGCCCGTGGAAGCGGCCGCGGATGCGGTTTCCAGGGGCATTTTTGTGAAATGCAAAGGGCGTGGCTGCGGGAGGGTGTTTGAGATCCGGCGGCCCGAGCCGAAAAAAGAAACCAGGTAGTGCCTTAGTGCCGATGGTCCGAAGGAGTGAGGACGATTGGCAGACGGTAAGGTAACAATCAGCACTGCGCTGGATAACAAGGGCTTTCAGCGAGGAGTCCAGCAAATAAGTGGAAACCTGGGTGGGCTGAAGTCTGTCCTGGGAAAGATCGGGGCGGCAGTGGCGGCGGCCTTTGCAGTGCAGAAGGTCGTGCAGTTCGGTGCCGCCTGTATTGAACTGGGCAGTAATGTGGCCGAAGTTCAGAACGTGGTGGATACCGCTTTCGGCAGTATGGCCTGGAAGATGGAGCAGTTTGCGGACACGTCCATCACCAGCTTCGGCATGAGTCAGTTGGCGGCCAAAAAGACCGGCTCCACCTATATGGCTATGGCCCGCGGTATGGGAATTGCCGAAGACGCTGCCAGCGACATGGCAATTGCGCTCACAGGTCTGACCGGCGATGTGGCCAGCTTCTATAACATCACCCAGGAAGAGGCATCCACTAAGCTGAAAAGCGTCTTCACTGGAGAAACTGAGGCCCTCAAAGAACTGGGCGTGGTGATGACCCAGGCAAACCTGCAGCAATACGCATTGACCCATGGGATGAACGCGAACATTACCGCTATGTCCCAGGGTGAACAGGTGGCGCTGCGGTATGCCTTCGTCACTGATGCCTTGAGCCTCGCAGCCGGTGACTTTGTCAAAACCCAGAACAGCTGGGCAAACCAGACCCGCATCCTGTCCATGCAGTGGCAGCAGTTCATGAGTGTCATTGGTCAGGCCCTCACCACGGTGCTGCTGCCGGTGGTGAAGATGCTGAACAGCATTGTATCCGGGCTCATAAGCATAGCCAACGCCTTCAACGCGGCGGTTACCGCGATCTTCGGCGGGCCGCAGACACAGCTCGAAGGGATGACCGACGCCAATGCCGCCATCAGTTCCAGTGCCCAGGATGCGGCAGCCGGTGAGGAGGCTCTCGCCGATAGCACCAAGGCCGCAGGCAAAGCGGCCAAAGGGGCGCTGGCATCGTTTGACCAGCTGAACGTACTGCAGCAGGATAGCGGAAGCACAGCAGAAAGTACATCGGCAGGCGCCGGAAGCATGACTTTTACACCGGTAGTTGGCGAAGAGACCGCTGCCGTGCCGCCGGCTTTGGAAAAGCTCAAGACACTCATGGCACAGCTGAAAACCTTGTTTGCGCCTAGCATCCAAGCGTGGGCCGGTGCATGGGATACCCTGCGCGCCAAAGCGGCTCAGGTGTGGCCGGAGATCAAAAATGGCGCAATGAGTCTGTGGGAAGATGGGCTTTTGCCTCTCACAGGATATCTGACAGGGACCTTCGTCCCCTCTGTGGTCAACTCCTTTTCACAAGCGTTTGCGCCGATTGCAGGCGGTGTCCTGGCCGGTGCCATGCAGATCTTTGCCGATGGTTTTGTGTGGCGTTGCACACTGATCACAGATGCCATCAACAGCGTGATATTGCCCGCACTGGAGGTGCTGCGCGGGATCTGGACTGACCTGATGGATGGGATCGCCGCAGTATGGGCAGAGTATGGCCAGCCTCTTGTGGACAATATCGTACTGTTGTTCGAGAATATCCGGATGATCTTGACCAGCCTTTGGGAAACGGTGGTTCGGCCCTTCCTGGAATATCTTATCGAGAAGCTCCAGTTGCTTTGGGAAAACAGTCTGAAGCCGCTCTGGGACAACCTTGTCGGTCTGATCGCGGATCTGGGAATGTATATTCTGACCTATTGGAATGAGATCCTGCTGCCGCTGATCAACTGGATCGTACAGGTGTTTGGACCTTACTTTGAGCAAGTCTTCGAGCAGATCGGCAATGTAGTGATGTTGGCAGTAGGGGCAATCTCGGATGCAATCAATATCGCTGTATCGGTTTTGCGGGGCTTTTTGCAGTTCTTTACAGCCGTGTTCCAGGGCGATTGGTCCGCTGCCTGGCAGGCCGTACAGGACACGGTCGCCGCTGTCTGGCAAGGGATCGAGAAACTCATAAAAAACACCGTAAACGGGATCATTGGGATCATAAACGGGATGATCTCCGCGCTTGTAAGTGGACTGAATGCGGTGATTCGGGCCATGAACTCCATTTCAGTTGATATACCCTCTTGGGTGCCAGTTTTTGGTGGCCAGAAATTCGGGCTCAACATTCCAGAGATCCAGGCACCGCAAATTCCGATGCTGGCCCAGGGCGCGGTGTTACCTCCCAACCGCCCGTTCCTGGCCATGGTTGGCGATCAGACCAACGGCACAAACGTGGAGGCGCCGCTGGAGACCATTAAGCAGGCGCTGGCCGAGGTGCTGGGTGAAAGGAACGCCCAGGAGATCGTGATCAAGTTTGCGGCCTCCGGCGGTCTGGCTGAACTGGTACGCCTTCTCAAGCCCTATATCGACCGTGAAGACAATCGTGTGGGCACCAAGTTGATTTCGGGAGGTGTGTACTGATGCTCATAATAGACGGGGAGCGCTTCGCTGTGGAGGTGGAGGCGATTTCCCGGAAAGCGGATTTTCTCGACAAATACGCCGAGCGTACCGAAGATGGTGTGCTGAAGCGGGAATTGATCGGGGTGTACATCAACTATACTCTGCAGCTTTTCCGAGGAGCCAGCGCGTCTGAATACGACCGCCTTTGGGACAAACTCATCGAGCCTGTGGAGTTTCACCAGGTCACGGTGCCCGGCACCGGGGGCGACTATACCTTTACCGCCTATTTCTCTGGTGTGAGCGATCAGCTGCAGCTACAGCGGGCCGCGCGCAACTACTGGACCGGCCTGACCGTGACCTTTACAGCAGAACGCCCCGCCCGCACCTAAGGAGGTGATGCTATGCGAACCAGTACCCGGGTGGAATTCGGCCTGTTTGACGTGACCGCCCG
>CALXAH010000046.1 GCA_944386225.1 uncultured Gemmiger sp.
CCAGCAAAGTCGGCAGCTTTGTCCAAGCCCAGGCTGTGATGCGCCAGCAGGTGCAGGCCTGGATCGACCTTTGCAAGGCCAAGGGCTGCCAAATGCTGGCCGTGGACCAGGAGCTGGAGAAAGGCAACACCATGCTGCTGGGAAAGGCATACAACACCCGGCTGCTGCAGGAGGCGGTGGCCATAATCCGCGCCGCCGGGCTGACCCCCATGATCTACACGGGGGCCAGCTGGTGCCTGTCCTATATCGACTGGGCGGCAATCGACGCGGATTTCTGGGTGGCCTACTACCCCAGCAGTGCTGCCGCCAGTGACTTTGCAGCCTACTCCGACGGCAGCTACCCTGGCGGACAATACGGTGATCTGCTGCGTGCCCTGCAGGCGGCGGACAAGCTGTGGGGGTGGCAGTACGGCTCCACCGGGCACGGCATCAAATACGGTGCCGGGTCTGTAAACATCGACCGAAACTGGATCTACAAGGAGGTAGACAAAAACATGACCTTTGAACCCCTCACGGGCAAGCAGCTGGTCGTAACCAGCGAAAAGTCCCCGGCCTGTCAGGCGTTCTCCACGCCTGATGTGAACGACAGCAACTACAAAAACCTTTCCCTGGGCACCTACGACATCGTGGCCATGGGCGGCAGCATCGCCATCGGCGGCATGACCGCGCCCTGGGTACAGCTGCCAGATGACTATTACTGCCTGGCCCTGTCTGATCGCTGCCGCATCGAGGACAAGCCCGCCGAGCCCCAGACCCCGGCCGTGGATCTGACCGAGGTGCTGGCCTCCCTGGCCCGCATCGAGGCGAACCAGGCAACCCAGGGCAAGCAGCTGACCGAGCTGATCAGCGGCAATAACCTGATGCAGGGCAAGCTCACCGCCGCCGGCGCTGCGCTGGCCGAAAAGTAAGGAGGACATCATGGAAAATAACAACGTCTTTTTGACGGTGAAGGCCGTCATTGTGGGTCTGTGCGGTGCCTTCGGGGCTGCTTTCGGCTGGCTGGGTTGGCTGGTGCTGGCCTGGGTGATCTGCATGATCGTGGACTACATCAGCGGCAGCGCGGCGGCGATGCAGGCGGGCCAGTGGGCCAGCGCCCAGGCGCGGGCCGGGATCTGGCACAAGGCGGGTATGATTGTTGTGGTCATCGTGGCCTCCCTGGCCGACTATGTGCTGGCGCTGGTGATTACCAATATCCCGACGATTCCGATTACTTATACTGTGCTGATCCTGCCGGTCGTGCTGGTCTGGTACATTTTGACCGAACTGGGCAGTATCCTCGAGAACGCTGCGGCTATGGGGGCCTCGGTGCCTGAATTCTTGACCAAACTGCTGGCAGCAGCGAAGGAAAAGGTGGAGAATACCGCCGGCGAGGACATGGACAAATGATGCGCAATTTCGGAGGGTAAGATCTTCATAAACTAACAATAAACTAACAAAATGCCGAAAAATGGCTTGAAATAGCCAAACAACACATCCTTGGTAAGGATGAGGTCGTGCGTTCGAATCGCATTAACAGCTCCAAAAACCGCGTTGGCAATCGCCTGCGCGGTTTTTTGTTGTCCGCCGCCAGGTTGACATAACCGGCCCGGCCGTGGTTAAATAATATGGTATGCCGCTTTTTCGCGGCGGCTTGTTCGGGGCGGTGCTGCCGCCCACATCGGGAAGAAGGAGAGGAAATCTATGCCAAAAAAGCAGGCCTACGGCAACGAAAGCATTACCAGCCTGAAGGGCGCAGACCGGGTGCGCAAACGTCCCGCGGTTATTTTCGGTTCCGACGGGGTGGAGGGGTGCGCCCATTCGATCTTTGAGATCCTTTCCAACTCCATCGACGAGGCCCGGGAAGGCTTCGGTACCAAAATCACCCTGACCCGCTTCAAGGATGGCAGCATCCAGGTGGAGGATATGGGCCGGGGCATTCCGGTGGATTACAACGCCAAGGAAGACCGTTACAACTGGGAACTGGTCTTTTGTGAAATGTACGCCGGCGGCAAGTACACCGCCGGGGAGGACAACTACGAATACTCCCTGGGCCTGAACGGCCTGGGCCTGTGCGCCACCCAGTACGCCAGCGCCTGGATGACCGCCGACGTTTACCGGGACGGCTTCCATTATCATCTGGACTTCCGCAAAGGCGAAAACGTGGGCGGCCTGAAAAAAGAGCCGCTTACCCGCAAGCGCACCGGTTCGGTGATCCGCTGGATGCCGGATACCGAGGTGTTCACCGATGTCTCGGTGCCCACCGAATACTTCACCGATACCATGAAGCGGCAGGCGGTGGTCAACGCCGGTCTGACCCTGGTGTTCGTGGACGAAATGGGCGGCGAGCGCACCACCACCGAATTTTATTATGAAAAGGGCATCGAGGATTACGTGGAGGAGATCGCCGGGCTGGACGGTATGACCCCGGTGGTCTACTGCGAGTCCTCCGCCACCGGCCGGGACCGGGAGGATCAGCCCGACTACAAGGTGCGGATGACCGCGGCCTTCTGCTTCTCCAATAAAGTACAGCTGCTGGAATACTACCACAACTCCAGTTTTCTGGAGCACGGCGGCAGCCCGGACCGGGCGGTGCGCACCGCCTTTGTGAACCAGATCGACGCTTTCCTTAAAAATAAGAGCATGTATAAAAAAGGGGAGAGCAAGATCACCTTTGCGGACGTGCAGGACTGTCTGGTGTATGTGTCCAGCAGCTTCTCCACCCGCACCAGCTACGAGAACCAGACCAAAAAGGCCATTACCAATAAATTTGTGGCCCAGGCCATGACCGAGTTCCTCAAGCACAACCTGGAGGTCTATTTCCTGGAAAAGCCGGACGAGGCCCAGAAGATCTGCCAGCAGGTGCTGATCAACAAGCAGAGCCGGGAACACGCCGAAAAGACCCGTCAGTCGATCAAAAAGACCATGTCCAGCCAGATCGACATCGCCAACCGGGTGCAGAAGTTTGTGGACTGCCGCACCCGGGACGCCTCCCGCCGGGAACTCTACATCGTGGAGGGCGATTCGGCTATGGGCGCGGTCAAGACCAGCCGGGACTCCGAGTACCAGGCCATCATGCCGGTGCGCGGCAAGATCCTGAACTGCCTCAAGGCCGACTACGACAAGATCTTCAAGTCCGATATCATCACCGACCTGATCAAGGTTCTGGGCTGCGGCGTGGAGCTGGGCGGCAAGAGCAAGCGGGATCTGGCCACCTTTGACCTGGCCAACCTGCGGTGGAACAAGGTGGTCATCTGTACCGACGCGGACGTGGACGGCTACCAGATCCGCACCCTGATCCTGACCATGCTCTACCGGCTGGTGCCCACCCTGATCCAGGAGGGCTATGTGTACATCGCGGAAAGCCCCCTGTACGAGATCAACACCAAAACCAAGACCTACTTTGCCTACACCGAACAGGAGAAAGCTGCGATCCTGGGCCGTCTGGGCGAAAAGGAAAAGCCCACCATCCAGCGCTCCAAAGGTCTGGGTGAGAACGACCCGGAGATGATGTGGCTTACCACCATGAACCCGGAGAGCCGCCGCCTGATCAAGGTCATGCCGGAGGACGCGGAGGATACCGCCCGGGTCTTTGACCTGCTGCTGGGCGACAACCTGGCCGGCCGTAAGGAGCACATTGCCCAGCACGGCGCAGAATATCTGGACGATCTGGATCTGTCCTGATCGCGGGGAAAGGAGAAACCAATGGCCAAAAAGAATGCAAAGCGCACGGCCCCTGTGCGTCCCCAGCTGGGCGACCATGTGGAGATCCCCGGCGCCGGCGTGGTGCTGGAAACCCCCATCACCCAGACGCTGGAAACCAACTACATGCCCTACGCCATGAGCGTGATCGTGTCCCGGGCGCTGCCCGAGATCGACGGCTTCAAGCCTGCTCACCGCAAGCTGCTCTATACCATGTACGGGATGGGGCTGCTCAAGGGCAACCGCACCAAGAGCGCCAACATCGTGGGCAGCACCATGCATCTGAACCCCCACGGCGACGCGGCCATCTACGAAACGATGGTGCGTATGGGCCGGGGCAACGAGAGCCTGCTGGTGCCCTTTGTGGATTCCAAGGGCAACTTCGGCAAGGCGTACAGCCGGGATATGGCCTACGCGGCCAGCCGGTACACCGAGGCCCGTCTGGAACCGGTGTGCGAGGAACTGTTCCGGGATATCGACAAGAACACGGTGGACTTTGTGCCCAACTATGACGGCACCACCACCGAGCCCACCCTGCTGCCGGTGACCTTCCCCACCATCCTGGCCAACAATACCCTGGGTATTGCGGTGGGCATGGCCTCCAATATCTGTTCCTTCAACCTGGCGGAACTCTGCCAGACCACCATTGCTCTGATGAAGGATCCCGGGCACGACCTGCTGTCCACCCTGCCCGCGCCGGACTTTGTGGGCGGCGGCGAGATTCTGTACAACGAAGCCGAGCTGCGCAAGATCTACGCCACCGGCCGGGGCAGCGTGCGGGTGCGGGCCGAATACCGCTATGAAAAAGACGGCAATATGCTGGAGATCACCCATATCCCGCCCACCACCACGGTGGAGGCGATCATGGACAAGATCGCCGAGCTGGTCAAGGCGGGCAAGATCCGCGAAATCAGCGACATGCGGGACGAGACCGACCTGCAGGGCCTGAAACTGACCATCGACCTGAAGCGCGGCCAGGATCCGGACAAGGTCATGCAGAAGCTGTTCAAGACCACCCCGCTGGAGGACAGCTTTGCCTGCAACTTCAACATCCTGGTGGGCGGCCAGCCCCGTGTGATGGGTGTGGCCGAGATCCTCAACGAGTGGGCGGCGTTCCGGGCCGAGTGTGTGCGCCGGCGCACCTTCCACGATCTCCAGGGCAAGCAGAAGCGGCTGCATCTGCTCAAGGGCCTGGAAGCCATCCTGCTGGATATCGACAAGGCCATCCGCATTGTGCGGGAGACCGAGGAAGAAGCCGAGGTGGTGCCCAACCTGATGATCGGCTTCGGCATCGATCAGGTACAGGCCGAGTATGTGGCCGAGATCAAGCTGCGCCATCTGAACCGGGAATACATCCTGAAGCGCACCGAGGAGATCGAGGATCTGGAAGCCGAGATTGCCCGCCTGCAGGAAATCCTGAATTCGCCCGCCAAGATCCGCCGCATCATCATGGATGAGCTGGCGGCTGTGGCCAAGAAGTACGGCGAGCCCCGCCGGTGCCGGATCGTCTACGACCTGCCTGATGAGGAGGAGGAATCCGGCGAGGACGCCATGCCGGATTATCCGGTCACGGTGTTCTTTACCCGGGAGGGCTATTTCAAGAAGATCACCCCTCAGTCGCTGCGGATGAGCGGTGAGCAGAAGCTCAAGGAAGGGGACAAGATCATCGCCCAGGTGGAGACCCGCAACAATGTGTGGCTGCTCTTCTTCACCAACCGGTGCCAGGTGTACAAGTGCCGCGCCGGTGACTTTGCCGACGGCAAGGCCAGCCTGATGGGCGAGTTTGTGCCCGCCGCTCTGGGCATGGAGCCGGACGAAGCCCCGGTCTATATGGCCATCACCGAGGAATACAAGGGCCATATGCTCTTCTTCTTTGACAACGGCAAGTGCGCCAAGGTGCCGATGGAGAGCTACGCCACCAAGCAGAACCGCAAAAAGCTGCTGAAAGCCTACAGCGACAAGGCGCCGCTGGTGCAGGCGCTGCAGCTGGCGGAGGAAACCGAGCTGGCCATCCAGACCAGCGCGGGACGTCTGCTGTTGGTGGGCACCGCCCAGATCCCCGCCAAGCAGACCCGCGACACCGCGGGCGTGGCGGTGATTACCCTGAAAAAGAACCAGACCATCACCTCCATCCGGCCCGCGTCGGAACTGGAGCTGGCCAACCCCCACCGTTACCGGGTTCGCACCCTGCCCGCGGCCGGCGCGCTGCTGCGCGCCGAGGATACCGCCGAACAGATGTCCTTCTGACGGTTGACGGGCCGGGATTCTGTGGTATAATATTGGCGTATATTTCCCAGGCTGCCGGGGTTCCGGCGGCTGTCAAATGCGCGGAAAAAGAGTTCCCGCCGCTATTGCGTCCCTTTCAGAGAGCCGGGCCCAGGCTGTAAGCCCGGCAGGGTGGCGCGGTGGGTTGTCGCTTTGGAGCAGGGCCGGTGAATGTCAGGTAGCCGTCCCCGTAGGCCTGCGTTAAAGGCTCTCGAGTGGCCGTCCGGTCAGGGCGGCAATTTGGGTGGTACCGCGGCTCGTGTATAGACACAGGCCGTCCCATGTAACAGTGGGGCGGCCTTTTTTCTTTTGCCGCCCGTGACAAGACAGGAGGTCGCAATGAAAGAACTGGAAAAACTGTACGATCCTGCCCAGGTGGAAGACCGCACCTATGCGGATTGGGTGGAGAAAGGCTATTTCCACACCCAGGTGGACCGGAGCAAGAAACCCTATTCCATCGTGATGCCCCCGCCCAACGTGACCGGCCAGCTGCACATGGGCCACGCCATGGACGAAACCTGGCAGGATATCCTGATCCGGTATAAGCGGATGCAGGGCTATGCCGCCCTGTGGGTGCCCGGCACCGACCATGCCTCCATCGCCACCGAGGCCAAGGTGGTGGCCAAGATGAAGGAGGAGGGGCTGACCAAGGAGGATCTGGGCCGTGACGGCTTCCTGGAGCGCGCCTGGGCCTGGAAAGAGCAGTACGGCGGCCGCATCGTCAGCCAGCTGAAAAAGCTGGGCTGCTCCTGCGACTGGGAGCGGGAACGCTTCACCATGGATGAGGGCTGCTCCAAGGCGGTGCTCAAGGTGTTCCAGCAGCTGTACGACAAGGGCCTGATCTACCGGGGCAGCCGGATGGTCAACTGGTGCCCCCACTGCCGCACCTCTATCTCCGACGCCGAGGTGGAGTACGCCGAGAAGGAAGGCAGCTTCTGGCACCTGCTCTACCCGGTCAAGGAGACCGGTGAGATGCTGGAACTGGCTACCACCCGTCCCGAGACCATGCTGGGCGATACCGCCGTGGCCATCAACCCGGACGACCCCCGCTATGCCCATCTGCACGGCTGCCATGTGATCCTGCCGCTGCTGAACAAGGAACTGCCCATCGTCTGCGACGAGCATGCCGACATGGAAAAGGGCACCGGCGTGGTGAAGATCACCCCCGCCCATGACCCCAACGACTTTGAGGTGGGCAAGCGTCACGACCTGCCCATGGTTCGCGTGCTCACCTACGACGGCCGGATGACCGGCGCGGCGGACAAGGCCGAGGCCGACGAACTGCGGGCTTCCGACCGTGCCAGCGCCGACGAGCCCGAAGTGCTGGACTGCGGCAAGTACGCCGGTATGACCGCTCAGGAGGCTCGCAAGTCCATTCTGGCCGACTTGGAGGCCGGCGGCTACCTGAAAGAGACCGAGCCCCTCACCCACGAGGTGGGCACCTGCTACCGCTGCCATACCGTCATCGAGCCGATGGTCAGCAAGCAGTGGTTTGTGAAGATGGAGCCTCTGGCAGGCCCCGCCATCGAGGCGGTGCGCAGCGGCCGCATCAAGTTCGTGCCCGAGCGGTTTGACAAGCACTACTATCACTGGATGGAGAACACCCGGGATTGGTGCATCAGCCGTCAGCTCTGGTGGGGTCATCGCATTCCGGCCTTCTACTGCGACGCCTGCGGCAAGGTTCATGTGAGCGCCGAGCCGCTCACCACCTGCCCGGACTGCGGCGCACCCGTGCATCAGGACGAGGATACCCTGGACACCTGGTTCTCCAGCGCCCTGTGGCCCTTCAGCACCCTGGGCTGGCCCGAAAAGACCGAGGATCTGGACTACTTCTATCCCACCAATACCCTGGTCACCGGCTACGACATCATCACCTTCTGGGTCAGCCGGATGATCTTCTCCGCGCTGGAATACACCGACAACATCCCCTTCGACACCGTGCTGATCCACGGCCTGGTGCGGGATGCGCAGGGCCGCAAGATGAGCAAGTCCCTGGGCAACGGCATCGACCCGCTGGAGATCATCCGTGACTACGGCGCCGACGCGCTGCGCCTGACCCTGGTGCTGGGCAGCACCCCGGGCAACGATATGCGTTTCTCGGACGAGAAGGTCAAGGCCAGCCGCAACTTTGCCAACAAGCTGTGGAACGCCGCCCGCTTTGTGCTCATGAACCTGCCCGAGGGCTTTGAGGCCGGGCTGCCTGCCGAACTGGATCTGTCCGACCGGTGGGTGCTGTCCCAGCTGAACAGCCTGTGCCGCAGTGTGGGCGACAATCTGGAGAAGTTCGAGCTGGGCCTGGCCGCCCAGAAGGTGCAGGACTTCATCTGGGACGTCTACTGCGACTGGTTCATCGAGATCGCCAAGCTGCGCCTGAACTCCGGCGACGAGCAGCATGCGGACAACGCCCGCAAGGTGCTGGTCTGGGTGCTGGACAAGGCGCTCAAGCTGCTGCATCCCTTTATGCCCTTCATCACCGAGGAGATCTACCGCGCCCTGCCCGGCAGCGGCGAGAGCATTATGATCACCCGCTGGCCCGAGGCCGACCCCGCGCTGGATTTTGCCGCCGACGAGGCCGATTTCGCCAAGCTGATGGACTACATCAAGGCGGTCCGTACCGTCCGCGCCGACATGAACGTTCATCCCGCCAAAAAGACCAGCATGATCATTGCCACCGCCGATCCGGAGCCCTTCCGCCGCGGCCAGGTCTATCTGGCCAAGTTTGCCTTTGCCACCGACGTGACCGTGGTGGATAAGTACGAGGGCGACACCGCCGGCATGGTGCAGGTGGTTACCCACGCGGCCCGCGGCTTCATCCCCATGATGGAGCTGATCGACCGGGAGAAGGAGCTGGCCCGCCTGAACAAGGAAAAGGCGCTGGCTGAAAAGGAGATCGAGCAGTTCGGCCGTCAACTGGCCAACGAGGGCTTTGTAAGCAAGGCCCCGGCCAAGGTGGTGGATGATATCCGCCAGAAGCTGGCCCGTGCGCAGGATAAGCTGGCCAATGTGGAGCAGTCCCTGGCCGCTCTGGGCTGATCTGCATAAAACACACCCTGCGCCCGGCCCCGCCGCGCCTTTCGGGGCTCGGCCGGGGCCGGGCGCTTTGTATTCTGAATGTAAGGATCTGCCTATGAATTCCCCCACACGTACCCCCTGGTACCTGATTTTGTTCCGGGTGCTGTTCACCTTTGCCCTGGTTGCCACCGTGTATTTTATCTTTGCCAATTCGCTGGAAATTGCCCGGGAATCCTCTGCCCGCAGCCAGCAGGTTATGAAATTGCTGAATGACCTGCTTGGCCGTGTGGGACTGGGGCCGCTCAGCGAATACACGGTGCGCAAGCTGGCCCATTTTTGTGAATTTGCCCTGCTGGGCTTCTGGTTCATGCTCTGCCTGCGGGTGTATACCCGCCATTTTGTGCGGCATGTAAGCTGGCCGCTCTTTTTTGGTCTGCTCACCGCCGTGATTGACGAAACCATCCAGCTTTATGTGCCCGGCCGCTCCTCCAGCGTAAAAGATGTGCTGCTGGATTTTTCCAGCGTTGTAGCCGGCTTGTTCTGTGCATTGCTTATTCTGCTGTTTTTCCGCCTTTGTGCGCTGGCTCTGCGCGGATGGAAGATGGAAAATGCCAACTAAAAGGAGAAACCATGACCGAACAACAAGCCATTGCCTATTATCACAGTCTGCCCCGGCTTTCCGGCGCGCCCACGCTGGATCGGATGCGGGCGCTGCTTGCCGCGCTGGGCAACCCGGAGCAACAGTTCCGGGCGGTGCACATCGCCGGCACCAACGGCAAGGGAACGGTGGCCAGCCTGACCGCCTCGATCCTGCAGGCTGCCGGGTACCGCACCGGCCTGACCATCTCTCCCTTTGTGCTGGAATTCCGGGAGCGGTTCCAGATCGACGGCGAGATGATCCCGCCGGAGGAACTGGCGTCCCTTACCGAAGAGATCCGTGCCGCCGCGGATACCCTGGCTGAGCCGCCGGTGGAATTCGAGGCGGTCACCGCTCTGGCGTTCCTGTGGTTTGCCCGCCGGAAATGCGACATCGCCGTAGTGGAGGTGGGCCTGGGCGGCCGGTTTGACGCCACCAATGCGCTGCCGCCGCCGCTGGTGGCCGCCGTGGCCTGCATCGGTCTGGATCATACCGAGCTGCTGGGGGATACCCTGGCCGCCATCGCCGCCGAAAAAGCCGGCATCGTCAAGCCCGGCAGCATCGTGGTCTGCTATCCGGATCAGCCCAAAGAAGCTTTGCAGGAGCTGATCGTGGCCGCCGGCGCGGCGGGCTGCGAACTGGTCGTGCCGGATAAAGAAGACCTGCGTCTGCTCAAGGGCCGTCCGCTGGAAAACCGCATTGACTACGGCGGTTATCAGGCGGCGCTGAACTTTCCCGGCGTGCACCAGGCCTACAACGCCACCATGGCGGTGGAGATCGCCCTGGCCCTCTGGCGCAAAGGCTTCGAAATTTCCGACGAAGCCATCGACAAGGGGCTGGCTGCGGCCCGCCTGCCCGCCCGTATCGAGGTTGTAGGACGGGATCCGCTGGTGGTTCTGGACGGCTGCCACAACCCGGACGGCATGAAGGCCCTGGCTGCGGCTCTCACCGCGGAAGATCTGCCCCGCTTCACGGCGGTGCTGGGCATGCTGGCGGATAAAAACGCCGCCGAATCCCTGGCCGCTATCGCGCCCTGCGTGTGCCGCGCCTATACCGTGGCGCCGGACAGCCCCCGCGCCCTCTCCGCCGAGCAGCTTGCCGAGCTGGCAAAGCCCCACATTCCGGATGTAACCCCCTGTGCCAGTCTGCAGCAGGCGCTGGATCTGGCCCGGGCGATCGGTGCGCCGATACTGATCTGCGGCTCGCTTTATCTGGCTGCGCAGGCCCGTCCGTATTTTGTGAAATGACTGCCTGCTTTTGGCAAAAATCGCAGACAAAGACCCGTACACTGGGAGTATCCCCGGTGTGCGGGTCTTTTTGTTTGCCCGCGCCGGGCCGGAACAGCAAATAAGGAGCCTTGCGGCTCAACCAGGAGGGTGAGAACTTGACCCTGCTGTCCTACAGCTATTGTATCACGGGCATCCCAAAGCCTGCTGATACCTAAAACTATTAACTTTAATCTTATTATACGAGGAGGAACAATATGGCAAAGGTTACCTTTTCGTCCGCGGGAGACACCCTGATCGCCTACCTGAGCGGCGAGATCGATCACCATTCCGCCCAGTACCTGCGGGACGAGATCGATTCGCTTCTCCAGAGCCGGATGCCGCAGACGCTGGTGCTGGATTTTTCGGCGGTAAGTTTTATGGATTCCTCCGGTGTGGGCCTGATTCTGGGCCGGGCACGCCGGATGCAGGCGGGCGAAGGCCGTGTGGTGGTGCAGCAGCCCCCGGCGCAGATTCAGAAGATGCTGGAACTGGCCCATGTGGCCTATGTATAAAAGGAGGACTGTTTTATGAAAACCCGCAACGTTGCCCGTATCAGTTTCCCGTCCCGCAGTGCCAACGAGGCCTTTGCCCGGGGTGCACTGGCGGCGTTTCTGTCCCAGGCAGACCCCACCGTCAACCAGCTGGCGGACATCAAGACCGCCGTGTCGGAGGCGGTTACCAACTGCATTGTTCATGCCTATCCGGATCGGTCGGGTGTGGTGCGGATGACCCTGTCCCTGCTGGAAGGCGGCCGGGTACGCATCGTGATTGCCGACAGCGGTGTGGGGATCCCGGACGTGGAAAAAGCCATGGAGCCCCTTTATACCACCGGCAATCCGGACGAGCGTGCCGGTCTGGGGTTTGCCGTGATGCAAAGTTTTATGGATCGTGTCAAGGTCACCTCTCAGCCCGGCCGGGGCACCCGTGTCATCCTGGAAAAGCAGCTGGAGACCCGGGAATAAGCCGTCTACATAAAGGAGGGGACGGGCCATGACGCAGCTTCCCGGTACAAGAGAAGAATTCATAGAAAACAATCTGGGCCTGGTGCATGCCTGTGCCGGGCGGTTCCGGGGCAGAGGGGTGGAATACGACGATCTGTATGCCGCCGGCTGTATGGGGCTGGTCAAAGCCTACGATGGGTTTGACACCAGCCGGGGCGTGCAGTTTTCCACCTATGCGGTGCCGGTGATCCTGGGAGAAATCAAAAAGCTTTTCCGGGACGGCGGTACTGTCAAGGTCAGCCGTTCGGTCAAAGAGCTGGGGATGCGGATCAACGCGCTGCGGGAACAGTATATAAAAAGTACCGGCAGCGAACCCACCGTCAGTCAGTTGGCGGGGGAACTGATGGTCAGCAGCGAACAGGTGGCGCTGGCTATCCGGGCCGGGCAGCCGGCACTTTCCCTGACGCCTGCCTCGGAAGAAGAAGGGGGGAGAGAACTGGACATCCCGGTAGACTCCCCCGAAGAGGAACTGGCTGACCGAATCGGCCTGTCGGAAGTGCTGCAAACCTTGCCGGTACAGGACAGGCAGTTGATTCAGCTTCGCTTTTTTCAAGGCAAAACACAGAGCGAAACCGCCGCAGTTCTGGGAACAACCCAGGTTCAGATATCCCGTAAAGAACGCAAAATTCTGGCGCAGCTGCGCCGAAGACTGTTGGATGACTGAAGGCCGCTTGTGCATTCTGCGCGCAGGCGGCCCTTTTTGCGGCAACATACCCCGCATTTTACTTGGAATTTACACAAAATCGGGTGAATTTACTGGCAACAATTCCGAAAGAATGACTTTTGCGTAGAAAACACGAAAAAAGTGTTGACCAAGGGGGTTGTCTGTGCTATTATATGTAGGCACCCTTCGAGGGGGCACGGCGCTGAAAAGGTCGCTCAAAAAAATCTCAAAAAAGTGCTTGACAAACGGCACTTCACGAGATATAATAAATGAGCTGCCCACCCGAGAGGGTGCGGCGCACAGGACCTTGAAAATTGAACAATATCGAAGCTTG
>CALXAH010000047.1 GCA_944386225.1 uncultured Gemmiger sp.
CGCCACGGCAGACGGCGGCCCCAGTAGTCTGCCTATCTCCAAAGCACCGGTCGCCGTATGGTGGCCGGTGCCTTTTTGTGTCCGGACAGCCTGTAATAGGACTGGAAGGGCTTTTTTGTGAACCGGCATAGGAGACGCCGGAGGGTGGGGTTGGGGAACGAAAAAAGAAGGGCGGTGTTCGGTATAACCAAAAAACAGAAGCGGTTTTGTGAGGAATATCTGATCGACCTCAATGCCACACAAGCTGCTATCCGTGCCGGTTACTCGCCGGACACGGCCGGTGCAATCGGGGCGGAAAACCTCACAAAACCTGAAATTCAAAAGCACATTGCCAGAGCCATGGCCGAGCGGTCCCGCCGTACAGGCGTCACGGCCGATCGGGTTGTGATGGAGCTGGCCAAGGTCGCCTTTGTCAATGCGGGGGACGTGATCGATGCGGATGACGCCACCCTCAACCCGGACGCGACGCCGGAGGATCTGGCGGCGATCCAGTCGATCAAGGTCAAGACCTTCGGAGACGACGGCGTGGAGCGGGAGATCCGGCTGGCGGATAAGCTGAAAGCCCTGGAGCTTCTGGGGCGCCACCTGGGGCTGTTCGATGACCGGCTGCGGGTGGAGGGCAAGCTGGATACCGGCAAACTGGACAGCATCCTGGCGCAGCTGAAGGGCGGGCCGCCCGGTGGCTGATCTGATCCTGTCGGAGAAGTACAAGGCATTCCTGCGCTGTACGGCCCCGGTGGAGTTCCTGGAAGGGACAACAGCCGCCGGCAAGACAACGGTGGGCCTGTTCAAATTCATGCTGCGGGTGGCCGAGAGCCCCCGCCGGCTTCACGTCCTGTCCGGACTTGACCAGGGCACCATCGAGAAGAACATCATCACCAAAGAGCTGGGCATCTTGGAGGACTTCGGGGATCTGGTGGAATACTGGCCCGGCGGTCGGGGTGACGATAGAATGGCGCATCTTGTCCTCCACACCGCAGATGGGGACAAGAAGATCTATGTTCTGGGCTACGCGGACAAGGCCCGCTGGAAAAAGGCCCTGGGTGGCCAGTACGGCTGCCTGTACATCGATGAGGTCAATATCGCCGATATGGAGTTTGTCCGCGAGGCATCCATGCGCTGCGACTACCTGCTGGCGACCCTGAACCCGGATGATCCGGGGCTTCCGATCTATGAAGAGTACATCAACCATAGCCGGCCGCTGCCCGAATGGGCGGCCGATACGCCGCCGGAAATTATGGAAGAGCTGGACCAGGAACCCAAGCCAGGCTGGGTTCACTGGTTCTTTTCATTTGAGCACAACGCCGGTCTGTCCGCAGCCAAGGTGGAGAAGATCATCAGCATGGTACCACCGGGCACCAAGCTGTACAAAAACAAGATCCTGGGCCTGCGAGGCCGGGCGACCGGGCTGATCTTCCATCTGACCGACGCCAACCTGATCGGCGCAGCCGAGCTGCGCACGCTGTTGGCCGGGAAGGACGGCCCCCGCTGGATACAGCTCTCCTGCGGGGTGGACACGTCTTACAGCCAGCAGACGGAGGACACCTTTGCCTTTGTGTTCACGGGGATCCTGTCAAACCGCTGGAAGGTGACGCTGGCGGCCGAGATCCATTCCAACAAGGAACGCGCCCGGCGAGGGCTGGAACCGCTGGCGCCCAGCGATATCCCGCCGCTGCTGATTGACTTCCTGGAGCGCCAGCGAAAGGCCTGGGAACTGGCCCGGGTGGTCTATATCGATTCTGCCGACCAGGCCACCATCACCGAGTGCGGCAAATACAAACGGCTGCACGGCTGCCTCTATGACTTTGTTCCGGCATGGAAAAAGATGCCGGTCATCGACCGGATCAACCTGGAGGGCGGCTGGCTGGCCCATGGGGAACACCGGATCGTGCGGGAAAGCTGCGGGCCTCTGATCCGAGAATACAACACCTACTCCTGGAAGGAGAACAAAGACAACGAGCCGGAGGATCGCAACGATCACGCAGTGAATGCGGAGCAATATTCCTGGCTGCCTTACAAGGACAAGATAGGGGCGATGACAACATGAGATGGATGGAAAGGGTGAAGCATATGATCCGTAGTTGGCTGGAGATCCAGCCGGCGGCAGGGCGCGGCCTGACGATTCAAGAACCGGTGAGCCATGCCACCAACGTGCTGCGCAACCGCGTCTGGTACCGGGGCGACGCCTCGGAGCTGGATCAGCTGTTCAAGCTACTGGGGGACGACGCGGTGGGGCAGGCACGATTCTGGGCCGCGGCGCCGCAGAATGAGACCATCCGGAAAGCTCACAGTGGGCTGCCGGGCATTATGGTGGATACGCTGGCCGGGGTGGTCAAGTCCGATCTGGCGGATCTGGATTTTGGCAAAAACCAAGAGGCGGCCGCCCGCTGGCAAAGGATCGCAGAGGAGAACCGGCTGCCGGATCTGGTGAGCCAAGCTGTGGCCGATACCCTCGTGACCGGTGACGGGGCGTTTAAGATCAGCTTGGACACACAGGTGAGCGCTGAGCCCATCCTGGAGTTCTGGGGCGCGGATCGGGTAGAATATGTGCGGCGCCATGGCCGTATCTGCGCGGTCCATTTTCTCTCTCCGGTCGGGGACAGGGGACGGATGCTGAAAGAGATCTACGAGCCCGGGAGTGTGCGGTATGCGCTGCTGGACGGAGACAAGGAGATCCTGCTGGATGGTCAAGAGGAATATGCCGACCTGAAGCCGGTGACCTTTGACGGAGACTTCCTTCTGGCTGTGCCGCTGCAGTTCTGGCCCAGCGCCCGTTGGAATGGACGGGGGCAATCCATCTTTGACAAAAAGACCGATGCCTTTGACGCCCACGATGAGATCATCAGCCAGTGGCTGGATGCGGTGCGTGCCGGCCGGGTGCAGAAATACATTCCGGAAAGCCTGATCCCGCGCGGGGAGGACGGCACGCTGCGCAATGTGAATTCCTTTGGCACACAGTTCGTCAAGCTGGAAACGGACAACCGGGAAAGCGCGGAAAACCGGATCGACACCGTGCAGCCGGAGATTCGCTACGAAGCCTTTGTGGCAAGCTATACCTCCACTCTCAATATGTGCCTGCAGGGGATAATGAGCCCGGCCACCCTGGGCATCGATGTGGGCAAGATGAGCAGTGCCGAAGCGCAGCGGGAAAAGAAGGATGTTACCGGTATGACCCGGAACGCGATCACCGGCGCACTGGAAGCTGCTCTTCCTCAGCTGGCCCAGGCGGCGCTGGCGGCTGCGGACATCCTGGAGGACAAAGCCCCCGGCGAGTATAAAGCAACTGTGAGCTTCGGCGAATATGGGGCGCCGGATTTCGACAGTCGGGTGGATACGATCGTCCGCGCTGCTACCGGCAGCATCATGAGCGTGGAGGCGCAGGTAGATGAGCTGTGGGGATCCAGCAAGGGCGATGACTGGAAGCAGGCCGAGGTCCGGCGCATTCGGGAGGAACGGGGAATCCTGGAGATGGATGAACCTTCGGTCGGGGATGAGGCAGGCGCCGTGATAACCGAATTCCGGGCGCCTGATACCCGTTGACGGCCCAGGATGTGGCCGACCTCTTCCGGGATCTGGAACTCCGTCTGATCGGCAGTCTGAAACGGAATCTGAGGCGCCACAAACGGCAGGAGGAGCAGGAGGGCGGACAGGGCGGTGTCCCAGAGCAGTGGGAGGCCTGGCAGTCCGCCAAGCTGCGGGATCTGCAGCGGTTCCGTAAGGAGAACGAGCAGATCGTGGGGGCGGTGTCCCCGGCCATTGACCAAGGCACCAAGGAGTTGATCCGGGAGCAGTACGGCGAAGGCGGATCAGATGGGTTCTTCCACATGAATGACCGGCGGGTCAAGGCGTTGCTGGAAGAGATGGAGAATGTGCAAGCCCAGGTCGAAAAGGCCGCGCTGCGGTATATGGATGACGTATACCGGCGCACTGTTCAGGGGGCGGCACTGAACATGGCCACAGGCAGCATGACTATGCAGCAGGCGGTTGATATGGCCACCAAGGATTTTCTGGCCGCTGGGATTACCTGTATTCAGTACCGGAACGGCCGGCGGGTGAACATCGCCAGCTATGCGGAGATGGCCCTGCGCACGGCGGCGACCCGGGCCACCCTGCAGGGGGAGGCAGCCCTGCGGGAACAGCTGGGGATCGATACGGTGCTGGTGAGCCAGTACGGGGCCTGCAGTGACACCTGCCTGCCCTGGCAGGGGCTGGTCTACATCGACGATGTGTTCCAGGCGTACAGCGGCCCTCACACCCCGGGCGGGACCTACGGCGTGAGCCGGAACGGAAAGCAGTATCCGCTGCTCAGTGTGGCGGTTCGTGCCGGCCTGTTCCACCCTAACTGCCGTCATACCCTAACCACCTGGAACGAGGGGGTGAGCCGCCGGCCCAAACCCATGGACAAAGCAAAGATTGAGGCGACCAGCCGACTGGAGAGCCGGCAGCGATATCTGGAGAGGCGGGTACGGGAGGCAAAGCGCCAGGCCGAGGGGCTGCTGGATCCGGAGGCGGCCAAAGAGGCCAAGCGGCTGGTGCGGCGCCGGCAGGCCGAGCTGAAGGAATTCGTGGAAGCCCATGGCGATGTGCTGCGGCGGGATCGGTGGCGGGAACGGCTGGATGTGCCGGAAACCGTGAAACCGGAAGCACCTTCCCGAATTTCCCGGAATTCGGAAGCCGAACAGTTGCAGATGCTGAACTATGCGGAGGACGTAACGGAAGAGCAGCGCAGCAGCATCGAAAAGGAATTATCCGTCCTGCCAAAGGCGCAACGGGAAGCTGCTGAGCGGCAGATTTCCCGCATTTGCGTAACGGATGACCCTGACAAGAGCGGATATAACCCCAAGACGAAAGAGATCCTTATGTCCTCAAAGTGGAGGCCAGGGGATGTCATCCATGAATATGGTCATGCGCTGGAGAGAGAGCTTGACCTCTGGCACAATGACCGATACAGAGCGCTTCGCAAAGAAGGCCTTGACCTTGCAGATTTGAGCCAGGTAGTGTACGATAATAGCACATTTACCGGCGAGGTCTATTACATCCGAAATCGAAAATTCGTGTCTTTGTATCAAGGCCGTATCTATTTTGACCGAGACGGAAGCATCTTTAAAGCAAAATCCATGGAGATCAACGACAGCCTTTTGCTGGAATACTTCAGTGAAGGGTACCGCGCATATTACATGAAGCCGGATCTTCTGAAACAGAGAGATTCGGATTTGTTTGCCTATATTGGAGGGCTACTGGATGACAAAAGCTGAGATTCTTGCCTGCAAGGATATAGACAGGATTTGGGCCGCGATGCAGGAAAACCCGTCGTTCAAAGAGGACCGGGAAGTGTGGGATCACATGACAGGACTGCACGCCCAGAAAGAAAGGGAGCACATACAAGCGCTTTTCGGGGCTGAAGATACTGACACCCTGGCGCACATCGACTACCAAAAGAAATCCTAAACGTAAACCAAAAGCACGATGCAACAGCACCGTGCTTTTTTCATGCGCTTTTGCACTTGACTGCAAAGGCGCATTGTATGCCCACCCTGGCCGCATGAGGCCGTGGCGGGCTATTTTTATGCCCTGAACGACCCGAACAGGGAGAAAGGAGTACATGGTGAGAAAGCTGAACGAAAAGGAAAAGAATCCTCAGGCGGATCCGGCCGGCGCCGCAGAAGGTGATACCCGGGAGAAGGAAGGCGCCTCTGCCCAGGACAAACCCGCATCGGACGACAAGCCGACGGACGAGAACGGCGAGGGCGCGGAAGAGGCTCCTGACCAGGAAACGGAGCAGCCTGATCCGGATCCGGAGGAAAATCAGGAGGAGCAGCCCGCGGAGCCTGCGCCGGCAGCGCAGCCGGCCGGTGACGATCCGGAAAAGGTCCGGCTGAAGGAGGACCTTCTGATGGCCCGCAGCCAGATTGCCGCCTATTCCGCCGGTGTGGCCTCTGAGATGGTGGCCGATGCGGTGACGTTGTCCATGGCGGAGGCCAGAGCCGCCGGCGAGGTGACTGAGGACGCCGTGGCTAAGGCCATGGCCAACGTGCTGAAGCGGCATCCCGAGTGGAAAGCGCAGTCGGCTGCCGGCGGCAAGAAGCCTTCCGGCGGTTTCAAGCTGGGAGCTGATCCGGACCGCAGCCCGGCCCGTGACGGGAAGAAATCCGACGTGGGCCAGAAGAAACCCTGGAACAAGTTCAATCGCTGAGAGAAAGGATGATGAATCATGGCGAATACCGTAAACTATGCCGAACAGTGGCGCCCTGAGCTGCTGGAGATCATGCGGCAGAATACCCTTTGCACCCCCTTTATCACCACCAATGTCAAGTGGCTGGATGCCAAGACCTTCCACTTCACCAGCATGGAGACCTCCGGCTTCAAGAACCACAGCCGGGACGGCGGCTGGAACCGTGGCAAGTTCAAGCAGACCGACCACCCCTTTACCGTGAAGCACGATCGTGACATCGAGTTCCTGGTGGACAAGGCAGATGTGGATGAATCCAACACCACCGCTTCGATCCAGAATATTGCCCGCGTTTTCACCGAGACCAAGTCCGGCCCGGAAAAGGACGCGCTGTTCTTCTCCAAGGTGGCGGCTACCGCAAAAACTCTGGAGGGGTATCATACCGAGACCGCCCTCTCCAGCATCACCAAGGAAACCGTCTATGGCTATCTGAAGAAGTGCCTGGGTGCGGGCAAGCTGCGCCGCTACAAGGCCAAGGGCGCGCTGATCTGCTATCTGCGCAGCGAACTCATGGATCTGCTGGAGCAGGCCCCTGACTTCACCCGCACCATTGATGTGATGCGGGTGGCCGACGGCGGTGAGGGCATCGAGACCCGTATCACGGCCATCGACGGTGTGCCGATCATCGAAGTCATCGACGACGAGACCTTCTACGATTCCTTCAACTTCGAGCCGACGGACGGCGGCTTTGAGCCCACCGACAGTACCGCGCACAAGATCAACGTCCTGGTCGCCTCTCCGCTGACCACCAAGCTGGTGCCCAAGATCTCCAGCATCTACTACTTTGCGCCTGGCGCGCACACCCAGGGCGACGGCTACCTGTATCAGGAGCGGGAGCTCTCCGACGTGTTCACCTTCCCCAACGGCAAGGACGGCAAGGTGGATTCCGTGTTTGTGGATACGGACACTACCGCCGTGGGCGCCTGATGGCTGCCTACGCTTCGGCCGAAGACTACGCCCGGTATTGTCCGGGTGGGTCTTTGACCGGAGATATTCTTAATGCCGCACTGGAAAGGGCCAGCAATCAGGTGGATGGGCTGTGCTTCGGGCGCATCCGGCGGGCAGGCTTTGAGCATCTCACGGAGTTTCAACAGGAAAGGATCTGCGAGGCGGTCTGCCGCCATGCGGATTTCCTTGCCGCCTACGGTGATGCGCTGGAGAGCCCGCTGGACAGCTACGGGATCAACGGGGTGAGCATGACCTTCGACGCCTCCCGCATCGTCCGCCAGGGTGGTGTGACGGTCAGCGGCGAGGTATATGGTCTGCTGCTGCAGACCGGTCTGGCACACAGGGGGGTGTGGTGATGAAGTGGCCGCAACTGGTAAAGCCCTGGGCCTGCTGCACGCCGGTCATTCTGCGTCTAACTTCCGGCACAGGTGAGGACGGCGCCCCCGTGGAGCGGGCAATGATCGAGACCCTTTGCAGCTTCAGCGAAAAGCAGAAGCAGGTGCTGGACGCAGAGCGCCGGATGGTCACCCTGGAAGGGACGCTGCTGTTCCCCGGCGATATTGCCCCGGACCTTGCCGAACTCACCGGCACGGTGGAGATCGGCGGCCGCCGGTGGAACATCTTCCGTGGCAGCCGGGCCCGCAATCCGGATGGGACGGTGAACTTCACCCAGCTGGAGGTGATGTAGTTGGCCCGTATCGAGATCGAGCTGGATGATGTGTTTCTGGACCATCTGGAAGCATCTGTTCAGGATTCGGCAATGGCCACGATGGAAACGCTTCGGGGAGAAGTAGTCGCGGCGCAGGTCATGCCCTTCGACAGCGGTGATATGCAGAACAACCTGACATCGGTCCAACCTTTGGAGGGGATGACCGGGGCTCGGCTGGAGACAGACGGCCCTTATGCCAGGCGGCTGTACCACCACCCGGAGTATAACTTCCAGACGGTAAACAACCCCAACGCGCAGGGCGAATGGCTGCGGCCTTGGCTGCCCGGCGGCTCGCAGGAAAACTTCGCCGGCGAGTGTTTTGAGGGAGAGATGCGCAGGAGGTTACCCAAATGACAGCGGAACAGCTGAAGAACTGGCTGAAGAACAAGACCGACGTAGGGCAGGGGATCCAGGTGGGCGGCATCGACGGAAACGCCGACCGATTCATCGGGATCTATCGCAAGGAGCCGCCCGGCGGTTACCGGATCTGCCTGGGTGGGGAAGAACAGACCCTCACTCAGCAGCTGCGGGCCGAGATCCTGGTGCACTGGACGGCCAGCGCCACCCAGGCAGAGGAAAAGGCGCAGGCAATCTGGGAACTGTTCTCCGGCCTGTACTACGAAGAGATGGACGGTGCGCTGGTATACCACGCGGATCCCGGCGCAGGCCCAGTCCCCTGGGGAAAAGACCGGCGGGGCGTGGTAGAGTATATGATCCGCGTGACACTGACTTCTCGAAAGGAGTGATCCAATGGCAGCGAAGACGGGCGTATATCCCGTGTTTACCAACAAATTCAAGATCGGCTCCAATGGCCGCGCCAGCGAAGAGGAGGAGATGGTCACCATTGCCGAGCTGGAGACCTTTGAGGTGAGCATCGACGGCAACACCGTGGAGTGGAGCCCCATGGAAATGGAAGGCTGGCTGCGCCGGATGGTCACCGGCAAGGCTCTCACCATCACGCTGAGCGGCAAGCGGCACATCGGCGATCCCGGCAATGACTATGTAGCCGACAGCGCCTGGAGCACCGGCGACGACTGTGCCAGCAAGTTCGAGTGGGAGTTCCCCAGTGGTGCGAAACTGGCGTTTGACTGTGTGCTGAACGTGACCAACCCGGGCGGCGGCGAAAGCCGGGACGTGGCTGGGCTGGAGTTCGAAGTGCTCAGCGACGGTAAGCCTACCTTCACCCCCGCGGCGGCGGGCTGATATACATAAGAGCCTCCGGCCATGTGCCGGAGGCTGTTTTTGAAAAGGAGGCCATTATGGCGAAACTGTATACCCTGGACGGCAAGCTGCTGACGGATACCCCGGAGATCCGCATCGGCGATAAGATCTACCCGGTGGATAACCGGCAGAAAACGGTCAAGAAGATCATGGCTCTGAGCATTTCCGGCGAAAGCGCAGAGGCTTCGATGGAGAGAATGGACGAGGCGCTGAAGCTGGCGCTGGGGCACAAGGCTTTCCGGGAAATCGATGAGCAGAATCTGCCCTTCCCGGCCCAGCAGAAGCTGTTCGAACTGATCATGGCAGCGGTGACCGGCGAGGAGCCGGAGCGATTTCCGCAGCCGGAATCGGAACCGACCCCGTGAGATCTGGTACGACGTCAGCTACGACGCCGAGCTGATCGAGCAGAGCCTGGCCAAACAGTATGGTGTGCTGCCCGCCGCCCAGGGAGAACTGCCCTACTGGGAGTGGGCTCGGCTCGTGGAGGGCCTGATGGATGACACACCGCTGGGGCGTGTGGTGGGGGTACGCGCCGAGAAGGACAGGAAAAGGATCAAAGCGTTTTCTCCCTGGCAGCGGAAGATCCGGGCGGAATGGCGGGCCTTTCAGGTGGAGCAGGCTGCTGCGCAGATGGACAAGGAGGAATGGCGCAGGCAGATGGCCGCGCTGGAACGAATGATGGCAAAAGCCTTTGGCGAAAAGGGGGGATGACCAATGGGTGACAGTGCGGGCAAGATCTATCTGGACCTGGTCGTCCGCTCGAACATCAAGGCACAGGTTCAGCAGGCAGCCGCTGCGGCCCAGCAGGCAATGCAGCAAAAGCTCGACGCCGTGGGACAGAGTGCTGGCGCTGCCATGGGGCAGGCCCTGGACAAAGGGTTCAGCAAGTCGCTGGAAAAGGCAAAAAGCCGGGTGGCAAGTCTGGAGGCGGAATTCGATTCCCTGGGAGCTTCCCTCGACGCCATGCGTCAGAATGCGCTTGGGCTGTTCAAGGGGGTCAAGGACCCCGGCGACGCCGCACAGAAGTACATCGAGAGCACCAAGGCTTATCAGGAACTGATCAAGCAGCAGGAGGCAGTGCGCGCCAAGCTGGACGCCGCACAGGAGAACCTGCGCATTGAGCAGCAGGCCGCCGCGGCAAAAGCCGCCCAGGCCCAGGAGCGGGCACAGCAAAAAGCGGCCGCTGCCGCCGAAAGAGCTGCGGAACGGCAGCGCGCAGCGCAGGAAAGGGCAGCTGCTGCCGCTGAAAAAGCCGCGCAAAGGCAGCAGGCCGCCGCCGCAAAAGCAGCCGCTGCGGCAGAACGCGCAGCCCAGCGAGAACAGGCAGCGGCTGAAAAGGCTGCTGCTGCTCAAAAACGTGAGAGCGAACGGGCCGCCGCCGCTGCGCAGCGTGCACAGGAAAAGGCGGCGCTGCAAAGCCAAAAGAACTGGCAAAATGCCACAAAGGGGATTCAGCGCCTTTTCCGTACAATCGGCGGCGCACTGAAAGCAACCTCCTTGACAGCTGGCCTATATGCATTCTTCCGGGCTTTCAAGACGCTCATGACCGATGCAGCCGAAGACAACGCCCAGTTCACAAAATCTTTGGCGCAGGTCAAGGCCAATCTGGCCACCGCCTTCACCCCTATCATGCAGGCAATCATGCCGGCACTGAACAGTCTGATGGCCGGTCTGGCCAGTGCGGCCCGCAGCATCGCGTCATTTATTGCCGGTGTGTTCGGAACCACCTACTCCAAGGCGTCCGCCGCGGCAAAGAAGCTGCAAACGGTATCTTCCGGCGCCAAAAAGGCTGCCGGCCAGCTTGCCTCCTTTGACAAGCTGAATGTGCTGCAGCAGAACGAGGACAGCGGCGAAGCGGCATCCGGTGCGGATTTTGACCAGGGAGAAGGAGATAAGCAGGCGCAGAGCCTGGGCGAGCGGTTCAAGACCCTGCTGGACCGGTGGCTGAAACCGCTGCAGGCGATCACCTTCGACAACCTGATCGGTGCCTTCGACCGCCTGGTAAAGGCGGGGCAGGCGCTGGGAACCACGGCCTTTGCCGGCCTGGAATGGGCTTATTTCAACCTGTTTGTGCCGCTGTCGAAGTGGACCATTGAAGACTATCTTCCTGCCTATCTCGATACGCTGGCATCGGTAGTAAGTTTCCTGAACACCACGCTTCTGGCGTTTGCTCCGGCGGCCCAGTCGCTGTGGGATAATTTCCTGCAGCCGATCGCCGAATGGACCGGGGGCCTGATCCTCGATGTGCTGGGGCAGCTGAAGATTTCCTTCGACGAACTCACCCTCTGGGTGTCCGACAATTCGGGCCGCATCCAGGAGTGCTTTGACAAGGTCGGCGAGGCTCTTAACCTGGTGTGGGTGCATGTGATGCGGCCTGTACTGGAGGGGGCAAAAACATTTGTCCTGGGCTGGATCGATACATTGACCCAGCATCTTCAGGGGATGGCGGATTCCATCCTGACCATCCTGGGGGGCGTGGCCGATTTTATCGCCGGGGTCTTCACCGGCGACTGGGAACGCGCCTTCAAGGGCCTGGGCAACGTGGCAATCGGTGTGGCGAACGGAATCATTACCGGATTCGAAACGATGGTCAACCGGGCAATCGATGCTGTAAACGGTTTGATTGCGGCAGCCGCCAAGCTGCCTGTGGTAGGGGACGCGATCGGGAGCTTCCAAATCCCGGCCATGAGCCTGCCGCGTATCCCGGCACTGGCCAGCGGCGGCGTGATCGACCAGCCGACTCTGGCCATGATGGGTGAATACCAGGGAGCCGGGCGCGATCCGGAGATCGCGGCGCCGGAAAGCAAGCTGCGGGCGATCTTCAGCGAACAGCTGGCTCCGCTGGTGGATGCGCTGTACGAGCTGATCACCTACCTGCGTGAAGGCGGCGACCGGGAGATCATCATCCGGTTTGCCGGCAGCCTGGCTGAGCTGGTGCGTCTGCTCAAACCCTATATCGACAAGGAGGACACTCGTGTGGGCGCCAAACTGATTTCGGGAGGTGTGTACTGATGATCATCATCGATGGCGGACGCTACGACGTGGATGTGGTCAGCTTGAAACGAAAAGCAGACTTCCTGGATAAGTACGCCGAACGTACCGAGGATGGCGACCTGAAACGGGAGCTCATAGGGGTCTACTTCAACTATGAGTTGAAGTTTGGCCCTGGTGTTGATCCTACCGAGTATGGCAGACTGTGGAACAAACTCACTGAACCGACGGAATACCACCAGGTCACTGTTCCCGATTGTGAAGGGGACTACATCTTCACCGCGTATTTCTCGGGAATCGCCGATGAGATTTTACTCAAAAAGGCTTCCCGAAACTTTTGGCAAAACCTGACTGTGACCTTCACGGCCAAGGCGCCCGCCCGCACCTAAGGAGGTGATGCTATGCGAACCAGTACCCGGGTGGAATTCGGCCTGTTTGACGTGACCGCCCG
>CALXAH010000048.1 GCA_944386225.1 uncultured Gemmiger sp.
TCCAGAGGAAGGAAACCTGCACTTTGGACTTTCATCACATACTTCTTCTTGCGGACATATCGCTTCACGCTGGAGTATTGTGCGCTTCCCGCTCCCTCGGGGGCAGGATAACAGGCGTTTAGCTTCATTCCGCCAGGACTGACGCAAGGCAAAGGGGTGGAGTTCAATGCCTGTTTTTGTATCAGAAAGAGAAGGGACAACATCATGTGGCTCAAAGAGATGAAACAGCAAGAAACGGAGCAAGTCGCGCGCTTTCCGGACATTCCTCACCTGTGCTGGAGATGTTTATTGCCATTCTAACAATTTGTTGACAAAGATTTTTAATGTTAGAAAGAGGATTGCTAACAATGGAAAATGCAGGTGTGCCACAGAGGAGCGGGATATGTCTTTAAATATGTCCCGCTCCTCTGCGGGTGAGTTTTAACATAAGTCAGATCATTGTCAAGGATGAACTGACCCCAAAAAAGGAAGAACTTGAGTTGACGTTGCAGAAAAGTGATTTGGTGGAATTAAGTATTCGGGACTTCCTCAAATATTGTGGTTTTGCCGTAGAGGACTATTCTCGGTTTATTCGGCATTCGAAAGTGCCTGTCCGATTCTGATTACACAGTATATGACGCGATAAAGCGCATGGTATCGTTATGACAGGTACCATGCGCTTTTATCTTGTTATAGACGCAAAGGCCGCCGGCAGTCGACACGCAGAATCAGATGGTGAAGATGCTGTTCCCCAAGGTACGAATCACAGTTTCTTCCTGGGCTTTCTTGGCTTCGGCGCCACCGCCGCAATCATGGCGTAATGTTCCTTGCTTTTCCGGGTGATGCTGTTGTAGTCCTCGGAGGTGAGGAACTCCAGCAGCCACTCCTTGGGCACCTTATAGGTGTGTTGATGCGGGAACGCCTTGAGCCTGCCCTCGGTGCACCAGCGGCTGACGGTGCGGGAGGCGTAGCCGGTGATACGGGCGATCTGGTGGGCGTCCAGCACGTCGGGCTGGCGGGCCAGCAGCCGCTCGTACCAGCGGCGAATCCGCTGGCGGACGGCGTCGGTGAGGACGAGCGCGCCGTTCAGGCCGAAGGCCGGCGGCTTGTGGGCCGGGTAGTTCCTGTACCAGCCGCTGGGCGGGGTGTATTTTGCCTCGTTGAAAGGTTCAAAGGATGGGCTCATTGAAAAAAACTTAGGCCTTCCTTCTTTGCAAACTCAATAAATGCCTCAGCAATGCCCTCTGGAGTCAAACCATCATGACTATATAAGTCGTGGTCAACGATCAAATGCCCATGGTGATCAAGCACATTTTCTCCGGTAATAGGGTCTTTCACATAAATCTTATCACCAGAGCTGTCTTTGCTTGGTTTCTGCATTGTGGCGAAGAAGATAGGGTAATCTTTCTTTTCAGGGCACAAGACATCATTCCACTTCTGTACAAACAGAACTGAGGTTTTGGTTCCTGTATGGGGTTTGAACACATTACCGTGCAAGCCAACTACGGCGAGAATACGACAGTGTTTGGCAATAAAATTACGAATGTACTTATCGCTAGAGTTGTTGAAACGCCCCTGTGGTAAGACGATGGCCATACGTCCACCCGGCTTTAAAAAGTTCAGATTGCGCTCGATAAACAGTACATCACGACCAACTTTGTTTTGCCATTTGCCAGCACGATTTTTGCCAAGCTCATAATGAGAAATGATAGTGCTTTCTTTGATATCGCCAGCAAATGGGGGATTCGCCATTACAAGATCGAACTGAAACTGGCTATAATCCTTTACGCCAGCGGGTTGGAGCTTTTTCAGCTTCTTAAAACCTTCGTTATAGGTATCAATCCAATCTTCCTGCTTGGTGGTTTCGCTCCAACGGGAATAATCCAGTGTGTTCAGGTGAAGTACATTGGTCTGGCCATCCCCTGCAATCAAATTCAGGGTACGAGCTACACGGACGGTCTTTTCATCAAAATCTATTGCAAACACATTGTCTCTGACAAAATTGGTTTCTTCAGGAATTCGTTCTGCCGCAGTAAATCCTTCACCTTCAGGAAGGCCTTTTTCTCTGCGGATATCTTTCCAGACCTTGAAAATGCTATGGACAGTAAAGCCAGAGCTGCCACAGGCTGTATCGATGATTTTGTCCTTAATAGTAGGATTCATCATCTTTACACACATATCGATGACATACCGAGGGGTAAAATACTGTCCCTTCTCTCCCTTCTGTGCCTTGCTCATCAGGTATTCAAAAGCATCATCCACAACATCGAGATTGTTGTTGAACAGTTTAATGTCTTGCAGAGAAGCCACACAAACCGCAAGATGAGAAGGGGAAAGAAGAATTTTGCTTTCGTCTGTGAAAATGCCTTCCCATTTCTTTTTGGCATCATCAAACAGACCCTGTATTTTTTCTTTCAGTTCAAAATCGGTGCCTCCGGTGTTACGAAACTGCAAATAGGCAGTAGGGTCATTGGCACAGACCAACTCATCATACAACTTGGCAAAAATCAGCTTGAAGATTTCTTCAAAGGAATCCACGCCCGCACTCGCCAGAACTTCATCTTCCATCTCCTTAATTAGGGTTCGGAGAGATTTTTTCTGAGTTCTGATTTTGTCTTTTCGCTTCAGATCTTCATAGGTAAACTTTTCGTTAATGATATCTGAAAGTTTCTGCGTCGCCTTAGGAATGTCGCTGATTTCCTCGAAGAAATTGGGGTCTTTTCGATTGTAACAAGAAATCTGTTCGCCGTTCGTCCAAACACCGATAGGCGCACCTGTAGCATTGCAGTAAGACTTCAGCTGCTCCTTGCCATCAGTGAGTTTGGGCTTTTTCAGCTCCACGATGATATAGGGAACCATCGGGCGATCTTTATCCATGATCGCAATATCAGCCCGCTTTACTTCACGGCCAAAATGAATCGGGGTTTCAAGCTGAATCCGACTTGCCGCATATCCGTATTCGTTCATTAATTTATGAATATAAAGTTGGCGAACCGCCTCTTCGGGTGTAAGTTTAATTTCTTTATTGCGAATCGCACACTTGATATAAGGGACCTCTACACCGCGGACAGACTTCATGAAAATGCGAGACTCTACTGCGGATCTGGACTCATCCGAAAAAAGCGTATCGTCGTACCCTGCGTATAATCTATATGTATGGGCGGCGGCCCTGTACGGTGATTGACGTGGATTTCCTTTATCAGAAGGTATACATTCAAAACCGCACCGATGATCTTCTTCACCGAGCATTTGGGGTAGTAGAGGATCCCTCCTGGGAGGACTTCCAGGACTTTTTGGAAAGCCGGTGCTTCCCGTCTACACGTGGAAACGTAAAGGCAGAACTGAGGGCACTGGGCCTCACCGATTACGACTCGCTCCAGATTGTGGAGAAGACCCATGGGCGTACAGCGGAGGATAGTTTGTGGCTAAAATTCCGGTATTATCCTGCAGGAAGTTGAATCTTAACCAGAATGATAGCCTGTTGGCGTGGCTGGGGCAACTACTGCGGGAACATCTGAGCTGGTATACGGTCTATCGGAAATAAGAGCAAAAGAGTGGTGCAGTGTCCGTGGCACAATATCTGCACCACTCTTTTTTAGCACGGAACAAAGAGCAGCTTGCTAATAGGCATTCTAACAATTTGCTAACAATGATTGTTAGAATGTTAGAATGATGATTAGAAAGCCCATCTTTGAACCGGGTTGATGCAACAAAATAGAAAATAGTTATAATAAATGTCCGCAAATATTCGAAGTATACTTGTAAATCTGTGGCGTCATAGTTTAAGATCACAGGGAATCAACAATTCCATGTCGGTTCCAACTGCAGGAGCAATGATTCTTGCGAATGACACAGGGGAGCATTTTCCGACCCAGAAAATGCTCCCCCTGCTTCTATTCTTCAGCCCTTCTTCCTGGGCCTCCTGGGCTTCGGCGCCACCGCGGCGATCATGGCGTAGTGCTCCTTGCTCTTTCTCGTGATGCTGTTGTAGTCCTCGGAGGTGAGAAACTCCAGCAGCCATTCTTTGGGCACCTTATAGGTGTGCTGGTGGGAGAAGGCTTTAATCCTCCCCTCATTGCACCAGTGGCTGACGGTGCGGGCGCCGTAGCCGGTGATGCGGGCGATCTGGCGGGCGTCCAGCACGTCGGGCTGGCGGGCCAGCAGCCGCTCGTACCAGCGACGAATCCGTTGGCGGACGGCGTCGGTGAGGACGAGTGCGCCGTTCAGGCTGAAGGCCGGGGGCTTGTGGGCCGGGTAGTTCTTGTACCAGCCGCTGGGCGGGGTGTAGTAGGCCGGCTCCGCCAGGCGGCGGCGCAGGTAGGCGGCCACGTCGGCCTTGGCAATTTTATAGCAGCGGGTCTGCTTTCCGGTGTTCTCGCAGGGCACCAGGCCGCTCTGCAGCAGGTAGATGGAGGTGCGGGTGCCGATGCGGCAGGCTTTGCGGAAGTCGGTGCGGCCCATGGGGTCGGGATAGGGTGCCAGCAGATCCTGAATCTCCCGCTCTAGGGCGTCCTGAAAGAGATTGCTTTTCTTCATTTTTTCGGTTCTCCTTTGTTTTGAATTGGGACCCGGAGAACCACTATGTTTTCTGCCAAAACTATACAAATTGTTGAAACCTTGGAAGATACTACACAAAATTAGCCCGAAATCTTGCATTTGCTGAGATCCGTTTTCCGGCGGCGGGGCACAAACCCAGTGTTCATCCGGAATATCACCCCTAAATTATCTTGCATGAAATCTTGCATTTTTCCAAAAAATCTTGCCAAACAGGGCCAAAACGGGGGATGCCGGTTTGATTCGTACCAAAGCCATTTTTCGGGCTTTGGTCCCTCGAAAATGGCTTGAGCTCGCCGAAAATCCGGGGACAAACTGACCAGCTTTGACCCGCCCTGTTCCGCAAGAGCCTTTTCGGCGCAGGACTCGAAAGCAGCGACAGTATCAACAGTGCCTCAAAGGTTCGAATTCCTAAATAGGTTCAGCCCAATGGCGGCTGCATCGAATACACGACGAACCAGGTGAACATCCCGCGCGATGTTCACCTGCCCCCGGTTTGTTCCCTTCCAGCAACCGAATCCGGGATGGTTCACTGCTGTTCTTCATGGCTGCCTGTATTGATCTCAAAAACGTCTCTATGATTTGTCGATGGAGCACCCTGACATATGCGAAACAGGAAGCTCCCAGCTTCTCAGGAACTGTTGACCAGTATCATAATACTGCGTATAATATTGTTGTGAAAGTCAACGAAGAGAGGGGTGCTGCGCATGGACTATATTGCGGAACTTAGCGCGATTGCCAAAGAGAATGGCGGCATCATCCAGACAAAGCTCGCTGCACAGCATGGCGTTTCCAAGGCGATGCTATGTAAGCTGTGCAAAGCAGACAGGATCCACCGTATCGCAAGAGGGCAGTACATCCTGCCGGACGATCTGGAGGACGAACTGTTGTCCATCAGCAGGCGGTCAAAGCAGATCGTCTTCTCTCACGAGACCGCTCTGTTTTTGCACGGCATCTCCGACAGAACACCCTTTGAACACACATTGACGGCGCCTTCGGGGTGTACTCTCTCGGCGTCGATCAAAGCGGAGTGCAAAGTATATTACATCAAGCCGGAGCTGTTTGAACTGGGCAAAACGGAACGGCCCACTCCTGCCGGGAATCTCGTTCCTTGTTACGACTTGGAGCGCACGATCTGCGACTGTGTCCGCAGCCGGAACCGACTGGGTACGGAGACGTTTCTGGCGGCGTTAAAAGCGTATGCGGCCGCGCCGAAAAAAGACTTGAACCGGCTCAACGCCTATGCGACCCGGATGCGCGTCGCCCAAGTCTTGCGCCGGTATTTGGAGGTGCTTTTATGAGCAACGCCATGAGTTTGAAAGCAAGGATCCGCAACATTGCCAGGCAGAAAAAGATTCCCGCTCAGGTGGTTTTGCAAAACTATATGTTCGAGCGGCTGCTGATCCGATTGTCTGCTTCGTCCTACAAAGACAAGTTTGTGCTGAAGGGCGGTATGCTGGTGGCCGCCATGGTAGGGCTGGACAATCGGGCGACGATGGATTTGGACACCACGCTGAAAAATCTTCCTTTGATGCCGGACGCCATCTGCAGCGCGTTGGAGCAGATCTGTGCAGTGCCGTCCGAGGACATGGTTAACTTTGAAGTGGGGGCGATCTCGCCGATCCGGGAGGACGATGCTTATGGCGGGTACCGGGTCGCCCTGACAGCAAGGTTTGAAACGCTGGTCGTTCCGCTGAGCATTGATGTGTCCACCGGTGATGCCATCACGCCCCATGCAGTGCCCTGCTGTTTTACCGAGATCTTTGACGAAGAAAAGAGCTACGAGTTGTGGGCCTACAACGTGGAGACTATTCTGGCGGAAAAGGTGGAAACCATTCTGCGGCGCGGCGTGTTCAACACTCGGCCGAGAGATTTTTATGACGCCTATATACTGGCGACTACGCAGCCCTTTGATAAGGTCGTGTTTGCGGAAGCTTTGCGAGCGACATCCCGGCACCGAGGCACCGCGGAACAGATTGCGGATGTGCCGGGTATCCTGCATTCGATCCGGCAAAGCCCGGAGCTGCGCGCCATGTGGAACAAATACCAGAAACAGTTCGGCTACGCGCGGAACATCACCTATGAGCAAATTTTGGATGTGGTGCAAGGTTTAGTCGGATAATAGGCTGCTTAGGTGGTGAGTGATTGATGAAAAGGGCAAAATACTTCAGCGATGATGATTGGAGTATTGGCCGCGCCTTGGAGCGTGCGGAAAAAATGCTGGCGGAATATGAAAGCGGCGCACAGTGCAGCGATATGAATAGCAACAGGCTGAATTGGGGTGAAGCAGATGGCACATAAAAGGATACCAAAACTGTATCTGCTCCTCGCGTTTCTTTTGCTGCTCGGCGACTGTTCGTCTGCATCTTTCCCGGCAGACAGCCGCCCGCAGTCTGCAAGCACATCCGGTGACAAGGTGTTTGCTCCTGCCTCAGACGCTTCAACGGATACTTCCTTGCTTGATGAAGAGACATTCATCCATGCGTCGCAAACAGTCGTGGAGGATTTTTTGTCCGGCAATCAAAGCCCATATCGGCTGGGGCTTTTTGACGTGAATGAGGATGGAACGCCTGAAGTTATGGTGCAGGACTATGCAGGCTGGGCGTCAGGATGTATCCTTTATGATCTCACCGATCCGGGACTGGCGGTTATGACTTCCAGGACGGCTTTGAGATCCGGATCGAGTACCCGACACACGACGAGTCGCTTAGCAGTGGAGATAGCATCACCTGCCTAGCATTCGAGCAAGATGAGAGCTACTACCTGATCGACGACCGCCCGGACAACGGCCGCACCATCCGCCAGACCGATGAGGCGTTCTACCATGAATTAGAGGCTCTTTTTTGAAGAAGCATCCTGATGGAACCGCGCACCAAGTCAAACAGGCAGCAGCTTTGCAAAAGCAAGGCTGCTGCCTGTTTATGCTGTTGGTCCTATCGCGTATCCTGGCATGCGCGGAAAGGCGCGGGGACGGGCGATCACCGGTGCCGCTGCGCATACCGGGAAAGCCCGTCAGCGCCGGCCAGAAGCGTATTTCCCCATGTTGATGTCCAGCACCGCCCGGGGCGGCTGGATCAAGGCATCTTCGTACCGGCAGACCCATTGAATCTCCTGACTCATCTGTCCATCCGCCACGCCGTCGATGGTCTCCCCGTCCTGAATGGGATTGTCGTATTCCAGAAGATAGGACGCCACGTTGTAGGCGTGGTTGACGACCCAGTTGGGATTCATGCCGCGGAAGTGGTACTGGAGGTCGGGCAAAAGCAGCGTGCTCATGCCCACCGTGTCGATGATCTTATCCTCGGTTCCCTGAATGTTGAAAAAGCGCACATTGACGCCAAACCGGATGAAGCGGTCCGGCCCTTCAATCTGGTGTGAGCGTACATCCTCCGCTAAAAGCAGCTTGCCGCAGTTCTGGAAGAAGAACGCCTCGCAATCGGGATACAACTCGGCCAGCGCCTCCACAAAGTCGGCGTCCAGGTTGGCCCGTTCCAGCGCCGGAAGAACGCCGGCCAGCATGTCGGTGGCCACCACCTGATACTTGCACTCCCGGAGGATGCGCTCGCGGTCTTTCCGGCAGTCCCACATCTGGCTCATGAGGAAGGCGTCAATGCCTTTGCCGGTGAATTCGATGCATTCCATCACCATCAGCTGCACCGGGGCCCTGCCCTCCTTGAACTCCGCGATGTGGTCCAGGGCGGAAAAGCTGGTCATCTTTTTGTCGTGCCCAAAACATTCCACCGCGCCGATATGCCGCTGCATCACGGCGGTCATGCTTTCCTTGTCCGGCATGGGCACCGGCTCCTTGAACAGCATCTGAACAAGGTACGGCCCGCCGGGCTGGGGGGCCTTTTCATCGCTTGGGTTTTGCTCAAAAACTTGCTCACTCATGGCTCATTCTCCTCCTTATCCTTTCGAGTCCGCGGCCTCGGCATAACGCCTTTGCCGCTCGTTCCGGAAGGCAATGCCAGGGTCCTGTCAGAAATCCAGCAGGATGGACACCTGCTGTTCCTCGGCGAACCGCATCGCCTGCCAGAACAGGGAGAAGGCGAATTTGGCAAGCGACTGGGTGTCGTATTCGGTGTGCTCCTGCAGGCTGGCGGCGTCGATTTTTCCGTCCGGCCCGTACACGCCGTCTGTGGGGTAGCCCTCGGTCTCGCCCCAGCGCAGGATGGTATCTTCATCGGCCTGCCACGCCAGTCGGTTCAGTTTCTCCAGTTCCTTCCGCAGCCCGCCCGCCGTGCCGATGACGGCGGTGCCGTCGGTGGGCAGAGGCGCCTGGAACAAAAAGGCGTCCGGCAGCGGCAGCCACCAGGTGGCCCCGCGGAAGAGAGACCACACCTGCTCCTTGTCTGCCGCCAGGCGGGCGATCAGAGGATGCTCAGCAAAGTCCCAGCCCTTTTTCACGGTGGGAGGCACCGGCTCGCCGTATGTATGGCAGGCAGCCACCAGCAGCATGGCGCCAAAAGCGTCCCAGTCCGGCTTGTCGGTGTAGTAAGGCTTTTCGTTGTCCTCCGTCCAGGGAGTATAGGGCTGCTCCTTGTTCTGGCGGATGGCATCCAGCAGGGAATCCCGCCGGCGTTCCACGGCGCTCTGGATGTTGCGGATCTCCTCGGGGGTGAGTGCCTCCTCTGCCACAGGGCTTCCGTCCGGGGCGAGCTTTTGGAAGGAGTAGCCGTTTGCCTCCGCCCACTGCTGCACGGCGGTCTTCCAGTTGTGGGAATAATACCGGGTCAATGTTCCTGCGTAAAGATCAAGTCCCATGGTGATGCCTCCTTTGGCGGTTTTTGTTCGCTCGGATAAAAGCCTTGCGTTTTTCTGTGACCAGGTTGCGGGGAAGTCAAAAATAGGATTTCTGCCGTTGCATATCGGTGACCAGATCGACGTTTCCGTCCTCTTTCATACGCCGGAGCAGCACGGGAATGTTGTTCCTATCTTCCATGACTGCCTCAAGTTCCGCTTCGGTGATGCCCACAAGCTGAATGAACTCCGTTTTGCCGTATACGGACATTTGTGGTTCCACCTCCGTGTCGTTTATCAGTAAAAGCGCGGTGATGAGGGAATCCGACCCGATATGCAGGGAACTCCCGTTCCCCCGGATGAGCTGGTTCAGCTGGAAAAAGCGCTCGGTTTTATAGGTGTACCGCGCCAGGTTGGATAGCATATCAATGGCCCACATGCAGTTCGCTGTGTCTTTTTCCTTTAACTTGATGGTCATCTCATAGCCCCAGCCGTTCCACTCGCCGCCGAACGCCTCCTCGTCTCCATAGAGCACAGTCATTCCGTAGGTGACCAGATGCTTGTAGCCCTTTGGTGAACTGTATACCGAAAAACCATCCAGATACTCATCGCCGCCAAGGGCTGCCCTGGACGTCAGAAGCGTCCCGAAGTGTTCCGGCTGCTGCCCCGGATACAGCGCTTCAAAAGCGTCATCAATGGCCTGCCAGCCGGGTGCATAGGTTTCATCCTCTTTGATGCGCTTTAGAAATTCTTCCTTTGTCATCATGTCATCCTCTCTTGTAGGGGTGTAAAAAAGCGCCCTGCGGCGCACTGCCGTGCGGGCAGGCGGACGCAAGACGCAAAAAGGCCGCACGGGAAGAACCGCATCCGTTTGCCGATGCGGTGTTTTCCGCGGCCAATATTGCTTCTTTGTGCTGCGATGCAGCGAGGGGAGAAACTGTGGCGTTTGTGCGCATTGTTCTGCTCCGACAGGTGTATGTTTTTGCGGAACGGGACGGGATTTAAAATAAATTATACCATAGATGAGGGCGTATTTGATGAATTTTTGTGGTAAGACCCGAAATGTTCCTGTTGATCTTATGAATGGAGCAGAAGGGCGGATGCAAATCTGTGTACTCTGATCGGCACTGTGGGCATCCCGAAAGCGGTACGCTGCATCCCCCGGCGCATTTTTAAGGAACAGTCTTGCAATTCGGTCCAGTTTCGCTATAATACAAATAAATACTATTTTTTGATTTTGTATTTTAAATGGCGGTGACGGCTCGTGGCAAGAAAGGCGTATTCCGATGAGGAGAAAGAACAGGTAAAGCAGGCCCTGATGGACACCATGATCCGGTGTATCGCGGACCGGGGCTTGATCCACAGCAGTATTGATGTTCTATGCAGAGAAGTAGGGATCTCCAAGACCTTCTTCTACAGTTTCTTCTCCTCCAAGGAGGAACTAGTGCTTCACGCTTTGCGCTACCAGCAGCCCAAGCTGCTGGACCATGCCAGGTTCCTGATGGAGGATCCCGGGCTCAGCTGGCGGGCGGGAGTGGAAATCTTCCTAAAAAACTGCTGTTACGGAGCCAAAAGCGGAGTCGCTGTTTTGTCCATTGAGGAGGAGCAGCAGGTACGCCGATGCCTTTCCGAGGAGAATTTCCAGGCCTTCCGACAGGACCAGGTCGGTTTTTATGGGAAGCTGCTTTCCATTTTTGGCCTCCCTGTGGACAGTATTGACCCACGGCTGTTTGGCAATCTGGCCCTCAGCATGATGATGGTGCACAAGGCCATCCCGGACACCATGCCGTTTCTGTTCCCGGAGGTGGCGGAGGACATGGTGGATTTCCAGGTCAGGGCGCTGGTGGATGAGATGGAGCGGGTAAAAGAGGATGCGCGATAGAGGAAAGCAAATGGATAGAGATCGGTACCCCCGTCCAAACGGATGGGAAAGCCAGCAGAATATCGTCGGGCACAGAGCCTGGGAATACAGGTCCTGGTTCTGTGCGGCCTTTTCACGCCCTGCGTCAGCCTGTCCAAGTGGCAGTGCGGCGCGGGGCATTTTTTATGGTTCGGGAAGGGGTGGCCTGCTGTGAATTTGCCAAAACGAAACAGTGCGGACGGACGCTGTTACTGGATGAAGCCCGAGGTACAGGACAAACTGCAGCCGCTCTTTGACCAGTGTATCCAGGATGCCATTGACGGCAGGATCACGCGGCTTGATTCCCTCTGGCCGCCGGTAGTGGTCAGCAGTCAAGGCGCGCCCTTTGAGGTGCACACTCTGGTGAGAAAATGGACCGAAGCGCAGCAGGCCGAGTCTCTCGATGCGGAAAAGGCCATTGCTTTCAGCGAAAACCTGCGCCGCCAGAGCCGGTGGGGTGAAATTGACCACTATTTACTTAATATGCTGAAACGGGAGCTGCAGGAGAAATATTTTGCCGTGACAGGCAATGAAGATGATCACTTCTGGGATCGGGAGTATTCCCTGAAACCAGGCATTCGTGCAGAGCAGGTCCCACAGCCGCTGCTGCGTTTTGCTTGCTATGTGGCGGTGAGCTATAAGGTATATGGTTTGGACTTTGAGTATCTGGACACCAATTACCTCTTTGGACTGGTGGAGAAAGTCCGTCCGGATATGGTGAAAAAGCTCCGGGAACATGGGACCGGCAGGCTGCCGATCTCTCTGCAAAAGAGAAAAACAGAGCACTTCACCGCATCGGCCAACGATGCCTTTGCTGTGATCCGTATTACTGCCAGGGACAACACGGAGGAATGCTGCCATGAAGTGCTGAACTACCTGTGTGAGATTCTGGAGCAGGAGGATTTTCCCCGCAGCTATGCGGTGGAGTTCAAAGGGCCGGAAAAGAGTTATCTTCCCATCACAGGACTGC
>CALXAH010000049.1 GCA_944386225.1 uncultured Gemmiger sp.
ACAAACTGGGTGAAGCTTAAATTTGCTGCCATGAATCTGAAAAAGCTGGCCACCTGGAAATGGAATGACCGCCATCCGGCGCCGGATGGCGGCAAACGGTCCAGATTGCGCGAAAATACGCCTGACATTTCACTGCTTTTTCCACCTGTCTTCTTGTTTTCAAACAGAAAACCTGCTCTGGCCTGATCGCCAAAGCAGGTTTTTCTACAGGCTCCGCATGGCGGCATCCAAGATGCCATCATGCGGTTTTGTGTCAGTTGCTCAGAACGGCGGGCCGCCGGGCCTGCCGGCACACCCGAAAGCCCCAGGGCCCCAGGGCCTCATGAGAAGCATTCTGTTCCCACAGCCGCTCTGCCTCCTCCGCCTCTGGCAGCGGGCAGGGCACGTCGCCGGCATTCAGCCAGACGGTGAGGCAAAGCCCCTCCCGCTCCAGCGCATAACCGAACAGGCGGCTTTGAGGCGCCGCCGCGAGAACGGTGAACTGTTCGGTACCGTTCAGGTATTTTGCTCTCAGACCTGCTACCTGACGGTAAAAGTCAAACCAACTGCCCTCCGCGTTTTCCCAGTCCATGGGGCGGCGGTATTCCGGCTCGGTGACGCCGGTCAGACCGGCCTCATCGCCGTAAAAGACACAGGGCGCGCCGGGGAAGAGCATCTGAAACACCACCGCCAGCCGCATCCGTCGCTCATCGCCTCCACAAAGGGACAGAAAGCGGCAGACATCATGACTGTCCAGCAGGTTCAGCTGGGCGCGCAAATAGGGTTCCGGGTAGCGCAGCACCATATTGGTCACCCGGGCGGCAAAGCCAGCCGCGTCGATGCGGCCCAGGGCAAAGAAGTCCCGGCAATGGCGGCGGAAATCGTAGTTCATCACCGAGTCCAGCAGATCGTACCGCAGCCAGTCCCGGGCGTTCTCCCACACCTCCCCGATAAGCACACAATCGGGGTCAGCGGCCTTCACCGCCCGGCGAAAGACCCGCCAGAACTCCTTGGATATCTCATTGGCCACATCCAGCCGCCAGCCGTCTACCCTGAATTCTTCCACCCAGTAGCGGCCCACCTCTGCAAAATAGGCCTGCACCTGAGGATTGGCGGTGTTCAGCTTGGGCATTTCCGGCACATAGGCAAAGCAGGCGTAATTGGGGTGGCCCTGCTCGTCCAGCCCGGGACCCGTTGGCGGAACGAAGTCATACCAGTGAAAATAGGGCGACGACGCTCCACGCTTCAACACGTCCTGGAAGGCAAAAAAGCCGGTTCCGCTATGGTTGAACACCCCGTCCAGCACCACCCGCATCCCCATTTTGTGGGCCTTTTGAACGAGAGCGCGCAGGTCATCGTCGGTGCCGAAGCAGGGGTCCACATGGTAATAGTCGATGGTGTCGTATTTGTGGTAGCTCTTTGCGGTGAAGATCGGATTCAGATACAGGCCGTTACACCCCAGCCGGGCGATGTGGTCAAGATTTTCCGCCACCCCCCGCAGGGTGCCGCCCAGCCGTCCGCCACTCTTCGCCGAGCCGGCCAACGCCTCGGAGCCGTCTGCGAAGCTGTCCGGGAAGACGTTGTAAAAACAGGCGGTGTTCATCCACTTGGGTGGCCGGGCGATCTCGGTGCGCAGGATGGCCGGGTACTGAAAGTATTCGCTGCGCCCGTCTACCCAGTTTCCCTCCATCTGCAGATCGGCCAGTTCCCGGGTGAAGATGTCGCCGTAATAATAGGTCCATTCCTCCTGACCCTGCAGGCGAAAATAGTAACAAAGGCGGGTATGACGGATGGGAAAGACCGCTTGGAAAAAGTCGAATCGCTCATCCCGGGCAATGCGCTCCATAGGCAGGCCCTCAAAGCGGATGGGAGTGGTCTCACAGGCCCGGTCTGCCACATACAGTTCACAGCAGACCAGATCCCTGCGCCCGGCCCGCAGCCGCACGCAGAAGGTCTCCTCGTCCAGGGGATAGGCATACTCTGAACAGGGGATATGAAGAATCGCTGCCTTATCTATCACAAAGCCGTCACCTATCCCTTCACGCCACCGGCGGTGAGGCCGGAGACCATGTATTTCTGTATCTTAAAGAACACCGCCAGAATGGGCAGCGACACCAGAACCGCCGCTGCCGAGAAGAGAGGCCAGCTGCGGCTGTAGTCGTTGGATTGCAGTTGATACAGCCCGCCCGCCAGGGAGTAGCTGGTGCTGTCCAGCAAAAAGGTGGTGGCGAAAAGATACTCATTCCACACGGTGATGAGCACCATCACACAGGTGACCACGATGGCCGGTTTGGCCAAAGGGAGCACAATGCGCAGGATCATCTGCCGGTCACTGGCGCCGTCGATGCGGGAGGCCTCCTCGATCTCCACCGGGATGGTGTCGAAATATCCCTTCATGTTCCACAAGGCGAACACGCACATGGAGCCCGCGTAGATCAGGATGAGTCCTCCGTGGGTGTTCAGCAGGCCGATGGTCTTAAGCACCCGGAAGAGGGCGAACATCGACAAGATCTGCGGGAAGGCATTGAGCACCAGCAGCAGCTTCAGTGTAAACCGCCGGCCTGCAAACCGCCAGCGGGAAAAGGCGTAGGCCGCCGGCACCGCGCAGAGCATAGAAAAGAATACGGTGCCCACGCTCAAAATCACCGAGTTGCGGAACCACAAAAGGAACGGCTCGTCAAACAAAATCGCCCGATAGTTTTCCAAAGTGGGCTGGGTGGGCCAGAAGGAAAAGCGCGAGGAGAGTGCCGCGCCGCTGCCGCTGAAAGAAAGGGTGAGCGCATAGAGCACCGGCACCAGTGCTACCAGGCAAAGCAGCAGGAACGCCCCGTTCAGCACCGTCAGCCTCAGGATGCCCAGCGTCCGTTTTTTTCTGTTTTTATCCATAGGTCATTCCTCCCGCAGGCTTCGGTTGGTGGCCAGTGAAAACAGGATGATGAGCACAAACAACAGCATACTCACCGCGCTGGACAGGCCGTAGTTGTTGGAAACGAAGGCGTTCTGGTAGGCATAGGTGATGACGGTGTTCAAATTGGCTCCGGTCATGTACCCCTTTTGCTGGGTGAGAAGATACACAATGTCAAACTGCTTGAAGGTGATGAAGGTGGTCATCACCGCAGCGGGGGCGATGATGGCCCGGATGCCGGGCACGGTGATAAAGCGCACTTTCTGGAAAAAGCCCGCACCGTCCAGTGAGGCGCTCTCGTACAGGCTGGCGTCCACACTCTGCAATGCGCCGTCAATGGTGGCGATCATGAAGGGCAGCGCCATCCAGAGATTGAGCGCAAGGCAGGCCAGAAAGGCAGTGACCGTGTTGTCCAGGATGCTGTACTTCGGCAGCCCCAGCGCCGTGAGCCACTGGTTGAGCAGGCCAAACTCGGTGTTGAATATCCCCACCCGCCACAGCAGGATGGACACATAGGCCGGCATGGCCCAGGGCAGCATCAGCAGTGTTTTATACAGCCGGCGCAGGCGCAGACCCTTGGCGTTCAGCCCCAGGGCGATCCAAAACCCGCAGAACAGCTGCAGGGCCATATTCACCACCGTCCAGAGCAATGTGGTAAACAGCGCCCCCAGAAAACCGGAATCGAACTTGAACAGAGCCCGCGCATAATTGGACAAACCGATCACCCGGAAATCCGCCCAGTGATACAGGTTCATGTTGGTCAGCGAGATATAGGCGGTGTACCCGATGGGGAACACCACCACGATCAGGATGAGAAGAAGTGCCGGAGCACTGTACAGCCACGGCTTTTTGCGCATAACGCCACCACCTTTTTACCCCACAAGCGGGGACGGCAAACCTGCCGTCCCCGCGCGGGTTTCGCATTCTGATTTTACTGCATGTCGGCAATGGCCTGCAGCGCGGCCTGCTGGGCCGTCTCGGCGGCAGTGGCCACATCTTCGCCGCTCTTGTTCACCGCCACCAGGAAGCTCTCCGCCGGGCCCCACAGCACGCCCATCTCGGGGATGTTGGGCATAGGCTGGGCGGTCTCTGCCGTCTTCTGGATGGCCACGATCAGCTCGTCCGCTGCCACTTCCGGGTCCTCATAGGCCTTGCTGTTGGCAGGGGCGCAGCCGGAGGACTTGGCCAGCGCCACCCCCACCTCGGGGGAGGCCAGCGCCGCCAGCACCTTGCCGATGGCCTCGGGGTGCGCCTCGGCGCCGGTCTTCAGCACACCGACTCCCTGCACACCGGCGTAGGGCGCCAGCGGGTTGCCGTTGGGCAGCGTCATGTCGGACAGGGAGGCCACGCCAAAATCGATGCCCGCGTCCCGGATGCCGGAGACCAGCCACGGCCCGCCGATGATTGCGGCTGCTTTGCCTTCATTGAACAGGGTAGTCACGGTGTTATAGTCGCCGTCCGCCTGCAGCGCTGCGAACTTTTTGTTGTATTCCACCCCTTCGATGGTCTTGGGATCGTTGAGCCCCGGATGGCCTTCCTCGTTCAGGATGTAGCCGCCAAACCCGTTGATGAAGGGGGATACGTTGTAGGCGGTGGAGTGCTGGTTGACCACAGCATAGGTGCCTGCCGCCGTGTCGGTGTTGGCCTGCATATAAGCATACAGATCTTCGGTGGTGGTGGGGATATCCCCCTGCCACAACGCCTTGTTGTACAAAAAGACCAGCGTCTCAAAATATACGGGCAGGAAGTATTGCTCGCCGCCGATCTGGCCGGCTTCCACCGTCATCGGCAGGGCGTCTGCCAGCACATCTGCGCCCGCTACCTCCGACAGGGGAGCCAGAATGTCCATGGCCACAAAGGTGCCCAGGGAGTCATGGGCGTAGAAATACATGTCCGGGCCGTTCGCCGCGTCACTTCCGTACAGCTTCAGCTGGTCGGAAAGGCCTGTCTTTTTCTCAAACGTCACTGTGATGTTGTCGCCGGAAAGCCGCGAGTTCACAGTGTCGGCAATGGTCTGCATGATGGCCTCGTCGCCGTCGTGCCAGATCTTGATGGTGACCGGCTCTGTGGCCGTTTCGCTGCCGGGCGCCGCCGCGCTGCCGCTTTGGGGCGCGCTGGAGGGCGTCTGGCCACAACCGGCCAGCATCCCCAGCGCCAGAGCCGCGCTCAACAAAAGGGAAATTGCCTTTTTCATGGTGTCTCCTCCTTTTTTAATGTGAAAACGCTTACCTGATTTTTTCTCCTGTTCGGGATAAATTCCGGATTTATGCCCTGATTTCTTCTTAAATCTTAGCAGTATTGTCCAGAAATTTCAAATTTTAATAGGTAATTCTCTTGCATTTTTTAGGTAACCGTTATACTATGGATTTACCAAACACAGGAAAAAGGGGGTATCCCATGCCCATCACCATCAAGGACGTGGCCGCCCGGGCAGGCGTTTCGGTGGCCACCGTCTCCAAAATCCTCAACCATCACCCCGGCATCTCGGAGGAGACCACCCGCCGGGTAGAGCAGGTGATGCGGGAGCTGGAGTATGCCCCCAACAGCCGGGCGGCCAGCCTGGCACGGCGGGCCACCCGGAACATCATCTACCTGACCAGCCTGCCCGCCGACATCGCCTATACAAACCCCCACATGTTCGACATTCTCTGCGGGGTGCAGAGCGCCCTGAGCGAAAAGGGCTATACTCTGACCATCATGGACACCTGTCGCGAAGAGGTGCCCGGCAGCACCGCCGAGCAGATCATCCTGCAAAAGCTGGCGGACGGCATGATCGTCCACGGGGCCGCCATCGACAAAAACATCTCCGCCCTGCTGGTGCGCCGCAAATTCCCCCACATCCTCATCGGTCACCCGGGGAATGGCTCCCGGCTGTGCTGGGTGGACACCAACCAGATTTTAGGCGGGCAGATCGCGGCAGAGCATCTTCTGGAGCGGGGCTATCGGAACATCGGTTTCCTGGCGGAGGGCACCACCGATGAGATCGCTTATCTGCGGTTGCGGGGATTTCGCATCGCCATGCAGGAGGCCGGTGCGCCGGTGCGGGAGGACTGGATCCTCCACACCACCGCAGACCTGGAAGGCAGCTACCACGCCGCCTTCGGGCTGCTCAGCATGCAGCAACGCCCCGACGCGGTGATCTGCGGCAGCAATCTGCTGGCCTTCGGGCTGTACCAGGTGGCCGCGAAGCAGGGGCTGAACATCCCGGAGGAGATGGCGCTCATCACCTTCGACCGTTACCCTTATTCCACCGTGCTGGACCCGCTGCCCACTTTCGTGCAGATCGACGTGCACGACCTGGGCCGCACCGCGGGGGCCATGATGCTGCGGGTGCTTAAGCGCCCGGAGCTGCTGGTGCAGACCTACGCCACCCTGCCCCGGCTGGTATGCAACGCCACTACGCCCTACCGGCCGTGACCCTCCTATTGACACATACAGCAATCCCAACTCGTTTGGCTCGCCGAAAGCTGTACCCCCGGGCAATCCCCTTATAAAAAAACAACCAAGAAAGGCCGGCCAGGCATGAATTGCCCGGCTGGCCTTTTTGGGTTTCTCCTATTCACCACAAGGTTCAGAACTCGCGCATTCACCCGCCCATCTCCGGCCATAGCGCCGCGCCATCTCAAACCGCCTTGCCATTTCCATACCGGCGTAGCGCCGGCCAACCCGGAAAGCGGTGCAAAGCCAGATGCTTCTATCAGGTGTCTGCGGAACCTGCCCAGCGTTCCTAATTCTCATTCCCATATCGCATCGGTAACACAATTTGTACCTTTAGGCATAAATCGGCAGCTTCTGTGCTTTCGAGTCCTGCGCCGAAAAGGCTCTTGCGGAACAGGGCGGGTCAGAGCTGGTCAGTTTGTCCCCGGATTTTCGGCGGTGTCAAGCCGTTTTTGAGGGGCCAAACCCCGAAAAATGGCGTGGGTACAAGTAAAACCGGCATCCCCCGTTTTGGCCCCGTTTGGCAAGATTTTTTGGAAAAATGCAAGATTTCATGCAAGATAATTGGGGGCCGTTTTGCCGGATGAACACTGGATTTTCGCCCCGCCGCCGGAAAACGTATTTCGTCAAATGCAAGATTTCGGGCCGGTTTTGTGTAGTATCTTTCCATGTTTCAACAATTTGTATAGTTTTGGTGGAAAACATGGTGGTTCTCCGGGTCCAAATTCAAAACAAAGGAGAACCCCAAAAATGAAGAAAAGCAACCTCTTTCAAGACGCTCTGGAGCAGGAGATTCAGGACCTGCTGGCCCCTTATCCCGACCCCATGGGCCGCACCGACTTCCGTAAAGCCTGCCGCATCGGCACCCGCACCTCCATCTACCTGCTGCAGAGCGGCCTGGTACCCTGCGAGAACACCGGCAAGCAGACCCGCTGCTACAAGATCGCCAAGGCCGACGTGGCCGCCTACCTGCGCCGCCGCCTGGCGGAGCCGGCGTACTACACCCCGCCCAGCGGCTGGTACAAGAACTACCCGAACCACAAGCTCCCAGCCTTCGGCCTGAACAGTGCGCTCCTGCTCACCGACGCCACCCGTCAGCGTGTGCGCCGCTGGTACGAGCGGCTGCTGGCCCGCCAGCCCGACGTGCTGGACGCCCACCAGATCGCCCGCATCACCAGCTACGGCGCCCGCACCGTCAGCCACTGGTGCGCCGAGGGCCGGCTCAAAGCTTTCTCCCACCAGCACACCTATAAGGTGCCCAAAGAATGGCTGCTGGAGCTCCTGACATCCGAGGACTACAACAGCATCACGAGAAAGAGCAAGGAGCACTACGCCATGATCGCCGCGGTGGCGCCGAAGCCCAGGAAGCCGAGGAAGAAACCATGATTTGTACCTTGGGGAACTGCCTCTTTCCCGCCTGATTCTAAGTGTCGCCTGCCGGCGGACTGCCGCAGCACAGCGGCCAATGCGCCCACGGCGGATTCCTCTGGGCCTTGGTCGGTCACATCCGGGCGGAATCCCTATTGCTCCACCGTTGCATCCATGGCTTTCGCAAGTTCCGGAGGCTCCAGAGTGCCCTTCTTCTCCGCAAGCGTTCCTCAGGCGATGGCATTCCGGCGGGTGGGATCGACCACAAAACTGATGCCTGCCATCTTTTCCAGCAGAGCGTCCGCGTCGTGCTCCAGTTTATATTGCAGTTCGTTCCGATAGAGAGGGATCACCTGATAGAAGTTGACCTCCTCGCCGCCGGGCAAAACGCAGACCTCGCCGCCTTCCCATACAACACCCTGCGGGCCCACCAGAACTGCGCCGCAGAGCGCCGTGTTCTCCGCAAAGGGCGATTGCTTGTCCATCGTGTGGCCAAAGCCCAGCCAGGTATCGCCGGAAATGGGCAGGCGGGCCAGCACCTTCAAGAGGCCAATGGGCCAGTACCACCGCTCCTCCTTCAGGGATTCCGCATCCAGTTTCCAGTCCGGCGGCAGCGCGATGGCCAGCTCCGCCCGCTCCAGCTTGTATTCCGCCAGTTCCTTTGGCACATTCATCCGGTGGGCCCCCATGCCCATCGTCACCAGTGTGTAATAGTCCCGCTTCTCCGTGGGAGGGACAACGCAGATGTCCACATGGATGTCGGGGGAAACCAGCTCATGGAACACATTCTCAAAGGCGCCGAAGGTGTTTTGAATGTGCCGCTCGATCGCCGACATCTCCTCCTCTGTATACACCTCCGGCGCACGCTTGTCCGCCGAGGACCAGATGGCATCCGCCTTTGTGCCGTCCGGGTTCAGAAAGATCTGGAAATATTGATCCTCTCCCGGCTGCCGGTAGACAAGCCCGATGCGGCGGTCCTGCTCCACAAACACCGCAATCAAGGTCCCCTCCGGCTCGCCTTCGGGAGTGTGGGTCAGCCATTCCCCGCTGTCCAGCCGTTCCTTGAGCTGCCGCAGCCAGTTGGTTCCCATCTTGGAGAGGCCGGCTTCGTTCATGCGGAAGGAGAGCTCCACCCGCTGTTCCTTCACCGGGTATTGGAATTCACAGCAGGGGGCATTCTTCTCATAGCCGCACCACTCCGGGCTGAACAACTCATAAAATGCGGCAAGGCCCGCTTCGTCCACCCGGATACAGGCCAGGGCGCGCTGCTTGTCATCCACATCCTGGCCCAGCCCCTGCTGGAGAGCCTGATCGGCATCCGGGTCGATCCAGTGGTACTCCATCTGTTCCAGGGTTGCTCCGGCTTTGATCTCTTTTTGCAAGGTCAGGAACTCATAGTCGCCCGGTTCCAGAGCCAGGCCCTGCGTCACAGCGTCCAGCGCGCCGGCTGTATCGCCAAAATGCGCCCGCAGCTTGCCCACCTGCAGCCAGATCCAGGGGTAATCCGGCTCCACCTGGGCGCCCTGCTCGGCGTATTCCCGCGCTTGCTCCAGTCGGCCGCAGTACATCAGCGCCACGGAATAGCGGTAGTACCAGGTGGCGCAGCCGGCGGCGTTTTTCTCCGAGTCCTTCATCCATTCCACGGCCTGGTAATAGTGGATATAGTCATCCAGATTGTTGCATGCAAAGGCGTACCAGAGGGCGATCTGTAAATCCTGGCGGGCCTGTTTTTCGGTGAACCGTCCTTCTTCCACGCCGCTTTTGATGAAATCCTCCAGCCAGCGGAGCATTCTCCCAAAGTAGCCTGACACTCCCTCGTCAAAGGATGCCAGCGTTTGGATGTCCTCCGCCGAGAGTAGGGAGCCGGTTTCCTCGTGAACGGCAGGCGCCGGTTCCTCCTCTTCCAGCAGCGGCACACCGCCCACATCCCGCCGAAAGGCATGGAAGTGGGCACAGGGTAGGCCGCTTTTTCCCAAAAACGCCTGCGCCGCTGTCAGTACGGCGGGAAGGTCCCAGGCGATGAGATCCAGATACCCGTAGTACAGGCCGGTGGCCCCGCCCAGGAAGGTCACGGCCTGTGCGCCCGCCTCCCCCAGGACGGCATCCCGCAGAGCATCCCGGAAGTCCAGAATGGCTTTGCTTCGCTCCTCGCCGGTAAAGCTTTCCAAGGGGTAGCAGAGGAACCCCGCCGCGATGCCATCTTTATGGTACTCGTCCACCATATCGCTGCGGGCGGCCATATAGTCGTTGATGAGCACCGGCAGGCGGCAGCTGCCGGCATAGACATCCAGCCGCCAATCCGCATCCGGATCCTTCACCGGCTCCCGCTCATAGGCCACATAGCTGTTCTCCAGGTAGTCGCCGCCCTCCCGCCAGAGAGTAAAGCCCATGCCTTGCAGCAGTTCCGGCAGCGCGGTAAGGGGCATGGACGGCTCGTCTTTCGGCCGGGCACAGACGTCGATCCCGGCAACAAGCGCGATGTCGGAAACTTCCCCGATGGTTTGGTCCACCAGCATGGACAGCGCCCACCAGACCCGGTCCGCATCCTCGTTCAAAAGCGGCGTCAGCTTTTCGCAGTACAACACCAGGTTCACCCGCTGGTCGTCGGTTTTCTCCGCCCACATCCGCACATCCTCGGCCCGGACCTCGATCTCTCCGGCCCGCAGCAGAAAACCCGGGGCGGGCTGGCGGCCCACCCGGATATTCCAATGGGCAAGCACCGATTCCGGGGCCTGCTGCTGGAAATACACCAGCGGAAACAGACGGGATCGCAGGCCCTCCGGGCTGAGGATCAGTTCATATTTTTCCCCGTTGAATCCCAACTCGAAGGCGGTGTCGCTCAGCGCGATCTCCAGCGCCCGACTGCACAGTTCGATCAATTCCTCGCTCCGCTGGTGGCTTTTGTCTGTGTCCATGATCTGGCGCAGCGTCCCCTCGATGCGGGCAAAGGCCGCCCACGCCTCCCGGGTCCTTTCCCGGAAGTTCTTTGTAAACCGGGGCAGGGCCAAACGATGGCGGCAATCGTCTATGTATTCCTG
>CALXAH010000050.1 GCA_944386225.1 uncultured Gemmiger sp.
AGTTTTTCTTTTCCCATTATCGACATTAGTCTTCTTTTGAACCACTCGCCTAGCGAGTGGTTTTCGGTATACAAAAAACAGCCGCCCGTCGGGCGGCTGTTTTCTTTTGCATTGCTTATGTCCGCACAAATACCGGCATACTGTCCAGCGGGCAGGGTACGTCCAGCCACTGGCCGCCTTTTTGAGTCTCGCCGGTTTCCAGGTGGATCCAGTCGGCGCCGGCGGGCAGATAGACCCGGCGGGTGCGCTGCCCGGCGGTGAGCACCGGGGCCACCAGATAATCCGGGCCGTACAGGTATTCGTCCTCCACCTGCCAGCAGGTGGGATCTTCCGGGAATTCGTAGAACAGGGTGCGCATGACCGGGCAGAAGGCCCCCCACTCAAACCAGCGGGCGAACAGTTCCCGGAAGGCCGGGTCTGCCGGGTCGCCGCCGTGGAAACCGCCGATGTCGCTGTTCCACCAGGGGATGCCCGCCAGCCCCATGTTCAGGCCCGCGGCCAGCTGGTTGCGCATGCTGGTAAAGCTGGAGGCGATATCCCCCGACCAGACCAGCGCCCCGTAGTTCTGGCTGCCGGCCCAGGCACAGCGCACCAGATTGACCGCCTGGGTCTGCCCTTCGGCCTGCTGGCCCTCAAACACCGCCCGGGAATACAGGGCGGGATAGCAGTTGCCCACTTCCAGATCGGTGCCCAGCCAGTAGCGGTAGTTGTCGAAATCGTAGCGGGCGTATTCCGGTTCGGCCTCGTCCAGCCAGAACAGCCGCACGCCGTACCGGTAGTAGTTATCCCGCAGCTTGCCCCAGAGATAGGCCCGCGCCTGCGGATTGGTGGCGTCGATATGAATAGTAGAGCCCTGGAAATCCAGCCCGGTGCGGTGGCCGCGTTCCACCCGGATCAGATAGCCTTTTTCCAGCATTTCCGGATAGTTTTCGCTGGCAGGTTCCACCGTGGGCCAGACCGACACCATCAGTTCCACCCCCATGGCATGCAGTTCCTGCAGCATGGCAGCGGGGTCGGGCCAGTAGGTGGGGTCAAATTTCCACTCGCCCTGCCGGGGCCAGTGGAAAAAGTCCACCACAATCACATCCAGCGGCAGGCCCCGGCGCTTGTATTCCCGGGCGATGGAGAGCAGTTCTTCCTGGGTCTGGTAGCGCAGCTTGCACTGCCAGAAGCCCAGGCCGTACTCCGGCATCATGGGCACCGTGCCGGTGACCGCGGCGTAGCTGCGCTCGATGGCGGCGCTCTCGTACAGTTCGGTGGGGATGGTGGTAAGACCGGTGGAGAGCAGGATCATATTGAAGGGAATGCCGATCCACACGTTGGCCACCACCAGCGCCAGCATGGCGGTAACCGGGGAGGTAAGCCAGTCGATGTTGCTGCCGATCAGGCCGAAACTTTTCAGAATGTAGTTGAGGATGCCCACGTCGGTGCCGAAGATAAATTTGAACATCAGCGCCGTGACCGTGACCGGGATCATCCAGGGCATCATCAGCAGGCCCCGGATCGGCTTGGCAAAGGAAAAGTTGCGGGAGAAGAACAGCGCCAGCAGAAAGCCCACGGCAAACTGCAGCACCAGACACAGCACGGTATACAGCAGGGTGTTGCCGATGGAGCGGCGGAAAACGCTGTCGGCAAACAGGTCGGCATAGTTGGCCAGCGCCACAAACTGGCGCTCGCCGTTGATCAGGTTTTTCTGGGTCACGTCCTGCAGGCTCAGGATCACGTTGTACAGCATGGGCCAGCCCACAAAGACCAGCATATACAGAAAGCCCGGCAGGACGAACAGGTATCCTGCCCGCTGGTAGCGGAACAGGCGCCGGAAGGATTTCACGGTGGGTCACCTCCTGAAAAAAGGAGGCCGCGGATCTGCCGCGGCCTCCGAAGCGTACATCAGCCAAGTACGGAGTCGATGGTGGCCTGCGCCTCAGCGGCGGCGTCCGCCGGGGCGGCGGTCTCGGTCATCACCTGGTTGAAGGCCAGCGAGATGGCGTCCGAGATGGAGGGCCAGCTCTCGTGCGGGCCGCGGGCCTTGGCGTAGGTCATCTGTTCCACAAACACCAGATAGTCCTCGTCGCCGTCGAACTGGTTCTGGGCAATGGCGTCGATGCCGGCAATGTAGCCAAAGGCGTTCATCAGCTCGGTGACCACGGCTTCGCCCATCATGTAGTTCAGGAAGTCCACCGCGCCGTCCACGTTGCCGCCCTCGATGACCGCGTAGTTCTCGCCGCCGATGGCGGAGGCGTACTGGCCGTCGTCACACATGGGGATCAGGGACACGCCCCAGTTCAGGTCGGGGGCTTCGCTGCGCATGGTGGGGATCTGCCAGCAGCCGTTGACCATCATGGCCACGTTGCCGGAGATAAACTGGTTCATCACGTCGCCCTGGGTCCAGTTGATGCACTCCTTGCTCATGGCGCCGCTGGTTACCATATCCTGGACAAAGGTCAGGGCCTTGATGCCCTCTTCGGAATTGAAGTTGGTGTAGTCGGCCTTGGCGGACCAGACATAGGGCATGAAGTTGAAGGTGCCTTCCTCATTCTGCAGGGCGCTGAAAGCAAAGCCGTAGCGGCTGTCGTCGGACAGGGCCTCGGCGGCGGCCTGGAGCTCGGTCCAGGTGGTGGGAACTTCCACGCCCGCCTCCTTCAGCATATCCTCGTTATAGAACAGGGCCAGGCAGTTGACGCCGAAGAGTACGCCGTAGAGGTTGCCGTCGTAGGTGCAGGAGTCCACAGGACCCTGGTAGTAGGCGGATACGTCGATCTTGCCGGTCAGGTCGGCGAAGATGCCCATGGAAGCGTAGGAGGCGTGATCCGGCGAATCCAGGATCACCATATCGGGCAGCGCTTCGGCCACCGCGCCGATGGAGAGCTGTTTCTTGAAGTCGGCGAAGGGCACATACTTGGCCACCACGCTGTGGCTGCTCTGGGAGGCGTTGTACTCGTCGATTGCGGCCTGCAGGGCTACCTGATGGCCTTCGTTCTCCCAGTAGTACCAGAGTTCCACTTCCTGAGCGCCGGTGGTTTCACCGCCGGCAGCCTCGCTGCCGCCCGCGGATTCGGGATCGGTCACGGTGGGTTCGTTGTTTCCGCAGCCGGCCAGCATCGTCAGACACAAAGCAAGGGCCAGGCACATGGCAAGAAGTTTCTTCATGTGTTTCATCCTTTCCGCTATTTTGTTTCAACAACCGGTTCCGCCGTTTGTGACTTTATCATAACGGAATTTGCCCTGCCCGGAAACCGGAGAAATCTCAGATAGGTAGAAAATCATAAGGCGATTTTTTCTTCATCGTCATTTGTTGGCCCGGCGGTACTCGGCCGGCAGCTGGCCGGTGCATTTCTTGAACACCTGGCTGAAATACTTCGGGTCGGCATAGCCCACCTGTTCGGCCACCTGGTTCAGTTTCAGCTGGGTGCCGATCAGCAGTTCCTTTGCCTTGCCGATGCGGTATTTGCGCATGTAGGCGCTGAAGGTTTCGCAGGTATCCTTATGGAACTGGCCGCTCAGGTATTCCGGCGTCAGGTTCAGCTTCTGGGCGATCTCCTCCAGCGTGATGCCGGTGGAGTAAAATTCATGGATCAGGCTTTTGGCCCGCAGGATGGTGATATTCTGGTCCGGCGTATCGGTCTGGCCGGCGGCTACCGTAAGGGCCGCCAGCAGCTGATCCGCCACCTCGTTCAGTTCCGTCAGATTGCGCGCTTCCAGGATGGATTCCATCAGGCGGCGCGCCTCGATCTGCCCGGCTTTGACCAGATCCACCTCTTTGGCCAGGTTCAGCGCCGTCCAGAGAAAATGGGTATAGCTTTCCCGGATTTCGCGGGGATCGTAGACGGTGTGGCCGTCAAAATACCGGCGGAATTCCTCAAACCGGCGCTCGATCCGGTCGGCGCTGCGGGAACAGACCGCCACCCGCAGCCGGTTTTCGATTTCAATGGGAAAGGCGCAGGGTTCTGTAGGGCTCTGGAGCACCTGGGGCCAGTACAGCAGCGGTTCGCCGGGCAGCGCAATTTTCCAGGGCAGCGCGTCCAGCAGGCCCATGGCCGTCTGGTGCAGCGTATGCCAGCCGGTGGAAAAGGCCAGGCTGATGTCGGCGCCCTTCCACAGGGTCTGGGCATGGATCCGCACGCTGCTGGTCAGCCAGGCGGAAAACCGCTGCGGGTCCTCCACGCCGGTAAGCAGATACAGGATCGCATGGTGGTTTTCCAGCAGCATGGGGCAGACCGCCGCGCACTCGGCCTGCAGCTTGCGGCAGGTGAGCCGGTTGATGCTGTCCCGCGCCACGGGATAGTTGCGGGCGCCGTAGTAGAACAATTGTAAAGAAAATGCGGGTTGAGCTGGGCTTCCAGCGCGACGATCTCCGCGTTCTTGATCTTCTCCGCGCTTTCTTCTCGGTCCCGCACCAGGGCCTGGAGACGGTCGGCCATGGTGTTAAGTCCTTCCGCGATGGTGCGGATCTCCGGCGTCATGCCCGGCGGGCAGTCCGCCCGCACCGCCAGGTTGCCCTGGGAGACGGTGCGCATGGTGGCGCAGACCTGCTCCACCGACTGCATCAGCCGGCCGGTAATAGCCCACACCAGCACCGCTGCCGCAAAAAGCGACAGCATGGTGACCAGCACGGTGGCAACCAGCCGCTGGTCGATCGCCCGGGTAAAGGAGGTGCAGTCCAGCACGCTGGTTACCTGCCAGCCGCTGGGCTCGCTGATCCGGTGGTACATCGCCAGTTCCCGGCTGTCCAGCAGGCTGTTCTTGGCCACAAAATCCGTCAGGCTGCGGCTGGTGTCGTACAGGTTTTCGCCGATCCGGGAGGCCTCCGGGTACCAAACCAGCCGCCCCCGGCTGTCGGTGATGAACATATACTTTTCCCGGCCTTCTCCCAGCCAGTTTTCCGCCAGCGTCCGCTCCAAAAGGGTATCGTCAATCCCCATCAGGATCACCGCGTCGGTACGGTTGATCCGGTCGGACAGGATCCGGTGCCCCATGTAAAACAGGTGGTACTGCTGCCCGTTGAAGAAGGTCACGTAGCGGGTGGGCAGATAGGTAGTGCCGTTCTGGGCCGGACAGGCCGTCAAACAGCAGGCTGGGGCTCAGGCCCAGCGCTTCCAGCGCCACGTTGGTCTGCCCGGAGAAGGAGAGCCGGTCATAAAACACCGTTTCCCCGGACTGGGTAATCACCATCAGCGAGGTGATATAATCCTGCAGCCAGAACACGCCCCGCAGCTTACGGCGGATCTGGTTGCGGGTTACCGCCAGATCCCGCCCTTCGTTCAGATCCTTCACCAGCGCCGAGAGCTCGTCGTCGGTATACAGCTGATACAGCACGTTTTCGTAGGCGGCCAGCTCCATATCCAGATCCCGTGTGATCTGCTGCACGTCCATACCGGCAATCTGATCCCGGTTTTCCAGAATCTGCTTCCGGTCGTTGCGGAAGGAAAACAGCACGCTCATCAAAAGCGGCAGAATGGCCAGAACCGCAAAACAGGCCAGCAGCCGCTGGCGCAGTGTGCCGTTTCCGTGGAGTATTGCTTTCATGCAGAGAACTCCTTTCCCGAAGCCTGGTTCCCTTTTCATTGTAGCGAATTTTCCAATGGCAAAGGGAGAGAATCATCTCAAAAAGGTAGAATATTTTAAGGTTCTTTCCACCTGGCCCGGCTGACAGGGTGGGCAGAATTAAGAAAACTCCATATATCCCCGCAGGGACTCCAGGAAAATCCGGGTCATCTCCTCTTCCGGTTCCGCAAAATCGTTTTCCACCCAGGCACACAGCATGGCCGCCGACGCACCGGAAAAGAAATGAGGCTGATACCGGTTATGCAGTACCTGCAGCTGCTCTATCTGGTTCAGCGTCTGACGATACAGCCCCGCATGCACCCGATACAGCAGCCCCCGTTTATTCAGCAGGCGAAGCTGCCGCCGGTACTGCTTTGCCGCCCGGAAGGACTGCAGCACACAGGCCCCGATCGTCTCGGCGGTCATCGTATCCACCGGATAGGCGCCGGCAAACACGTCGTCCAGAAACCGGTCGATCACCTCGGAAACCGTAAAATAGTTCCGGTAAAACGACGCCCGGCAGACCCCTGCCCGGGTAACCAGATCCTTGACGGTGATGGCCTCGTATTCATTTTTCTCCAGAAGATCAAACAGTGCCTGCGTAATGCACTGCTGCACCATACTTTTTGCCATGAGCCACTTTCCTACTTTCTGTCTCATTCTGTCCGGCGGTACTTTACGCGCCTTTGCCCCCATTATATAATTTTTTCACAGCCGAGACAAATGTCTCTTATCTATACCAAGCAGGAGGAATCAAGGATGAGCAATTCGAGCGTCAGTCTGATGGACTATTCCGGAAAGGTGTGTGTGGTGACCGGCTCGGCCAGCGGTATCGGCAAGGCACTCTGCGATCTGCTGATCGGGCTGGGCGCACAGGTGTATGGCCTGGACCGGAACGAATACGCCCCCGCCGGCATTCAGGGCTTTATCCAGACCGATCTGGCCAGTAAAGAAAGCATTGACCGGGCATTCGCGCAGCTGCCTGGCCGGATTCACTGCTTTTTTGGGGTGGCGGGGCTTTCCGGTGCCCGCACCGACTGGTGGACCACCTTTGCGGTGAACTTTATGGCCAACAAGTACATTACCGAAACCTATCTGGAATCCCGGATGGAAAGCGGCGACGCCATCGCCTATGTTACCTCCACCGGCGGTCTGATGTGGGAAAAATGGCAGAAAGAGTATCGCAAGGCCATTGACTGCTCCAGCTGGGAGGAGATGACGGCTTTCATGAAAAAGACCGCGCCCCGCAACGGAGTGGGAATCATGGCCTATTCCCTTTCCAAACGGGCCATGAACTATTACACCAATAAGAAAGCGGTGGAGCTGGCCCCGAAAGGAATCCGCGTAAACGCCGTTCTGCCCGGATCCACCGACACCGGTATGAAGCAGGAGTTTGAAAAAATGGCCGGCGGTAAGGAAGCGCTGCTGAAGGAAAACGGCACCGCCGGCCGTTTGGCCGAACCGGCGGAAATGGCCGAGCCGCTGCTGTTTTTGAACTCCGACATGGCGCGCTTTATATCCGGCCAGCTGCTTATAGTGGATATGGCCAACAACTGCCAGATTGTTCTGGGCTATAAGAAAAGTCGCCTGAATGTGCCGGTGGCGCTCAAGCTGTATAACACAAAATTCTTCCAGAAACAGCTGCAAAAACAGATCTGACCATTTTTGCTGAATCTCCATAAAAAAAGTGTTGACAAACCCCCGCACGCCTGCTATAATAATCGAGCAGTCAACAAACGGCTGCCGACAAATGAATATGTGGGGGTATAGCTCAGCTGGGAGAGCGCTTGAATGGCATTCAAGAGGTCAGCGGTTCGATCCCGCTTATCTCCACCACAACAAACAAATCCGAACCTTGTGCCGATTGGCGATGGGTTCGGATTTGTTGTTTATACGGAATAAACAAAAAAAGACGCTTTTGATAAAAAGGCGTCTTTTTGCTGTAGATTAAGCTGTCCATAGACAAAACTATGGAACGACTGTACAATAAAAGAAAATGGCCAGATATCTTGAAAATAACAGGTATACAGAGCGGAGAGGTAAGCCATGAGTGTTTTGATCGACGACAGTATCACAATCTATGAGGCGCTTGAGAATATCAAAAACGGAAAATATGTTATGCCTGCATTTCAAAGGCAGTATGTTTGGAGCATGGAGCAGATAGAAAAACTCTGGGATTCTATCCTGCTTGATTATCCGATTGCGACCTTTTTGTTTTGGCATGTGGATGACGACAATGTGAGTTGGGATACATATTTCTGCAATTTTTTGTCGGAAGTCACTTTCGACAGCAGAAAACAGGCCGATAGCGCGAACTACGAATTGAGCAGTATCAATGTAAATTTGACCGACACAGCTGTTCTGGATGGCCAGCAGCGGCTGACATCGCTGTTTTTATCGCTTTACGGTCAGGCGTATATCCGGCAGAAACACGCAAGAAAGAAGATAGCCGGAGGCACCGTAGTCAAACTTCTCATCGAGCTGAATAAAAACAGACTGGCTGTGGATGAAGAAGAGTACAACAGCAAGAAATTTGATATCCGGTTTGCCGAAAGAATTGGAAAATTGAGCCCGACCCAATTTGAAGTCAAAAACATTTTAGACCCGCAATTCCGAGAGGACAGCACAAGGGAACAGGCCATCGAAAAAGCAATCGTCAATGTGCCGCCGGAAAGCAAAGAGTATGCACGCGGCATACTGAACCAGTTATACCGTAAAATTTTTGTAGAAAAACTGATTCGCTATACAAAGATTAAAGATATGAAACAAGACGATGCGTTGGAGATGTTTGTCCGCTTTAACAGCGGCGGTAAAGCATTGAAAAAGCACGAGATCACCATGTCGATTTTGGAAGCCTACTGGCCAAGTGCAAAGACTGAATTCGGAAAGGTTCTGGAAGGTCCTTATGCCGGGTTTGGAACGGATTTTATTGTACGGGCCGCCCTCATGCTGTACGGTGACGTTGTGAAATCCAACATCAACAAACAGATAGCGGAAGATTTAAAGAATCACTGGCAGGAGTTTAAAAAGGCGCTCCGAAACCTGGAAACTGTGTTAAAGAGCATGAAAATCGAGGTCAGCCGCTTTGCCAACAGCTGGAACGTGTTGTTGCCTATCATTTATTTCATATACTACAACCCGGAATATGAAAAGAATCTGGAAGGCATCCGGGCCTATTTAGTCCGGGCGGTTTTGTTCACCTATTTCCAATCCGGCACCACCAGCAAATTGCAGCAGATGAAGAGTAGTATCAACAGCTACAACTACGAAATAACTGTTGATATGATGGAGAATCAAATAAGCGACCTCCGTGTGACCGATGGGAAAATAGACGATATCCTCAATGCCGAAAAAGGAAGCCGTGTGGCAGGAGAGGTATTGTATTTTCTGGGATTAGATTGGATCAATAAAAATTACAAATACGAACAGGATCATTTACATCCCGATGAAAGATTCAACAGAACAAATCCGGTTTCTGTCCCGATGGAAGAGTGGAACAAATGGAGAAGCAATCGCAACCGTCTGCCCAATCTGCATCTTCTTGAAGGCAGGCAAAATGCCAGCAAAAATGACATGCGGCTTGTGGATTACTACAACGATATGAATGATGAGCAAAAGGCTGTGTTCCGCAAAGAGGCGCTTATTCCTGACGGCGTTTCGCTTGAACTGGAACATTTTGGAGAATTTTATGAAAAGCGTAAGGCCCTACTAATGGATAAGATTCGGCAGTTACTTGGCTAATTGTTTGTACTCGTGTCAGGCACAATACGAACGGCTTCTTAAAAGGAGTGCCCACTGGCAATCCAGATATGCCAAAAGGAATACCAAACAAACGTTACACGCCGGAATTCAAGCGACTGGTAGTGGAGACAATGCGAGAAGAAG
>CALXAH010000051.1 GCA_944386225.1 uncultured Gemmiger sp.
ACGTGACGCGCACGCTAGTATTCTAGGGCTACGCCCGCATGTGAAAAACCCCCGGCTTGGCCGGGGGATATTTATTTATGCTCATCCTGAAGGAGGTGATACCCGTGCACATCTAAAATGGACCGTTTGCTTTACAGGTGCTTATACACCAACCATAAGCGCATGCCGTCTTGGCGTGCCACCCAGGCTGCTGGGATGGCATGACCAGGAGGCATAATGATGGACACTGACAAAAATGAAGAGCGGGACGAACTGCGAGGGCGCTTTACTCGGTTCATGGAAATTTGTGTCCGTAACGCACGCTCCAATTACTGCAAAATGCTTTCCCGTGAAATCCCAACAATTTCTATCGAAGATGTTCCCGAGCGTCTTTTAGCTGAAGAACATCCGCCAGAATACAAAAGCGGGCGCGATTTTGACTTTGAAGAAGAAAAACTTTCGGAAGCTTTCAGAACACTTCCTCTGATGAAAAGAAGAATACTGACGATGCTATTCGTTGAGCAGCTATCACCCCGAGAAATTGCCTCTCACTTGAATTGTTCCGTTCAGTATGTCTACAACCAACGATCCTTGGCTCTCAAATCGCTGCGCCGTATCATAGCGAACAGGAGTGATGATGCATGAAGGCAAGTGAATTTCGTGCACTTCTTCAGCTTGCTATTTCCGGTGAGCGTACTGCCGTAGAGGCGCTGATTTCCCTATACATGCCGCTGATTAACCGATACAGCGTAATTGACGGAAAATTTGATGATGACTGTCGGCAGTACATCCTGTTGCATATCGTGATCAGTTTGAAGAAGTTTGTAATCTGATAGTTGAGGCCGCCTCTTTTCAAGGGGCGGCTTTCTTTTATAAAAAATTTTGGTGGATGCAGTAGAAATGACATTTTTCGATTGTTCTTACATGATGAAGGCACCCAAGCACCTTGAAAAAAGAATAAGTGTTCTGAAACTTTCCCTTCTGTTGAGCGGCCAATACTGTCTGGCAACCAGTATTGAAGCACTTATATGCGGGTGGCTACTGCATAACGCGATGACGTGGAAGGGGATAATGATACTTCCGGTGCGGCGCTTCACGGCGTTGGTCGGCTCGGCACAAGAATGCGGAGAGAGATTTTCTATGTTTTCACTCGCCATGAATATCAGAACACTAAAATATGAAGCAGAGGGGGTGATACTATGTCGAAAAAAGAAGTCCCTATTTGGGAGAGAAGTAATTTGACCCTGGAAGAAGCAGCCGCTTATTTTGGTATAGGAATTAATCGACTGCGTGAAATGACAAATGATGAGAACTGCAAATTTGTGCTCTGGATTGGTAATAAGCGAATGATTAAGCGCAAAGCCTTAGAAAAATTCTTAGATGAATCATATTCAATATAACGCGTAATACAAATGGCTTTTTTCGTCACTATATGTTAAAATATAAATGGCCTATATCGGCGTTTTTCACGGAAAGGAGGAGAATTCAGTGAGTGAAAAACGCAAAGATAGTAAGGGGCGCATATTAAAGGACGGCGAAAGCCAGAGAAAGAATGGCACTTACGACTACCGTTATACTGATTGTCATCAGAAAAGACGGTGCATCTATGCTAAAACATTGACCGAACTCAGAAAGAAAGAAGCTGAGATTGCAAAGGATCTATGGGATGGCATAGATTATGCCGCAGGGGAAATCACTGTAATTGAGCTAGTTGATCGCTATATCAACCTGCGGCGCAATCTGAAATCAAACTCGTTGCGTGCATATGGGTCTGCAATTAACCGGATACGAGCGAGCGCATTTGGACAGCGGCAGATAAAACAGATCAAGATCTCCGATGCAAAAGCGTGGTTTTTGGAACTGCATGACAGTGGCTTGAAAACAAACACAATAGAAATCATCCAGACTGTTGTCCGTCCGGCCTTTGAGATGGCAGTTGATGACGATATGATAAGAAAGAATCCATTTAAGTTTAAGATGTCGGATATCCTGCCAAATGATGCAAATGTGAGATATGCACTATCAAAAGAGCAACAGCAGATGTTCCTGGATTTTCTTCGGAATTATGGGAATGGAAACTATTATGATGATGTTGTAATCTTGCTAGGGACTGGACTTAGAGTAAGTGAATTATATGGGCTGACTTTAAGCGATGTGAACCTGAAAGACAGGTATCTTGAAATCACGCATCAATTATGCCGGACAGCCAGCAAACCGTACTTCATTACGCCACCCAAAACCAAAAGTGGAATTCGGCGAATTCCGCTAACCGATCAAGTGTATGAAGCATTCTGCCGTGTGATACAGAATCGTAATCCATTCAAGGGAGAGTTTATGATTGATGGACATACCGGTTTTCTTTTTTTGGACCAATACGGTATGCCTAAAGTAGCAATGCACCTCGAAAACTATCTCAGAAATATCCAAAATAAGCATGAGAAAGAAACGCGCACAGCGTTTCCACGTGTTACACCCCATGTCTTACGCCATACGTTCTGCACAAATGCTCAAAAAGCAGGATTGGACGTAAAGAGCTTACAGTACCTGATGGGCCACTCCCATGCGAGTGTAACCCTCGATGTTTACACACATACAGACTATTCTTCCGTGCTCAAAGCATTTGATAATATCGCTGTAAACCTATAAGAGAGCAAACATGTAGCTTACGCCAAAACTTACGCCAATTGCCTCTCAGAATGCGTAGAAATACGTAGACTTATGAGAAATTGGAAGGAGAAAGAAAAGCTGAAAAAATGGCTTGAACGCTGCATTTCTCTACATATCTCTATGCAGCTCTATGGTCGAAATGGACTTGACCATCAAGGGCGGCATGTACTAAGCCGTATCCCCGCAGATAAATAAACAAGGCCGCCGCCTGCAATATGCAGGCGGCGGCCTCTTTGTATCTGTGGCTATTCTTCCCGGTTTTCCTGCTTTTCCGCGGCCATCTCCGCGTCCCGGGCGGCGTGGTAGGCCCTGGCTTCTTCATCCGCCTGTTCCACCCGTGCCACCAGCCCTTCCTCCACGATGTCAGCATAGGGGAAGTACCGCGTTTCGACCTGGCGATCGTCACGGGGAATGCTTCCGTCCGGATTTCGGGGGCCGTTCAGCACAAAGTCGATGCAATAAAAGGATACGCCCGCCTCGTCAAATCGCCGGCGCACATCCAGCAGGATCTCGGCCGCCGCTTCGGCGGTTACCTCCTCCTGCCGCACATACAAACAAAGCCGGCCACACTCGGCCCCCAGTTTCTGCATATCGTATTCCCTGTCCAGTTCCAGCTCACTCAGCAGCAGGCCCGGCGGAGCCGGTTCGCCGTACTCCTGATCCATCCACAGGCTGCCGTAGGCGATGTTACTGTCATAGGGAAAGTCCGGATCCTCAAACACCCGGTCAGCCAGCGCCCGGTATTCTGTTTCCAGCCGGTCCCAGGTATTCCAGCGGCCGGTCACGGAGGTCTGGTAGCTGTCCCACCAGAGCTGCCCGGTCATGGACAGACTCAGGGTGAAGCGGGTGTCGATGCTGGAGGGGGAAACCACCAGCACGCTGTAGTCCCCCGATTTGAAACTGTACCGAACCGATTCGATCTCATAGTCGGTGCCGGGGTAGACCTCGGCCAGGTAGGCCTGGGCGTTGCGCCGTGCCAGCCAGCGGGACACCGGATTGCCCAGCAGACCGTTGGCAAACCAGGCGATTCCGGCCAGCAGGCAGAGCGCCAGCACCAGTGCGCCGATTTTCAGTATCCGTTTCGTCATCCGTCAGCCCTCCTTTTTTAAGGCGAAATGCAGCAGTCCGGCAATCAATACCCCTACCAGGGCGAACAGACAATAGATTCCCGTCCAGATGAGCAGCGAGACGGCGTCAACCATCGCCAGTCCCCGCAGCAGCTTCAGCAGTGCCACCACGCCGCAGAGAACCAGCAGAAGCAGGGGAATCCGCCACAACGCTTTCCAGCGGTACACCAGGTATCCTACCGCCCCCAGCGCGGGCATCAGCAGGCTGTTGTAGAACATATCCACCCCCTCGGTCAGCTCCAGACCGAACAGGATACCGGCCAGCAGCACAATGATCAGCGCACCGCGCAGCTGCCGCCGTACTCTTTGCAGCAGTTCGCGCCCATCCGGCGGCGGGGGAGCCATATCCCCGGCCAGAGCCCGGCAGGCAGGGCAGCTGCGCAGATGGACCTCCACCGCCGCCCGGCTGTCCTCACTGGCTACCCCGTCCTGCACCAGCGGCAGCAGATCCCGGCAGATTTCGCAACTGATTTCATGGGCCATCGTATCCCTCCTTCTGCAATGCATTCCGTATGCGGGCCTTGGCCCGATGATCAATTACCCGGGCCGAGGATTCCGACACCCCGCACGCCAGCCCGATTTCATAAAAAGAATATCCATCCAGCCGCATGGCTACAATTTTCCGGGTGCGGGGCGGTTCCTTGTCCAGCAGCCGCCGAACCCGTGCCAGCAGATCCGCGTACCGGGCCAGAGCTTCCGGGCTCTCGCTTGTGTCGGGCAAAAAATCCTGCAAGGTTTCCCACTGCGGTTGTCGTTTTTTCTTCCGAAGCCAGGCCAGCCACCGGTGCCGCGCAATGGAAAAAAGCCAGGTCTTGCAGTCCGCCTCGCCGCGAAATCCGCCCACCGACCGCACAGCCTCCAGAAACACTTCCCCGGTCAGATCCTCCGCCAGAGAGGCATCCCGGCATAAGCTGTACAGATAGGCATACACATCCCGGTGGCAGACGGCAAACAGTTCTTCCAGCAATGCCTCCATATGGCCCCTCCTTTCACTGGATTAGTGCCTTTCTGTCCCGGTTTCGTTACAGGGTACGGCAAAATTCAGCACGGGGATTTTCCAAAACGTGCCAGCACCCGGCGCAGGCCCTCCCGGTTCCGCACCCGGATCTTCCGGTAGCCGCATTCCACCCAGCCCTGGCGCTGAAATTCACCCAGCACCCGGGTCACCGTTACCCGCGAAAGCCCCACCACCAGCGCCAGATCTTCATGGGTGTAGGGCAGTGTCCCGTCCACGATGCCCTTGTCAGGGTTGTCCGCAGCGGTTTGCTCCAGCAGAAAGGCGGCCAGCCGTTCCTGCCTGTCGTAAAGATAAGCCCGCTTGACCAGGCAGGACAGGTAATCGCAGGTGTCGGACATCATCTGCAGCAGGGCGCTGGTCAGCTCCCAGGAACCGCAGAGCGCGGGCCCCAGTTCCGACAGGCGGCAGGCCACCAGTTCGGTATCGGTCACCGCTGAAACGGTGGTAGGGCGGCAGGCGTCCTGCACAAAGGAGGACTCGCCGAAAATCCGCCCCTTTTCCACTATCTCCAGTGTTACCTCTTCACCGCTCTCGGTGCTCAGATAGACCCGCACCCGCCCTTCCCGGATCAGATACAGTATGTCCGCCGAATCCTGCTGCATATAGATCAGTTCGCCTGCCCGATAGCGCAGCAGCTGCCCCGCGGCTTCAAACACGCCGAATTGTTCCTCCCGTATGCGCATGACAATCTCTTCCTTTCTGTCTGAATTGTAACATGTATCACAATTTGACACAATGGGTTGTGCTATAGTTGACTTTGTGCGTGGTTATAAATAGAAGAAACGGGGGAATCCACATGAAAAAAGGCCTTTACTGCACGGTGTCCATCCTGCTGGGAAACCTGCTTGTCGCCTTTGCCGTCAGTACCCTGATGCTGGATCACAACATTGTGGTGGGCGGTGTCAGCGGTCTGGGCGTGGTGGCGCAGAACTACCTGCACATTCCGGTCAGTCTGGGGGCGGCGGTCGCCAACGGGACGCTGTTCCTGGCGGGCTGGCTTGTGCTGGGCCGGGCGTTTGCCTTTACCACGCTGGCCTCCACCTTTGTGTTTCCGCTGTTTCTTCGCCTGTTCGAGCGTTGCCCCGGCCTGAACGGCTGGATGCCGGATTCACTGGCGGCAAGCGTGGTTGCCGGGTGCCTGATCGGTCTTGGCATCGGCCTGGTTATCCGGGCGGGGGCTTCCACCGGCGGCGTGGATATTCTGGCGCTGATTCTGAACAAAAAGCACCGTATCCCGGTGCATCTCTCTCTGTACGCCATCGACCTTACCATCCTGCTGCTGCAGATTCCGCTGCGGGATGTGCTTCAGATCTTTTATGGCCTGGTGGCCACGGCGCTCAGTTCCATGGTGCTCAACAAGACCCTCAGTGCCGGTTCCAGCCTGAGCCAGATGGTGGTGGTCAGCGACCGGTATGAGGAGATCCGCCAGGCGGTGCTGCACCAGCTGGACGCCGGTGTAACCCTGCTGGCGATTGAGAAAGGGTACACCGGCCAGGAATCCAAGATCCTGCTTACGGTGGTGCCCTACCGCAAACTGCCGGCGCTGCGGGCCTGCATCAGTACCATTGACCCGTCTGCGTTTGTGGTGGTATCCCATGTAGATGAGGTGGGCGGCAAAGGCTTTACACTGGCCCGCCTGTAAACGAGAAATCCCGGTCTGCGCATTGCAGGCCGGGATTTTTTTAGCCAGCGCCTTCAAATTGACAATATCGCGTCACGATGTTATAATATCGCTAGACGATATTGACGCGCAGCACCAGAGAAAAGGGGGGATTGCATGGGGGAAAAAGAGCGCAGTGCCCTTACGGAACCGATGTTTTACATTCTGATGTCCTTTTTGAAGCAGGAACGGTGCGGCACGGAAATTGCAGACTATGTGGCACAGAAAACCGGCGGCAGAATCCGTCTGGGCCCGGGCACCCTGTATACGCTGCTTGGCAAATTTCAGGATGAGCGGTTGATTGAGGAGAGCCGGGTGGCGGGCCGCAAGCGAACCTACCATCTGACGGAGAAAGGGCGCAAGGTTTATCGGGAGGAACTGGAGCGGCTGAAAACCTGCGTTCGTGACGGCGAGGAGGCTCTTTTATGAAAAAGATCCGCAAACTACTTCCCTTGTCACTCTACGATGGCCCCGGCCTGGAAAGCTGGCTGGAATCCCAGGCCGAGGAAGGGCTGTTTCCGGTGAAACTGGGCTATTTTCAGGCGGTTTTTAGCCCGACCGGGGGCCCGGCACCCGCTTCCGTCTGGTGGTCAGGGCGGGCAAAGAGGCGGAGATGCCTGTGCAGGAGCGGGAACTTTTTGAAGAAGCAGGCTGGCAGTATCTCGGATCTGTTTCCGACGTGTACTATCTTTTTTATACTGCCGATCCGTATGCTGGGGAACTCTATTCCGACCAGGTAAGCCGCGGAATCTCCCTGGAACCGATCCGCAAGCGGATTGCTGCCTGCCGCCGCAGACGGTGGGCAGGTTATGCAATCCTGGCGGCGCTGCTGGTCTGGGCGATGTTCTTTTACAGCAGCGAATATGACATTCAGCCTGACCGCGCCGCCCGGCTGCCGCTGCAGCTTCTGATTCTGTTCCGACCGAACGCTCTGCTGCTTGCGGCCTGTATGATTGGAATTTGGGTACAATCGGTTCAGGATAGCCGGCTGCTCCACCGCACCTACCAGGCCCTGATACAGGGGCTTGCCCCGCCGCCCTCAAAAGGGCCCCGCAAAGCGATCCTGTGCCAGAAGGCGGCCTTCCTGGTACTGCTGGCATTGCTGGTGGTATCCAACGCCGCCCAGGTCTGGAGCCGATGGGCCCGCATTCCGCTGGAGAATGTTCCCGGCAGATATGTCTCATTGCAATCGCTGGAGCAGCAAACGGTTTTGCCCTGGGAGGAACTGCCGGACCAGCCTTCTTTGGACGGAAAAGCGGAGAACTATGCCCAGCTGGACTTCTCGCTTCTTGCGCCGGGCTGGTATACGGTGACCCAGAAAGGGTACAGCCCGCAGAGCGGCTCGCAGCTCAACTATTGTTCGCCAGACACGGAAAACGGCGAGGCACGCTATACGCCCAGCCTGGACGCGACCTGTTTTGACCTGCTGCTGCCGGCCCTTGCCCGCCCGGTGGCACAGGCACAGATGGATCTGTACCGCCTTGTAAATCTGAAATGGACGTATGAGCAAGACGCCTGGCCCGGTCTGGATTTTGTGATCCACGCCACCGAGCCGGACGGCGTCTGGCAGATGCTTGCCATCGGAAAAGGCAGCTGTGTGGCGGTATTCCGCTACGCGGGACAGGAGGATCTGAAAGCACGCCTGCCGCTGCTGGCACAGACCTTGTGAAACAAACAAAAACAGGACGCCCTGCGTATTTTGCCGGGCGTCCTGTTTCGATTTGGAATGAAAAATTTATCGGGAAAGCAGAATCACCGTCTCGACTTGCTGTTCGTTGTCCAAACTAATATTCATATCTTCCTCGATGATAGGCAACCGGAACTTGATGGATTTCAGCCACTGGCCATTGGGCTGACGCTCCGGGTAAATCTGAATTTCAGAGATCAGTTCCT
>CALXAH010000052.1 GCA_944386225.1 uncultured Gemmiger sp.
GTTTTTTCTTTCGGCCCCGTCCCATCTTATCTGGCCCGACTCATACTGGGGACCTGGGGTTCCTTGCAGTACTCCGGGTACCGAAGCCGAACCGCTTCCAACATGTAGGTTGCATCCGAAGTGGTGAACAGATCGTAAGGCGTCGCGCAGCCATCCGCGTTCCACCCGTTCCAGAGGTTGAACGCCAAGCGGGTCAGGCAACAGCTGCCGCTGGTCTGCCAGCCTTTGTTCAGGCCCTCCGGCCGGATGGCATCCTCCCGGAAGTTGAAGACGTCCTCAATGTGCTTCCTGGTCTCGCCGCTGATGCCCATGGTATAGAAAAAAGCCTTGTGGTAGGGATCAAGGCTGCCGGTCCGGCCGAGGCACTGCTCATAGAATTTCTCGTGTTCTTTGTTTTTGAATTTGATCGACATTCCGTTCCTCCTTCTGGTTCGGTTGTTCAAGGAAATCACCGGCTGGGAAAAACGATGACTTCCATTTCGGCGTTGATGTTTGCATTGCTGGGACTAGAGGAGTGCATTCTGTAAGCACTGATATCTTCTTCCCAGTAGGTAAGTGTATCTTGGGGGGAGAGTGTGAGAGGGGGGAGCGACAGTCTTCCTGCCCAAGAGGCCGAGAAAGTGACGCACCTTCCCCTGGGTGTAAAGAGGGATTTCTGCCCAGATATGATGATGACTTCGGAAAATAAAAAAGCGCCTGTTTGGACAAATCCAATACAGACGCAAAAACTTGAATTTTCGGCATCCTAAACAAAATTAAGCCGAATTTTTCTACAATATATTTTCTCAAAAAAGGGGGGATCGGGGACTAATCAGGTGGTACTGAGTCGTCACTTGTGACTATTTCAAAAAATTCATAATTTGTTTACAATTTCGCCGGGTCAAAATCGGAAAAAAACGCTCCAAACCAGTCAAAATTAGTCGCAAAATCGGTAGTCGTTAGTTCAAGTCCTCACCAAAGCCCAAAATGGGCGAAAAATATCTTTCAAACTGGGGCCTAATTTTGGGTACGAAAAAAGCCCGCAAACGGCTTGTTTGCGGGCTTTTTCGGCCTTATATCTTTTTTGTTAAGGCAACTTGGTTGCGGAGGCTGGATTTGAACCAACGACCTTCGGGTTATGAGCCCGACGAGCTACCGGACTGCTCCACTCCGCGATATTTTCCCATTTCTTTGGGTGCTTGATTAGTATAGCACAGCAAGCGGGAGATGTCAAGAGTTTTTTTACACAGCCAATCCGGCGGTGCAACAGGCATATCCGGGCGGGGTGCGGAATAGGCATATATAAATGCCGCAGCTTCAAAGGGAGGAGTAATCGTCATGTTTGTGCTTACACTCAATAAAAACGCGGTGAAACGGCTGGGGGCGCTGGCAGTATGCGGGGCGCTGCTGGCGGGCACCGTGTACGGCGTGAGCCGGTATTCCCAGGTACAGAGCGCGGCGGCGCTGCCCGAGGGCGCGCCGTCCGCCATCGAGACCACCCAGGACATCGCGGCCTTTTTCAGCGGGTACGGGCTGCAGGTGGATCTGGCCAACACCACGGTGGATAAGGTAAAGGTGCCCAAGAAATGGGACGACAGCTTTTCCGCCTTCAACGAGGTGGTAAAGGCCAGCGGCCTGGACCTGGACGGCGTAAAGGGCAAAACGGTGGAGAAATGGGTGGCGCTGTGCCCGGGGCGCAGCACCGGTGAGGAGACGGTGAGCGGGGTGCTGCTGGTATACAAGCAGGAGCCGGTGGGCGCCTATCTGCTGAGCCAGCCCTCCGGCGAGGTAACCGCCCTGACCGCCCCGGCGGACGGTACTTCCGGCGCGGACGGCGGCGCGTCCAGCGAGACGGCGGTGCCGCCGCTGACCGAGGCGGAGGTGGCGGCGGGTGCCGACTTCGGCGCCGAAGCGCAAACCGAGGCCGCCGCGCCCGCTGACACGGCCACGGAGGAGGGCGCGGAAGCTGCCGCCCCCGAGGTATCCATGGAGACCGCCGACATCTGGCCCACCGATTGACCGCCATTCCCCCACACAGCAGCAGGCCGGTGCGTATGCCCTACGCGCCGGCCTGCTTTTTATTGTATTCTCTCCCCTGCCCGCTTACCGCAGCGTGCGGTTCCACAGGCGGGCGTAGGCGCCGCCCAGGGCCAACAGTTCCTCATGGGTGCCCTGCTCCTGGATGCCGCCGTCGTCCAGCACCAGGATGCGGTCGGCGTCCTGGATGGTGGTCAGGCGGTGGGCGATGGTCAGGGTCGTGCGGCCCTTGGCCAGCTGCTCCAGACTGCGGTTCACCAGCACCTCGCTCTCGTTGTCCAGGGCGCTGGTGGCCTCGTCCAGGATCAGGATGGGCGGGTTCTTCAGAAACACCCGGGCGATGCTGATACGCTGCTTCTGGCCGCCGCTGAGCTTTACGCCCCGCTCGCCCACGTAGGTGTCGTAGCCGTCCTTCAGGCGGCGGATGAACTCATCCGCGCCCGCCAGTTTGGCCGCCGCGATCACCTCGTCCCGGCTGGCGCCCTCCGGCTTGCCGTAGGCGATGTTCTCATACACCGTGCCGCTGAACAGGTACACATCCTGCTGCACGATGCCGATGGCCCGGCGCAGGCTTTCCAGCGTCACGCCGCGCACCTCCTGGCCGTCGATGGTGATGCGGCCGCCGGTCACGTCGTAGAACCGGGGGATCAGGTTGCACAGGGTGGTCTTGCCGCCGCCGGACGGCCCCACCAGCGCCAGCTTTTCGCCGGGCCGGATGCGCAGATCCACATGGCGCAGCACCTTGTTGTGATCGTCCGGATACTCGAAGCTCACGTCCTCCAGGCAGATCTCGCCCTTTTCCACCCGCAGCGGCTGGGCGCCCGGCTCGTCAAAGATCTCCACGTCGGCGTCCATGATCTCGCAGAACCGCTCGATGCCGGTCATGCCCCGCTGGAACTGCTCGGCAAACTCCACGATGCGGCGGATGGTGGCGATCAGGGTGCTCACATACAGCATATAGGCCACCAGATCGCCGGGGGTAATGATCCGGTAGACGATGAACAAGCCGCCCGCCAGCAGCACCACCAGATACATCAGACCGTCAAACAGGCGGGTGCTGGTCTGGAACGCGGCCATAAAATAATAGGTCTGTTTCTTGATGGCCTGGAACCGCTCGTTGTCCTCGGCAAACTTGCGGTCCTCCACCTTTTCGGCGGCAAAGGCCTTGACCACCCGCTCGCCCAGCAGGCTGTCCTCGATGCGGGCGTTCAGCTCGCCGATCTGCACCCGCTGGCGGCGGAAGGCCGCCCGCAGCCGCTGGTTCAGGATGGTGGACACCACCGCCATCAGCGGCACACAGAGGAACAGCAGCACCGTGAGCAGCACATTGACCCGGCACAGAATCACAAAGGAGGCCGCGATCTTGATGCCCGCGATAAAGAATTCCTCCGGGCAGTGGTGGGCGAATTCGGTCACGTCAAACAGGTCGTTGGTGATGCGGCCCATGATCTGGCCCACCTTGGTGTTGGCGTAGTAGCTGTGGCTGAGCCGCTGCAGATGGGTAAAGGCATCCCGGCGCATGTCGGTCTCCACATAGACGCCCATGATATGGCCGATGCTGGCCATGTAGTAGGCGGCGATGCCGTCGATGATCCGCAGCACCAGATACAGCCCCGCCAGCTTGAGCACCAGCCCCGCCGTGAGGGCGGCCAGGTTGTTGGTGGCGGTATCGGTGATGGTGCGCATCAGAAGCGGCAGCACCAGTTCGCAGACGGTGGTCAGGGCGGCGCAGAACAGGTCCACGCACAGGGTTTTGCGGTAGGGGCGCATATAGGGCCAGAACCGCCGGATCAAGGCGCGGCTGGTCTGGGTGCGCCGGTCCTGCTGCTGGGGCATGGCAGATTCCTCCTTTGGTTACACGGTGCAAAAGCGGCCGAAGCGGAGTCGCTTCGGCCGCGCGGAAAGGCAAAACGCGGGATCAGCCCGCCGGCACCGACGAATTGCCGGCAGGCGGAGGATTGGTCACCTGGTCGCCGGACGAGTTTCCATTCGACGGGGGCTCAACCGCCGGCTGTTCGGTGGGTACGGCGGTGGGCACCGCAGTGGGCACAGCGGTAGGCACGGCAGTGGGTACCGTGGTAGGCTCCGTGGCAGGTACCGTGGTGGGCTCGGTGGTGGGCTGCTGGGTAACCTCCGGGGTAGTCTCCGGCGTGGCGGTAACCTCCGGGGTCGCGCTGGCCTGCGGAGTGGGCGACGGGGTGGGGGTAGCGGGCGCCGCGGTGGCGGTGGCCACAAAATGCGCCTTGATCACCACGCCGTTGGCGTCGGCGTCGGCAGGCACGGTAAAGGTCAGGGTATCCCCCGCGCCGCCGGCGCTGCCCACCGGTTCAATGGTCCAGTGGGAGAAGGTATAGCCCGCATTGGCCACCGCGCGCACGGTGGAGCAGGTTCCGCCCTTGGCCACCGACTGGCTGGTAACGCCCTCGATGTAGCCGCCCTCCGAGGCCAGGAACTCCACCGGCACACCGGCCTGCTCGCCCCGCACGGCGATGGGATCCTGGCTGATCAGGCCCGGCGGGGTGCCCTTGGCCTTGGGGATGGTCTTGAGGGGCTTGGGCCGGGTATCCTCGGTGATGTAGGCGTGGGTGCGCACATATTCCATATAGGCGGTAACGCCCTCCTTGGACAGGTGCACTCCGTCGGACAGGGTGTAGTCCTCTTTGGCCCAGCCGGTCTTTTCGTTCTTGAGGGCCTCGCTGGAATCCAGGAATTTATACCCTTCCTCCTCGCACATGGCCACAATGGCCTGGTTGAAGTTATCCACCTGGGTCATGGTCAGGTTGGTGTTGCTGCGCTGTTTGTCCAGCGGCGGCACGGCGCTGACGATAATGTCCGCGTAAGGGTAGGCCTTGTGGATGGCGGCCAGGCCCTTGGCGTACTGTTCGATGAAGTTGTCGGTGCCTTTGCCGGCAGCGGACAGATTGTTGGTGCCGAAGCAGATGATGATCCGCTTGGGCTGCATGATCTTGACCGCTTCGGGGATGGTCACCGGCTCGGAATAGCCCACAAACTCCTCACACTTCAGGCTTGTGATGGCGCCCGCGCCCATGGACACCACGCCGATGGTGTTCTGCAGGGTGGTGAAGGGGGTCTCGTCGTCCGAACCGTACATCATGTACCGGTAGGTATTGGAATCGCCGATGAACAGGGTCTCATCCAGATACTCCTGCCCGGCGTCCTCGGTTTCGGGCAGCACGGTGCCCTCGTATACATCCTGATCGATCACGCCGCCTTCGGCGTCATAGCTGGCGTCCTGGTCCGGCTCCTCCCAGCCCACATTGCTGCCGGACGCCGGGGTGGAATCGGGATCGTGGCTGCCGCTTACATACAGCACCACACCGGTGAGAACCGACACCACCAGCAGGCCGCTCACCACATAGACAGCGGCCTGGCTGGTCAGGCAGCGCACCAGCTTTTTGGTCCACTCTGCGCGCATAGATTCGCTCTCCTTTATCACGCCCGCACCGCGGGCAGAATCGGGCCGGGAGAGGCATACCGCCCATCCCGGCGCAAGGCAAACACACGAGTAGTGTATCACACCCGTGGGCAAAAAGCAAACAGAACGGCGGTGAAATCTGTGGGAAACCCTGCATTTTGCGCCAAAACGGGAGAGGGCGGCCGCCCTTTCCCGTTTTTGTTCAGCGCACACGCACCCCCAGCAGCCTTGCCAGCTCCACCGCCTGCAGGGGGCTTACCACAGCGCCCCGCAGCTCGGCGGCGGATTCGCTCAGCACCAGCCCCTCGATGCTGCATTCGCTCAGGTCCTGCTCCCGCAGCGGGGTGCCCACCACACTGGCCCGGGTCAGGTCGCACCGGTCCAGCTGCCAGTCCCGGGCGCGCAGGCCGGTCAGCCAGGCCCCGGCCATCCGGCAGTCCGCAAAGACGCAGCCCGCCAGGCTGGCCCCCTCCAGGTTGGCCCCCTCCAGCCGGCTTTCCCGGAACAGAACATGCTCCAGCCGGGCGCCGCTGCTGTCCGCGCCCTCCGCCCGTACCCCGGTGAGGGTGCAGCGCAGGAACCAGGCATCCCGCAGGTTGCTGCCGGAGAAATCGCAGTTCACAAAAACACAGTCCCGGAACACCGCCCCCCGCAGATCGCAGCCCAGCAGACGGCAGCTCTCCACCCGGCAGCCCTCCAGGCGGCATTCCCGAAGATCCTCGCCGGTCAGGCTCAGCCCGTGCAGCCGGGCCCCGGCCAGTTCCCCATCGGGCCAGGCGGCCCCGTCGGTCAGGGCCGCGGGCAGCACCGGGGCCAGGATGCGCACACCGCTCATACCACTTCCACCTGGCACACCTGCATGGCCTCCAGCGCCCGGGTGTGGCTGGCCGGGCTGACCCCGGCGCACAGGCTGCCGTACACCCGCACCGGCACCTCCGGCAGGGCGGCTTTCAGCAGCAGGGCGTTGCTCAGCACACAGATATCGGTGCAGACCCCCGCCAGGCTGATCCGGTCAAAGGGTTCCCGGGCGTGCTCCGTCGCGGCCCAGTGGGCCAGCCGGGTGCTGCCGAAGGTGGGCTTGTCAAACACCCGGCAGCCCCGTTCTTTGGCCAGGGCGTCCAGTTCCGGGGCCAGCTGCCAGCCCTCGGTACCCTGTACGCAGTGCACCACCGGCAGGTTTTTGCCCTCCTGGGTGTTCAGGTAGTCGGGGGTGTGGGTGTCCCGGGTAAAGACCAGCTCCCCGGCCCAGTCCCGGGCCAGCGCCGTTACCCCGGGCAGCACCGCCTGCCCCTCGGGGGTGCCCAGCGCCCCGGTGAGAAAATCGTTCTGCATATCCACCACAATGAGAAGTTCCCGCATGGCTGTTCCCTCCTGTTTTGTAAAAGGAGCCGCGTCGGCCCGACGCGGCTCCTGCCGGATATTCGGTTACTTGCGCGCGATCACCCGCAGGGCGGCCGCGGCGATGTCCTTGGCCCGCAGGCCGAACTCGTCCAGCAGCTCGTCGCCCTTGCCGGAATGGCCGTACACGTCCTGCACCGCCACCTTTTCCACCGGTACCCGCACGTCGGCGTCGGCCAGCGCGGCCAGCACCGCGTCGCCCAGGCCGCCGATGGCGTTGTGCTCCTCGGCGGTGACCACCGCGCCGGTGGTGCGGGCCAGTTCGGCCACCAGTTCGGCGTCCAGCGGTTTGATGGTGTGGATATCGGCCACGGCGGCGCTCACCCCCTGGGCGGCCAGCAGCTCGGCGGCGGCCAGAGCCTCCTGCACCTCCAGGCCGGCGGCCAGCAGGGTCACGTCGGCGCCTTCGCGCAGCACCTCGCCCTTGCCGATCTTCAGCCAACCGGCGGGACGGTCGTGGTAGATGCTGTTCACCGCCAGACGGCCCAGGCGGATGTACACCGGGCCCTCATGGTCCAGCATGGCCCGCACCGCTTCCCGCATGGAGAAGGCGTCCGCCGGGCAGAGAACGGTCATGCCCGGGATGGTGCGCATCAGGGCCACATCCTCCAGGCACTGGTGGGTGGCGCCGTCCTCGCCCACGCTCACACCCGCGTGGCTGCCGGCGATCTTTACGTTCAGATGGGGATACCCCACCGAGTTGCGGATCTGCTCAAAGGCGCGCCCGGCGCTGAACATGGCAAAGCTGGCCGCCACGGGGATCTTGCCCGCCGCCGCCAGACCGGCCGCCACGCCCAGCATGTTGCACTCGGCGATGCCGCAGTCCACAAACCGGTCGGGCCAGGCCTTGGCAAAGATGTCGGTGCGGGTGGCGGCCGCCAGGTCGGCGTCCAATACCACCAGGCCGGGATATTCCGGCGCCAGCTCGGCCAGCGCCTTACCGAAGCTTACGCGGGTTGCTTCCTTGATCGGTTCCATTTACTCCACCTCCCAGCGGGCCAGTTCGGCCTCCAGTTCCTGTTTTGCCTGGGCATACTGCTCGGCGTTCGGGGCCTTG
>CALXAH010000053.1 GCA_944386225.1 uncultured Gemmiger sp.
GGATATGCCCCGCTGGATGAAAAGCAAGGCGTTCCGCTACGGATTCCTGGTCTTTTTCTTTGCCATGTTCTTCCTGATGCTGTGGAACACCTACCTGGTCTTTGCCGGGGCCCGGGACCTGAAACAGGTGGTCACCCTGCTGTGGACCTTCAAGCTGCCCTGGCACTGGGCCTACCACGGCACCCTGTTCCACCCCGGCGTGGCCCAGTTCGCCTTTGGATTCTACAGCGTCATGCTCACCTCCACCGTGCTGGGGCTGATCACCATGGTGCTGTTCAAGCCCCGCAGCTGGTGCGTCTATTGCCCCATGGGCACCATGACCCAGCTGATCTGCAAGGCAAAAAACGGGCGAAACGTGGAATAAACGAATAAACGGAACACCCCGCCAGTCCGGTTCGCCCGGATCCGGCGGGGTGTTCCGTTTTATACACAAGCCGCGGTCAGTCCGCAAGGCCGGCCGTCTGTTTGGCGGGTTCCTTTAAGGTGACCAGAGCACTCTCAATCTGATGATTGCGGATGCCGGTAACATGGATGGAAAGCCCCGCCGTTTCCACATCCGCCTTGGAACCATCCCGGGGGATGGTGGGAAGCGCACTGAATACCAGCCCGGTAAAGGTGTCGAATTCGTCGCAGGGAAGATGAATATCCAGCGTCCTGGCTACCTCCTCCAGCGAAGCATCGCCCCGGATACGCCAGACGCCCGGTTCAACCGCCTCAATCATCGGAAGATCGTTCTGGCAGCGGAGATCCTCCCGCAGCTCGCCCACCAGCTGTTCCACCAGATCGCTGATCGTGACAATACCGGTCATGCCTCCGTGTTCATCCAGCACGACCGCCAGGGGATGACAGCCGCTGCGCATGTTGCGGAACAATACGTCGGCCCGCACGCTGTCGGGCACAAAATACGCCGGTTCCACAGCCTGCTTCATCACGGTTTCCCGGCTTCGGTCGGCCAGGCGGAAATAATCCTTGGCATTGAGGATGCCCAATACATCGTCTGCCGATTCCCCGCATACCGGATACCGGGTATGGCGGCTGTTATGTATGGTGGCGTCCCACTCCTCCATGGTCTCATCGGCCCACAGAATGGTAAGATCGGTGCGGTGGGTGGCGATCTGCCCGGCAGTGCGGTCGTCGAACTCGAAAACGTTCTGGATGAACTGCTTTTCCTCCCGGTCGATGGTGCCTTTCTGCATACCCACATCCACCATCATGCGGATTTCTTCCTCGCTGACGGTGTCGTCCTCTGCGTTGGGGTCGATCCCCAGCAGACGGAGAACCGTGTTGGTGGAGACCGTCAGGAACCACACGATGGGGGCAAACGCCTTGGCGATGGCCGCAATCAGCCCGGAAATGCCCAGCGCCAGCGCCTCAGCTTTGCGCATGGCTACCCGTTTGGGAACCAGCTCGCCGAAAATCAGGGTGAAATAGGACAGGATCAGGGTGATGATGATTACGGCGGCGGCGTCCAGCGTGGCGGCCGGAATCTGTACACCCAGGCTTACCAGCCATTCCACCAGGCCGTCGGAAAAGTTTTCGGCCGCAAAAGCGCTGCCCAAAAAGCCCGACAGGGTAATGGCAACCTGAATGGTGGCCAGAAAACGGGCAGGCTGGCTGGTCAGACGGGCCAGCCGCATGGCCCGCTTGTCACCGGCGGCCGCCATCCGGGCCAGTTTGGCGTCGTTGATGGAAATTACCGCGATCTCCGCGCTGGCGAACACCGCGTTCAGCATGATCAGAAAAACCTGCAGCAGAATCATAAAGATAAGCGAATCGTTCAATCAGAATTCCTCCTTACTGTTTGCCGGCAAACCGGATAAATACGCAAAAAGACACAGCCTGACGCGCTACATGCGTAAGCGCAGGCCATGTCTTTTCCGATTCGTATTCTGTTTGCGCCGGTAAAAGAAAGGATTGGCGGGGGTGTTACTGTCACCGTCGTCCATGATTGGCAAACCGTCTCCTTTCTTTCTGTTAGCGATTATCTTACCAGAAAAGGAACCGTTCGTCAACCGAAAAACGGCGAATCCGCCCAAGTGGTACATTCTTTACAGAATGTCCGGAAAACTTTGCTTTACCCGCTGGATTCCCCGGCGGAGCGGAGGCATCAGAACCAGCGCCACCAGGAAATTCCCCGCACCATGCAATAGATCAAAGGGAATGCCGGAGATCCACCAGGCCACACCGGCAGCCGGCCCGTTCATAACCCCGTAGGACAGCGCGTACAGCGCCCCGTAGCACAGCCCGAACAAGCCGCTGACCACCGCCCAGATCAGAACCGAACGGTTTTGCCGCATCAGATGGGTCAGCAGCATGAGCACAAGCCAGATATACAGCTGGCCGATCCACCAAAGGCCGAAGCCGTTGAGCAGACCGTACAGCATCACATAGGTGTAAACCGCGGGCAGGGCCAGGGGCGGGAACTCCAGAGTGTAGAGAATAATCAGCAGGCTGACCAGTTCCACATTGGGCAGTCCGTCCAGCGCAAACTTGGATACCACCAGCAGCGCCGCCAGCAGCCCGGTCACCGCGATTCGCCGCGTGCTTTTCACGATCAGTACCCGGTTTTCAGGGTGATCTCAAAGTGATCGCCGTCGGCGATCGGCGTGCTGTCCACACCGGTCATCACGTCCTCGCCGCCTTTGGTGAAGCACCACCACTGCTGCTGGCTTTCGTCCGCGGCCAGGCCGTTCACCTCGGTTACATACAGGCCGTACTGGGATTCTTCACCCTTTACAAGGCCCTGCTCCTCCAGCGCCCCGCGCAGAAATTCCTGGCTGGTGGAAAAGCTGAATTCTTCCGTGTTGCCTTCCGCGTCCACAACCGAAACGACAAGCTGCTTTTCCCCCGCAACGCCCTGCGGCCGGAACACCATCCAGACAGCGGCCAGCAGCACAACAACCACCACCAGCAACGCCACGATCAGGATGTTTTTATTTTTTTGGGTCATAGAGTATATCCTCCTTTTTATAAAAGAAGCCGGTGCGCTTTGCGCACCGGCCTCTTGCTTCCGCAGCATCTGCTTTGGCTGGGCACGATCCGTCCTGCGCAAATCGTGAGAAAGGCTGCGTACGGTTTCCCGGCTTTGGGCACTGGGCCCATCACGGTGGCGCGACCGTGCGGGACTTTCACCCGCTTCCCCGTATGCGCGCAGCCTGGTTTATTCAAAAAACATTCCGTCTGTGTATGCCTGCAAAAACAGCGGGCTGGAGGTCAGATCCACCGTCTTGCCCTGCAGCGTCTGCGCCTCACAGGCAGCGGTCAGTGTCCGGTCCAGCAGCAGCATCGCCGCGCCCTGCAGCGCCGCGTTGCCCAGTACCCGCACCCGCGGCACCAGCTTTTCGGGAATCAGCCCGATGCGGCCCGCGCTGTTCACGTCCAGATAGCTGCCGAATCCGCCGGCCACCGCCAGTTCCTCCACCTGCTCCGGCTTTTTGCCGGCGGTTTCCAGCAGGGTAGTGATCCCGGCAGCCACCGCGCTCTTGGCAAGCTGAACCGCCCGCACATCCTTCTGTGCCAGCGTTACCTTGCTGCAGATCACCGCCGGTTCCGGATCCAGAAAACCGGTCTCGTCCATCTGTTCGGTCTCCAGCAGACAGGCCAGCGCATCCACAACACCGCTGCCGCAGATGCCCACCGCTTCGCCGCCGCCCAGCACATGGGCTTTCAGTTCGCCGTTTTCCACCGTGACGTGGTCTACGGCGCCGTCCCGTCCGGCCATGCCCATGGTCAGGCCCGCGCCCTCAAAGGCAGGGCCTGCCGCCGTGGAACAGCACAGCAGCGTTCCCTGATCCCACAGCACGATTTCGCCGTTGGTGCCGATATCCGCCATTACCCGTGTGCCGTCCTGGCGGGTGATGCCGCTGGCCAGCAGGGCCGTGGCGGTATCCGCGCCCACAAAGGCGGAAAAGCAGCGGGGCAGATACACCGCCGCGTCGGCACAGCGCAGCCCCAGCTGTTCACCCCGCAGGGTTTCGCCGAACAGCCGGTCGGCCTCAAAGGGCGCGTGGGACAGGCAGTCCGGATTCGTGCCGGTCAGCAGATACAGCATGGCGGTGTTGCCGGTGATCACCACCGCGTCGATTTCCTCCGCGGGGATCCCGGCCTTTTGCGCCATTTCTCCCAGCAGTTCATCCAGCTTTTCACGGATGCTCCGGGCCAGCGCCTCGGACTCCCCGTTCAGCGCCGCGCCGATGCGGGTGATGACGTCCGCACCCCAGCGGGCCTGCGGATTCATGCAGCCCGCCTGCGCCAGCAGCGTGCCGTTTTTGTCATAGAGGCAGGTGGCCAGGGTGGTGGTGCCGATATCAATGGCCGCGCCCCAGCGGGAGAACAGGGGGTCATGGGCGGCCAGCGCCTGCTCGCTGCCCAGCACATACGCCTGGGCTTCGTCCCCGGCGGTAACCTGACAATCCCCCAGAACCCGGGTGCAGCAGGCAAGGCGCACGCCCTGCGCCAGTTCATCGGCGGTGAGAAGCCTGGTTTCTTCCGCGGAAGGCTTGCTCAGTTCGCCATGAGCCACCACACGGCATTTGCCGCACCGGCCCAGCCGCCCGCAGGGGGTCTCCAGGTGGATATGCGGGCTTACCACATCACTCAGAAGGGTTCCCGGTTCCGCGGCAAAGGGGGCCCCGTTGATCGTCACAACTGCCATGAAATTCCCTCACTTTCCGCGGCCGAACAGCACCGCGCCGAAATAGGTCACGGTATCCTGCCCGTTTATGTACTTCATACCCGCCAGTTCCGCCAGACGGGACACGTTCATGCCGTAGGCTTCCAGCGAGGCCAGCGCCTTGTCCGGGAAGCGGCAGGGCTTATCCTCCCGCTTGGCGCAGACGCTGCACAGGCGGCATCCGCCCGCCCCCAGGTGCAGCGCCTCCGGCCCGAATTCCTCCGCCAGTTCCGCACGCACCTGCTGGGTCAGTTCGTTCATCCGCTGGCCGGCAGCCATCATGCCCTCAAAGTCGTAGCTGTCCTCCAGGCTGTCCACCGTCTGGTACACAAGCGCCCAGCGGTAGCCCTTTGCCCGGGCAATCAGTTCGTCCACCGGCCCCACGCAGGGCGGGCACATCCAGCTTTTGCCGTACATCCCGCAGGCGTTGGACTCGCACATTTTGCGGAACTCCGGCTCAAATTCGATGGCTTCCACCGGCACGATACCCGCCCGGTAGGCGCCCCAATCCAGCAGGGTCTGTACCAATTCCGTTTCGCGTTTCATACGTTCAGCTCCATTCTGCCTTTCGCAGCATTGCACGGGCGTCCGCCACGGAGAATCCGCGGCCTTTGCTCGTTTCGGCTTCGGTATCGCGGGGATTGGCCCCGCATTCGGCGTACAGCTGGTTGGCCCCCGCCATCAGGCAGAGCTCATCCGGCTCGTGCACGCACATGGCCCGCTCCGGACGCATCGCCAGGGTGGCAGTGGCGCAGATCTGGGCCAGCCGTGCCGCGCTGATCTCGCCCCGCGGGGCCAGCGGCGTGCCGGGCACGGCGGTGCGCTTCATCACGGCCATCACCCCTACCGGGTACCGGCGGGGCCGCAGCATTTCCTCTGCCAGCTGCTCGTCGGTGTGTTCAGGGCCGATGGGCTCCACGCAGTAATACAGTTCCAGCCCGGCCGCCTTGACCGCGTCCAGGGTGCGCACCCGCGTCTCCACCGACGCGCCGGTGTCCACCCCTTCGCCCAGGCGGCAGATGTGATAGACCCCGGTAAAGCCCGCTTCCCGCAGCCGGAGGGCGTAAGCCTCATCAAAGTCGCCCACATTGGCTACCAGACGCACATCGTCCGGCAGAACCGCCCGCACCGCGCGCCCGTAGTCCAGAAAACGCTCCGGAGAAAACTCCGCCGTGGTCATCAGGAACACATCCCGCACGCCGGAATCGGCCAGTTCTTTCGCCAGCCGCACCGTGTCGTCCATATCCCGGACAAAGGGGGCGCAGCCCTTCAGCATATCGGCTGCCAGGCTGCAGAATTTGCAGTTGATGCGGCAGGGCTGGATGTCCAGCCCGATCTGCCCGAACAGCAGCCCCTTTCCCGCAAACGCCTTGCGGGAATAGTTGTTGGCTTCGGCCAAAAGACGGTAATACGCATAGCTGCCCACCGGCACGCGCAGCAGCGCGCACAGATCTTCTTTGGTCAGATCCTCGCCCTGGGCAAAACGCTGTAAAATGGATTCAATCATTCCCAAACCTCCCGGATCAGGCCCGGGTACCACCGGATTGCCTGCTTGACCGCCCGGCGCAGCGGCATCCCCGGCCCGGCCAGCAGCACCAGCCGGTTTTCCTGTTCCGTCTCAATATCCGTGCCACAAATACGTACAGCAGGGCCCACACAATCCACCAGCAGGCTGCGTCCCTCCAGCCGGGCAAACCCCTTGATGCGCCAGCTGTCCTCGGCGATCAGACGCAGCGCGCCGGTCAGCTGCTCCACCGTCATGGCAGGATCCAGCTCGATCAGCTGCTTCTGCAGCCGGATGTCCGGCTGCCCGGTCACATCGGTGCCGCCCAGCGGGTGAATGTCCTGCATCCAGACCGGATCAAACGCGCCGAACCGGGTGGCGCGCACCACCGCTTCGGGGTTGCGCTCCCGCACGGCTGCCTCGGCTGCGCGAAGCTGTTCTTCGCTGGCCAGGTCGGTCTTGTTCAGCAGCACCAGGCTGCTCACCATCAGCTGTTTGGGGCATACCCGGGCGGTATGCAGCACCCGCTCCAGCCGGGGCGTATCCACCAGGCACACGCTGCCCTGGTACTGAATGGCGCCAAACTCCTCCCGCCCCAGCACAGTCTGTACGCTGGTGGGATCCGAAAGCCCGGAGGCCTCCACGATCACCACATCCGGCGCGTCGGCGACGCAGCGGCGCAGTTCGTCCTCAAACTTGTCCAGGCGGCAGGCGCAGAAGATGGAGCCGTTGGTGATCTCGGCCATCACGGCGTTCACATCCCGCAGCAGCGCCCCGTCCACACCGGCTTTGCCGAATTCGTTGATGATGAGCCGCAGGCGCTTGCCCGCAAACCGGCGGACAAACTCCCGCAAAAAGGTGGTTTTACCCGCACCCAAAAACCCGGTAATCAGATACAGTTCCATGGTGGACCCTTTCAGAAAGTGCCGCGAGTTTTCTCCGCGGCACAAGTTGGTTTACAGTACTTCCTGAATGGCTTTCTCCAGCTCTTCCTTGCTGGGAATGAGGGAGGCGAACTTCAGCTTGCCGTTGATATAGATGCTGGGCAGGTTCTTGACCCCCATCTTCTTGAAGCGGGCGATGTTCTCTTTTACCGTGAACTTGTATTCCACCATATCGATGGCATCGCCGAAATGCTCCTTGGCCTCGGTGGCGGCGCCCAGCATGTAGGTGCAGGCGGCGCAGGTGGCGCTGTCC
>CALXAH010000054.1 GCA_944386225.1 uncultured Gemmiger sp.
CAGCCGGTCCAGATAAAACCGGTTTACCTCAGCGGCGTTGCCCGACACCTGGATCGCCTGCATAAACTTCTCAAACCGCTGGATCACCAGCCGGTCTTTTTTGACCTTTCCCTGCTCCAGCGCCGACCATAAGTCACGGTTAATACGCCGGTAGGTTTCCTGGGTTTCGGCGTCCGTAGGCCAATTGTAGTGAGTAAGCGTCTCTGTAAGCGCCTTGCTTTCCGACGCCTCAAAATCCAGCAGTGTTCCGTCCACATCAAACAAAATGCAATGGTAATATGCCATATGGGTTCCTTCCCTCTAGTTGTATTCTTTCTTATCTATTATCCCTTATTCCTTGCGGTTCGTCAACCATACACCGGGGATTTGCCTGCGCAATCGCCATAAAGAGAACAGATTGGGCAGTGCCAGCAGTCCATTCAGCAGATCGGCGCAAATCCACAGCATTTCACCGTCTGCCCAAAGCGCTCCGCCCAACACCAGAAGGAACAAAACTTTATAGATGTAAACTGATTTTTCTCCGCCTCCCAGCGTCCGCGCGCTGACCTGGCCATAATAGCACCAGCCCAGAATACTGGTGAAGGAGAAAATACAGAGACAAACCGCCAAAAGGCCCGTGCCACCCGGAAGCAGCGAGAACGCCCGCAGCGTATATTCCCCGGCGGGAATTTCGGTCAGCTGACCGGGAAAAGCCAGACCAGCCGCGGTAATAGCCAATCCCGTCAGTATGCCCAGGAGCGTTGTCCAGATTCCCGCACTCATCGCGATCAGCGGTTGATTGTCCGGATTCGCGTCCGTGCCTGCTGCGGCGATTCCGCAGGTTCCCAGGCCCGCCTCCCCTGCCAGCAAGCCGCGGGCAAATCCGTTCCGGATTGCAGCTCCTATGCCTGCGCCCAGCATGGGGCGGAGGGCAAAGGCCTGCCTCCCGATCACGAGTATGGCGGACGCGATCCGATGGCGGCAAAGCAGCAGCAATCCGCCGCATCCGGCCAGATAGAGCAGGATCATAGCGGGAACCAGCCGTTCGCTGGCACGGGCGATACCCGATCCCCCCCACAGGATCACAGCACCGCTGAGCGCCACCAGTGCACCAATCACCGTATAGGCCGGGATATGCCAGGGAGAAAGAGCCTGCACCACAGCATGGGCCTGCAGCACGCAGCCCGTTCCCAATGATGCCAGAACCGCAAACCCGGCATACAGCTTGCCGATACCTGGATAGCCGGCTTTCTGCAGCACCAGCATAGGCCCACCCCAGTGCTGATGCTCTGCATCGGTGTTCCGGCTGGTCAGGGACAAGCTGCTTTCCGCATACTGGGCGGCCATCCCCAGCACACCTGCCACGCCAAACCAAAATACCGCTCCGGGGCCGCCCGCAGCAACCGCCACCCCCATACCCAGGATGTTCCCGGCCCCCATGGCAGCGCCCACCGACGTGGCCAGGGCCCCGAAGGCGGAGATTCCCTTTTGCGTTTCTGCCGCCCGCAGGCTCAACCGGACGGCGTACAAGCTGTATCTCTGGATTCCCCGCAGCCGCAGGGTCAGCATAAAATTTGTCCCGGCCAGCGCCAGCGGCAGTGGCCAGCTCCACAAAAATTCTGTCAGATGTGCAAGGAATGCTTCCATACCTTCTCCCCCCCGGCCACATACGCGGATTCTTCCCTTTTACAGGATATGGCGCAGGCCGCGTTGGTTAGAAGGCCGAAAAAGCCCGCCGATACGCAAAGCATCGGCGGGCTTTTCCTGATTCAGATGTAAAATTCGCCTTTTACGCTGCGTGCAAACAGGGTAGGCAGAGCCTGATCCACAGGATGCCCTTCATAAAGCATGCAGTAAACGGTTTTGCAGATAGGCAGATCCACCTGGTAAATCTCGCCAAGACGAACCAGCGCCTTTACCGTTGCGGCCCCTTCTGCCAGATAGTTGCAGGGTTTACCCTGAACAAAGCACTCGCCGAAGAGCCGGTTGTGGCTGTGGGCGGAAAACAGCGTCGCCTCGTAGTCGCCCAGATGGCACAGTCCGTAGGCGGACAGCTCGTTACCGCCCATGGCGCGGATCAGGCGGGCAATTTCCCGCGCGCCGCGGGCCATAAGGGCACCTTTCAGGCTTGTATAGCCTACGCCATCCAGCATGCCGGCCGCGATTCCGATCACGTTCTTGGCTGCGGCCCCCACTTCCGTGCCGATCAGGTCACCGCCTTTGTAAAGGCGGATCAGATCCGAGCTCAGATCTTCCACGATCGATTCGGTAACCGCCGGGTCGTCAGAATCCACCACCATACAGTTGGGGATACCCGCGGAAAAATCCTGCACGTGGCCAGGACCGACCCACACGGCCAGTTTGACCGGCTGGCGGACTTCTTCCCGGAACACCTGGGTCAGCCGCTTTCCGCTCTCCGCTTCGATGCCCTTCATGCAAAGAATAAAGGTTTTTCCGGAGATGGGATAGGTTTGCAGCTGTGCCGCCAGAGATCGCAGCTGCTGGGCGCTGATGGAAATAATTACAGAATCCGCAAAGTTCAGTGCTCTGGCCAGATCCGTTTCCAGCCGGAGCTTATCCGGCAGGATCATGTACTCATTTTTCCGCTCCGTCTGCAGGGCCATCATACTGCGGGAACCAGGCCGCCCCCACAGCACGACATTGTTGCGTGCACAGTGATAGCCAGCCAGAAAGGTCCCCCAACGGCCGCAGCCCAATACGGTCAGATTCATACTCGTCAATTCCTCTCTGCAAATTCTTGCGCAATGCTCAGGTGTTTTCCCCCTCTGTACTGTTTCCGTTCTCAGAAGAATTCGCTGAGGAATCGGTTGTCTCCGGAGTGGCAGTTGCTGTAGGTTCCGCAGTAGCCGACGGCGTGGGGGTCGCCGTCGGGGTCGGAGTGGCTGTCGGGGTCACTGTCGGGGTCGGAGTGGGGGTAGGTGTCGGAGACGGGGTGGGCGTTGCCGCCGTCTCCACCTTGATGGTAATCTGGGTCTTGGCAGTCACGCCATCCACCGTCACACTGGCTTCGATCAAATAATCGCCCGGGTTGCTGGACTTGAAGGTGCAGCTGGCGCCGGTGGTTCCGTCAATGCCCGAACCGCTCCACTTTACTTCAGCGGCATACTTATCGCCGCGACTGACCGATGCGGTCAGAGTAACGGCTTCGCCAGGCTGCACCGTGGTCTTGCTGGCAGTAACGGTAAGCTTCATGAACATTGCCGTTACAGAAATGTTCTGTTTGAAATTCTTGTCTGTACGGGCCGCGCTGGTTACACCGTCGCTCCATTTCAGGAACACATACCCCTCGGCAGGGACAGCGGTCACCGTTACGCTGTCGGACGCAGAAACCGGCACGCTTACCGAACTCTGGCCCGTCTTATCCCCATAGGTCAGGGTGCCGCCGCTGCTTTCGGTATAGTAGTTGGCAGTATATTGGGTGGGTTCCGGCGTAGCGGAAGAAGACGGGGTCGTAGTGCCGGTATCCACCGGGTTCTTTGCCCGCTTGGGAATGTTATTGGTATCCGGACGGCGATCCTCTGTCTCGTACGCATGGGTACGGTGATATTCCAGGATCTTTTTCAGACCGCTCTGGCTCAGGTGAATGCCGTCGCTGGACATATACTCCGCCCGGGCATATCCGTCTTCGCCCTTGAGGACTTCGCTGGTATTGAGGAACTTGAGACCGTCCTCCTCACACATTTTTACCAGCGCGTAGTTGAATTCGTCCACCGTCTGCATATCCACATTGTAGCCGCTGGTAGAGCTGCTGACCGGAGGAATCGCGTTGATGATGATATCGCAGTAAGAATAGGCCTCCTGGATGGCCTTGACGGCGCTGCGGTAACTCTCGATGAAAGCGTCAGCAGACATACTGCCGTCAGCGTTGTTGGTGCCAAAGGTCATCACGATCCGGCGGGGTTTCATCTTGGCCAGCGCCTCCGGAATGGTGTATGCGGTATTGTCATTCTTGAAGTATACGCACTTGGCTGTGGTTACTTCCTGAATGCCCATACTCTCCTTGCCTACAAACTGGTCCAGGGTGAGCAGGTTGTACTGGTTGAAACGGACTGTGTTGGAATCGCCCACAAAAACGGTCTGTTCCACGTACTCGTCGCCGGCATCACTGGTTTCAGCCAGGATGGCAGAGCTGGTTTCATCAATCACAAATTCGCTGCTGTCGTAGCCGTTGCTGGTGGAAGAGGGGCCGCTCTGTGAGGAAGGCTCGTTGGAACGACCTGCCCCTCCTACCACAACCCCCACTACAATGGATGTGATCAGGATCGCCAGTACGCAGCAAGCCAATACGATGGCCGCCTGCTTCTGCTTTTTGCTCATGTTTTCCAGGCTGAAGCCGCCCGTTTTGCGGGATGCTTTTCGTTTTGCCATTTTCAGATCCTCCGTTCGTCGGAATTCAGGATTCGAGAATAAACTTGGTCAGGCTTTCACAATCCGGCGCAAGGAAAGCCGGTGCGTAAGGTTCCAGTTCCTGCCGGGTACCATACCCATATAAGACCCCGGCGGCGGGAAGGCCGCAATTGCGTGCACCCTCCATGTCGTCGCGCCGGTCCCCTACCATCAGGGCCGGGCGACCGGCCACAGGGGGCTGGCACAGCACATGCCGCATCACAGCCGTCTTGGTGTCCAGGCTGCTGTCCATTGCGGCGCCGCCGATAATGGTGAACCAGCGGTCGATACCCAGGTGTTCCAGAATCGGGCGGGCTACCTCAGCCGGTTTGGAGGTAGCGGTACAAAGCAGGATGCCCTCCTCGTGCAGGCGGCGGAGCATCTCCTCCACACCGGGAAACAGGCGGCAGGCATACTGACCGCTCTCTTTATACAGCGCCCGATAGAGGGTAACCGCTTTTTCCACGTCCTCCGGATCCTGGAAGTGCTGCGAAAAGGTACGCCGGAGCGGAGGCCCCAGGTACTGCTGCAGATCAAATCCGGAGCAGTCTACCCCCATGCGTTCAAAGGTCTCGCGCAGGGTCTGCAAAATTCCCGGGCTGGAATGGATCAGCGTCCCGTCAACGTCAAACAGTACTGTCTGGAAACGCATGATGCGTCCTCCTTTTTGCGGCAATTTAACCGGGAATCCCGGTACGTACTAAATTATTATACCATCTTTGCCCGGCAAGAGCAATTCCGGCGCAGGAATTTACAGTTTATTCATGGTCGCAGAAAGCGGCAGCCGTTTCCGCGCATGGCGTGCGCAGAAAAAGCTGCCGCCTTTATTCCGGGTTGGTAAGGTTCAGGCCGCCTTACCGGCGCGATGCAGGGCCGTGCCATACACCAGAAGGGCCACCAGAACCGCCATGCGGAGCAGAGCCAGCAAACCGGGCAGTATGCCGAATCCCGCATTGGCAAGGGCCAGCGGAAGCGGAAACAGGAGAACCAGATATGCCGCACAGCCTGCCGCTATGCCCCGCCGGGCACGGCCAGCCGCAATTTGCAGCGAGCGGAAGCTGCGCAGTGTACAAGCCGCAAGAAGCGCAAAAGCAGCGAGTGCCAGGGCCGCTACAAGAAGGTCAAGCCAATAGGTCTGGTACATTTGCCAACTTTCGCCCGGACGGGTAATCCACCGGGCTATAAACTTCCAGAAAAACAGGCTGCTGGAAAACCGTGTAAACATAACGGCGGCCAGGTACATCGTTCCATACACAGACCAGCCGCACCACAGGGCCCACCGCTTTTTTGCATAAATACAGATCAGGGCCGGAATAAAAAACGGAACTGCCAGCATCAGCCCGGCAACCGGATCCCCCTGCAGTGTACACAGCACCAGCGCAAGGGCACCGATACCGAACAGCAGCAGGAATACCAGAATACGGGCAGGCACGGCCTGCGGACAGACAGGCGCTGGTACAGACGGTTCCGTTTGGGATTGCGGCGCCTCGTCCAGAATCAGCTGATCCATAGTCACCCCGAACAGTTCATGCAGTTTAATCAGATTTTCCAGATCCGGTGCGGACGCATCGGTTTCCCATTTGGATACCGACTGCCTTGATACCCCCAGCTGGTCTGCCAGCTGACTTTGCGAAAGGCCCTTCTGACTGCGCAGACGGCAGATTGTTTGTCCCAGGCTCATACCGCATCCCTCCTTGTTTCTGCTTTCCAGTATACAGGGACAGGGTGGTTTCGTCCACCAAGTATACGCGGAACTTTGTCAACTGGCGGTTGCACAACAGAAAAACTCCCGAACGCGTACGCATTCGGGAGTTCTGGAGGTGCCGACCAGATTTGAACTGGTGAATGAAGGTTTTGCAGACCTTTGCCTTACCACTTGGCCACGGCACCGTATGAGCAGCCGGTTGATCAGCTGCTGTTTGTGGAGCGGCTTACGAGGCTCGAACTCGCTACCTCCACCTTGGCAAGGTGGCGCTCTACCAGATGAGCTAAAGCCGCAAAATGGTGCCTCCGATCGGAATCGAACCAATGACACGGGGATTTTCAGTCCCCTGCTCTACCAACTGAGCTACAGAGGCAAATGGCGACCCGGATGAGGCTCGAACTCACGACCTCTAGCGTGACAGGCTAGCGTTCTAACCAACTGAACTACCGGGC
>CALXAH010000055.1 GCA_944386225.1 uncultured Gemmiger sp.
CAGTCGCGCAGCTTGAAGTTGACCTTGGCGTGGCCCTTGCCCTCTTTTTCCAGCCATTCGGTGATGGCCTTCTTGGCTTCTTCCACCGTCATACCGGTGAGGAAACCGCTGTTGACCATCTTGCCGGTGGCACAGTCGGTAAAGGCTTCCTTGGTGATGTCGCCGCCGGCCACCACCTCGATGATGGGCAGGTTGAAGGCCTTGGCGAAGTCGTAGTCGCGGGTATCGTGGGCGGGCACCGCCATGATGGCGCCGGTGCCGTAGCTGGCCAGCACGTAGTCGGAGATGAAGATGGGGATGACCTTGCCGTTGACCGGGTTGATGGCCTCCACACCCTCCAGACGCACGCCGGTCTTGTCCTTGGCCAGCTCGGTGCGCTCAAAGTCGCTCTTGCGGGCGGCCTCGGCCTGGTAGGCATGGACGGCGTCCAGGTTGGTCAGGCGGCTCTCCCAGGATTTCAGGATGGGATGCTCCGGGCTCAGCACCATGTAGGTGGCGCCGAACAGGGTATCCGGGCGGGTGGTGTAGACAACCAGCTCGTCGCCGGCGGTGGTGCCGAAGGTGACCTCGGCGCCGTGGCTGCGGCCGATCCAGTTCTTCTGCTGGGTGACCACGCGGGGGATGAAGTCCAGGCCGTCCAGATCGTCGATCAGGCGGTCGGCGTAGGCGGTGATGCGCAGCATCCACTGGCTCTTGACCTTATGGGTAGTCTCGGTGCCGCAGCGCTCGCACTTGCCGTCCACGACCTCCTCGTTGGCCAGCACCACCTTACAGCCGGGGCACCAGTTCACGTTCATTTCCTTCTTGTAGGCCAGACCGTGCTTGTACAGCTGCAGGAAGATCCACTGGGTCCACTTGTAGTAGGAGGGATCGGTGGTGTTGATCTCCCGGTCCCAGTCAAAGGACAGGCCCAGGCTCTGCAGCTGGCTCTTGAAGCGGGCCACATTGTTCCGGGTAACGATTTCCGGGTGGATGTGGTTCTTCATGGCGTAGTTTTCGGTGGGCAGGCCGAAAGCGTCCCAGCCCATGGGGTACAGCACATTGTAGCCGCACAGCCGCTTTTTGCGGGCCACGATGTCCAGCGCGGTGTAGCTGCGGGGATGGCCCACATGCAGACCCTGTCCGCTGGGATAGGGGAACTCCACCAGGGCGTAGAACTTGGGCTTGGTATGGTCTATCTCCACATGGAAGGTCTTTTCGTCCTGCCACACCTTCTGCCACTTTTTCTCAATGGCTTTGTAATCGTATTTCACAAGCGATCAACTCCCGTATAAACTTTCCCGAACGCGCCCGGGGGCGCGGCGTGTTTTTATTCCTCGGTCTTGGTTTCTTCCTCGATCAGGTAAGGGGCCAGATCCAGCTCCTCGCCGTCGGCCCACAGGTGCTCCAGATCGTAGAAACTGCGGGCTTCCGGATAGAACACATGCACAATGACCTCGCCGTAGTCCAGCACGATCCAGTTGCGGGCGTCCATGCCCTCGGTGCGCAGGGGCTTGACGCCCTGCTGCTCCAGCTGGAACTCCAGTTCTTCGGCCAGGCTCTTCACGTGGGTGGACGAGGTACCGCTGGCGATCACAAAGTAATCCGCCAGTACGGTCAGATCGCGCACATGCAGCGCCTTGACGCTGGCAGCTTTTTTCTTGTCCAGCACCTTGGCGGCGGCAATGGCCAGTTCTTTGCTTTCCATAGATTTGCCTCCTTTATGGGTGGGGGATGTGGTCAGTTATCCACACCGTTGGCTTCTTTTTCGGCTTCGGCATCGGCGTCCAGCTGGCCCATATACTGCACATTGGGATCGGTGGGGGTGCTGGAAGTGGTGCCCCACTCGGCCAGTTCAAGCTGTTCGGCCGGAACCTGTTCGCCGTAGGTGCGGAAATAGGTGTTGAGCAGATCGGCGGTGCCCACCGGGTCGGCTACAACCACCGATTGTTTATTGTACGGCTGGCCGTTGTACACCGGCATCTGGCAGATCATCATGTCGGCGGAATCCACCTGCAGCAGGGACAGGCCCACGCTGGCCATGGTACCCGCGGACATATCGGTGGTCAGGTACTTGACCGCCACCGGAACCATCTTGATCAGGTCGCCCACCGTCAGAGTACGGAACCGGCGGAACAGCGCCGCGTAGAAGTTGCGCTGCATATTCAGCCGGTCGATGTCGCTGTTGGCGTAGCCTTCACCGTAGCGGCAGCGGACAAAGAATTCCGCCGCGTCGCCGTCCAGGGTACGCACGCCTTCTTCGATCAGGCTGCCCTTATAGGAAATGTCATGGGGCACATAGACCTCGATACCGCCGAACAGATCCACGATCTCTTTCAGGGACTGCATGTCAATGGTGGCGTAGTAGTCCACCGGCAGTTTGAGCTGGTCGCTGATCAGCTGGGCCAGGCTGGGAATGCCGTCGTTGCGCAGGGCCACCGCGTTGATCTTGCCGGTGGTGCCGGCGATCTCGCCCACGAAGGTATCCCGGGGAATCTGCAGCATGTTGACCTTCTTGTTCTTTACATCAAAGTTGACGTAAAGGATCATGTCGGTCATGCCGTCGTTGGAGCTTGCGTCGTTGGAGTAGGTGCGGCCTTCCTCGTAGTCGATGCCGCAGACCAGGATGTTGACCACATCGCCCCGGTATTCCTCGGCGGTGCGGATCTCTTCCGAGATGGACTGGGCCGGGTCTTCAGGCGCGATGCTGCTCATGAACCAGTAATATATGCCCGCAACAGCACCCCCTACCAGCACAAGGGCCACCAGCAGGGCAACAAAGATATAAAAACCGCAGCCGTGCTTTTTCTTTTTGCTGTCGCCGCGGCGCGGGGCGTTGTGGGCAGGCGCATGGTGAACCGTGCGGGAACCGCCCTGGGAACCGCTGCGGGCCGACGAGGTATGCACGGTGCGGCGGGCCGGAGAGCCGGAACCGCTGCCGGTGCCGCGGGCGCCGCCGGTATTCAGCCGGCGGGGCTGTTGGTTATTGCTCATGTTCAGAAAGCCTCCAGATGATAGGGTCGCCGCAATTCGTCATAGGCCGCCAGGCTCACCGGGTCGATGGGCTTGTTCTGCTGGCGCATCCACAGGATATTCTGCCCCAGGCTTACCGCCATAGCCCGGTCCAGATCCTGGGCCAGCAGGGCCCGCAGCCAGTCCACCTCAGGGTAGCTGCGCTCGGCGCTGCACATATCGGCCAGGTAGATGATCTTGTCCAGCCGGGACATGCCCGGCTTTCCGGCGGTGTGGTTGGCGATGGCGCTCAGGACCTCCTCGTCCTGCACGCCCCACCGGTGCTGTGCCAGAAGCGCCGCGCAGATCCCGTGCCACACGGGCACCGGCCGCTGGGCGGCACCTTTTGCTATTATAGCATTATCCTGCAATATCTGCAATAATTCCGCCTTGGGGCGTTCTTTTGCGATATCGTGCAGCAGGGCGGCCAGGGCCGCCTTGTCCGGGTCGGCCCCGTACTGCTTTGCCAGCTTGACCGCCAGCTTTTTCACGTTGAGGGTGTGGGTATACCGTTTGTCGCTCAGGGTGCGTTTGGCCAGACGGCGGGCCCCCTCGAGGGTGATGGGGGGATGGGGCCGGTACAGGTCGTACCGGCGGATGATCTCCCGGGCCTGGGGCGGGATGTTCTTGCGGCCGTGGCCGCTGCGGATCTCGCTGCTGGACACCTCCAGCGGTGTGCCGCCGGCAAACACCACCCGGCCGCCTTTCTTTTCCAGGCCGGCCGCGGCGGCGGCCAGCTGCGCCTCGTCCCCTTCCCGGCGGCTCTGCACCACCAGGATGGTACGGGCCAGCAGCTGCTGCCAGTCCTTCCACTCGGTAAAAGAAAGCAGCATATCGCTGCCCACCGTGAGGAAGATCTGCGCGCCGGGGAACCGGTCTTCCAGCATGGCCACCGTGTCGATGGTGTAGCTGGCGCCGCCCTGCTCGATCTCCCAGCTGCTGACCTCCAGATCGGGGAAGATGGGCTCGAAGCAGCGGCACATGGCCAGACGCAGATCCGGCGCGGTGGCGCTGGGGGCCTTGTGGGGCGGCAGGCAGGCGGGCATCACCACCACCCAGTCGGGCGCGACGGCCCGGATGGCCTGCTGCAGCAGATGGATATGGCCGTTGTGGGGCGGATCAAAGGTGCCCCCGAACAGCAGAACTCGCATAACAAACGCCGCCTTTTTACTTCAGGATATCGGTGAATTTGCTGTCCTTATCCTTCTGCAGGAACAGCACGAACTTGGAGCCGATCACCTGCACCACCTCGGCGCCGGTGGCCTCGGCCAGGATATTGGCGGCCTCGCGGGCATTGTACAGGCTGTTGTCCAGCACCTTCATCTTGATCAGTTCCCGGGCGGCCAGGCAGTCGGCGGTGGACTTGATCAGGGTTTCGTCGATCTCCCCCTTGCCCACCTGAAAGACCGGGTCCAGGGTGTTGGCGGCACCGCGCAGGGCCGCCCGCTGTTTGCTGGTAAGCATGAATTTCTTCTCCTTGTCAACTCACGCGCCCACGGCGGGGCGCTGGGCCTGGATTCGGATTATCGGATTATACGGATTCACAGCCGGCCAGAAACTCCGGCAGCGCCTGCTGCAGCCGGGCCAGGGCGTGGCCCCGGTGGCTGATGGCGTCCTTCTGTTCATCGGCCAGCTCGGCGTAGGTAAGCCCCTCGCTGTTGGGGCGGGTGGTGCCGTCCGGCAGGCCCACCCCGTCGGGCACAAAGAGCGGGTCGTAGCCGAAGCCGTTGGTGCCCCGGCGCTCGAAGATCACCCGGCCCGGGCAGTCGCCGGTAACCACCAGATCCCGCCCGTCGGGCATCCACAGGCAGACCGCCGACACAAAGCGGGCGGCGCGCTGCCCTTCCGGCACATCGGCCAGTTCGGCCAGCAGCTTGTCGTTGTTGGCCTCGTCGTCCCCGTGGCGGCCGCAGTACCGGGCGCTGTAGACGCCGGGCGCGCCGCCCAGCGCGTCCACCTCCAGGCCGGAGTCATCGGCCACGGTGGGCAGACCCGCCAGGGCGCTGATGGTTTGGGCCTTGATGCGGGCGTTCTCCGCAAAGGTGGTGCCGGTCTCCTCCGGCTCGCAGGTGATGCCCAGCTCCTTCTGGCTTTTGACCTGATGGCCCTGGGCCTCCAGAATGCGGCGCAGTTCCTTGAGTTTGCCGGCGTTGCCGGTGGCGGCGCAGATCAGCATGGGGAGGGCTCCTTTCTTAAGTACGAGTCGGCCGGCGCTATCGTTGCGGCCGTTTTGTGAACATTTTGAAAATTTGCCGGCGGGGTTTACTTCTCCCCGCCCAGCAGGCCGTCCGCAAAGGCGCGGGGATCAAACTCCATCAAATCGTCGATGCCCTCGCCTACCCCCACGAACCGGACCGGCAGGCCCAGCTTGTCCTTGACGGCGATGACGCTGCCGCCCTTGGCGGTGCCGTCCAGCTTGGTGAGGATGATACCGGTGGCCCCGGCGGCGTCGATGAACTGGCTGGCCTGGTTGATGGCGTTCTGGCCGGTGATGGCGTCCAGCACCAGGAAGGTTTCCACACTGGCGGTCTCGCTGGCCTTTTTCACCGAACGGCTGATCTTGGAAAGCTCGTCCATCAGGTTCTTTTTGTTGTGCAGGCGGCCGGCGGTATCGCAGATGACCAGGTCATAGCCCCGGGCCTCGGCGGACTTGACCGCGTCGAAGATCACGGCGGCGGGGTCGGCCCCCTCGCCCGCCTTGACGATGGGCACACCGGCGCGGCCGGCCCAGACCTCCAGCTGTTCGGTGGCGGCGGCGCGGAAGGTATCGCCCGCGGCCAGCATGACCTTGCGGCCCTGGCCCTTGTACAGGGCGGCCAGCTTGGCGATGCTGGTGGTCTTGCCCACCCCGTTGACCCCGATCACCAGCACCACGGCCGGACGGCCGGACAGGTCCAGCGGACGGTCGGCGGCCAGATGCTCGGCCACCAGGTCTTTCAGGGTTTCCAGCGCCTCTTCGCCGGTGCGGATGTGGCGGCTTTCCACCGTATGGCGCAGCTGCTCCACCAGCTGGAAGGCGGTGTCGGCCCCCACGTCGGCCAGGATCAGCTGTTCTTCCAGGTCATCGTACAGATCGTCGGTGATCTGGCTGCCGATCAGTTTGTTGCGGATGGCGCCGAAAAAGCCCGTGCGGGTCTTTTTCAGGCCGTCGTCCAGTTTTTTCTTGTTGCCAAACAGGCCCATGATGGGCACCTCCTTATATAGATCAGGATACCAGGGTGGCGTCCACCTCGTCCAGGTCCAGACGCAGCAGCTTGGACACGCCGTCCTCCTGCATGGTCACACCGTAGAGCACGTCGGCGGCCTCCATGGTGCCGCGGCGGTGGGTGATGACGATGAACTGGGTGCGATTCGAAATGCGGCGCAGGTACTGGGCGTACCGGGCCACGTTCACGTCGTCCAGCGCGGCCTCGATCTCGTCCAGGATGCAGAAGGGCGAGGGGTTGACCGCCAGGATGGCGAAGTAGATGCTGATGGCCAC
>CALXAH010000056.1 GCA_944386225.1 uncultured Gemmiger sp.
CCTCACGGAGCTGATTTACAGCTAACCGATACGGAGCAAGCGGACAGCCAGGAGCTGCCCGCTTTTCTTGATGAAAAGCAGATTATGGCTATTATTGCCAACAAGGATGACGACCTCAAATACAAGAAGCAGCAGATCGAGCTGTTCTTTTCCGTTCACAGCGACCAGCAGGAACGGGCGGATTATCTCAAATCCGCCTATCAGGACAGGTACACCGAGATCATCGCAGACGGTCAGCGTCTGGGCTATAAGCCACAGGAGGACGGGCTTCTCATGTGGGAGGGTTCCTACCTTTCCCGCACAAAAGAATCGGTGTTCTCGTGGGATTTGGTAGGCAGATGGACAGCACAGCTCATTGACAAAAAGGAATATTTCATTCAGACGGACATCCGCCAGCTCCCCACCCAGAAGAGCCAGCAGATGTCCCTTTTTGATTTCTCTTCCTTCGGTAGTTCTATTCCATCCGAAGGAGAGCCTCAGATTGTGCAGGAACCGAAGAAAGCCTACGATTTAGGATTCGGGCATCTGGGAAATGGGCTGACCGTTTGGAACCGGCTGGAAGAAGTGGATGGGGACTACCGCACGGTTGCCCACATTGCGCCGGATCGCACGGTGCAAATTTACGACGAAGAAATGCCCCAGGAGGTTCGGGACAGGATTCAACAGGTAGCCGACACTTCGGAAATGATGGTTTCTGCCACGCAGAATGCGCCCGTATTCTCGGTGCCGCCCAAACAAGAACCGCCTCAAAAAGAAGAACAGATAGACCCTTACCCGGAAGTGGCCGCCCAGGTGCTGCGCCTCATGGGAGAATTTGACGGTTCCCGCATGGGCTACGGAGAGGACGATGCCCAGGCGGCGGCGAACATCGCCCAGCAACTTCACAACACAGTACAACGGCAGGAAATCCGTGCGCTCCTGCAATCCTTCCTCGATCATACAGACCCGGAAGAAGAAATCGCGGCAGATGTGGCGCTCTGCATGGAGCGGATCAACGAGCTGCCCCAGCCCCTCACCCAAGACCAAGCCCTTTTGGAGCAGGCAAAAGAACTGATCGACCAGTTCTGCCAAGAAGAATATGACAGCTATGCCGATTTCAGCGATCTGGAAAAGGTAGGGATTGCCTATACCACGGTCACAGACGAAGAAATCCCAATTCAGGTGAACGTGGATTTGGTGAATTACCGTGTAGAACGGTATCTGGACGGACAGTTTTTGGAGCGCAGGCAGTATGACAGTCTGGAGGCACTCATCCAAAACGAGTTGACAGACCTGAATTTTGACGACCTCACTGCTGTGTCGGAAGATGAGCTGGAATCCATCGGGGTATCTCAGGACGATTACCGCCTGTTGAGCCGTCTGAAAGCGGATTGTGACTACTATCTGGGCGCTGGCGGACGTGCGGAAAAACATCTGTGGGCTGGCAGCGTAGAAGCGCAGATCACCAAAATGCGTGAACTGTACGACGCTTTGCCGGAAAAACCGGAGTGGCTTACTGAGCAGGATATTGACCTCTATGAAAGCCAGATGGCAGGCGGCCCGGAGCTGTCACAGCCCCAAAAAGAAGAAGCGGCTACGCTGGCTCCGAAACGGGTTCGCCGTGAGCGCATCACCTTTGCACCTCTGCATCCCGAAATACCACGCGAACAGCGCCATGATTTCCACATTACGGACGATGCTCTGGGCCACGGCACACCGGGCGAAAAGTTTGCCGCCAACGTCAGAGCCATCCGCTGCTTGAAACGGATCGAAGCGGAGGAACGCCTTGCCACACCAGAGGAGCAGGAAATCCTTTCCCGCTATGTGGGATGGGGCGGACTGCCGCAGTGCTTTGAGGAAACCCACAGCAAATACGCAGAACTCAAATCCTTGTTGGACGAGGACGAGTATGCAGCGGCCAGAGCCAGTTCCCTTACAGCATTTTACACCCCGCCCGTAGTGATCCGAGGCATTTACAAGGCGCTGTCACAGATGGGATTCCAGCAAGGCAACCTTTTGGAACCGGCCTGTGGCACCGGTAATTTTATCGGTCTGCTTCCGGCTGATATGGCAGGCAGCAAAGCCTATGGCGTGGAGATTGACAGCATCAGCGGCAGGATCGCCCAGCAGCTCTATCAAAATGCCAGCATTTCCGTCAATGGATTTGAAACGGTGCAGATGCCGGACAGCTTTTTCGATGTGGCCATCGGCAATGTCCCTTTTGGGGATTTCAAGGTGGTGGACAGGCGGTACGACAAGCACCATTGGCTGATCCACGACTATTTCTTTGGGAAAGCCCTGGACAAAGTACGACCCGGCGGCATTGTTGCGTTCATCACGTCGAAAGGTACGATGGACAAGGAAAACTCGGCTGTCCGCCGCTATCTCGCCCAGCGCGCCGACCTGATCGGAGCCATTCGCCTGCCCGACAACACGTTCAAGCAGAACGCCGGAACGGAAGTCACCAGTGATATTCTGTTCCTGCAAAAAAGAGATCACATCACCGATCTGGAGCAGGATTGGGTGCAACTGGACACCGATGAAAACGGCATCCGCATGAACCGCTACTTTGTGCAGCACCCGGAAATGGTTTTGGGCGATATGGTGATGGAATCCACCCGGTTCGGGATGGACAGCGCCTGCAAAGCCCGCGAAGGGGCTGACCTGTCGGAGCAGCTTGCCCAGGCCATCCAGTTCCTTCAGGCCGAGATCAAGCCCTATGAACTGGAGGAACCGGACGAAGAAGATCGCTCCATCCCCGCAGACCCTACCGTTCGGAATTTCAGCTACACGATTGTGGACGGTCAGGTGTACTACCGTGAAAACAGCCTCATGCACCCGATGGAGGTTTCTGTTACGGCGGAAAACCGTATCCGGGGTATGATCGAGCTGCGGGAATGTGTCCGCAGGCTGATTGAGTATCAGACCGAAGGATACCCGGACGAGGACATTCAGGCGGAGCAGAAAAAGCTGAACTCCCTTTATGACAGCTTTACAGCCAAATATGGGCTTATCAGCAGCCGGGGCAACAAACTGGCCTTTTCCGAGGATTCCAGCTACTGCCTCTTGTGTTCGCTGGAGGTTCTGGACGAACAAGGCAACCTAAAAAGAAAAGCTGATATGTTCTCCAAGCGCACCATTCGTCCTCATGTGGCCGTCACCAGCGTGGATACTGCCAGCGAAGCATTGGCGGTGTCTATCTCTGAGAAAGCCTGTGTGGATATGGGCTATATGGCCGAGCTGTCCGGCAAATCCCCGGAGGAGCTGGAGAGCGAGCTTGCCGGCGTGATCTTCCGCAACATTGAAGGCCCGGAAAACCCGGATGAGCTGCGGGGAAATTCCCTCAGTCTGCAAGCCTTTTCCCTCGTGACGGCGGACGAGTACCTTTCAGGGAATGTGCGCCGGAAATTGCGGATGGCAAAAGCCTTTTTGGAAACAGCCCCAGACAGCCAGAAGGAAGCGGCTCGCAGGCAGATAGAGGCGCTGGAAGCGGTACAGCCCGCAGATCTTGGCGCTGGGGAAATCGGCGTCCGCATCGGTGCCAACTGGGTGCCTATCGACATTTACCAGCAGTTTATGGAGGAACTGCTTACCCCTGGATATTACGCCCGGAACCGCATCAAAATCCTGCGTTCCGAAGTTACTGGCCAGTGGGCCATCACGGACAAAAACTCTGACCGGGGCAACGTAAAGGTGCTCACCACCTACGGCACCAAGCGCATGACTGCCTATCATATCCTGGAGCAGACCTTGAATCAGAAGGATGTGCGGGTATTCGACTATATCGAGGATGAAAACGGCAATAAAAAAGCCGTCCTCAACAAGAAGGAAACCGCTATTGCCCAGGACAGGCAGGAACTCATCAAGCAGAAATTTTCGGAGTGGATATGGCGGGACATTGACCGCAGGGAACTGCTGTGCCGTGTTTACAACGAAACCTTCAACGGCGTCCGCCCCCGTGAATATGATGGGCGGCACATCCGGTTTGAAGGCATGAACCCGGAGATCTCCCTTCGGCCCCATCAGATCAATGCCATCGCGCACGTTTTGTATGGCGGAAATACCTTGCTTGCCCACGAAGTAGGGGCCGGGAAAACGTATGAGATGGTGGCGGCGGCAATGGAAATGAAGCGGCTGGGGCTTTGTACCAAGTCGCTGATCGTGGTTCCCAACCATATCACGGAGCAGTGGGCGGCTGAATTTTTGCAGCTCTATCCCAGCGCCAATATCTTGGTTGCCACAAAGAAGGACTTCGAGAAGCAGAACAGGAAAAAGTTTTGCAGCCGCATTTCCACCGGAGATTATGACGCCATCATCATCGGCCACTCGCAGTTCGAGAAAATCCCCATGAGCGCCGAGCGCCAGCAAATCATTCTCCAGCAGCAGATCGACGAGATCCTGTTCGGCATTGAACAGGCCAAGTCACAGAAGGCGGAACGCTACACCATCAAACAGATGGAGCGTACCCGTAAATCTCTGGAGGCGAAGCTGGCGAAACTTAATGACCAAAGCCGGAAAGACGACGTTGTAACATTCGAGGAATTAGGTGTTGACCGCATCTTCATTGATGAGAGTCATTATTTTAAGAACCTCTTTTTGATGACGAAAATGCGGAATGTGGGCGGTATCGCCCAGACCGAGGCTCAGAAAAGTTCTGACCTCTTTATGAAGTGTCAGTATCTGGACGAGCTGACCGGCGGGCGCGGTGTGATCTTTGCTACCGGCACCCCTATCTCAAACTCCATGGTGGAGCTATACACCATTCAGCGGTATTTACAGTACCACACCTTGCAGGAAATGGGCCTGATCCACTTCGACGATTGGGCAAGCAACTTTGGAGAAACGGTCACCGCCATTGAGCTGTCACCGGAGGGCAGCGGCTACCGTGCAAAGACCAGGTTCGCAAAGTTTTATAACCTGCCGGAACTTATGAGCGTATTCAAACAGGTAGCCGATATTCAGACAGCGGATATGCTACACCTTCCCGTACCAAAGGCCAACTTCCACACCGAGGTTATCAAGCCTTCGGAAATCCAACAGGAGATGATAAAAGGGCTGGCGGAACGGGCGGAAAAAATCCGTGCTGGCGGCGTCGATCCCCATGTGGACAATATGCTTCGCATCACCAATGACGGCAGAAAGCTGGCTCTGGATATGCGGCTCATCCAACCCCTTGCCCCGGATGACCCGGACGGCAAGGTAGCTGTCTGCGCCCGCAATGTCTATCGCATCTGGGAACAGACGAAAGAAAAACGTTCCACCCAGCTTGTATTCTGCGACCTGTCCACACCTACCACGGACGGCTCGTTCAGCGTTTACGACGACCTAAAAAAGAAGCTGTTGGACGCAGGTATCCCGGAGGACGAGATTGCCTTTATCCACACAGCGGACTCGGAGGCTAAAAAGAAAGAGCTGTTCGCAAAGGTGCGCGCCGGTCAGGTGCGCATTCTTATGGGCAGCACACAGAAAATGGGGGCTGGAACCAATGTCCAGGACAGGCTGATTGCCCTGCACGATCTGGATTGCCCCTGGAGGCCCAGCGACCTTCAGCAGCGGCTTGGAAGAATTGTCCGTCAAGGCAACGAAAATGAGGAGGTGGAGATCTTCCGCTATGTAACCGA
>CALXAH010000057.1 GCA_944386225.1 uncultured Gemmiger sp.
ACTACGCCCATGCCCACGGCGTCCGCGTCTACCTCACCTGCAACACCCTCCCGCGCAGCGGGGAAGTCCGCCGCATGCCGGAATTCCTGCGTGAGGCGGGGGCGTGCGGGGTGGACGCCTTCATCGTCACCGATATCGGGGTGCTGAGCCTCGTGAAGGAGGTGCTGCCCGGCGCCGAGATCCACATTTCCACCCAAACCGGCATCGTCAATTACCGCGCCGCCGCCGAGTACCATAAGCTGGGGGCCAAGCGGGTCGTTCTCGCAAGGGAGCTTTCCCTCGCGGAGATCCGGGAGATCCGGGAGAACACCCCGCCGGAGCTGGAGCTTGAGGTGTTCGTCCACGGCGCGATGTGCATGTCCTTTTCCGGGCGCTGCCTCCTCTCCAACTATATGACCGGACGGGACGCCAACCGCGGGCAGTGCGCCCAGCCCTGCCGCTGGAACTATTGCCTGGTCGAGGAAAAGCGGCCGGGGCAGTATTTCCCCGTCTTTGAGGACGAGACGGGCAGCTACATCTTGAACGCCAAGGACCTGTGCATGCTCGAGCACATCGGAGAAGTGATCGAGGCGGGCGCCGACTCCCTCAAGATCGAGGGGCGGGCCAAATCCACCTACTACGTCGCGGCGGTGACCAACGCCTACCGGCTCGCGCTGGACGGCTATCTGGCCGACCCTGCGGGCTGGGCCTGCCCGGAATGGCTGTCCGAGGAGGTCCGCAAGGTGAGCCATCGGGATTATTCAACCGGCTTTTTCTACGGCCGCCCCGAGCAGGGGCAGCGGGTTGACAACGGCGGCTACATCCGGGAGTGGGATGTTGTGGCAATTGTGGACCGCTGGGAGGACGGCATCCTCTACTGCACCCAGAAAAACAAATTCTGCGCCGGGGAGCCCCTCGAGCTGCTCGAGCCGGGAAAACGGCCGGAGACGGTCACCGCAGACCGCCTTTTCGGGCCGGACGGGCAGGAAATGCCGGACACCCGCTACGCAAGCCAGCCCTTTTCGTTCCGCTTCGGGCGGCCGGTCGCGCCGGGCGCGATCCTTCGCAAGCGGGCAGATTGACTGAAAATAAAGGAGACATGACTCATGGAGCAGACCCCCAAATCCGCAAATCAGACGGTGCCGCTCAAAAACGAGACCTGGCGCCTTGCCCTGCAGACCCTTTGGAGTATCGTGATCGGCACCCTTATTTCGATTATTATCGTCCTTTCCCTCAGTTCCCTGATGGTCAGCTCAATTTGGGGCAAGCTGGTGGTGGAGTTTTTCTGCCTGGCCGTCACGCTGCCGCTCCTGTATGGCTACATGTGGTCGCAGGGGGACCGGGACGCCAACTTTATTCACTTCGGCCGGATGGAAAAGGACCCCTGGAAGGGGCTGCGCGCCAGCCTGCTGGCGGTTATCCCCTGCTACATCACCCTGGTTCTGCTGGCGCTCTCGGTAGTCCGGGTGATTCCGTTTGATTTCATGCCGGCATACCGGCTGCTGAACGCGCCGCTCTGGGGCTTTATCAATATGGTGCACCCCAACGGCGGGGCGATCCCGCACGACGCTGTCCCGGCCCAGGAGGCGACCGACCTCCTGCCCGCCATCGAGGCGATGGACGCGACGCCGGGGCTCGGCTGGGGAGCTTTCGCAGTGCTCTGCCTGCTTCCCCTCATTTACGTTGTTTTCTGCACGTTAGGCTACCGGTTTGGGCTTAAGCGCTTCTCGGTCATCAACCACCTGGTCTACAAGGACGACCCGGAAAAGATCGCCGCCCGGATGCAGAAGCGTCAAAATGGCCGGAAAGGCCGCTGACGCCTCATTTTCACACAAAAAACAGACGGATCCAAAAGGCGAGGACGCTTAAGGAAACTTTTTTGAATTAAGGATAAGTAGCGTAATGTACGAAAGTATGTTACGCTACTTTTCCTTTTAGCTTGCGCTGTGCAATCACCTGGGATGCACCAGCTTCACCAATAAAGGTATAATAAATGTCAATGCGCTGCTGCCGATGGCCGCTGCTTTTATCCCCCTCATGGATCACGATTTTCTCAATCAGGTCATGGAGCATTCCGGGGGTAAGTTCATCAAAAGCGGTGTACTTTTTTGCTACCTTGAGGAAGCTGTCAATGTTGACGGTTTTGCTGTCTATCTCTGCGAGTTGGGCTTGAATATCCTGAATCTCACCCCGAAGGGTTTGCTGTTCCTGCTCGTAATCGGCAGAGAGTATCCTGAACCGTTCATCGGACAGCTTTCCAGTTATGGAGTCCTCATACAGCCGCTTGATGATGTTATCCAGATCGTTGGCCCTGTGTTCTTTTTGCGCCAGTTCCTTTTGCAGTGACTGTACCTGAACCTTCTGCTCCTGAATGGAACGGCTGGTCAACCGCCGAACAAATTCCTGCTCATCCTCTTGTGCCAACTGTACCACCTGTTTCAAATTGTCCAGTATCAGCTTTTCAAGAGTCACAGCGCGAATATAGTGCATGGTGCAGCTTTTTGTTCGGTCACGGTACTTGCCACAGCAGTAGCATTCCTGTCCCTTGCTGACGGTTTGGCCTCGATGTGCCCGCAGCGGAGAACCGCAGTCTGCACAGAACAGCATACCGGAAAAGAGAGCAGGTGTGTCTTGCTTTTTGGGTCTGCGCCGACGTTCCCGGATACGCTGCACTGTTTCCCAATCCTCCGGACTAACCAAAGCCTCATGGGTGTTCTCAAAAACCATTTGCTGATCTTCCGGAGTTACCATCCGCTTTTTCAACTTGTAGGATTTAGAGTAGGTCTTAAAATTGACGGTATGGCCCAGGTACTCTTTGTAAGAAAGGATATTTTCAATGGTGCTATCCGACCATGCACATTCCGCATCAGGGTAGTAATTGTGAGTGCTTCCTGTGCGCCGATATGCCAATGTGCCGGGCGTAGGGATGTTTCTGCGGGTCAGTTCGTTTGCAATCTGTACCGGGCCAAGCCCCTGAATACATAAGTCGAAAATCAACTTGACCACCCAGGCTGTATCTTCATCCGGCACAAGCATACCATCTTTCCCCTTGATATAACCATAGGGAGGATGAGTGCTGATACGCTTACCAGACATTCCTTTCATCCGGGCCACAGCTCGTTGCTTGCGGGAACAATCTCTCGCGTACCACTCGTTGAACAGATTAACAAACGGGGTTAAGTCATTTTCCCCCTTTTGGGAGTCCACGTTGTTGGAGATAGCAATAAAGTGAATATCGTACTGTGCAAAGAGAACTTCAGTGAACATTCCGACCTGCAAATAGTCACGGCCAAAACGGGACATATCCTTGATGATGACCCGCTTTACTGTTCCGGCCTCTACATCGGCAATCATCCTCTTGAAGTCAGGTCGCTCGAAGTTTGTACCAGAATAACCGTCATCCACATAGAAGCGATAATTGGTATAGCCGTTTTCTTTGCAGTACCGCTCCAACATCTCTTTCTGGTGCTGGATACTATTGCTGTCCCCGTCGTTGGCATCATCCACAGACAATCGGCAGTACAGTGCGGTCAGCGCATCCAAGCTGAGCGTATTCCGACAGGAAAGCATATCGTTGATGTTTGGAATCATTCTACCGCACCCCCTTTCAGGAGTGCAGCAAGAATGTTTGCCCTTTCTTGCTGCTCGTGAATGAGAGAAACCTGGTTTATTGTTGCCACACGGCAATAAAGCGCGATATATTCAGTTTTTTTCTTGTCCTTTTGGTTCGTCTGTAACATCATAACCTCCAATCCGACGAACTAAAGGGCTTTGGGTTCTATTTCTATTATACCGCACCTTTGCCGTCTACGGAAGCAGTTTATCACATTAAAGTATTAAATTTTCGTGAACGATTGAGGAGAATTTACTTCCCGTTCGATTAGCCGCGCCATTTTATCGGCAGCGGTTTCCTGTCCAGACTGATTGAAAAAGGAGTTTACGACAAAGGTGGTTCCTTTGACTCGTTGGATCATTACCACATCTGCCTTTCTTTCTTCATCCAACTTATTCACCTTCCTTCTATGACAAAACAAGGCACCGCGCCGGGGAGATCCGACGCGGGCCACATTATGGTTGCTTTGGTTGTATCGTATTATCTGAGCAGCAGGACTGCCCATCAGCACACCCCCGATACAGGGAATATTCAAGCCAGTTCAGGGTTGATCAGCCGGATGGCTGCTGAAGCCGCCGCATACCGCCGATAGGTGGTTGGCACCATATTCGCAGTAAGTTTCGGTGAGTGGCACGGTTCCTTGCGCTGCGCGTCCTGGCACTTTCCGGCCCACCACAGGCCGGTCATCAGCCACCAAATGACCGCTCGGCCCCTTTGATGTTATCGTGTTGACGGATGCTCTGACCATCCGCAGGGGGTTATCGCGTTTGTGCTATGCGATGCTCGACGCAGCACTCAAAAACTTGAATACTGAGTATGAACGGATCGCCCGTTGTTTTTCAAGGTACACAGTTAAAAGGGTTTTCTAAAATCCCTTTCACTATATAGGAGGGAAAACGGGCAATCGTTGATAGTTACGCCGCAACTTTTTTTCGGATTTTCTTCAAAGCGGAATGCACGGAACGCATGACCGCCGATTTATTGCAGTCCTGCATTTTGGCAATCTCTGAATAGGAGTATCCGTAGAAAAAATGGAGAATGAAACGCCACCGCTGCAACGGGGGAAGTTTCTCCAGCACCTGGCCAATTTCCAGCAAGGTTTCCAGGCGCTCGGCGGTTTCTTCCAGCGGCTCCGTAGCCAGATCATACAGCAGGCAATCATCAAAAGATTTCCCTTCGATATGTTTCCGGCGCTCATACCGCTGCCGTTCCTCCTGCTTTCGGCTTTCCTCGTAAACGCGGTAGATTTCAAGTGATACTTCCACATCGACAGGGCGGTGATCAGCATTTAAGATTTTGACAAGATACATAGTGCGCCCTCCCTTATGCAACTCGAACCAGAGCGATGATTTTATCATCGTCCTGTGGATCAATAAGGAACGGGCTGGGCTGGGCATTCGCAGCGCCAGGCGGCGCAGGGGTCGGCGCAGGCTCTGTCAGGATGAGAAGCGATTCACCAGGGGCCAAATGGATTACTTTAATGGTTTTCAACATATTGCAACACCTCCGATTATTTTCTGAGGGCTTGTCCCTCTACATATCGGAGATTTCAGCGCCCCTCAATTAAGGGGGCGTACAAATTTCTTGAACGGAATAGGCAAAGGCAAGGACAGCATCACAAGAATGCTGCCCTTGCTTTCACTTACTCAGCTAAAAAGCTGCGGAGCCGGTGAAAGGCT
>CALXAH010000058.1 GCA_944386225.1 uncultured Gemmiger sp.
GAGGAACAGCAGGTGCCCATCCTGCTTGATTATTAAAGAGGATTTGTCAGGAGGTGGAGACCAAATGAGCAATAAAGCATTTCAGCAAAACCTGGATGACAAAAAAGGCCCCCAGCCCGGCGGCCCCTATCTCATTCAGATGCTTTTCAAAGAGCCGGTGGACATGCCGGACAAAGAGAAAATGACTGCCGTAATGGGGAAACACATCGGATCAGCAGAGTGCTTCTGTTATGATAAGAAAATGGCTGGCTTTGCCGCTCTGGATCATATAGCGGAATTTCAGGACGGCAAGTGCCCGGTACAGCTGATGGTGATGAAATGCGACAAGTTCAAGGGCAAAGGCTTTGATGCCTTTTTGCTGAGCCAGATGTGGGACTGCCAGGAAGACCGAGAGCGAATTTTCCGGGAGTGCCGGTATCAGGTGGTGGCCACCGATATGCTGGCGGCGGCGCTTCCGGCGCTGGAGCGGGCCAACCTGGACGCCGACTTTTTGGATGCTCTGGCGGAACTGTATCCCACCTGTGAGGCGTTCTATTTCCAGAACTGCGGCAAGCTGTTTCTGGCAGAGGATGTGCGCTCTCATCAGATTGAGGGCCCGGATCGATTCATCCGCTTTGGTGTCAATGTACGATTCTTCAACATTGAGGGTACGGAGGATATGCTCATCGACACGGTGGGCATGAACACCCTGTTTTTGCCGGATCTTCAGTACCACTTCCACGACATGGATCCAAATTGGGTGGTAAACCATGCCTATAATGTCGCGTCCTATATTCTTGAGCATGATAATCCTATTCAAGACGGAGAAACCATCGACGGTGTGGTGGATGGACAGTTGAACCAGGAGATTCAGTGGAAGTGTCAGTACGAGGAAGCATTGATTCAGCCTCCCAGAGGCGTGTTAAACATTCACATGGGGAAATACGCTGCCGGACAGGATTAACCACATCCCTATAATTCAGCAACCGTAATCTACAATCTGTCTTACCAAACTTCAAGAATTGTTTATTTCATATCAGAAATCACTTCTGTCCTTGTCGGTGATTGGCGTAAAAAGGTTCTAAAAAAGTTTGAAAAAGATGGTATATAAATCATGAATAACAAGCGAAAGTGGTGGCCGTGATCATTCTTTTGCATCCGGAGAACAATGAAGAACCAGAAATAAGCCGCAGGCTCACTGTTAAGCCTGCGGCTTTATAATTAATTTCCTGAGAAAAAGCTCATTGCATCAGTGCGCTCCCCACTCACCCACACTTCAAAGTGAAGGTGGTTACCTGTGGAATTTCCTGTGCTGCCAACAAAGCCAATCACCTCGCCTTGCTGTACCTGCTGACCAGGTGTCACACAGATAGCCGAACAGTGCGCATAAAGGGTCTCCAGTCCATTGCCGTGATCGATCTTGATGTGGTAGCCGTAGCCACCACCCCAAGAGTCAATGCCGTTGGCGATGGTCACAGTGCCGGCTGCAGCCGCCAGGATCTGGGTTCCATTGGGAGCTGCGATGTCGGTGCCGTTATGGTATTCGATCTCTCCGGTGAACGGATCTTCCCGATAGCCAAAGGGAGACGAGATGGAGAAGGTTTGCGGCAAAGGCCACGCCAGCACCCCGATGGGCACCCAGTCAGTGTCCGGGTTGATGATCTGCCCGCCACCAGCAACCAATCCTCCCAGAAGCTGCGCCCACAAATTCTGGTTGTCCGGCTGCATCATCAGATCCAGATACTCATTCTGGCGGCTGTTAAAGCGATATTCCTGCGCCATATCGGAAGCCGTCTTGTGGGTGATCTCAATGGTCAGAACCGTTTCGGTGACGGTCTCAGTGGTGGTTTCTTCCTCCCCATCGTCGTTAGTGGTTGTGACCTCCACCTCGTGAGATTCCGTGTGAGTCGAGTAGTCCACATCGTTCATCTCCCACAGGATATCACGCAAGATATCCACTTGCGCATCCGTAAGGGAAGCTACCTGCTCACCATCGGAAGCACCCGACACCTTTGCGGAAAAGACAGCCAGCACCTCCTGCCAGTTAATCGAGAGATTGCCGTCGTTGGATGTCATCTCTTGCCGGTCATGGGAGACGTTCTCTGTGATCTGCTGCAGGTGATCCGCATACTCCTGATTCAGTTCCTGCACAGCCTGGGATACGCTGGTGCCGGAGCCAGTGGATTCCACGCCGAAGAAAATGCCATAGCTGGATCCCATGACCAGGGCAATCAAACAGATAAGTAGAATAATCACCACCGCAACCCAACCGCCGGCCAAAATCGCAGCAGCAAGACTCTGCATGGCTGCCACAGCCGCCTTGAGGGCTGCCATCACCGCATGAGCTGCCGCCCGGATTCCGCGCACGGTTGCCTTGGCTGCAGCCTGCATACGCTGGGTAATTTGTTGTGCTGCCTTGGCAGCTTTCTGAGTATTGGCAGCAGTCCGCTGCACCCCCTTGATTCCTTTTCCGCCTTGTTTGATAGTCTTGGCCGCATTGGCTTTGGGCTTGGCTGCCGGTTGCCGGCCCTTGATGGTCTTCTTACCATCCGGTCCTTTCGAAGCACCTTTCCGGGCTGCACCGTTACTGCCCTGCGCCGTGCCGGAAACCTGATTTTTGATGCGGGCCGCTTCCCGGCGTTCCTTGATCTTCCGGCCAGCGAACTGTGTCAGTTTCCGGCCCCCATCACATGCGGTTTCCGCCCCCTTCTTGACAGTAGTCTCTGCGCCGGACAGCATCTGATCTCCAGCTGTATTCGCCGGGGCGTTGCCCGTGGCTTCCTGCTGGCTGGCAAATGGCGTGCCCATGGTTTCGCTCAAAGCCTTATCTTTGGTATGGAGCCACATCTCCTTCATTGCGGTTTTGGGCACGACCCCCGCCTTATCAAAGGTGCGGGGCTGTCCGCCCGTCGGCTTTGTTTTTATCTCTTTCAAGATCTTACCTCCCTTATAGGATATGTGCCGAGGGCCCGGGAGGCCCTCGGCTGTTTGTTCTCTTATTCATCGTTCATTCCTTGTTTCGTTTTCTCGGGCACCCTTCTTGTTCCAGCCGGTTATCGAGCGCAGTAAAAAAGGCCCGCCCGGAAAGGGGCAGACCTTGTGCGGCTCGTTCTTCTTCCAGCTTGAAGCGGATGTCCAGTTGTCGGGCAGTGTAATCCGGGCGGAAGGACTGCCAGGTATGTGCATCCATATACAGAAGTTTCCGCCACAGGTCCGGGCAGTGGATGCGCAGCTTCCGCAATTCACTCAACGGTTGCAGCGGGCAGCACCAGCAGGATACCCGCCGGAAGATGTCATACAGCCCGCCCCAGTCAAATCCTCGTGTTTTGCAATACCGCAGGCAGTCCGCCTCTGTCATCCCCCACTCCACGAGCGGGTAGTGCAGATCCTTGCATCGGTGGGCTTCGTCGGCGGCAATCCCCACATACTGCTCCAGCAGGTATCGCTTCCGCAGTTGACTCAGATGTCTGTTGATCACATGGGTCTTAAGACGCCCTGTACACCAGCGACAGGCATGGGAAGGCCAGCTGAGGCCACGATCCGTTACCAGCTTTGCGTCTGGCCGAGCCGTGTACTCATAGAAATACTGCTCTGCCGTCAGCGGTGCTTTCAGCCGGGTAATAGGTCTGCCGATGGTTTGCTCCAGGCGGTCCAGGTGGTCATACATCTGCGGGAACTCCCACCCGGTATCGCAGTACAGGATCTCATCGATGGGACGGTTTTCTTCTACGAGACGAAGAAGCATCGC
>CALXAH010000059.1 GCA_944386225.1 uncultured Gemmiger sp.
ATACGATGATACAGCGCCGGAAATTGTGTGGTGTGCAAAAATCCGGCGCTGTTTGTTGTGGTTGTAAAAGAATGTTGGGCTGTCAAAACCGGTAAGCGAAACCCGCTGGGAAGAAGGAGAGGACAGATGGTGGTCAACCATCAACTGTACAAAAAGGACATTTTCTTTCCAGATTGGTCCCCATCGCCCTTTCTTGTGCTTATTGTTGAGTTTTTTTTTGAAAACTAAAAAAAAACAGGTTTTTTGCACAATGTCATGAATCTGATATTTTTGCCTTCTTTGTTGTTTTTTGGTTCTGTAAATTTCGCTATGATGGTACCAAAATAGGCTACGGCAGATAGCCCGGCCATACCAGGCGCAAAAAAAACAACAAGGAGGAATCGATTTGCAGCATCCCTATTTTGTTGATGCGGACGGCAGCTTTGTGCTGGACCGCCCCGAAGAGATCAGCCAGCTGTATTTTCCGCTGGCATCCGAAGCAGGGCTGAAGAGCTGTGTCTCGCCGGATCTGGGCGGCGACGCCAAGCTGGATCAGGAGACTTTTCTGCTGGAACCGGTCAGTGTGGAAAACCTGCACAACAACCGTTCCACCCGGAATTTCTGGCTGGCCTGTGCCGACGGCACGGCCTTCTCGCTCACCGGGGCGTCAGCGGCCCAGCAGGCGGTGAAGTTCACCCCCTCCCAGGATGACAGCCGTCTGACGGCAGGGTTTATGTGGCATACGCTGGAGCGCACCATTCCGGCTGCCGGAGTACGGGCCACTCTGACCAGCTTTGTGCCGGTGAAGGACAATGTGGAGATTTTGTCCATCACAGTGGAAAATACCTCCGCAACCACCCGGTGCTTTACCCCCTATGCGGCGGTGCCCCTCTACGGCCGCAGCGCCGACAACCTGCGGGATCACCGCAATGTCACCTCCATGCTGCACCGCATCCGCACCACCGAACACGGGGTACTGGTCTGCCCCACCATGTCCTTTGACGAGCGGGGCCACCGCCCCAACCACCGGGTATATTACCTGCTGGGGTACGGCGCAGGCGGCCAGAGTCCCGAAGCATTTTACCCCACGGTGGAAGAGTTCATCGGCGAAGGCGGCAGCTTCACCCATCCCCGGGCGGTCTGCCAGGCATACCCGGGTGTTCCGGTGGGCAGCAGCCGCGCCGGGCGGGAAGCCATGGGCGCTTTCCGCTTTGCAACGCTGGAACTGGCCTCCGGCGCTTCGGCCCGGTTCGTGCTGCTGCTGGGCGTGGAGGACAGCGACGACGCCGTGACCCGCCTGTTTGCCCGGTATGATTCCACCGCCAAGGTGGACAACGCTCTGGCCGAGACCCGCCGCTACTGGAAAGAAAAAGTCAGCGTCGCCTTTGCCACCGGCGCCGCCGACCGGGACCGCCTAATGAAGTGGGTCTGCTTCCAGCCCTATTTGCGGCGGCTGTTCGGCTGTTCCTTTTTGCCCCACCATGACTACGGCCGGGGCGGCCGCGGCTGGCGGGACCTGTGGCAGGACTGCCTTTCCCTGCTGCTGATGGAACCCGGCCAGGTGGGCCGGATGATCGAGGCCAACTACGGCGGTGTACGGGTGGACGGCACCAACGCCACCATCATCGGCGCGGGGGACGGCAACTTCATCGCCGACCGTAACGGCATCGCCCGGGTCTGGATGGACCATGCCCTGTGGCCCCAGATGACCACCAAACTCTACATTGACCAGACCGGCGACGCGGCCATTCTGGACCGCACCGCTCCCTATTTCAAGGATGCTCAGGCCCTGCGGGGCACCTCCATCGACCGGCGGTGGGAGGCCGACCAGGGCAGCTGGCTGCGGACCGAAGCGGGCGAAATCTACCGGGGTACCATCCTGGAACATCTGCTGATCCAGCAGCTGACCGCCTTCTATGACGTGGGCGAGCATAACATCTACCGCCTGCGGGGTGCCGACTGGAACGACGCCCTGGACATGGCCGCCGACCGGGGCGAGAGTGTGGCCTTTACCTGCGCCTACGCGGGCAATCTGCGGGAACTGGCCGCGATGCTGCGGCTGCTGGACGCCCGGGAACCGGGCCGCAGCGCCGAACTGCTGGCAGAGATTGCCCCGCTGCTGAATGCCGCACCGGAGGTATACGACAGCGTATCGGCCAAGCACGACCTGCTGGACCGCTACCTGCACAGCTGCCTGCACAATGTGAGTGGACAGCGCATCCGGGTGAAACTGACTGATCTGGCCGAGGACCTGGAGCAGCGGGCCCATTGGCTGACCGATCATCTGCGCCACCAGGAATGGATCGACGGCGGCAGCGAGGGTTGGTTCAACAGCTACTATGACAACGACGGCCAGGCCGTGGAGGGTTTCCTGCCCGACGGGGTACGGATGATGCTCACCGGGCAGGTGTTTGCCATCATGGGCCATGTGGCCGACAAGCAGCAGATTTCCGCCATCACGCGCAGCGCCGACCATTACCTGTACCGGCCCGAGATCGGCGGCTACCGGCTGAACACCGACTTTGCCGAACTGAAATTCAACCTGGGGCGGATGTTCGGCTTTGCTTACGGCGAGAAGGAAAACGGTGCCGTTTTCTCCCACATGACGGTGATGTACGCCAACGCCCTCTACCGCCGCGGCTTTGCCAAAGAAGGATGGAAAGCCCTGAAAACCCTGGCCGACACCGCCCTGCACTTTGAGACCAGCCGCATTTACCCCGGCATCCCGGAATACTTTTCCTCCGATGGGCGGGGCATGTACCACTACCTGACCGGTGCCGCCAGCTGGTTTATGCTGACCATGATCACCGAAGTATTCGGCGTGCGGGGCGAGGCCGGCGACCTGGTACTGGACCCCAAACTGACCGCCGAACAGTTTGACCAAACCGGCACCGCCGAGCTGCGGCTGGTGTTTGCGGGCCGTCCGCTGACGGTACGCTACCGCAACGCAGGGCACAAGGACTATGGCGCCTACACCCTGGCTGCTGCCCGCTGCGGCGCCAAGCCCTTTGTACGCACCGCCCAGGGCCGGATGCTGCTGCCCCGGGCCGTAGTGGAGGCGCTGCCCGCCGAGGGTGGCGTGATCACTGCCGATCTTGTATGATAAAAAGGATGGTATATCAGATGAAATACGGTTTTTTTGACGATGCACAGCGGGAATATGTGATCCAGCGCCCCGACACCCCCGCCCCCTGGGTGAACTATCTCGGCTCTCCGGAGTACGGGGCCATCATCTCCAATAACGCAGGCGGCTACAGCTTTGCCAAGTCCGGCGCCAACGGCCGCATCCTGCGCTATGTGTTCAACCAGTTTGACCGGCCCGGGCGGTACCTCTACCTGCGGGACAATGCCAATGGGGATTTCTGGTCGGCATCCTGGCAGCCGGTGGGCAAGGATCTGAAAGCGTACACCTGCGAATGCCGCCACGGCATGGGCTATACCCGGATGCTGGCCGACTACGCGGGCATCCACTCGGAAGCGG
>CALXAH010000060.1 GCA_944386225.1 uncultured Gemmiger sp.
GAGGAGACCTCCGAGGAACTGGCCCGCAAGGCCGTGCCCGCCTGTGTGTGGGCGGTGGCCGACTTTGTGAAACGGCAGAAATTCTGGCAGGGCACCGCCACCGAACTGCTGGCCGCTGCTGGCATCGCCGACGTGCAGCCCAACCAGCTGACCCGCAAGCTGGTGGAATTTTACCCCACCGATCTGGCGCCCCTGGGCATCCGCTGCGAGAGCCACCGTACCGCCAATGCCCGGCAGCTTCGGCTCTGGTATGACGGTGATGACGCGAATGACGATAAAACCGGCACATCCCCGGACGGCGGAGGTATCCCGGAAACACCGTCAGCACCGTCATCGTCGTCACGGCAGGCGCTTCGGGGTAACAAGCATGGGCTTTGTGTTGCCACCGGGCAACACTTCGCCAACATGGGGCCAGCCCCAAGCCCCGCGCTCCCGGAGGTGGCCCTGTGAGAACAAGAAACGTGGGCCTCAATGTGCGGGTGAGCCCCGCCGAGAAATATCGAATCCAAACAGCGGCCGGCCGGTGCGGGCTGACCCTGTCGGAATATCTGCGCCAGCGGGCGCTGGGATATACGCCCCGTTTTCATCCGCCCCAAGCCTTCTTTGACAGTCTGGATCGGCTGGAGCACCTCACCGATCAGCTGGCGCAATACGACCCGGCATTTGCCAATGAGTTCCGCCGCTGCCGGGAAGGGCTGCTGGACAGCCTCTTGCGGAAGGAGGATGCCTCTGGCGACCACTAAAATTTGGCCGGTGCGGGACAGCCTGCGCCGGGTGGTGGACTACGCCGCCAATCCGGACAAGACCGAGTACAGCGGCCTGGCCCAGGCGCTGCACTACGCGGAGAACGATTCCAAGACCACTTTACAGGAAACGGCCCAGCTGGTGAGCGGCATCCACTGCCGCCCCGCCACTGCCTGGGCGGAGATGCGGGCGGTGCAGGAGCAGTTCGGCAAAACCGAAGGAGTAGTGGCCATGCACGCCTACCAGAGTTTCAAGTCCGGGGAGGTGACCCCGGAACAGTGCCACGCAATCGGGGTAGAGCTGGCCCGCCGGGTGTGGGGCGGGCGGTTCCAGGTGCTGGTGGCCACCCATTTGAATACGGGATGTTTGCACAACCACTTCGTCATCAATGCGGTGTCCTATGTGGACGGCAAGAAGTATGAGCAGCGCCGAAGCCAGTATCAAGACCTGCGAAGAATTTCCGACCAGCTGTGCCGGGAACACGCCCTGTCGGTGATTCAGAAGCCGGGCGGCAAAAAGCCCCGGCCGCTCTACGAGGGGGAGGGCCAGACCCGGTACGAGGCGATGCGCCGGGCCATCCGCAAGGCCCTGGCCCAGACCAGCACCGAGCGGGACTTCGCCCGGGTGCTGCGGCAGCAGGGGTATCTCTGGCGGCGGGAGGAGGGGCGCAAATACGCCACCCTCCGTTCGCTGGACGGCGGCCGGGCGGTTCGGGTGTACCGGCTGGGGACAGAATACGACTGGCCCGCCCTGGAGCGGGCGCTGGCCAAAAACCATCTCCGGTACGGTCCCCATTTTTACGCCCTGTACTTTGACCCGAAGTACAGCCTGCGGCCCAAGTCTGCGTACTATCCGCCCGCGCGGCGGTATCGGTGCCGGGGCGTGTTCGCCCATCAAAAGAGCAGCCTGTTCCGGCTGTATCTCTACTACTGCTACCAGCTGGGCATCTACCCGAAACGGCCCGCGCCCCGGGTGAACTGGCCGGAGATCAACGCCCTGTGGCGGGACATCGACAAGACCCTGGAAGAACTGCAGCTGACCAGCCAGCGGGGCTTTTCCACGGTGGCGGAGGTAAAAGCCCACCGGGAGGCCCTGGCGGGGCAAATCAACGCCCTCTGTAAAGAACGGGCGGACTGCGCCCGGCAACTGCGGTGGAAGGAGCCGCCGCCCAGGGCGACCCAGCGGCGGGTGGAACTGACCCGCCAAATCGCCGCCCTGCGGAAAGAGGACGCAGCCGCCAAACGCATCATCGAGAAGGTGGAAAAGACCGCCGCCTGCCATGAGGAATACCGCCGCCAGCAGGAGCGGGACAAGCCCCGCCAGAAACGACGGGACAAAGACCGAATCCGCTAAAACCAAAACACCCGCGCCGGACGAACCGGCGCGGGCAGTCTGGTGGATGTGTACCCAATCCGGGCATACATCCTTGTACACTTTTGTGAATAGCTTTCGAGGCAAGTTCCGGGTATTCTTGTGTCGGACCCGGAGAACACCAACCAATAAAAAGGAGGAATGTCCATGGTAGCAGGCCGGTTGGCCGAAAAGAACGGCTACTTTTACATCGTACTCAGTTACAACGGCCCGGACGGCAAACGTGTGCAGAAATGGCAGGGCACCGGGCTGCCGGTGAAGGGCAACAAGAAAAAGGCGGACGAACTGCTGCGGCAGGCCCGCCGGGCCTTCACGCCGCCGGTGCCCAGCCGCTCGGACGATCTGAGCCCGGATATGCTGTTCAGCGATTACATGCTTTACTGGCTGGAGATCATCCGCTCCTCGGTGCAGCCCACCACCTGGTCGTCCTACTGCTTCAACGTGAAGGACCACATCGTGCCCTACTTCGAGCCCACCGGCATCACGCTGGGCGGCTTGCAGGCGCGGCACATCCAGAGTTTTTATCTCCACGAGCGGAAAACGCTGAAATCCACCAGTGTGCTGCGGCTACACGCCAATCTCCATAAGGCGCTGAAACAGGCGGTGAAGCTGGACCTCATCCCCGGCAACCCGGTGGACAAGGTGGAGCGGCCCAAACCAGAACGGTACATGGCCGCCTACTACACCGCTGAGGAGATGGAGCAGCTGTTTGAAGCCGCCCGGGGGCACCGGCTGGAACTCATCATCCAGTTCGCGGCATTCTACGGGCTGCGGCGGGGCGAGGTGCTGGGGCTGCGGTGGGACGCCATCGACTTTGCGGCGGGCACACTGACCATTCGCCACACGGTGACCTCCGCCAGCGTGGAGGGGAAACACCAGCTCATCCGGGCGGACCGGGCCAAGACCAAGTCCAGCCTGCGGACCCTGCCGCTGGTGGAGGGCTTCGTCCAGCGGCTGCGGGCGCTGAAGGAGCAGCAGAAGCACAACGAGAAGCTCTGCGGCAACTGCTACAACCAAAAATTCAAGGGCTACCTGTTCGTGGACGAGATGGGCAAACCTCATCCTGCCCGACACGGTGACCGGCAACTTCGCGCAGCTGTTGAAGGACCACGGCCTGCGGAAGATACGCTTTCACAATCTGCGGCACCCGTATGTCAAGCACACGACAAAAAAATTTAATTCTGAAAAGCAGAAAACCCAAGCTACCAAGATGGATTTGATAGCCTGGGGTTTCTGTTTTTGTATCGTCAGTTATTCAAAGAGGTCATGGACCTTGTAAACAATCTCA
>CALXAH010000061.1 GCA_944386225.1 uncultured Gemmiger sp.
TATCACGGTTATCAGAGCTTTGCCCCCGGAGAAGCTGACCCGCAGACTGCCCATGAGATCGGGCTGAAGCTGGCCAAGAAGCTGTGGGGTGAAAAATATCAGGTAGTGGTTGCCACCCATCTGGATAAGTCCAATCACCTGCACAATCATTTCGTGGTCAACACCGTGTCCTTTGTGGACGGAATCAAATATCACCGCACCGAGAAGGACTACTATGATATGCAGCGGGAATCTGACCGGCTGTGTCGGGAGTATGGGCTGTCCGTAATTGAAAATCCCCAACGCGGGAAGTCCCAACACTATGGAGCGTGGCGGGCCGAACAGGAAGGTCGCCCCACTTATCTGAGCCTTATCAAAGCAGATGTGGATACTGCCATTCGTCAGTCAATGACGGAACGGCAGTTTTTTTATCATCTGAAACAGATGGGATACGACATTAAGGTGGGCAAGGACATCACGGTTCGCCCGCCAAATTACTCCCGTGGAAGAAAACTTACGCGCAACTTTGGCGAAGAGTATTCCCTGGAGAGCATTCGCAAGCGAATACTGGCGCAGAGCCATCCTCAAAGGACGCACAGGCCGCAGTCACAGCGGTGCAGGCTTCACGGCGATTTGAAGCAAGCCAGAAAAGTGACAGGGTTTCGCGCCCTCTACTTTCATTACTGCTATCTGCTGGGGGTGTTTCCCAAAAAGCAAAACCGACAGCCACGGCGAGTATCTCATGCTTGCCGAGAGGATTTGATCCGGGCGAAAGAATTGACTGATGAGGCGCGGCTGCTGTCCCGTTACCACATTGACACGCTGGAACAGCTTACCGTCCATCGGACAGGTGCAGAGTCAAAAATAAATGCGGACATTGAGCAGCGAAAAGCCCTGTACCGCAAGCTGCGTACCAAAGAGGTACTGTCTGCCCCTGAACAGCAGGAGCAAATCAAGGCAGAAATTGCAGTCCTTTCCGGGCGGATCAAGGAGCTGCGAAGGGATGTGAGATTATGTGAGGATATAGCAGTACGCTCCCTTTCTATCAAGGAAAAGATCAAGGCCGCCCGCGAGGAAGCACGGGCGGAACAAGGAACCCGTCAGGGGCCGGAACAAGGCCGTGCGGGTATTCCAGGAAGGAGATGACTTTCTATGTATAGCTCAGGCGATGCGGCGGAACAGGTTGTACGGATGAGCCTGGAGGGTGCCGAATTTGCCCTCAAGATCAGCGGTTCTGCCGCGAAGAATCTTGCCGCCGCTCTGTATACGGTCTTGAAAGATCAGAAAAAGACCAAAGGCAAAGCCCGCATTGAAACCATGCTGCGGGAAAAGCGTCCCATGACGGTCTACACCATCAAGAAAGAAGATGCCCCGGAGTTTGCGCGGCAGGCCAAAGGCTATGGGATTCTCTATGCGCCTATCCCGGTCAAAAAGGATGACAACACCATCGACATTCTGGTATTCGAGGATGATGCGGCCAGAGCCAATCGGATCGTGGAGAAGTTCAACCTCACCGTGGTGGATACGGCGTCCATCAAGGAGGACATCCAGAAATCCCGCGAACAGCGCGGCAGCGAACCGGCAGCGCCGGAACAGGCCGCCCCGGAAAAGAGCCAGGACGACAAACTGCTGGACGAACTGATGGAGAAGCCTGCCCAAAAGGAAAAGGCAGAGCCGGAACATCCAGCGGCGGAGAAAACGGATTCTTTTACCCCGGCGGCGGAAAAATCCCATCCGTCCGCGCCTATCTCCGAGAGCAGCAGCAAGTCCGCAAGGGGTACTTCTGACGGGCCGGAGAAACCGTCTGTCCGCCAGGAGCTGCGGGACATTCAGGCCCAGCGGAAGAAGGAGGCGGAAGTGGCAAAGGCAGAGGAACCTTCCGTATCCAAGAAACCGGCGCAGAAAACCACCCGGCACCAGCCGCCCAAACCCAAAAAGAAACCCAAATCGAAAGAGAGGTAAACGCTTATGAACAACTTTGACGATCTGTTTGAACAGCAGCCTCAAAAGGAAGCCGCGCCCCAGAAGCCGGAGGGACAGAAGGAGCGCCCCAAGCGCCAGTGGTGGCAGATCCGTGAGGAGAAGCAGCGCAAGGAAGCCTATGCTTCTCTGGATAAGATTTTTGGAGCGTTCGCAGAGGGCAACGGCAACATGGAAGCGTATCTGGACGTGCAGAGCCGGTTTCCCTTCCACTCTGCCCGCAACGTCCTTCTGATCGGCGCACAATGCCCCCAGGCACAGCGCGTGGGCGGCTACAAGGAATGGACTGCCCAGGGCATTGAGATTCTGGAGGAGGAAAAGCGGCTGCCCATTATCATTCTGGAACCGGGCAAGGCGTACCGGAGGGATGACGGCTCCATCGGCCAGAACTTCTATGCCAAAGAGGTCTATGATATTTCCCAGACTTCGGCGCAGGGACAGCACCAGCCCCAGGTCACCTATGATGACCGGCTGCTTTTGAAAGGGCTGATCGCCAGCTCTCCGGTGCAAATCCGGGCGGTGGACGAACTTCCCCAGGGACGCGGTGCTGTGTTCTCTGACGAACAGAACGCCATCCTGGTCAAGAAAGGAATGGACGCGCCGGACATCTTCCGCTGTGTTTCGCTGGAGATTGCCAACGTCCAGCTTGCCAGAAA
>CALXAH010000062.1 GCA_944386225.1 uncultured Gemmiger sp.
CCCGCCCGCACCTAAGGAGGTGATGCTATGCGAACCAGTACCCGGGTGGAATTCGGCCTGTTTGACGTGACCGCCCGGGGGGATTCCACCCCCTCCAGCGGGGCGGCCCAGCCCTTCTGCGACCTAGCCGCCGACCTGCTGCGGGAGGAGCGCCCGACCCAGACCAAATACGGCACCCTGGAGGCCCGCCAGTTTCTCATGGACGGCAGCTTTGCGCTGTTTCCTGAGGAGCCGGCGGGTCAGTTCTGGGGCCTGTGGAGCCGGCAGCAGAGCGGCAGCGACGGGCGCTTTGCCACCCCGCCGGTGCTGGAGATCTCCTTCAGCCAGGACCACAGCTCCGCCGGCGTGACCCTGCATTTTTACGAACCCACCAGCGACTGGGCCAGCGATGTGCTGATCCAGTGGTACGGCGCCGCCGGGGAGCTGCTGGCCACCGCCCGCTGCGCCCCCGATGCCGTGGATTACTACTGCGCATGCAAGGTTACGGGGTATCGGTCCATGCGGCTGACCTTTTACGCGACCAGCCGCCCCGGGCGGTATCTCAAACTGGCCGGGCTGGACTACGGCGTGGCCATGACCTTTGCCGGCGACCAGGTCCGGGAGGCCCATGTGCTGGAAGAGGTGGATCTGCTCAGCAGTGAGGTGCGGATCAATACCCTGGATCTGACTCTCTTCAACAAGGACGGGGCCTTCTCCATCCTGAACCCCGCCGGCGTGTTCGATGTGCTGCAGCATAAGCAGCGCTTCACCGTCTGGGAGGATGTGCGAGCGGATGCCTCTGCGGAAAAGGTAAGCCACAACATGGGGACCTTTTATCTGTCGGAATGGGAGAATACCAGCGACACCCTGGCCAGCTTCAGCGCCGTGGATGCAGTGGGCCTGCTGGACTCCGCTCCTCACCGGGGCGGCGTTTACGATACTACTGCCGCCGCCCTGGCCGCCGACATCCTGGAGGGATACGACTATGAGCTGGCGCCCTCTCTGGCCGAACAGAAGGTGCGAGGGTGGCTGCCCATCGGTACCCGGCGCAGCGCTCTGCAGCAGCTGGCCTTTGCTCTGGGGGCGGTGGTGGACTGCTCCCGCAGCGACAAGATCAAGATCTACCCGCCGCCCACCCGGCCCAGCAGCCTGATCACCTACCAGCGCAAGTTCCTGGGCAGCAAAGTGGCGCTGAAGCCGCTCATCACCGGCGTGGTCGTCACCGCCCACCAGTATACCCTGGGCACAGTCACCGAGGAGCTGTTCAAGGACGAACTGACGACCGGCACCCATGAGATCCAGCTACAGCAGCCTGCCTGCTGCCTGGAGGTGACCGGTGCCCAGATGGTGGAGTGGGACAATAACTACGCTATCGTCCAGGTGGAGGAACCGGGTGAGGTGGTCATCACCGGCCGCAAGTATGTGGAGACACAGACAAGCATCCGGCAGGCGGCCCGAGATATTCCGGCCAACGCCAAGGCCAACGAGCTGACGGTGGACAGCGTCACCCTGGTGGACCCGACAGTGGCCTCCGCCGTGGCGTTCCGGGTGTTGGACTACTATGCCCGCCGGTATGAGCAGACATTCGACATGCTGGCCGGCGAGGAGGTGCTGGCGGATATGCTGGTGGTGCAGTCCTTTGGTGGCGAGATGGTGCGCGGATGCCTGGAGTCGATGGAGTTCGACCTGACCGGCGGCTACCGGGCATCGGTCAAGGTGGTGGGCCAGCGGATCAACACCACGGCCGCTGCCTATGCCGGCGAGATCTATGCCGGCGAAAGGAGCGTGATCTGATGGCCGAGTGGATCGCACCGGTCTATGACCGCACCGCCGCCGATGTGGCGGCCGGGGCGGAAAAGTGCTATTTCAGCGCCGAGACCCTGAACCGCATCGAGGGCAACCTGCAATACCTGGCCGACCTGCTGGGCGCTGTGGGAGCGCATACGCACAGCTGGACATCCACCGACTTTCTACGGCTCAGCGATATGCAGCGCATTCTGGCCAACTTGGCTGCGGTGCGGGACGCTTACTATGCGTTACCCGGAAGCCCGGACATCCCGGAGTTACCTGCAACCTTATGGAGCGACGTGAACGCCATCGAGGAGATCACGGCGGGCATCCGGGAGCTGTGGCAGCGCAACCAGGACAGCCTGAAACTTTACGCCGGCGAGGTCTATGCCGGCGGGATGGGAGTGATTTAGTGGCATACGAGAAAAAGACCTGGAAAAACCGGCAGAGCGAGTACCCGAACCGGCGCACCCTCACCCCGGTGGATGGCCAGGATAACACCTATGATGTGGCCCGAGCCGAGGGCCTGGTCATGGAGGAGGGCGACGCCTTCGACCAGAAAACCATGCAGGACCTGGAAGATCGGATTGCTGCCGGCTTTGCTGCGGTCACCAGCCGCACCTACACCGCTGTTCTGCCCACGGAGGGATGGACCGGCGACGGGGAGACCGGATATACCCAGACAGTGGACTGCGAGGGTATGACCGCCGATGTGGTCACCCTGCAGCCCATGATCCTGCCCACCGGCGACCGGGCGACAGATATTGCCGCCCGCGAGGCCCTGGGATACATCTCCATGGTGGAAACCCTGGAGGGTCAGGTGACGGTGACCTGCTGGGAGGACAAGCCCGCAGTAAATCTGACCATTTACTTGGTGGAAGCGAGGTGAGCGCATGAGCAAAAGCATGATGGGTGCCGCGGGCGGCGGTAAGGTCACCGTGGAGGGCCTGTCCGCCGACAAAATTCTTGAGGGTACAACTGTGACCGTAAAGCAAGGAGCAAAGGTGGTGCAGCAGGAAAAGGGCACGTACTACGCCGGGTGGATAGGCGGCGGTGGAACAGACAGCGCCGGCAATAACGCGGGCAGCTTTATTGCCTGTGATATCCCGGGTGTCACCGTTACCCGGGTCTCCGACGAAGCGGTGATCCCCAACCCGGGATCCAGAACCTATTCATCAGGAAGAAACCAGACCGCCATTAAGTGCAATAAGTCTTTTAGTGCGGTGTGCTATACCCTGGGAGGATTTTATCCGCCCCGCTATAACGGGAGCAATCTGTCGAACGGACAGGCGTTTTCTTATGTGGCCGGCAGATCCATCGAACTGAATGGGCTCAACACCGCTTGCGTTATCCGGGTTACAAGTATACCAGAGTAAGAGTGAAAGGAGGACCGAGTGAAAAAAGGATTAGATATATCCAAGCATCAGGCATATTTCGCGGCTAAAACAGCGGCCTCGCAGGGTATCAGCACTGTCATCTGCCGGTGTGCCTATGGCACCGGCAAGGACATCTGCTGGGACGCTTTCGCCCCGGCTGTACAGGCCGCCGGAATGCAGCTGGGAGCCTATGGCTTCCTGACTGCTCACTATGCCACCAGCAAAGTCGGCAGCTTTGTCCAAGCCCAGGCTGTGATGCGCCAGCAGGTGCAGGCCTGGATCGACCTTTGCAAG
>CALXAH010000063.1 GCA_944386225.1 uncultured Gemmiger sp.
TGCGGGCTGATCCGCTGTGCCGGCAATATTGTCCCCTTCGAAAACAGCTTTCCCCGGAACACCCAGCTGTACAAGCTCATGACGACCAAGCCGGATGAAGCCATCCGAGGAATGTAACGATTGTGTTTGAGAAGGAGGTGGCGTTGCCGCAAGAGGAAGTAAACCCATTTATACTGTTGCATCGCTGTCGGGCGGCAAAGACTCGACAGCGATGCTTCTTCGTCTCGTAGAAGAAAACCGGCCCATCGATGAGATCCTGTACTGCGATACCGGGTGGGAGTTTCCTCAGATGTATGACCATCTGGATCGGCTGGAACAAACCATCGGCAGACCTATCACCCGGCTGAAAGCCCCGCTGACGGCAGAGCAGTATTTCTATGAGTACACGGCTCGGCCAGACGCAAAGCTGGTAACAGATCGGGGGCTTAGTTGGCCTTCCCATGCCTGTCGCTGGTGTACTGGCAGACTGAAAACTCATGTGATCAACAGACAACTTAGTCAACTGCGGCGGAAATACCAGCTGGAGCAGTATGTGGGGATTGCCGCCGACGAAGCCCACCGATGCAAGGATCTGCACTACCCGCTCGTGGAGTGGGGGATGACAGAGGCGGACTGTCTACGGTATTGCAAGAAACATGGATTTGACTGGGGTGGGCTGTACGACATTTTTCGGCGGGTATCCTGCTGGTGCTGTCCGCTGCAGCCATTGAGTGAACTGCGGAAGCTGCGTGTTCATTGTCCGGATCTATGGCAGAAGCTCCTGTACATGGATGCACATACCTGGCAACCCTTCCGAACGGATTACACTGCCCGACAACTGGACATCCGTTTCAAGCTCGAAGAAGAACGAGCCGCACAAGGTCTGCCCCTTTCCGGGCGGGCCTTTTTTACTGCGCTTGATGACCGGCTGGAACAAGAAGGGTGCCCGAGAAAACGAAACAAGGAATGAACGATGAATAAGAGAACAAACAGCCGGGGGCCTCCCAAACCCTCGGTACATATCCTATAAAGGAGGTCAGATCTTGAAAGAGATAAAAACAAAGCCGGCAGGAGGACAGCCCCGAACCTTCGATAAGGCGGGAGTCGTGCCTAAGACTGCCATGAAAGAGATGTGGCTCCATACTAAAGACAAGGCGTTGAGCGAGACCATGGGAACGCCCTTTGCCAGCCAGCAGGAAGCCACTGGCAATGCTCCGGCCAATACTGCCGGAGATCAGATGCTGTCCGGCGTAGAGACTACTGTCAAGAAGGGGGCGGAAACCGCATATGATGGGGGCCGGAAACTGGCACAGTTTGCCGGCCGAAGAATCAAGGAACGGCGGGAAGCAGCCCGTATTAAAAATCAGGTTTCCGGCACGACACAGGGCAGTAACGGTGCAGCCCGGAAAGGTACTCCCTCAAGACCAGCTGGCAAGAAGACCATCAAGGGCCGGCAGCCCACAGCCAAGCCCAAGGCCAATGCAGCCAAGACCATCAAGCAGGGTGGGAAGGGAATCAAAGGGGCACAGCAGACGGCTGCCAACGCCCAAAAGGCTGCGAAGACAACCAAGCAGATTGCCCAGCGAATGCAGGCCGCAGCCAAAGCCACTGTGCGAGGGATCCGAGCGGCAGCTCATGCGGTGATGGCAGCCCTCAAGGCGGCTGTGGCGGCTATGCAGAGTCTGGCGGCTGCGATCCTGGCCGGTGGTTGGGTGGCGGTGGTGATTATCCTGCTCATCTGCCTGATTGCCCTGGTCATGGGCTCCAGCTACGGCATCTTCTTCGGCGTGGAATCCACCGGCTCCGGCACCAGCGTATCACAGGCTGTGCGGGATTTGAACCAAGAGTATGCGGATCATCTGCAGCAGATCACAGAGAATGTCTCTCATGACCGGCAGGAGATGACATCCAACGACGGCAATCTCTCAATCAACTGGCAGGAAGTGTTGGCTGTCTTTTCTGCAAAGGTGTCGGGTGCTACTGATGGCGAACAGGTGGCTTCCCTTACGGATGCCCAAGTGGACATCCTGCGTGACATCCTGTGGGAGATGAACGATGTGGGCTACTCGACCCACACGGAATCCCATGAGGTGGAGGTCACCACGACCAACGACGATGGCGAGGAAGAAACCACCACCGAGACCGTCACCGAAACGGTGTTGACCATTGAGATTACCCACAAGACTGCAGCTGATATGGCGCAGGAATACCGTTTCAATCGCCGCCAGAATGAGTATCTGGATCTGATGATGCAGCCGGATAACCAGAATCTGTGGGCGCAGCTGCTGGGCGGCCTTGTGACCGGCGGCGGGCAGATCATCACGCCGAACACCGACTGGGTGCCCAATGGGGCGCTGGCCTGGCCTCTGCCGCAAACCTTCTCCATCTCGTCTCCCTTTGGCTATCGGGAAGATCCGTTTACTGGGGAGATCGACTACCATAACGGCACTGACATCGCAGCTCCTAACGGCACCCAGATCCTGGCGGCTGCAGCCGGCACAGTGACCATCGCCAACGGCATTGACCCCTGGGGCGGCAGCTACGGCTACCACATCAAAATCGACCACGGCAACGGGCTGGAAACCCTTTATGCGCATTGTTCTGCCATCTGTGTAAGTCCTGGCCAGCAGGTACAGCAGGGTGAGGTGATCGGCTTTGTAGGTAGCACGGGAAATTCCACGGGGAACCACCTTCACTTTGAAGTGTGGGTGAGTGGGGAGCGCACCGATGCAATGAGCTTTTTCTCAGGAAATTAATTATAAAGCCGCAGGCTTAACAGTGAGCCTGCGGCTTGTTTCTTGTTGTTTTTTATTCTCCGGATATAAATTGATAATTACAGTTCAGTTCGATTAAATTTTATAGCACTTGTCAAAACGCATACGATGAGGAATGTTAAGGAAGGAAGGTGGAAACAAAATATGCGGTTGTAATCATTCTACTTGCAATCTCGCCTATTTGAATAATAGGACTATACTTTAGTACGCCCGTCAAGTTTTCATACTGCAAATAAATTCTTCATAGCGATACCTCCATATCTTCGATAGAGAATAAATTTAAGTCAGCGACTTTGTAAAGACAAAGCCGCTGACTTTTCGTATTGTCCGGCTCTGCGTCTATGCGTCTGGCTTTATTTTTAGCTGCTTGGTGTAGTGTACCTGTATCTGTGAGCAAAGTCTTTGATACGACTTTGAAGGGTAGCTATGCTTGCAAGCAGATTATTGATGGGGATTATTTTTCCGATTTGCCACCGCTTGCAGACAGATTGACAACAAGATTGCCCCGGAAACCACATAACTTGCTACCGTCATACCAACCATACCAAACAAGAATAGTGGGATAATCGAAAGCAGAAAAGAAATCACGCTACAAATAAATATCGCTTTTCTAAGTTTAGAAGATTTGTCAAACTTGAATACCGCGATTACCCCCAGCACAATTATGACGATAGTCAAAATTCCTGTTAGCATAGGTGTAACCATTGCGTAGCCCACCGGGAGCAAACTGAAATATGAGTAAATTCTGGTGACACGCTCGTCTGGGCTTGGCGCAAAGACCATAACGGAACCGATCGGCAATATCTCCAAAACCAATGCCACACACTGCAACATGATAGCTATCCAATAATACTTTTTGTTTGTTGCTTTCATAGAATACACCTTCTTTCTTAACTTAGTTGGTTACTTTTCGCTCATACTGTGCAACTTCCAGCAATTCAGCAGTATATCCATCGTCGCTTTCCTCAACCACGATATTGAACTGATAAACCATATTGTTTTCCATATCGGTGATAAAGGCCGGCAAGTTATATGGGGCGGTTGTGCCCTCTGGTAGAATGTGATAGATATAAACTTTGCCTTGTTCCGCTTCAAGTCCAGCAATTTCATTTATCCTTTCTTCGCTGCTAACCATACTGCCCTCATCAATTATCAACACGGAAGCCGGTTGCGTAGGATCCGGAGCGTCATAGGAAAACACAAATCCTTTCAAGCCGTTTGCTGTTTCAAATAAACTTACGGGGATATGCTCTCCCTCTTTCATAGTCGAAGCGGAAACACCGCTATCATCCTCCAGCGCATAGGCGGTGAGAACAAAAGGGGATATTGTTGGCTGGTTAAGCATTGGGAAAAAACCTATAACGACAGCGATCAAAACAAGGCAAGCTGCAACTGTTTTCCATTTCGTCCATCTGAAAAAACGGTGTTGTTTGGGTTTATATTCAATAGCGTCAGAAATCAAATCATCGTCGAGATAATTTAAGGCGTTGGCAGCTCTTGGTACTTTCATAGATAGACACCCTCCTTGTTCAAATAGTCCCGTAACCTGTTGCGGGTGTGATACAACATGGACTTGACCTTGCTTTCGCTGAATGAGTATCGGTCAGCAATTTCAGAAACAGTATCAAAGAACCAATATTTGCGAATAAAAACATTCCGGGCGTCTGGTTTTTCCATCCGTAAAAAATCGCTTATCAACTTACCAAGCTGTTCATCCCCTATGTCGGAAATACAGTTGTCGGGTATTACATTCTCTAATTCCGACAGGGAAACAACCGTAAGCGCAGACCTTTTTATCGCGTTATCAAAGCGCACCCTTTTGAGGGATATATTTCTTGTAATCTTGCTGATAAACGCCACAAAGTTATTGGGGCGTTGTGGCGGTATTGTATTCCAGACACTTAAATATGTATCGTTCACACATTCCTCTGTATCTGCTTCGTTACCTAAAATATTTCGAGCGATACTCATACACAGATTTCCGTATTTCGCTTCTGTTTCTCGAATTGCACTCTCGTTGCGTTCAAAGTATAGGTCGATGATCTCCCAATCGTCCAAGTGTTCACCTCCTCGCTATGAACTGAAAGGCCTTTTCACTTTATAAGTACCCTTTTTTCGTTGTAGGTCGCAAAATATATAGTTTTTGGATTTTTCTGTCTGCTGATAAAGATAACAAATGCGAACAAGCCTGTAAACACTTAGAGGCATGATATTCGTCGATCACAGCCAACTTGTCGACTCGATATTAAAACACAAAAGCTTACCTCAAAATACATACCACTTGGATGCCAATTTTTGATTTGTTGATCCGTAAGATAAGCAATCGGCGGGATGTCCACAAGGAACACCCCGCCGATTTACTTTGTCATTCACTCACAACTATGGAGTGTTTGCAGTTATCTGCGATGAATCACAATAACCACATCTATATTCTTCAGGACAGGAATTAAGCAAGAATGGGAAAGTTTTTTCTAAAATGAGATTTGCTATTCTCCTACAGATGTGCCATTTTGATCTTTGAGTCCGCAAATTGCAACAACCCCATTGTTTTTGTAATTTACCACCAAAGTTAGGTCACCTGTTTTCCAAATATCTGTACTGGCCTCGCTGATATCGGGAGTCCCCCAAACTTCCCTCAATTGAGCGATTTTGTACCCAGGTAAAATATTGTTTACCTCAGATTCACTCATCTTGGCAATTTCTGTCAATGCAGGCAGATTGTCATTGCTCTTTCTTACGGAGTAGCCAATACGCCACACCAAAAAGGCCCCTATCAAAAGGACAACAACAAGTAAAGAAATGGTCAGCCTTTTTTTCACAACTAACACACTCCTTCGACCACGTTCATATATGGTAAACAATTCTTGAAGTTTGGTAAGACAGATTGTAGATTACGGTTGCTGAATTATAGGGATGTGGTTAATCCTGTCC
>CALXAH010000064.1 GCA_944386225.1 uncultured Gemmiger sp.
GTGGGCGCTGTCGTGGGCTTCCTGCCTCTGGTTATGATCATGTATTTCCTGATCGCGCTGCTGGAGGACTGCGGCTATATGTCCCGCGTTTCGGTGGTTCTGGACCCCATCTTCAAAAAGGTAGGTCTTTCCGGCAAATCGGTCATTCCCTTTGTTATCGGTACTGGTTGTGCGATCCCCGGCGTTATGGCCAGCCGTACCATCCGCAACGAGCGTGAGCGCCGTGCTACCGCTATGCTGACTCCTTTCATGCCCTGCGGCGCAAAGATCCCCGTGATCGCCCTTTTTGCCGGCGCATTCTTTGACGATGCGGGCTGGGTGAGCTTTACCATGTACTTCACCGGCATCGTTCTGATTTTCCTGGGTGCTCTGCTGGTTAACAAAATTGCCGGTTACAAGAACCGCAAGTCTTTCTTCATCATCGAGCTGCCGGAATACAAAGTTCCCTCCCTGTGGTTTGCCTTCAAGGCCATGTGTGCCCGGGGCTGGGCCTACATTGTAAAGGCCGCCACGATTATTCTGCTGTGCAACACCGCTGTGCAGATCATGCAGACCTTCAACTGGAGTTTTGCTGTGGCCGAAACTGCCGATAGCTCTATTTTGGCCTCCATTGCCCACCCCTTTGCCTATCTGCTGATTCCCATTGTTGGCGTCCTCAGCTGGCAGCTGGCCGCCGCCGCTGTCACCGGCTTCATCGCCAAGGAAAACGTGGTGGGTACTCTGGCTGTCTGCTTTGTGGGTCTTGAGAACCTCATTGACACCGATGCGCTGGAAATGATGGAAGGCGCCGGCGCTGAGGTGGCAGGTGTTATCGCCATTACCAAGGTGGCTGCTCTGGCCTATCTGATGTTCAACCTCTATACTCCTCCGTGCTTTGCTGCCATCGGTGCTATGAACAGCGAGATGAAGAGTGCCAAGTGGCTGTGGGCTGGAATTGGTCTCCAGATGGGCACTGGTTATACAGTCGGCTATCTGGTCTATCAGATTGGAACCCTGGTTACCACCGGCTCGGTTGGCGCGGGTTTTGTTCCCGGTCTGATTGCAGTGGGTGTTTTTGTTGCTGTGCTGGTTTACCTGTGCCTGAAAGCGGATAAAGATCTGAAGCGCGAGTACGCGCTGAGCGGGGCGAATGCGTAATGATTGACTACATTGTGATTGCCATTATTTTGGTGATTGTGGCTGCTGCTGCTTTCTATGTATATAAAGCAAAAAAAAGTGGCAAGAAATGCATCGGGTGTCCCGATGGTTGCTCTGGATGCAATGCCAAAAAAGGTGACGCCCACTGTAGTTGCAGCGAACACAAGCATAAATAGTACAAGCAAATATAACTGCGGTTCTCCCAATAGGAGAGCCGCAGTTTTTTGGAAATTGTACAATGTCTAGTGCTTCTGAGCGGGCATAACTGGGCAAAAAATACATAATTGCATATTGACAGTAATCGGTGCGACTGATACTATATAAATGGTTAGAGTACGCTAACCGCTTGCTTTTTGCTTCGCTGTTAGCGTTTGCTAACCTTTCGGGCTTGAGACGAATCTTGCTGCTTTTATTAAAGGGCTGAAGGATGGGATGTCTTTGTGAAAACCAAACGCATCACAGAAGACTATGTGAAAATGATTTACCAACTGTCACAAAAGGGAGAGGTTCGCTGTTGTCGATTAGCTGAGTGGTTATCTGTGTCCCGACCCACAGTATCGGTGTCGATTAAAGCTCTTTCGGAAGAGGGCCTTGTATATCAAGATGATTTTAAAAATATTCACCTGACTGAGCAGGGATTAAAACTGGCACGGGAAGTGGAAGCCAGGCATCGGGTGTTATATGAATTACTGATAACGCTTGGGGTTGATGAGAGAATTGCTTCAATAGATGCTTGCAAAATGGAACATGCACTGGGAGAAGAAAGTTTTCAGGCTCTGCAATCACTGCTTAGCAATCCAAAGTAAGTAGCGGGGAACTTTACACTTGTTTGGGAATGAGGGCTGGATGTGCTGATAGAGTGGTTAAAAAATGAAATCCTGACAAAAGCAACATGGCACAATGATATACCCGGAATTTGTATCTGTCAGTTTGAATGGATAGGGCCGGTCAATGAGGTTGTGAATCCATTCCCTACGGGGCAGACGTCGCAGCTGATTGAAATGTTTTTTTGCGTTGAAGGTGAAATCATTGCACAGCGAGGGGATACCGATCAATGTCGAGTGACAAAAGGAAGCGTCTTGGTCCTGGGCGGTATAGCAGAACAGACCTCTTTCAGTATCGGTGAAAATATGCGAGGGGTTTTGGTATCAATCGATACCCACCAGATTGAAGATAATCCATTTTTGTTCTGTGACATTTTGGGACTGGATTTGAAACTATTTAAATCCAAGATGGATGAATGGCCAGGGAGAATGGTGCTGGTGAGCAACGGTTGGACGCAATCTTTGTTTGAGCAGTTGGCCTTTCTTCCAGCCGATGAGGGCAGGAAATATTGCCTTTTGAAATCGCTGGAACTATTATACGTTTTGAATACAAGAGACTATGGGGTGGAATATAACTCTCTGATTAAAGAAGGGGGGCGGATGTGCCAAAGTGTATTGGATGCCCAAAAGTATATGGAAGAGCATTTGTCTGAAAAAATTACGATAACTCAATTGAGCAGAACACTTTCGGTCTCACCCACCTACCTGAAAGCAGAATTCCGTCGAATGTATGGAACATCCATACATCGCCGGCTAATTGAACTGCGTATGCGGCGAGCTGAAGATCTGATTCGTAGCACGGATTATCCCATTTACCAAATTGCGCAAGAAGTCGGATACGAGGGTGTGAGTCAATTCAGCGCGGTTTTTAAAAGACAGTACGGTGTTACACCAGGACGTTTCAAAAAAATGTCAAAAACAATAATGCGGTGTCCGTTTCGATAATGACAGCCAAAAAAGAGTTGGGTATAATGATTGGACGCTCAACAATATCTTGATGCAAAAGGAGTGATCGCGGTGAAACAACATCGTTTTTGGGCCTGGGGTGCGGTAATCTGCATGATCATGGTCATGGTCACGGGCTATAAGCGGAAATAACAGAAAGGGAGTATTAAAATGAGTGTTTATTCTAAACTGGCTTGTTTTGTAGGAGGCACGTTGTTCGGGTCTTTTGGTATCAAACTTCTGTCCAGCAAAGACGCTAAAAAGGTATATGTGCATGCAACTGCAGCCGGTTTGCGCATGAAAGATTCCGTGATGGAAACGGTTACAAATGTGCAGGAGAATGCAGCTGACGTTCTCGCCTCTGCCAAAGAACTCAATGAAGAGCGGGCCGCTAAGGAAGCTGAGGAGAGTGAGGCAGCCAAGGTGGAAGACGTGGAAGCCTGACATCAGCAGAGGGAGCCGCCCTACGCGGCTCCCTTTTTCCGTGAAGGAGGATAATTCATGAACGCAACGATTCTGCACGAGAGTCATGGCCGCATCCGAATTAGACTAAAGCAAAGACGAATGACTTTGGGACAGGCGGACCAATTGGAAGCATGGTTGCAGAGTAGAAACTGGGCACAACAGATTACTGTCCATGAACGCACATGTACCGTAATTGCGTATTATAGCGGAGACAGACGAGCCGTATTGGATGATTTTCGCCGCTTTTCCTGGAAAGAAGCAGAGAAAAATGTGAATTTGCCGGCGCATAGCAGCCGTGCCTTGAACCGGGAATTTGAAGAAAAATTGGTGGGTAAAATTATGCTGAAGGCAGCCTGCACGCTGTTTTTGCCGCCCCCTTTAAGAATTGCCCGTATTCTTTGGCATATGGTTCCCTTTGTCAGGCGGGGGTTACGCTGCCTGTTGCGCCGGAGAATAAAAGTGGATCTGCTGGATGCTCTATCTATTTCGATCTCTGCCTGCCGAGGCGATTTTGGCACCGCTGGAGCGGTTATGTTCCTGCTTGAAGTAGGGGAACTGCTTGAAGAGTGGACTCGAAAAAAGTCAATGGAAGATCTGGCTCGCTGTATGTCGCTCAATATAGATCGGGTTTGGCTTCGTACCGAGCAGGGAGAAGTACTGGTTCCGGTTTCCCAAGTCCAGCCAGGAGACGCAGTCATTGTGCGTGCCGGTAGTGTTATCCCTATGGATGGTATCGTATTGGAAGGTGAAGCAACTGTCAATCAGGCGTCTCTTACCGGAGAGTCTATACCTGTGATCAAACGGCCTGACAGTACCGTTTATGCGGGTACCGTAGTAGAGGAAGGCGAATGTGTCCTGGAGGTAAAACAGGCATCCGGGCAAAGCCGCTACGACCAAATCGTACATATGATTGAACAATCGGAGCAGATGAAGTCGGCGGCGGAAAGCAAGGCTGCTCACTTGGCGGATAAGCTGGTTCCTTATACTTTTGTAGGCAGTTTGTTGAGCTTTGCGTTGACGCGCAACGTGGCACGGGCTTTATCGGTTTTGATGGTGGACTTTTCCTGCGCACTGAAATTGGCGATGCCTTTGGCGGTACTATCGGCTATGCGGGAGGCCGGAAAGGCGCATGTTACAGTCAAGGGGGGGAAATTCCTGGAGGCGGTAGCTGCGGCAGATACCGTTGTTTTCGATAAAACAGGTACCCTTACACATGCTTGTCCCCGGGTAGCAAAGGTCATTCCCTTTGGAGAGAACAAAGAGACCGACATGCTTCGCCTTGCAGCCTGTCTGGAAGAGCATTTCCCGCATTCCATGGCGAATGCAGTAGTGGAAGAGGCAAAACGACAGGGGCTGACCCATGAGGAGTTCCATTCAAAAGTGGAATATCTGGTGGCTCATGGCATTGTGAGTACGGTGGACAGTAAGCGTGTATTGATTGGTAGTGCACATTTCGTTTTTGAAGATGAGAAATGCAAAATTCCAGAAGGAGAGCAGGAACGATTCGCCATGCTGCCGGAAGAATACTCCCATCTTTTCCTGGCGATAGGCGGGCAACTGGCGGCTGTGCTCTGTATCTCTGATCCTCTGCGAGAAGAGGCCACCGCAGTGCTTCGTACATTGCGAAATATGGGAATTAAACGAACAGTGATGCTTACCGGCGACAGTCAACGTACAGCAGCTGCCATAGCATCTCAGTTAGGTGTGGATGAGTTCCGGGCGGAGGTCTTGCCGGCCGATAAGGCTGAGTTCGTTGCACGCCTTCGTAAGGAAGGACATACGGTTTTGATGGTGGGGGATGGAATCAATGATTCTCCCGCACTTTCCGAGGCGGATGCAGGAATTGCCATTAGTGACGGCGCGGCTTTGGCCAGAGAAATTGCAGATATTACCATTGCCGCTGATAGCCTTTGGGAATTGGTGGAACTGCGTCATATTGCGATGGAGCTGATGAAGCGTATTCACTCTAACTATCATTTTGTGATTGGATTTAATGGCGTGCTTATCGCGCTGGGAGTAATGGGTATTTTGCCACCGGCGACTTCCGCGACATTGCATAATTTATCTACATTGGGTGTGAGTCTAAGGAGTATGGGACCATTACCGCAAGCACAGAGAACGCTGATTGCTGAATAATAAACGAAAATACACTTTGGATACTGCGGAAGGTAGGTTCTGGAATCAATAAAAATAGAGAAAAAATGGAGTATTAGTTGTTGCAAGGAGTTGATGTGACTTGGCATCGATTACCAACCGAAAATCCGAGTGGATTCTATGTCCGATATGCCATTGTCGAACCAGAATAAGGGTACGGAAAGATACGACTCTTTTGAATTTTCCTTTATTTTGTCCCAAATGTAAACGGGAAATGCTCATCAACATTGTTGACAGCAAAATATGTGTCATAAAAGAATTAAATTGAGAGCCAGACGTAAAACGCAGAGCCCGCACTTCTTCCGGATTTCAGGAAGAAGTGCGGGCTTACTTATTTCTGCTTATAGACGGAATAAGATTTAGGGCTTCGTAATGTGCGCAGTGCGGCTTCACAGATTTCATTCAGCAGGATAGCCTCGGCTTCTGTGCAGGTGGCCAGTTTGGCTTTCAGTTCGGCTGCAGCACCGTTCGTGGTATCGGAGTGTTCCGGATAAAAGATATCGGCGGGATCTATATTAAGTGTTCTTATGAGTGGATACAGGGTTTCCATTGTCAGGTTTGAACGATAATTTTCGATATCACCGACTGTGCGAAGGCCGATTACCAGAATTTCCGCAAGTTCGGCTTGGGACAGTTTTGCTTTATGACGTGCTTTGCGCACGGTATCTCCCAGGGATTTCTGGTAAACAGGCATCATAACTCACCTCAAATGTATTTTACAATGCCTGTTTTGCAACTAAAATCCATATATAGTGCGTATTAATAGGCTCTATGCTGCCTATTTTGGGCCTGCGCTCAAAGAATTGTTTTTGCTTTATTCGGGTCGGGCGAAACTAACCTTCAAGTGTCGGGAGTTCGCAGCCAAATTTAGTCGGAAAAGATAAAGCCACTACCGATGCTCTTTTAAATCCTGTACACTGGAAAGTGCCAACAACCCAGCGGAAA
>CALXAH010000065.1 GCA_944386225.1 uncultured Gemmiger sp.
ACCGGGTCTACGCTTGGACGGCCGTTGTCCTCGCAATACAGATCCTCTACAAATTCGTAGATCTTCTTGAAATCAATGGCTGCGTCGATCTTCCGCAGCAAGTGATCCTGCGGCACCATGTTTTCCAAACTTACAAATTCCAGTTGTCCTCTGTTTTCTGCGTTCTTTACCAGCATTTTTATCACCCCACACCATTATACCGCATTCCCTTTCCTTATACGAGAAAAAGACCACCGGCAGGTGGCCTTTTTCGACAGGCTACCACAGAGGAGCGGGATATATCTTTAGATATATCCCGCTCCTCTGTGGTTGAGTTTTAACATAAATCCGTATAGTATAAGGACAGTAGTAACATAATTATTGAATAGTAACATAAATTATGTTACTATTTAAAAAACATGTGACTAAGGGGGTGCCCTTATGAAAAAAGAGCTGGAACAGCTTCTGGGAATGCCGGTCCGTCTTATACCATGGACAAAAAAAGATGAGCTTCCTTTATATCTGGGCCATGGCCGCGAATTTTGGGTTACAAGTGTAGGTTGGATAAATTTTCTCTTGGTAACATTCTCGATTGAGGGACGCTTGAACGCGCAGCAGTTGTCTGCCCAGGTAAAAAAAATCGAGAGGATCGCGGAAATGCCGGTAGCATTGCAGTGCTCTCACCTTACGTTTTATCAGCGAGAGGCACTGATTCGAAAAGGTATCCCCTTTGTTCTGTTACCCAATCATGTATATCTCCCCTTTCTGGGGGTCGTGATGCAGACAAATCTGGCAAAGGAAGAAAAAGTGGTGCCTGAAAAAATGCAGGCGGCCACCCAAATGGTATTTCTATATCTGTTCTATCAACGCGAATATATCCCGCAAATCAGTAAAAGCGAATTGGCGCAAAAACTTGGACTCTCCAAAACGAGCATTACCCGGGCGGTAGAACAGTTATCCTTTTTCCAACTATTGCAGCAAGAAGAATCTATCAGAACTCCAATTTCTCTGGTTCGTGGGGAATCCCTGAAACGAGCGGTGCGGGAGTTGTTGATCGATCCGGTTCAAAAACGAATACTGGTTTTGCGAAAGGAACTTCCAGATTCAGTGCTTTTGGCAGGAGAATCCTGCCTTTCGGAGTATTCCATGCTGAACAATCCTTCCATCGAAGTATATGCTTGTGACAAAAAGCAAAAATGGATAGATCAATGCACAGAAGTTATTCCCTTGCTGGACATAGGCAATTACGTGGAGCTTGAATTGTGGAAGTACCCTCCGGAACTGTTTGCAACAGACGGAAAGGTTGATATACTTTCGCTGTACTGTTCTCTAAAAGCAAATCTGGATGAGCGTGTGGAAGGGGAACTGGAAAGTTTGTTGGAGGAGATAAAATGGTAATTGGGCTGAATTCTTTTATCTCACAGTTTCGAGATTTTGCCGACTGCTACACGGTAATAGGCGGTGCGGCCTGTGATATTCTGATGAGCGAGGCAGGCCTGGAATTTCGTGCCACAAAGGATGTGGACATGATTCTTGTACTGGAAGATCCGGGCCAGTTCACAGGGTTTGCAGAGCGGTTCTGGGAATATATCCGACAGGGTGGATACACCTGCGGGTGGAAAAACAGCGATTCAGTTCATTTCTACCGGTTTACCAATCCCGCACGGCCGGAATATCCGGTGCAAATTGAATTGTTTTCTCGTATGCCTGGCTATCACTTGGAAGTTCCGAACGGAATAATTCCCATCCATATCGATGACCAAATCTCCAGCCTTTCTGCGATTCTGCTGGATGATGAGTACTATACGTTTTTGCTACAAGGCAGAGTACAGGAAAACGGCCTAACGATTTTGAGGCCGGAATACCTGATTCCATTCAAAATGTATGCCTGGCTGGACTTCGCACGCAAGAAGGTCAACGGTGAACATGTGAATGAGAAGGATTTTCGCAAGCATAAGCTGGATGTTTTTCGCCTGCTGCAAATCCTCCCGGGGAATATCCGTATGAGTGTCAGCGACGGAATACGGCAACATATTGGTGCGTTTCTGCGCGCGATGGAACAGGAAGAAATCGCGCTGCAGCAAATCAAAGTGCAAATGAGCAAAGAAGAAGCCATTGCAATGCTGCGAAAAATCTATTTGCTCTAATCCTCAGGGGTTAACAATGACGAAGAAAAGGTGAGCAGAATGGCCATCCCCAAATATGATTTGATGTATAAAGCACTTCTGACGTGCCTGCGTGATATGCAACCGCATAGCACAAAAGAAGTGCGTGACAAAATGGCGGTGAGTTTTTCCGTCGCCGATGAAGAGAGGCAGATTCCACTGCCCAACGGCCGGCAGATGCTTTTTGACAACCGCGTCGGTTGGACGATCACCTACCTGAAAAAAGCCGGGTTGGTGGCAAGTCCCAAACGGGGGCTTTATCAGCTCACCGAGGAAGGAAAGAAAGTGGTGGATACCGATCCGCCCGTTGTGGACAATACCTACCTGGAACGGTATGACTCCTTCAAACAGTTTGTAAGTGTGCAGGCCTCTTCGGTGCCGAGCCAGCCCTCAAAAAACGCTATTGGAGTCGATGACTTAAGCGGTCAGACGCCGCAGGACACATTCGATCAGGCCTATCAGCAGATCAACCGTACACTGGCGGATGATCTTCTCACCGAGATCATGCAGCAGCGGCCGGGCTTCTTTGAGAGACTTGTGGTTCAGCTGTTGGAGCATATGGGATATGGCGGCTCTGTGGAGAATGCGGGGCAGGTTGTCGGAAAAAGTGGAGATGAGGGTATTGATGGCATTATCCGTGAGGACAAGCTGGGCTTTAGCCTGATCCACATACAAGCAAAGAGATGGGATCGGAATACCTCCATTGGTCGGCCCGAAATTCAAAAGTTTGTGGGGGCGCTGGCCGGACAGGGCGCAAGCAAGGGCCTGTTTATCACGACGGCACAATTCACCAAGGAGGCCCGGGAGTACGCCAAGAAGCAGCACACGACCAAGGTGGTCCTGGTGGACGGTGAAGCGTTGGCTAACCTTATGATCGAGTACAATGTGGGGGTTTCTACCCAGGCGATTTATCAAATCAAGCAGCTGGACAGCGACTTTTTCGGCGAGGAAAACGGCTAAACAGCCCAAAAGCGAAACATAAGTTTTCTTGTGTAATGGGTTGGAATTGTTTTGGCAATAAAGAGACATTGATGGGGAAGGTGCGGGATATGTTTGGATCTGCTTTATTAACAGAAGCTGTGATATCTGATGCTGACCGATACGATCCCGACCACCCCCTGATGAAAACCTGTTATGCGTTTTATCTGGACGTTGTGGAAAGGAACATGATATTTTCCGAAAATATGTTGGATAAAGAGTTTGAAAACTATTTTGCCGATGACTTTCCACCAGGGTTTATCAAAAGAGAGAAAAACAGGGCTAGGCAGGTGGTAGATGACCTGCACGCGATTGCCAAAAGCGAGGTGATTCGGTACGAACTTGATCCCATTTATACTTATGTTATGTACCACTTCATCCTGGACTGGTTTGAATGCTACATGGACAATCAAGCGGAAGAGGGAAGAAAAAGGGCGGAACGATACCTGCCAGATATCGTGCAGGCATATCTGAAAAACCGAGAGATATCGCCCCGAGTAAAGCGGCTCATTCGGGAATGGACTACCGATGCAGATGTCTGTAGAGGTGACTTTCAGAATACATATAACGGAGATTATACAAGTACTGATTTTGCGGAGAGAATAGCAGCATTTTATCTGAATGATGATTCGTTTATGCTTCAGATGTTGGGCGTAGAGATTCAGGAGTTTTTTGACTTGTTACCGAACGACCTTCGTGACAAATGCATACGCAAATATTACGGAAAACAAAATAGTAAGATGAGCAAAGAGCTGTACCCAACCCAAAT
>CALXAH010000066.1 GCA_944386225.1 uncultured Gemmiger sp.
AAAAAGGCACCGGCCACCATACGGCGACCGGTGCTTTGGAGATAGGCAGACTACTGGGGCCGCCGTCTGCCGTGGCGGCTGTCAGGAAGAGGAGGTATCGAGAAGCGGGCGTTGCGTTCTCGCTTTTCGATGGTGTTATTATGCGATACAAAGAGTATACAATTCAATGACAAAATGCGTCATTTTGTACACTTTGTATATTTGATATTGCCTTTTTGTGGAGGCGCATACAGGATCGCACAAGGCTTTCGTCGTCACCTCCGTACAACTTCTTAGCCACTGATTTCCATCCGGAAAGGCGGAACGTATCGCTATCAAGATACCGCAGCCGCAGCACCTCGCGCTCCATCGGGTCTTGCAGGGCTTCGACCATGGCGCAGATTGCGGCCATCTCTCGCTGGTTGGCCTCGATTTGCGGCCTGATCTGCTCCTCATACTCCATGTAGGCCTCAACCGCCCGGGCCATCCTTTCGCCGCTGCTGCCAATATGCTGTGACCCGTCACCGGTGCGCATGGCTGGGATTTCAGCCGCATTTTTCAGTCGGGCAAGCCTCTCCAGCCGGTTTTCGGTTTCAGCCCGGAGGGCAAGGTACCGGCTCAGCCGCTGTTTGATATCTTGGTCTGTCATGTGGCCCTCCTCTTGCTTTTGACTGATTTGTGTTTTATGTCTTTACAGATTTGGCAAGCGCGGCGTTGGCGGCTTCGCGGGTCTTATATGCATCTGACCACAATTCTGCATTTATCAAATCTTGTACGGATTTCAGCTTTTCCTCCGATACAAATGGATGGGTGCCATCCGGACGAATCCAGGCCCTATAAACCGTTTGCCCAATTCCAAACCTAAAGATGATGCAGCGCCTTTCCTTGTCGGCCGTCACCAACTCCAAAACTCTGTCAAGCGGGCACCCAAAACAGGTTGTCACTTTTTTCATCCCAACAACGCCAGAATGTTCGGCAAGCAGCCGCTGGGCGGCATCCCTCTCCACCTTCACCCTGGCCAGCTCCGCCCGCAGCTGGCGCACGATGGGCAGGGTTTCTGGGTTGATGGTGGGGGCATCGTCAAGGCTGGCAAGAAAGCTGTTCGTATCATAGACATACTCGTTCTCGCCGTTTTCCAGCCAATCTTCCCGCAGCGCGTTCGCGTCAATCAATCGCTGTTCAGCCATTTTCTTCACCGCCTTTCGGTTCAAACTGGCTGCAAAAATCGTCCGGCATCATATCCCGCTCGAAAATTTCACAGGTAACGATGTTCTCGCCCGGGTTGCACGCATTTGCGCACTCCCTGCACCGGCCAATCGGCGGCGCGGGGCGGGTGTTCCAGTACGAAATTGCTTCCTTTTCTGTTCTGTGCGCGCATCCGTATGCACCACAGTAGTGCTTTTTGCAAAAAACAGCATACAGTGGCCGCCCAACACAGCTTACCTGCTTTGCCTCCGCTTGTCCACCACAACGCCAGCACGGCAACACGATTCCTTTTTCCGTGCACTCCCGCTGGGCTTCGGTATCACCCAGCAGGGCGCGGCGTTCAAGATCGGTCATTACAATTCCTCCCCGTTTTTCATTCTCGCGCCGCATTGAGGGCAGAACATCGAATACCAAATATCATCAATCGCGGGATCGTATGCAGGCATATATCCGCAATTCGTGCATTCCGGGTATTCGTCCTTGTTGTTCTTCCACTCGGCACAAAGGATGGTGTTAGACTTGGTATAGGATTTATTCTTCACTGCCGCTTTCTCCTCTCATATCGGCCCCGCAGCTGGGGCAGAACTTGTATTCCTTGATCGGTCGTACAAACTCTTCTCCGCACTCTGAGCATTTATCTGTTTCGCCAATCTTGACGTCACACGTTTTAGTGTCTATGCCCACAATAGCATGGCTCTTAATCCACCGCCCCCGCACCACCGGGCGAACGTCGGCGGTCTTTTTCTCGGCGGCTATGGTATCGGCCTTGCTCATCCATCGTAAAAAATCTTTCCTGTTCTTGCGGTACTCAAAAATAAGACTTTCCGCCCTGCAAATAGCTCTCCATTTGTTGCATGCACTTTTGCCCCAGAAATAGCTCACTGGATACCCGCACTTGAAGCACTTGCACATCATTCCTTCACCCTGGTCGTTATCTACCCATTCCGCCGTCCACTTCTCCAGGTCAATGTGGGCGGTCTGGTAGGCGTAGGCGGCCCAGGTTTTGCCGTAGTCCGCAAGCCCAAGACACACTTCGCCATAGTGTCTGCGTGTGAAACTTATCGCGTCTCCGGCTATTTCATGTTCGCCGCGCTCTCTCACAATGCACCATTCTGTCCACCACGGCGATTTAAGCAGTACCGGTTTTCCTTCCATATCCCACAGCTGCTCCGCCGTAAGAGGCTTTCTCTCAACTCCACTCATCCTACTTTTCCTCCTGTAAGATGTCCACCCGGATATAGATTCCTGGGGTATTCGCCCAGAACTTCTCGATGATCTCACTGACTACCTGGGCATCATCCGCCCAAAAGTCCAGCGCAGTCATGCAGTCCACCAGAGCTTTGTTCAAATTTTCCGTATCCGGTTTGTCAGTCATCCACTCGCCGTCCCGGTGCTTATCCCCTGCAGGGAACAGCCACTTGACCAGCAGGCGCACCGGCACCCGCGGGGCGATCGGCCGCTCTGGCCGGTACTTTGCGAGATGCGCCCGGAACTTGGCCTTGGCGTCCTTCAGGCGCTCGCTGTCATGAAGCACCGCCCGGACCCGCCCGTCCTTGCCCACCCAGGGCCGGATAGCCTTGTCCTGATGGGTAACGGTGGGCGGGATCATCGGCAGAAAGAATTCCATTTATGCATCAGCTCCTTTCCAAACCTGCAATTCGGGATCATAGACGATAGCGCCGGAACTATACACAAGATGGAAAAAATAATCCGCAATATGAGGCTCCGTCGAAAGCCACCGCATTACTTCGCTGTCTTTCCAATCGAAAACTTTGCCAGGGACACTGTGACGCAGCGGAGGCATTTTCCTGGCATAATCAAGTCGTTTACATTTTTTGGACATAGTTTTCTCCTGTTTTGTTTCAGTCACAGTGTGTGGGAGGGGTCTCCCCAAAGTGTGGGGCGGCATATGCCCCCACACTTGGGGACGCCCACACACATTGCGTGATGTATATATGAAATATATAAGGGCTATTTTCCGTGCAGGATTTTGCATGGATAGCGGCTATCGTGCAAGATCTTGCACGGATGCACCGTGCACAAATAGCGGCCATCGTGCAAAAATTGTACTACTTGTATATATATTTATACAATTTGTAATTACCCTCTGCTGCCGGGCTCCAGCCGTCCCACCCGTTCGCCGTCGATCCAGTAGCCACCCGCCTCCCGCAGCCGGCGCTTGACGGTGGCCGGCTTCAGGTCCAGGTATTCGGCCATGGCGTAAAGAGTGACCTCTCCATCCATCGTGCAGGCATTGAATGCCTGCGCCAGCTGGGAGGCGCCGGTTCGCTTGGATGACTTTTCTTTACCTGCCCAGCGTTTGGCAGCCCCCTGCTTACCAAGGGACCGGAAGTCGGCCTCTGGTTGCAGGTCCTCCAAAAGGCCCGTGTCCAAACGGTGCACCGGGTAGTCGAACCAGAGGTTCACCGGCTCGAAGCGGCCGAACTCGCGCAGCGTACCTTCAATGCGCCAGGCCGTTTGCGCGAGGGCCCGGGCAGTTGCCTTGTCGATCTCTGCCTCCAGCATCCGTCGGTCAGCGGCAGACAGGTGATCGGCGCAGATATCCAGCATCTGGACACGGCTGCAGGCATCGTCCTGGCTGTAGGCATCCCCCTGGCCCCGTTTGTCCAGTAGCGCGGTACACACCGCGCAGACCGCCTTGGTCTCCAGCTGCTTGCGGATGGCATCGGTGGGGATGAGTTCGGTCATGTCCAGCATAGCGTCCGGGTCCCGGGCAAAGACGCCGGATCCGGACGCCCGGTCCATGCTACGTTTTCCGCCCTGGGCACCTTTGCTGTGATGGTGGCAGTAGATCACCGCACATCCCAATTCCCGGCATACCAAGTCGAACTGATTGCAGAAACGGGCCATCTGATCGGCGCTGTTCTCATCGCCGGTGATGACCTTATAGATCGGATCCAGCACCACCGCGATGTATCCCCGTTTTTTGGCCCGACGGATGAGCTTTGGCGCCAGCTTGTCCATGGGCACTGACGCCCCCCGCAGGTTCCAGATATCCAGGTTTTGCAGGTGTGACGCCGGCCAGCCCAGCGCCTCATATACGTCCCGGAACCGATGCAGGCAGCTGGCCCGGTCCAGCTCCAGGTTGATGTACAGCACCTTACCCTGGGCACAGGCGAAGCGACCCATCCAGGGGCGTCCCTCGGCGATGCTAATGCACAGCTCGATGAGGGCAAAACTCTTGCCTGCCTTGCTGGGCCCGGCCAGCAGCATCTTGTGGCCCTGACGCAGGACGCCGTCGATTAGCGGCGGCGCCAGGGGCGGAAGGTCATCCCACACTTTGGAGAGGGCCTCGGTGTCGGGTAAGTCATCGGTCTCGGCCTCGATCCAGTCTTTCCATTCTTCCCAGCTGCTCTTGCCAATGTTGGTGGCCAACAGGTATTGTTTCTGATTCCCCCGCATCACCCCCGGCATTCGGGACAGGCGGCTGGGGTTTCGGTTCTGCTGATCCAGGCGCAAGCCGTTCTTCTGGCAGACGCTATACAAATAGTCCACCCGGCGGCGGTACTCGGCGTAGTCCGGCGCGTCCACCCGCACGATGGCATGAAGGCTCTTTTTGCCGCTGTACACCAGCGCCGCGCAGGGCAACCCCAGCTGCCGAATGATGGCGTTCTGCTTTCCCAGATCCAGGTCATCACTCTCTACCAAGGCAAAACGAAATTCGGTGACGTTGTCGTTTTTGCAGCCGCAGCCGTCCAGCGGGTTGAACCGGATCCAGGCACCCGCCTGAGGCGGGCTGTCTCCGATCACGGAGCCCACATCCCCACCGCAGGCCGAGAGCCGTTCGATCAACTGGCCTGCGGTCAAGTCCCAGGCCCCGCCATTGGCCGGCACCCAGCGGCCATCTTTCTCCCAGCTCTGGGTCACATAGCCCACATTCTCGCTGGGCTCAAAGAGGGCTTCCAGATAAGCGATCAGCTGGCGGGCCGGCTGCCAGTCTTCGGGGATCTCCAGTTCGCCAGCCTCCACCCAGCGGGGGTCTACGAGCACCCCCTCCGCCTTTTCCGGCAGTGTTTCCGCGCTGATGGTGTCCTCCCAATCCAGCTCATGACCGGCCGGGCCGGACCATCCGTACTGATAAGCCAGTTCAAAGATGCTTTTGAGGGTGACCGGCTGGGCAGCCCCTTTGTAGCTCTCCCACTTGCGGGCGCATTCCCCCTTGTGGTACCGGTCCGCGTCGGTGGCGCTCCACCGGTCCCACACGTCGCAGGAAAAGCCCCCGTCCTTCAGAGCCATGCCGACCCGGACCCACTCGTCATAGGTCAGCATACCCGGCCGCAGAAAGGCCAGGGCCTCCTGCAGGTCTTTCCCTTCGTTCATTTGCTATCTCCTTTATGGGGCATAGGTCGCCGGATCCACGCCGGACGGTGCCCCTCGCCAGCCACCGGCAGCTATTCGGTCGATCATGTGCTTTGCAGCCTCAAATGGCCAGCTGCCTACATGGCGAAATCCGTAGTTTTCCAGGCAGCGGATCTGCTTGGGAGTCGTGAGTCCGGCGTCCCGGCGCTTCGCCAACCGATCCAGCAGCAGGGTGGCCTTGCCCGCGTTGTCCACCGCGTCGGGCAGGATACCCCACTTCTCCAGAGCAGCGGTCTGTTTGCTGCTGGGCGGACCCATCTCCCAGCCAAAAGAAGGCACATATCCGGACAGATCCTCCGCCTGGATGCTCATTTCATACTGCAGCGGGTCGACCAGCCGACGCTTGCGCCGCCGCATCTCCGCGAGCTGCTTCGCCAGGGCTTCTTCACGCTGTGCGACCACGTCTGCCTGAGCCTGTTCCTCCGCCTCGATGATATCCTCCGGACATCCGGTGGCCGCCAGCCTCTCGGTCATCTTTTCGGCGACCTCCCGGCTTTCACAGATCAGGTCTGCAGGCCGGCACAGCTCGTGCCGTTCCGTGTGCCAGAGGAAGTCCAGCAACAGCAAGTCTTGCTTTCCGGTATCGGGCGAAAGGCGGGTGCCCCGCCCCACCATCTGGCTGTACAGGCTGCGTACCTTGGTGGGCCGCAGCACAACCACACAATCTACTGCCGGGCAGTCCCACCCCTCGGTGAGCAACATGGAGTTGCAGAGCACGTTGTACCGGCCGGCGGCAAAGTCTGCCAGGACCTGGGCCCGGTCGTCACTCTGACCGTTAACCTCGGCGGCGCGGAATCCATGGGCATTCAGAATATCCCGGAACTTTTGGCTGGTCTTGATGAGAGGCAGGAACACCACCGTCCGGCGGTCAGCGCAAGCTGTCGCCATCTCGCCGGCAATCTGCTCCAGGTAGGGATCCAGGGCTGTGCCAAGGCCGTTCACCGCAAAATCGCCGCCGCTCATACCCACCTGGCTGATATCCAGCTGCAGGGGGATAGTTTGAGCTTTGATAGGGCAGAGGTATCCTTCCCGGATAGCCTGCGGCAGCGTGTACTCATAGGCCAGGCTGTCAAATACCTCTCCAAGGTTACGAAGATCTCCCCGGTCGGGGGTAGCGGTGACCCCCAGCACCTTGGCGCCGGTGAAATGCTCCAGCACCCGTCGGTAGCCGTCAGTGACCGCGTGGTGGGCCTCATCAATGATGATGGTTCCAAAGTAGTCCTCCGGGAATGTATCCAGCCGCTGAGGTCGCTGCATGCTTTGCACACTGCCTACCACCACCCGAAACCAACTGCCCAAGCAGCTGCTCTCGGCTTTTTCCACAGCAGAGGCCAAACCTGTGGAATGTTGAATCTTATCGGCAGCCTGCTCCAGCAGCTCTCCCCGATGGGCGAGGACCAGGACGCGGTCTCCTGCGCGCACCTGGTCCTCTGCGATCGCGGCAAATACGATGGTTTTGCCAGTACCGGTGGGAAGGACCAGCAGCGTGCGCTGCCGGCCCTCATCCCACTGGGTATGGATCGCATCACGGGCATTCTGCTGATAGGGCCGCAAAGACAGGGCCGCCATTAAAAGCTCCCCTGTACCCAGCCGCCCGATGCAGGCGCAGCCTTGGGCTCCGGAGGCGGCAGGAAACGAACAATCTCGTTGCTTCGTCCCGCGCTGCCATCCTTTTTAGTGAATTCATGGATGCCCAGCCGGCAGTGTCCGGTGCTGCCGGTTACATCTCCCCACCGGGGACGCAGCGGTTCCCCGTGCTTGCGCTGACCGATACTCTCAAAGAAAGAGCAGAGCAGGCCTTCGGTTTTGGTGTGCAGATACAGCCGATGGGTAACGATCGACGCCCCCTTTTCACCGCCATCCACCGTGATGGTCAGGATGGCCATATTGCAGGGCGGCAGCTTAGCACTTCCCTGAAACCTGGCCCGCTCCAGTTTGGTTACCCGGAAGGGATACTCACCGTCCGGCAGCAGAACAAAGTCCGGGCCATCCTTCTCGATCACATCGTCCCAGCCAATCTCGCGGCTTACTTCGGTATATTCGTTCATCTGTATTTCCTCCTTCTGTTAAAACGGTACATCACGGTTATTCAGGATCATCTCGTACACCTGCGGCCAGGCACCCACCAGGCAGCCGTCGATAAAGTCCCGGGGATAGTCCTTCACCGGCATATCCGCCGGGAAATAGCCTCGTGCCCCAACTACGGTCTGGATCTCATCCAGTCCTACATTGTTGGCCACCAGCAGCTGCCGCAGATTGGAAGGGATCCCCAGAGCAGCCAGTGCAGCATCGGTCTTAGCCTTCCAATCTTCCCCCATCAGCTGCTGCATGGAAGCAGGCTCCGGCTGAACAACAGGCGGTGGAACATCATCCACCATTACGGCGGGACGGGAAACAGGCGCCGGGTTGCCCGGGGCGGCGGGTGCGACAGCGGCTGACTCGCCGAAAATGGCGGCAATGCTCTCAAACTCGAAGGGCAACTCCGGCGCCAGACCGAAACGGTTCTTGGCATCCCAACAGGGGTGGTGACAGGTGTACATGACCCGGCGCCCCCCCTGGGCCTTGCTCTTGGCGTTCTTGCCCTCGCCGTCCCGCACCACGATGGTCTTGTAGTTTGCGAACAGCAGCATGTCACACCATTCCCGCAGCAGCGGCGCCACCTGCTTGGAGGTCTTCATGCTCCAACGGTCATAAGCGCCCATTTCATCCGGCTGCTCAAACTTGGTGATCTGGGCATGGGCGGTCACCACGATATGACGGCCGCTGCTTCGCACCTCATCCAGAGCATCCAGCAGCCGGCCAAATTCCTCTTTCACATAAACGTATCCCTTGCCATAGCCAAAGTCCTCGATGCCCTTCACCTGAGCCTTATCGCAAACGGCACGGATACAAAGGCGCTCGGCCCAGTCGGCGGTATCCACCACGAGGGTGCCGCAGGGCACACCACCCCGGGCTACCTCTGCCACCTCGTCCAACAGCATGGCCCAGCTGGTAGGCGACGGCAGGCGGCGCACCGCCAGCCGACCGCTGCCGCCCTCGGTGTCAATAAAGACCGGGTCGGGGAAACGGCTGGCGAAGGTGGTCTTGCCGATGCCTTCCGGGCCGTAGATCACCGTGCGCACAGGCTGCGGGATCGTGCCCTCGGTCACTGCGTATTTTCCCATATCAGAACGCTCCTTTCTGCCATGTGCGAGGCGCTGCGGCCGCCACCCGGCTCTCGGTATCCTGGCCGGAAACCCGGCCGTCTTCGATGATGATCCGGCACTCGCCGCCGGTGCTCACCCGGGTGGCGATGGCCTGCAGGCCCTCGGCCTCCAGCCAGGCGCCAAACTGCCGCAGGGTGTCCAGATCCATCTGCTCCAGCTTGTCCAGCAGAACAAAGCCGCAGTCGGGGTTGATACGCCGCACGATGGCGGTAGCCACCCGCAGCTGATCCGAACCGGACATATCTCCCCAGCGCCGCCCCTGATAGGTCAGGCAGCCCTCCTCCACAGAGAGACCAGGCAGTGGCAGGTCGGCGCCTTCCAGCAAAGCCAGCCGGTCCTTGCGAAGCTGCTCCACCTGCCCTGTGAGCTGCTCATATTCTGCTGCCAGGGAGGCCGCCTCGTCCGCGGCGCGAGCTTTGTCCATATTCGCCCGCACCTTCCGGTTGACCTCCTCGATATCCCGAATACTGGCTTCCAGCTCGGCGGTGCTCTCGTCCACCAGGTCTTGCGCTGACCGCCTGGCCGTTTGCAGGTCCGCCATGGCGGCCGTGCACTGCTCACTGGCCTGGCGCAGCTGCTCGGCCAGGCTGTCCACCCGGGCCTGCAGGGCAGCGACCTGCTGCTCCAGCTGAGCCTGCCGGTCCCGCTTGCGCTGGTTTTCGCCGTTCCGCGCCAGGATCTCCTGCTGGCGGCGGATCAGCTCCGCAGCGCTCACCGGTTCGTCCGGCGCCTCCGGGTATTCGAGCATTTCCTCCGCAAAGGCCTGCTTCTGCCGGGCGATCTGGCCGATGGCGGTGCGCCGGTCAAAGACTGCTTTGATCTCCCGGTCCAGAGCGGCCAGACGGTCCCCCACGCCGATGATCTTCAGAAGCGTGTCAGCCTTCTCCTTATCGCTGGCCGCCATGAAGCGGGGCAGGTCCAGCGCCAGCTGCTCCACGAACTCGTTGAGCAGCTGCTGACCAGCCTTGTGGCCCGCGGGGTCGGTAACAGTGAGGGCGCTGTTCTTGCCCTTCCTTTCGACCACGAGGCCGTTGGACAGGGTGACGTGCAGCCGGGGCGGCGTGTTCGCGCCCTCCCGCTGCGCGGCGGCCGGGCGGTACTTCTCCCCGCCCAGAGCCCAGGCAATGGCGTCCAGCACGCTGGTCTTCCCCTGGCCGTTATTCCCGCCGATCACGGTCAGGCCGGTGGCGGCTGGCTCGATCTGTACCGCTTTGATACGTTTTACATTTTCAGCCTCAAGGCTGGTGATTTTCACAGGCATGGATAAGTTCCTCCTTTACTTCCATGAGTTTCTGTAACAGCAGATTTTTCGCGCCGTTTTTCTGATCGGGCGCAAGCCGGGCGATTTGCGGTTTAAGTGTCCGCCAAAGATTGTCCAGGCTGCGGGCGGTTAGGATAAAAGCGTCGTAAGCATCCCGAGCAGCCTGCTCCTGTTCTTCCTGCTGTCGAGGCATTTGTTTGGCCAGTTCTTCTTCCAACCGCTGCGTCACCATCCTGTCCACCTCGTCGGAATCCACTGCGGTGGCCTGGATGGGCCGGTTCTCCAACTCCTGGAGCCGGGCCTGCCGTGCTTCCGCTTTTTCCTGCCACTGATCCCCCCTCCGCTTGGCAGCCTGCAAGGCATCCCGGGCGCCGTCGCGCTCTTTTTGGGCCTCTCGGGCGTCGGATTCCGCCTTTTTCGCCCATGCCTGGGCCTCGTCAGCCCGGCGGTCTGCGGCTTCACTCATTTCCAGCAGCTCCTGGATTTTGGCGTCCCGCTCCTT
>CALXAH010000067.1 GCA_944386225.1 uncultured Gemmiger sp.
AACAGCTTTTATACAGACCAGCACGACAAATTGCTGCAGGACGAGCGGATAAAAGGCGCGGAAGGCCTGGGGCTCAAGTTCACCCGCACCTCCCTGCGGTATTACTGGTTTCTGCTGCACCCTGAGCATGCAGAAACCGTGCGCCGCTGCGTGGATTCCATGTTGGCTGGTTCCTGGAACGACTGTTTTCGTCTGTGCTGATCCTGCCCTCACACTGACGAGCCCACAACTTGGCGCATCAGTTTGAGTGCACACCGGTTCGAATATTCATTCTCACAAGGAGACAACCATGAATCTTATTATCCTCTCCGACACCCACGGCCTGCTGCGGCCGGCGGTGCTGGAACTGTTGCGATCCACCGATGCCATTCTCCACGCCGGGGACATCAACTCCCAGGCGATAGTGGATAAACTCGCCTCCTTCGCGCCGCTGTATGTGGTGCGGGGCAACAACGACAAGGAATGGGCCGCGGCCATCCCCCACGACCTGACCGTGACGCTGGACGGCGTTCGGTTCTACATGGTCCACAACAAGAAGGACGTGCCGGCGGACCTGACCGGGGCGGACGTGGTGGTGTTCGGCCACTCCCACAAGTACAGTGAGGAGCGGCGCGGGGATGTTCTGTGGCTCAATCCCGGCAGCTGCGGGCCGCGGCGGTTCCACCAGGAGATCACCCTGATGCGGACCCAGGTCACCGGAGGCTCCATCCGGGTGGAGAAGATCGTCATTCCCCACGAGGTGCCCTGATGGAACTGGGGCTGACCTTTCCTTTACAGCGGTTTTTGCATCAAAAGCCGCCGCCCTACGGCAGCGAAAGCGACCGGCGTTTCTGCTGGGACCTGCACGTCATTGAGCTGCGGGGCCACAATTGTCTTTTAGCCGTGCACTGCCACAGCCGGTACACCTTTGTGCGCTTCGATGTGCCGGGGCTGCTCTGGGCTGACCCGCCCGCGCTGTTCCGCACCGGTCTCTCGGACAGCCTGGCCGCCGCCGGCTTTGCCCCAGCGCAGATCAGCGCGTATCTGCAAGCTGCCGGCAAAGTGCAGATCACCCGCACCCACGGGCGGCGGGAGGTGGCCTTTCTCAACCGCGCATGGGACGACGTGCTGTCGCTGGACACCTGCCTGGACATCGCCAGCGCTGCGCAGCCCATGCTGGACTGGGCCGTAAACGCCCGCCCCAGCCGGTGTGTTGGCTTTGAGGGGTTGGCCCCCGCGGCGGAGCGCATTGAGGCATCGCTGAAACTTTGATCATCATCGGAGAATTCCGTCAGAAAACATATGGATATGAAAGCTCAATTTTTTACGATCAATTCTGTCCTCGCCGTGCTCTACGGTGAAAACTCCGCCAAAGGCTGGCTGTTCGTGCATGGCCAGATGGGCCACAAGGAAGAGGCCGAAGCCTTTGCTCAAATCGTCAGTCCCAAGGGATTTCAGGTTCTGGCCATAGATCTTCCCGGACATGGCGCACGCCAGAAGGAAGGCGGAGAGGCACTGACGCCCTGGGCGGTGGTGCCGGAACTGCAGGCCGCCGTAAGCTGGGCAAAAGCGCGCTGGAGCAGCTTTTCTGTGCGTGCCAACAGCATTGGAGCGTATTTTTCCCTGCTGGCTCTGGACACACCCAACAAGGCGCTGTTTGTTTCTCCGATTCTGGACATGAACGAACTGATCTGCACCATGATGACATGGGCCGGTGTAAGCGAAGACCAGTTGCGTGAAGCGGGTGAAATTGCTACCGATTTCGGACAGACACTGTCCTGGCAGTATTTGAATTATGTGCGCCGCCATCCCATTCATGACTGGCAGGGCCAGACCTGCATTCTTTATGGCGAGCGGGATGCAATGACGCCCCGGTCCACGGTGGAAGCATACGCCACCCGCCACCGGGCAACACTTACTCTCGTGCCGAAAGCAGAACACTGGTTTCACACTCCCTCGCAGCTGGCAGCACTGCAGGCCTGGGAAGCAGAAAACATGTAAAATTTGCAATGCTGGTTGATGCAGAGTTCAACTGTCTTGAATTTGACATGAGCCGGGACATATCAGATGGATCAAAACCGTTCGGAGAAAACAATCAGTCATAAGCTGATTTCCAACGTCAATGAGATGCTATAAGGTGGTAGCAGATCTATCACTCTACATGGCGGTATTAAATGCTATAATAAAAAGTGCAGATTCTTTTCTTGGGGCAATCGCAACACTTAAAGTATTACATGGTGTTTGAGATCAAGCAGCCGGACTATCCGGGAGCGTATTCCTAGGAGCGTTTTATGGATATTGTGAAGGGGCTGTAATCTAAGTGTTAGGGAGGTAACGCTTTGTCTTACTATCAGCTAAGCATGGAAGATATAGAAAACCAGAAGATATTGCAGGCTGTGTCTGATAGGACAGCCTATATTGACGAATATGGAAGTTTTGGTTTTGATTTCTCCTCAACAGGAGCATCTAAATATTATATTCTTTGTGCGGTAATAGTTGAGAACAAGGATATCGATAAACTTCATTCAGCTGTGGCTGAAGTAAAGAAAAATAATGGATTCGACAAAGCCGAACTTAAGTCAAGTAAAATAGGAAACGACTACAAGCGGAGAAATAGAATCCTCTCACAATTACTGATGATTAACTTTCGAGTTATTCTTTTCATTGCAGATAAACAGGCTTTTATCCAGGGGAGTCCTTTAACTGAATACAAAAAGTCCTTTATTAAATTCCTACATCAGCGACTATATAACTTGCTTTATCATGTATATCCTAAACTCAAGATCATTGAAGACGAGATAGGAACGACCGAATTCCAAGCCTCATTTAGGGAATATGTCCAAAACAACCGACCTCAAATGAATTTGTTGAACGAATATGACTTTGACTATGTTGACAGCAAAGATGAATTGCTTGTTCAACTTGCAGATATGATAGGTGGTTCTATAGGACATTCATTAAACGATGGTTCTGCTCCCAACTATTTGGAAATGCTGAAAGGAAAGATTATTGCAAGAGATGATTTCCCCAATAAAACCGAGCCATATTGGGGAACCGCTAATCCAGCAGATTACAAATACAGCAAAGATGTTTTTACACTTGCTGTTAAATGTGCATCTGATTTTATAACTAAGCACGAAAACGATACTACAGATGATCGACGCGCTCAGGTTGCTTTTTTGCAATATTTATTATTTCAAGTAAAAAATGTAAGTCCAACACACTACATATCCTCCAACCAACTTGTAGCAGTAATTCGTGAATATTTGAACCATCGAATTACAAAAAACTACCTGTTTCGTAGGGTAATTGCGCCCTTACGGGATGACGGCGTTATTATCGCTAGCTGTTCACATGGCTACAAGATTCCAATATCAGTAAAGGATATTACAACGTATCTTAACCAAACTCATACTATTGTATCCCCGATGTTACATCGTGTAGAGGTTTGCCGTAACCTGGTTTTAGAAAACACATATGGCAACTTTGACATTTTAGATGACCCCGCATTTATACGGTATAAAAAATATTTTGATTAAAGATGAAGATGTTATAACAAAAAAATACAGCAGAATTGCTTCATAGCGCATTCCTGCTGTATTAATATTGTAATGCTTATAACATCCCAATTGTCTCTATTATAGCCTGCGGCCATCTTTCACGCACCCAACCGCTGGTTGAATCGAGGGGTTCGAAGCACCGGCGTTTCACAGCCCCATCGCTTCGCTGAGCTTTTGCCCGGCGAGGCGCTTGTTTTTGTCGAATGCATGGCTGTAGATATCCAGGGTGGTGCTGGGCTGCGCGTGGCCCAGCAGGCCAGCCACTGTGCGCACATCCACCCCCTGGGCAATCAGCATACTGGCATTGGTGTGCCGCAGGCTGTGCACATTCAGGTTATCCGGCAGGCCATTCTCCCGCAGGATCATCTTGAACCGATAGGTGAAGGTACAGGGCACCATGGGATCGCCATTGGACTGTTGGAACAGGTAGTCGTCCTGTGTCAGTTCATCATCGCCCCGCTGCTCTTTCTCCCATTGGCACTCCTTTTCCCAGGCGCGCAGCAGCTTGCACATATCTTTGGAGAGATACACCACGCGCACACCCGCTCTGGTCTTGGGTTCCTTGACCATAATGGGCTGCCGGCTCAGCTTGACCACGTTTCTGCGGATATGCAGTGCCCGCTGCCGCCAGTCGATGTCCGACCAGCGCAGGCCGCAGGCTTCTCCCCGCCGCATCCCCGTAGCAAGGATGAGTTTATAATACACCTCATATTTCAAACTCTGTGTCTCCAGCGCCGCGATAAGGCGCTGCACCGTCTCCTCATCCGCCACCGGCCGCTCCTTGGTGATACCCTTCTTCTTGTAGGCGCGCCAAGCGGGATTGTGGGTGATGTATCCCGCTTCCACCGCGTCAGACAGAATACCGCACAGACAGGAGTGGATACCTTCCACCGTACCTTCAGCCAAAAACTCTCCTGTGCTTTCTCTTCGCACCTGGCGCATGGCATCGTAAAAATCTCTCAGGATCTCTTTGTTAAGCTCCGTCAGCTTGTAGTTTCCCAGAGCCGGCAAGATGCGGCGTATGTCCTGCCTGTCGCGCGTCAGTGTGCTGGCCGCCAACTTTTTGGGCGCTACCTGCTCGAGCCAGATCTCGATGTATTTGGCCAGGGTGATGCTGCGGTCCACCGGCTGAGCAGGGGTATGTTTTACTTCCTGCTCGTAGAGTACCGCCTGCTCGTTCAGCCATTTTTGTGTCTGTTTCGCCGTCAGGCCCAAGGGCGGGTGGACCGTCTTTTGTGCTGGCTTTAATCGGTTCCCCTGATAATCGTACCCGCGGGACACTACCAGCAGATAACTGTTTTCGCCGCGTTTCCGGATGCTTGCCATGTTGACCACTCCTTCTTTGTTTGGTACCACAAAGCATACCGACAACTGCGACACATAGCTATCACCAAACCCAACAAATTTATAACTATAAAACGCACAAAAGCGCTGCAGTTTATATGCAGCGCTTTTGTGCGTTTTACAATGCTTTCTGTCAGCTTTCAGTGAAATGTAATATGCATTTAGTTGCAGTTGTCTCGGTTTTGCTTTTCTTTACACGCAAGCAGTCTATCGAACAATTCTCTAAACGCCGTTAATGTTTCTTTGGAGCACATATAAGATTCGTCTTTTAATGCGTCTGCATAAAATTTGGCTTTTAGTGTTTTACTCAACTCACCATATCCGCTGGTCTGTAAAAAAGCATCAAGGTCATTAACTAAATCTTCAATCTCCACTTTTTCCGTTTTATACGTTTTTTGTTCAATTTCCTCCATTGAAACATCTTTTAGATAAATAAAATGTTCTTTGTAATCATAGTTGTATTTAGCACGAAAAATTTCGCCTCCTTTTTCCACTCCTTCATCATCATAGTCGAACAATGCCATAAAGCTACAATTCCAACCATACAGAATCGTGCAAACGTTAATCGCAGTGCTTGCACCACAAACTGGGATAAAGGCAAATTGTGAAAGATCAACCTCTAATATTTTTCCAATTGCAGTTAGATAGATAGAGTCGCTGACTCCCTCCGTTACAACATTGAATTTTCCAAAGGCAGGTCCAAATGTATCGGATAAACTCATTCCCAAGGCCTGCACGATTGGCGTCAACGTATCTTCGCGGGAATCACACGCTATTTGCGGATCATATGCAGTTTTATATATTTTTGTATTGCCCAATCCATCTTTTACTGTCGCACGTATGCGCTCAATTCCATGATTATCAATATTAAGCATATAGGGAGAATGTGTTGTATATACAATTTGGTTTCCTTGGTTTGCCAAATGGTTAAACAACCTTAACAGCTCTTTCTGTGCGTTGACATGCAAAGAAATACCCGGTTCATCAAAAAGGTAGATGACTTGGCGAGAAGGCACCTCATTTGCCATAACATCTATAAACAAGTTCAAGTACCAGCGCAATCCATTGCTTCTTTCCCCAAGTGTCATTGTTGACCCATTATTTGAGTTCACACTGAAAGCGAGCGAGTTAGCATAAAATCGTGCTTTCAGTGTTATCCTTTCCGGAGTGTAAAATTTTTGGAACGGCTTATTAATTTTTTCTTCTATAGAATTTTGAATTCTATCCTGTAGGTCTTGTGTTTTTCCATCTGTTTTCCCGCTTACTGCTTCTAGCAACTGCTCATGTGTAAAGCCTAGATATCTAACCAAATCATGTAAAAGGCTGTTCGTATTTTGAAGGCTGTTTTTTATTGCCTCACCAGTATACAAAGATTGGAGCTTTTTTTCCTCATCCCTAAAAAAGATAGTGGGCAGAGAACCACATACTTTTTCCCAGAGTATTTGCACTTCATTTATCAAATTAGAATACTGCTCTCTCTGATCAGCTGGAATTTTGTTCGTCCAACTACTGAAGCTTTTTATTGCAGCATCAACAACAGGGATATTTACAGACTTTTCAATATTGATTTGAGCACATCTTTGTCTTAGTAAATCAGCGTCATTGCCGGTGAACTTAAAGGGATTGGTTTTTGCGATTTCCTGTAATTTCTCTAATTTATGGCCAATTAATGCACGGCAGTAATTTAAAAAGCCACCGGTAACAGCGAAAGATTTCTCTGCTATTTCAACCATAGTGTCTTGTTGCAAGCTCTTATCCTCATCTGGCAAAGCTTTCAAAACAATGGTATAGCTAATTTTATCATTATCCCCGCAATTTCTATTTAAATTAGTGCTAGCAAATACATCTTTTGGTTGCACTAAAAAGGAAATTTTACTAATTCCTGATAAAATATTGCTTTTACCGCTTTCATTCATACCGATGATTGCAGTAATATTGGGTTCTATTATTATCTCGTTGTGTTCCTTTTCTCTCATAGACTTATAATTGTTTAATTTTACAGAATGTAGTCGCAATTTTAGTCCTCCTTTCGTTCATAATCATTATAGCACCTATCACATAGTTCTTCTATTGTAAACATGCCACTTATGTTGTTTTGCCTCATATTTCAGAAGAAACCACTAAAGGGGAGGAAAGCTATATGGCTTTCCTCCCCTTTAGTGGTTTCTATCCTATAGAGATTTCTGCTCCCGCTCCCAGGCTTCTTGCTCCGCCGGTTCCAGCATGCTTTCCAGAATGAGCGCCGCCTGTTGTTTGCTCTCCAGTTGGGGATGACAGTAGGTACGTTCCAGGAAGCTGGTGTCCGCATGGCCCAGCAGATCTGCTGCCACCTGTTTGCTGGTATTGTTCTGCAACAGGTAAGTAGCGAAGAAATGCCGCAGGGTGTGCAGGTGATACTCTGGCGGAAAATCGTTCTTTTGGTAGAGCCTTCGAAGATGTCGGGTAAAGGAATCCGGATGGACCGGGCCCTCCTCGGTAGAGAAAATATAATCATCCGGATGGATGATTCTTCCCTCCCGCGCCTGCTCCAAAAAGAGCTCACCCATGTAATCATGCACCAGCTCCGGAATGACCACGATGCGGGTGCGGTGGTTTTTTGTACTGCTCTCCACGATTCCCTGGCCCAGCACCGAGCTGCGGGAGTGCTGCACTGTCACCGCTCCGCCGCCATGCAGATCGTTCCAGCGCAAAGCACACAGTTCGCCCCGACGCAACCCGGTAGCAATGGCGGTCAGGTAGAATACCCGATAAAGCAGCGGCTCCTGCAGAATGCATTGCAGCAGCTTACGCATCTCAAACTCACTGGGAATATGCTGCGCCTTCTTTTCCACCCGGATACCCCGCACCCGATGGGCGGGGTTATAGAGCAGAATGTCGTTCCGCTTCGCATCTTCCAGAACAGCCGAGACCGTCTGGAGATACTTGCGCACCGTGGCTTCACACACCGGTTCGCCGTTGCGCTTTTTCCGTTTGCGCAACTCTGCACACATTTCTTCCAGGATCAGCGGCCGGAGCTTGTTCAGTGCAATGCCGCCGATGTAGGAATAGACGATTTTCAACTCTCGCTGATAGCTGGCCAGAGTGCTGGGCTTGTAATGTGTCTGTCGCTTGAGCCAACTCTCAGCGTACTGTTGAAAGGTGGTGCGGTCGTCCTCATCCATCCCACAGCGGAACCGCTTTTCCAACCGCTGCGCTTCGGCGTGGACGTATTGCAGTATGCTGCGTTTTGGCACTTCCCTGGGCACATCTATGGTTCGGCTCTGCATCCGCTTTTGACCTCCGGGGCGGTACCCGTTGCAGACGGTGATCTTAAACTTTCGATCGCCCCTCTGCTGAATTGACGCCATTCGCATCCTCCTCTCAAATTGCTTACCGACAGCCTGTGCTGACAACGGAGTTTTGAAAACTTTTCTTATGTAAACAGGGCCAAAAGGATTTTTGCAAAAAGCCCGTTGCCACCGTTGCCGATCACCGAAAAGTCGTTTATTCCCGCCATTTCCGCCGGCAACAGACAGATGGCAACGAAAGGCGATTTTCTCTCCGTAAACCATTTCTTTAAGAGATATCGCCTCTTTGTTGCCGCGTTCTGTTCGGCCCGGTTGCCGGGCTACGTCCGTTCCCAGCCTTTTTGGCGTCCGTAGGGGCTGGGGAAATGACGGGGGTTGGAAAAGGCTTTCCAGCCGGTGATGGTGTTGTTCATGACGTCGTTGATCTCGCGGATGTCCCGCTGTTTCGGTTCCTCGGTCCCGCGCCCCAGCGTCTCCCTGAATAGCTGACGGGAGCAGACGATACGCCCTCCGCACTGGTCCAGGTAGTCGGCAATGAGCCCGGCCTTGGTGTCCTCGGGCATAAAATCCCGCTGATGCTGGCGCAGGTAGTCCTCCATCTCCCGGCTGAAGCAGAGCCGGAAGTCACCAGAGCGGTAGATTACCATGGCCTGCGCCCACACCTGGGCAAGATAGGCTCGGGAGGCCGCCTCGTCCTCCAGGACGTGGATGTCCGCCCGCTCGGGATGCACCAGCACCGGCACGAACCGGCGGTTACCGGTGCGGTCCAGCGGCAGAAAGTCCATCGTGTTGGAGGAGCCGCAGAACACGCACTGGCGCAGCCGATCGGCGGGATGGGTCTCGTAGGGGACCTTGTAGGTCTCCTTCTGCCGGCTGAGAAAGGCTTTGATCTCCTCGATGCTTTTGGCGTTGGCCGTGGCGATCATCTCGGACATCTCGATGATCCAGTGCCCCTGCATTTTGCGGTACACGTTCTCATCGTCCAGCCGTTTCAGGTCGTCGGAGAACCAGTCGTCCCGGCCCGCCAGCAGGCGGAAGAAGGAGGACTTGCCCGCCCCCTGGCCGCCCACCAGACAGAGCATGAGCTCGAACTTGCAGCCCGGCTCGAACACCCGGCTGATGGCACCCAGCAAAAACAGCCGCAGGGCGGCTTCGGTGTAGTCGTCCTCGTCCGCACCCAGAAAGCGGTGCAGGCAGTGCCGGATGCGGTCCTCCCCATCCCACACAAGGGAATCAAGGAAGTCCCGGACGGGATGGTAGCGGTTTTCATTGGCTGCCACCATGACCGCGTCCTGCAGCTTCTTTTCCACCACCAGGCCGTAGGTCTCCTCGAAGTACATGAGCAGATACTTGATGTCCACGTCGCTGAGGGTGGAGCTCTCCCGGTACCAGCCCAGGGGCTTGATCACATCCACCTGCCCGGTGAGCAGGTTTTTGCAGATGGCTCCTTTCAGCAGCGGATCGCTTTGCAGCACCCGTTTGTAGTTTGCCATGGTGTTGGCGACCTTTCCGTTTTCCGTCCGTTCCAGGCAGAGTGCCACCGCCTCGGCGTTGGTCAGTTCCCGTGGTTCCTTTCGCATTTCATCCGCCAGTATGCATCACCTCCCGCAGCTTTGCCTTTTCCATTCCTGTTCCGTTTCTCGTTCCACATACCTCCTTCTGCAGTGGGCCTTGAGAGCCCGATTCTTTATGTGCACATTTTGCGGGCGGTCGCACGCCAGGTTGACTTGCAGCGTGTCGCCTTCAAAACGGACACTTCCGGGATGCCCATTCGCTTTGCCGAGACACGATTTCGTGTTTCGCCTTTCCGGTGCTCTGGCAAAACGGCGGCAGGGGTTTGGGTCCTCCCAAGGTGAAAGGCGTTTGGATATCCAAACGCTATGCTTGCAAAATCAGTCACCCGCCGGGAGAGATGTTTTGATATGTAAACTTCCTCCAATACCCCTTATAAGCATAGCAGATGTAAAGTACTATAATCAGGATTTTAAGCCAGGTTCATCATTTCTTCGAGGCACTTTTCTCAGCTTGTTTCAGTCGAAGATCGTACTGATATTATTTTGTTGGAAGCAGCAATGGGTTCCTCATGTAGGATTCCTTGTACCAAGTTCAGCAGTATTTCAGGGTTCCTTATGTAGGATTCCTTACACCGGGTCCGGCGGCTTTCCAGGGTTCCTTATGCAGGGTTCCTCGTATAATAGATTTCAAAGTTACTAAATCAGATATCAGCAGGCTTTAAAGTGCCCATGATACAATAGCTGTAGGACAGCAGGGTCAAGTTCTCGGGTTCCTCGTTGAGCCGCAAGGCTGCTTCATCGCAAGTCCGTTCCCCTGAACCGGAAGTCAGCTGCAAACTCATTGGCTGTTTGCCGGAAACAA
>CALXAH010000068.1 GCA_944386225.1 uncultured Gemmiger sp.
CTAAACAAACATAGACTCGCATCTGTTGATATTAAAATTATATATCTCAGTTACTCTACACTTGATGAATTTTGATATATTATGCCGTTTCCGTGTAATATAATGTTGTCATTTTCCCAATTATCCTTCTGATTCAATCAACTTGACGAAAATATTGTGTTTGCATTATGATTAATTTCTGTAGCAGTAATTGTTATATAATTCACATTTTCTCAATGGAGTCTTCTCATGAAAATTTTAGTCTGTGATGACGAACCCTTATTTGGCCAGAAGTTGCGAAAGGCCGTCTTACTCTGGTTTGAACTTAATGGAATTCAAGGCGATTGCACCGTGTACAGCAACCCGCTCCAAGTTCTGGACGCCCCGGATCTTGCCGAATACCGGATCGCCTTTCTGGATGTGGAGATGGCCCCCCTGAACGGGATTGAGCTGGGCCGCCGCCTGCGGGAGGAAAACCGGCAGATCCTGCTGGTATATGTATCCGCTCATTTGGAATTTGCTATTGACGGGTACAGCGTGAATGCTTTTCGCTACATTTTGAAGCAAGATCTGGAAAAAAGCCTTGCTGTATGTCTGGAGGCAGTGGTAAAAGAGCTTGTTCCGCAAAACGACTGGCTCACCTTCAAATCCGGTCGGGAGCCCTGGAGCGTCTGCCTGCAGGATGTATACTACCTGGAAAGCGATCTGCGCAAAATCAACGTTTACGGCAGTACACCGCACAAACCGCTGGGCAGCGCCTATGAAAAGTTGGCTGAGCTGGTTCCCCGGCTAGAGGGAAAGGGCTTTCTGCGTATCAGCCGAAGTCATCTTGTGAACATGGCACATCTGAAAAAGATAGTGAATTATACCGCAACCTTGGAGAACGGCGTTATATTAAGCACATCCCGCACCGGCTATGCTGGGCTGTGCCAAACCTGGCTGACCTGGAAGGGAGCAATGATATGAACCCAGATTTTCTGTACATACTCGTGATGTTTCTTTGCAATGTCGCAGAAACGGCCTTCATTTTGCTAATCCACAGCGCTTTGCTGCACCCCCGGTCCGGCAGCTGGGGGCGGCGTATTCTGCTGATCTGCGCCACTTCCCTGACGCTATTTGCCGTCTCCACGCTCTGCCCGCTGCCCCGTGTCGTGCAGTTGGCACTGTGTTTTGGTGTCTTTTTCTTTTATGCCTGCCTGTTTGAGGGCAGTTGGTTCCGGCGGCTGCTTTCCACCGCCTTTGCCATGTGCTTTCTTTTATCAATAGAACCGCTGCTGCTGTTGCTGCCCTTTCCTTTTATGCCGGAAACGGGCGACCTTTCCTACACGGCAATTCTGTTTTCGGAATCGGTCACCCTGCTTGTCGGGTGGCTGTTCTGCAAACTGATGCCGCGCCGGAAAAGCGAACATTCTCTTCCCCCGGTGCAGCGTGTGCTCGCCCTGTTTTATCCCTTTATGGCGGTATGCATGAGCTTTCTGGTCACCAAGCTTACCCAGCAAGAAAGCAGCCCCCTGCTGACGGGAATGTCCCTTTTGCTGTTTGCTTCGCTGCTGGCGCACATGCTGCTCATCGAGATACTGAACGATCAGGCCGGGCGGGAACAGCAGCTCCTGCTGGTCCGCCAGGCCGCCGCGCTGGAGCAGGAAAAGGCGGAAGCCCTGCTGGATGCCTACACGGCACAGCGAAAGCTGTCCCATGAGTTTTCCAATCACATTCTGGCGCTGGACACCTGTGTCCAGGCCGGGGATCTTGCGGGTGCGGCCGCCTATATCCGCCAGATCCGCGCAGAAAACGAGGAACAGCTGCTGGTGGTCAACACCCGCAATCCGATTCTGGACGCGCTGTTCAGCCGCAAATACCGGGAGGCGTCCCAGGCGGGCATTTCCGTCTTTTTTGATCTGTGCGACCTGAGTGCGATCCCGCTGGAAACCCCGGAACTGGTGGTGATCCTGGCCAACCTGCTGAGCAACGCCATTGAAGGGGCTGCCGGCGCGACCTCTCCCGAACTACGGGTCAAAGTTCGGAACAACGGCGACGAGCTGTTCCTTTCGGTTCGTAACCGGGTGAAACGGGACATCCCCATCCGGAACAACCAGCCCCCCGCCACCACCAAACCGGAGCCCGGCCACGGAATCGGGCTGCAAAATGTGCTTCAGATCGTCCGCAAACACAACGGCCTGTATGCTATCAGCTGCGAAAAAGGATATTTTCAAGTAGCTATTTCCATTCCAAAAACAGCATCCTAATTCAGAAACAAGCATTTCATTACAACAATCCAGCATCTAATGACAGTTTCGAGCTTTTGACCCAGCAATATATTAATCTTTCCTTAAAGAAGGATGTTTCTATGTTTCACGATATTTGTAGACAAATTGTTCTTTTTTCTGCAAAGCAGATTGCCTATTCCCCACAACAAATAGAATGGGCCATTTACGTTTTGGAATGTCGTCTGCAAACTATCGCTGGTATGGTGCTGATTTTTTTCCTTGGCTGTTTAATTGCTCCTGCAGGTCATGTTATCGCTTTTTTGTCTTCCACATACATAATCAGTACAAGGTCCGGCGGTTATCATTGTTCCACCCATTTGAAATGTTTGTTTTTTTCGATTTTCTCATCATTGCTATTTCTGCTATCTGCCAGATTGCTGCTCAGTTTCCCGTGGATGATTTGCGCGCTTTTGGTCGTAGCTACAATAGTTTTGTCATTAGCCCCTGTAAACCACATTTCCTTGCATCTCACGGAAGAAGAAATTGCTAACAATAAGAAAAAACTTATTTCCAATCAGATCTTGGTTCTTACCATTGCTATATGCCTGTGGTGCATGGGCTCAAAGGCTTTCATTTATGTCGTGCAAGGGTATCTTTGTAGTGCTCTTTCCGTTTTGCTTCAAATTATCTATGTACATAGGAGGCTCAGTTAATTATGAAAGTTTCAAAAATCATAGCTCGTCAGTTTTCCGCCTGCCTTCTTTCTGTCACAAAAAAAGAAATGCTTAATCTGGCTCCGCGTTGCCCTCTCTTACATTATCAGCCTATACGGCCACTATCTAACTGCGAAGATAAAAAGGCTTCCAACTGAGATTGCCGATATATCAAGAATACATAACGCTGGCATTTTGTTTAACAGTAATACTCAGCATCAAAGTGCCCCCAAAATCGGCGGCATCTCTTGGATTGCCGCCGATTTTCTAATTTAAGTTGCTTTTTATAAAGTATCCAAGAATTTCTGGGTTTACAAAATCAGCCATAATTTTCCCTTACTTATATAAAAGCCAGAAAGGAGATGATGCTTCTACAATTAAGCTACTGGATAAATTGTCTCCAATGCTTACAGCGGGTTCCCGTTATTTAGGATATGAAGATGCATACAATGATTTGGTCGTTTATCTACTGGCTGAAATCAAGCGTTTAGACCTACATAATTTGCGCAATACTACCGATGCTGGTATTATCACTTACTTTCGGCAGGTAATACATCATGGAATCATCCATTTAGCAATCAAGCATCGTAGAGATGATAATGTAAGTTACTTTAGCGAACTAAGCGATGGTGCCATTTCTTCAATTGAGGTGAAAACTGCCAGTCGCAGTGTATATAACAATTTGACACTTGTGGATGTGTCAAATTTCTTATCTTTCAAAGAATTACGTGTGATATATCTGATTTACTTTAAGTGTCTTTCTGTTTCACAAGTTGCCAAAGTGCTTGGTGTATCTCGACAAGCTGTAAATAAAATCAAACTTTCTGCTCTGAAAAATTAGGAACTCACTGGAAAGACTAAACCCACTGAAACTTGTTTTCCACCTCTGTAAATCGAAACAAGAGGGTGTAGCAAAATTGCTACACCCTCTTAGTGGTAAGTAAATCAATAATCATTGAGCGCGTTTGCACGCTCGACTAAAAGATCCAGTCGATTATACAGATACGGACCCGGACACGCCGTTGCCGCATACATACTGTGCCATGTTAAATTCTTTCCCTTCACCAACTTTCCCAAACTATTTCGTTTGGCAATATCGGCAACCAAACGAACCAATGTGTTAAAGCTGGCATCTGAAACAGGCCAATCCGGCTCTCCACCACAATTCGATGTTTCAATCGTGACTGCTCGCCAATTGGCAGCACGATTGCCATTTGTCCAAGCGACATCTCTTTCTTTTACATATTGGCCAATCTGGTTATCACAAACTCCATAATGCGAAGAGCCCTCACGGTTGGGATTCTGCCACAAAGCGCCCAGCGACTCAATGCTCATGTTTCCTGCGCAATGATGGATTGTAATCTCGGAGATACAGCCACCATTCTCAAAGCGATCTTTATTATAGTTATTTTCGCTGGCAGGAATAAATTTAGTCACGAGAGCAGAATCCGGTTGGGTACTACTACCGCCGCCAGAGCTCCCGCTAGTTTCGCTGATACGCAGTTTCCAAAGCTGGTTGCTGCCGCCGCTCTCTTTCATCCACCGGACGTCAGCATTGTTGCTGTTGCTGGTAGCTGTCAGGAACAGGCCCGGGTGCTTGATTAGCTTGATGCGGTACAGCATCTGGTCACCGTCCACAGTCAGCAGATCGATCAGGGTGTCGTTGTAGTTGGAGGCATCCGAAGTAATACCGCCCACAATGGCCAGGTTACAGTTCGCTTCTGCCGTCATATCGCTGCCATAGCCGTAGATGTTGAGGCCATAGTCTTCATTCAGCAGAGAACGGATGCTGCAGCCCTCGATATCTTTATTGTGATACGCTGCCACCAGCCTGAACTGATGATCCGGGTTGTCGGCAGTTCCAGTGGTGTTCTTGTAGATGCTGATGTTCTGGTGATTCTGAAGCGCACCGGAACCTTCGCGGTTCAGGAACAGACCGGAGTTACCGCCGAAAGCCTCAAAGTAGTACCAGTTACCCAAAGTATATGCCATTTTTAAAAACTCCTTATTTTGACCTGGCCGAGGTCTTTTTGAACGTTCAGTAAGCAATGGGAGACTTACGCTCCATTTTGTAAACCTAAATTCAAGTAAGGAGGGAATATCATGCCATCAAAGCGATTAATTCTTTATATCGTTGCTTTGCTGCTTGCAGCCTCGCTCGCTGCCTGCGGTCAGAGGCTTACGAATATTGCACCATCAAAGCCGCCCTCCACAACTTCTGGGGCTTCCGTGGCCGAACCGCACACCCTACCGGAGAGCATCGAAACGCCAGCACCAACAAGCGAGCCAACCTCTGTCAGTGCTCCCGTGGCCAGCTCATCAGATTCGGCGTCAAATTCTCTGCCAAGTCTGCTTGATCCACAGTTACTGTCGCTTTTATCCGAAACTAATGAGGCGCTGTCAGCATTCCGGTCCGAATCTGTCTATGCAGAGATTACCGGAATGGGAGCAGCATCTCTGGAATTCTTTTCCCCGTACTGTAAGATTCTGTTTGAACCGCAGGACAACCCGGAGACTGTATGGAAAGATTCTTCCGGAGATGCACTGTATGAAGAAAACCCTTATCAAGGTGAGCTTCCTATATATGAGATCCGACTCTGTGCAGAACTTGATCCTGCAACGCCTGCGGTGCTTAATCAGGAAAGTCTGCGTCAGCTTTTTCTGACAGACGAAACAATCACCTATAACCTTCTCTGCCAGGAACTGCGGCAAACACCCGAACTGGAGCACACAGAGCCAGTTTATTATTCCCCTCGTGAGCCTTACAGCGCCCCGAACTGGGAGCAAAACGCCGAGATCTGCGGCGGAACGTATGACGCATCTTTCACGGTGAATGATCTTGAAATCCAGTGTTCTTTTATCCTGCAAAGCAGCGAATATGTCTGCTATTTGGTATTCATTCATCCGCTTTAGGTCAATGTCCCTTAGAGATGGCATATAAAACTGATAGGAGGATATCTTATGAAAACGTTTCCCCGAATTCTATGTGTTTGTATTTCAATGGTTCTTCTGACTTCCTGTACGGCGCATATCACAGTTGAGCCGGAAATCTCGCCCTCTCCAACTGCTACTCTTGCACCGGACTCATCCGCCGCTTCTGCACCATCTTCCAATACTGGAGCAAACGAAAGTGCACCTACTGCCACTCCTACTCCTACAGTGGACCCCACTACTTCTTCTGCTCCTACAGCAGCCCCCTCACCCGTACAATCTCGAACCTTTGATCCCTCTTATTTCATCCAGGAATTTTCCCGTAGCACCGCTCGGGCAGTGCTAGAAGAGAAATTTCCCGATCTGCGGGAACAACCCAATCCGCCTCAATCCAGCGACCCGGAGGATCTGATCCTGATTAGTGAAGGGTGGAACTATGAGGAGATACCCGGTGTGGTACTGGTTACCTGCGCTGACGACGGGCAATTGCGCCAAGTGTCTTTTCATGGATACGGAGCAGATTTTGAAAAATTTGTTGCTATGCGTGATGCATTGAAACAGCAGCTGGAACAGTCAGGTTTAATGAAAGGCGCAGCCTCCAGCGCATTGGAGATATCCGAAGCGATGGACATGGGCAACCACGGAGAATGGGTACCCTTTTCTGAAGATTCCAGCACCCTGCCATCTAGTTATGTAATCAGTACAGCACTACAACTTTCCGATTCAGTTAATCTGTCCTTAATCTACGTTGGAGAAGAAGAAGCATCTTTTTGGTATAGTTCCCTGTATGAAGCTACCGGAGAACTGTCCGTCCGCAAAAATGCTAATCCAGCCACTGATTTTTGCATATCTCTAAATTACACTTAAGTACATAACCAAAAGGAACAGTTGAAAACCGAAAACGCAATAGCAACTTTTACAGAAAAGCAGAAGCCAATAATGAAAGCCGGCCGCAAAAGAAGCCAAAATACTTCTTTTGCGACCGGCCTTTGTGCATCACTTTTGGGGTTAGCTATTTTACAGCAGCCCCATAAAGTTTTACTTAGCGCACCCTGTAGTCAGGCAAATAGCGCCGCGGATCAACGACACCAATGCTCCCCATGCTCGTGTAGCCTTCATAACCAGGGGCCATGGACGCAAGATTCCCGACCCCGATATTGAAGTGCAGATGTGCACCACTGGAATAGCCGGTATTGCCAACATTTCCAATGTGGTCTCCTTTTGAAACAGGGTCACCCTTATTGAAGAGAGCCGGCCCGTTCAAATGCATGTATACGGTTTGCACATATGTACCGGATGCGATTTCCGGAGCCGGGTTAAAATGGTTGATAGCAATAAAATTGCCCATCGACTCCATGGAGTTTTCATCCCCGTTGGGATAAATATTACCGGAAAAATTCTGTGTCCATGCGACCACGCCATCTGCGAAAGCATAGACAGGAGTACCGGCAGGCGCAACTACATCAATACCTCTGTGCGCATTGGCACCGGTAAAGCCTCGGCTTAGAGTACGATAGTTTTCATCCGTAGGATAGCCGTAGCTCGAGCTGCCGCCGCCAGAGCTGCCGCCGGTTTCACTGGTACGCAGTTTCCAAAGCTGGTTGCTGCCGCCGCTCTCTTTCATCCACCGAACGTCAGCATTGTTTCTGTTGCTGGTAGCCGTCAGGAACAGGCCAGGATGCTTGATCAGCTTGATGCGGTACAGCATCTGGTCACCATCCACTGTCAGCAGATCGATCAGAGTGTCGTTGTAGTTGGAGGCAGCCGAAGTAGTGCCGCCCACGATGGCCAGGTTGCAATTTGCTTCCGCCGTCATATCGCTCCCATAGCCGTAGATATTGAGGCCATAGGCTTCATTCAGCATGGAACGGATGCTGCACCCCTCGATCACACCGTTGTGATACGCCGCCTCCAGCTTGAACTGATGATCCGGGTTGTCGGCAGTTCCAGTGGTGTTCTTGTAGATGCTGATGTTCTGGTGATTCTGAAGCGCACCGGAACCTTCGCGGTTCAGGAACAGACCAGAGTTACCGCCGAAAGCCTCAAAATAGTACCAGTTACCCAAAGTATATGCCATTTTTAACAACTCCTTATTTTTTATTTTGACCCGGCCGAGGTCTTTTTTGAACGTTCAGTAATCAATGGGGATTTACGTTTGAAAACGTAAACCTCCGAGAAAAAATTTTTCCGTTGACAAACGTCTTGTCCCCTCCCCCTCTCTGCTATGGCATCGGAAAGGGGGTGATAGAATGACAAACTTTATCCGTTCATTACGCGCTCTGTGTGTAGGCATCGTTGCTTTCATAGTTGGGCGGTTTGGCTGGATCGGCTGGCTTATGATCGTTTATGCCTGCACAATCGTGTTGGATTATGTTACAGGCACAATTTCAGCTATTAAAACGAAGACCTGGACATCAGCCTTGGCTCGAGAAGGAATTTGGCATAAAATTGGATGTATCACAACGATAGGAGTTGCTGGACTTGCCGACTGGATGCTGGCTATTCTTATGGCCAATTCTTCCGCCATTCATGGTTCAATTCAATATGACACCTTGCTTTGCCCAATTGTCTTGGTCTGGTATATTATCACAGAGTTCGGCAGCATACTCGAAAATGCCGAAAAACTGAATGCCAGTATTCCAACCTTCCTCAAAGCGATCATCAAGAGTGCAAAAAACGCCGTGGAAGAATTAGGCAAACCTAAAAAGTAAATGACCTCTGTTCTGATTACATAAGCCTGGATGTCACCCAGAAACCGTTCTACCCTTTCTTTATCATAACGGGACAAATAATCATCCAGCACTGTACTCAATAAGAGTCTGTTTACGAACGAATTACGTGGTCGGTCATTCCATCCGCTACAAGTTTTTTTGGTCCAACATTTCTCCCTAGTTCTATCACTCCTATACGCTTTGAAAAGCTTAATCAGCCACACACTGCTTAACGGGAATTGATTGCTGAACCCATTGTCACTATCTTAAAGATCAGCCCACTATCAGCCCCTCTAGCCCCAACCGCATTTCATCGGACAGTAAAATCTGCAAGGTCGCCCTCTCATCCTCTGTAAAGCGCAATTCTGTGGCAAGATCCTCCACCGGGCGGCTGTGAATGGTAACACGCAGGGTATAGCTCACCTGTGGGGGAGCTGGTGTGCTGCTGGCACTGGATGAGTTTGTGCTGTTCGTATTAGAAGGCGGGGTGGTCTCTACCTTTTCCACCTCCGATTCGATCCGGTGCATTCTCCAAAACATATCCTGCAGCTTGTCCTTTTTACGCGCATCAATAACAAGCAGATCGGTCTGCTCGTGCAGATTCGTATCTACTGCGAAGAGAGCCAGTACCTCGGGCCAATACCAGGTCCAGGACTGGTTCTCTTTGTTTTGGCAATGGACTTCTACCCTATCGCATTCCGGGTGAGCCGTGATCTCATCCTGGATTGCCTGATCCATTTCTGCGTTGGTTTCCTGAACAATGGACTGAATGGAAAAACTGCCCGGATCTCCGGTCTGATCGGCAAACAGGATGCCAAACGGAGAGGAAAAGAACACAGCAATCACGCCGAACAGAACAACCGCCAGCGCAACCACTCCACCAGCTCCCAGCAAGGCAGCAAGTGCCTGAACCATCATCTTGCTGCTTTGTACAACAAGCCGGCATATCTTCTGCCAAGCCACCTGTGCTGCGTGCTGCAAGCGCTGACGTGCTGCCCGCTTTCCCGGCGTAGCAGGCGCTTTCAGCGAGGCACTTGCACCACGCCGCGCCCCTGCTCCCTTGGCCATATACCGCTGTACAGCTTCCTGACGAACAAACCGCTGCCGCAGCGGTGAAAGCGGTGAATCCCGCCGGGTAGATAAGCGGCGGCGGGCCAGTGTTTCCATCTGCTTTTTACGCAGCTTCTGCGCACGAGAAGGCGGCGGCCTGGAATCCAGGCCGCCGCTCTCAGCGTTTACCACTTGATCTGCCGCAGTATGTTCGGGAAGTTGCAGTTTTGCGCGCTTTGCCTGCAGGATACGAAATTTGCGGTATGTGAGCCGTGCCGATTCCCACGATACATTGCCAGCCGTATCCAAGCTGTTCCGGGCTGCGGTTTCTATTTTTTCCTGACCATATTCGGCTGGTGGCTGACTTGTCTGGCTCTGCGGGGCAATCTCCTGCGCAACAGCCTTGACAGAATGAGCCGCCTGGCCAGCTGCTTTGGCTGCTCCGCCAACCAGCAGATTCTGTTTTTCCGGTTCTGCAGGAACCATACTTACCTCTCCTCTCCCGGAACGATCGGTTCCGTTCTTTGATGCCCCATGATCCGATCATACTGTGCCGGTGTGCAGGAGCGCACTACAATTCCCAGTGGAGTAGGACGAAACAGCTGCGGATCATGAAATCGGCTTTCAAATTCTTTTATATCTTCCGGCGAAAGGCTGCAAAAATCTCCCCCGTCTTCGGTATCGCACAATCCGCAAAGGAAGAAATCCCCTGCGATTGCATCGTCCAGTTCCGGAACCACACGATTCAACGGCAGCTGCAGAAGTCCCCCCTCGTCATTGCACACCAGGCAAACCGAACGATCAGGCCAGGGATAAACCGTCTCCATCAATCCTCCGACCTGTGCCTGCAGAGATTCCAGCGTATGGGGGATCGTTTTTTCTTCCGGATATTTTCCCGGCTGAATATGTAAAATGCGAATTGGCTCCTTGCTCTCCATAACCTTCACCTTTCTTTCGGGGTATCGAGCAGACTGGCAGGCAGCTCACGGCAGTATTCCGGATACCGCAGCCGAACAGCCTCCAGCATATACACAGCATACTCACAGTCAAACAGATCATACGGCGTGGCCATGCCGTCACTGTTCCAGCCATTCCAAAGATTGAACGCCAATCGGGTAAGACGCGCACTGCCGCTGGTCTGCCAGCCTTCTTCCAGGCAATTGGGCCGAATCGCATCTTCGGAGAAATCAAACACCTGATCGATGTGGTGACGGGTATCGCGGCTCAAACCCATCACATAGAAAAACGCCTTGTGATAGGCGTCCGCAGTGCCGCAACGCTCCAGTGCGCGACGGTAGAATGTGGCGTGTTCTGCATCCTTAAATGCAACTGTTGCTTGCATACTTTCTTCATCCTTTCTCAGCAAAATGCTCCGCTCCCAGCGTCATTTCGCCGGGTTTGGTAGTAAGCAGACGGTAGGTCTTGGAATCTTTGGGATAGTCGTTGACAAAGGGAATAAGCGAATTTCCCATCTTCAGGATGCCTTGTCCGGGCCGGGCCAGCAGCAGATAATTCCGCTGCGGTTCCGACAGACCGTAAAGGTCCACCACATTGTCGATATCTTTGGTCTGGCGCAGCATACACACAAATTCACTGTTGGCCAGCATCGAGTAGGCTGTGGTGTTGGTCAGGCAGTCCTCCACATTCTGGGTAATGCCGGTAGCATAAGCGTTGTATTTGCGGAATCTTTTCCAGCTGTTGAACAAAAAGTGCGCGCTCAGTTCATTCTGCAACAGAAGATAGATCTCATCAAAGTACACCCAGGCAGCCGCCTCCGGATCGTTTCGCTCACCGCTGGTAACACAGGTGCTGATAAATTCCAGCATGGAAAGCATGGCTACCGGCTTAAGCTGTTCGCCCAGGCTTTGAATGTTGAAGCAGATCAGCCGGTTGCTCATATCCACGTTGGTGGGCTGTGCAAACATCGACAGGCTGCCGGTCGCGAACAGCTCCAGCGCCAGCGCCAGCTCCTGGGCCCGGGGATGCGCCTGCTGGTTCAGGATTCGCCACAAGTCCGCCAGAGTGGGGCATGGTCCCTGGTAATGGGCACGGATAAACGGTTCGTAGATGGCCCGCAGACTCCGGTCCACCAGGCTTCGGTCTCCGGCATCGGTGTTTCCCTTTCCGATAATCTGTTCACACAGAGAAAGGATAAACTCCGACTTCATCATAAAGGGAGGCACTTTGGACCCGGGCTCAGGGGTGAAATCCAATGGATTGAAAAAGGTATTGCTGTCCACCGCAATGTCCACCATTACGCCGCCCAGAGCCTGAACCAGCGGCCTGTACTCGTTCTCCGGGTCCACGATGTAAAACCGGGCACGGGGAAAGCGGAGAAACAGTTCCAGGATCTCCTGTTTGACGAACATGCTCTTGCCGCCGCCGGAGGTTGCAATGACCATGGCATTTCCGTTCACAAGGCGGGAGCGCAGGCCAATGATCAGGTTTCCCGACATAGCATTGACCCCATAATAGATCCCGCCGGGCATCAGCACATCCTGTGTGTTGAACGGCACGAGGGCCGTTACATTGTCTGTTACCATCGTGCGCATATTGGCAATACGCCGTAGCCCATAGGGCATCGCAGTATTAAAAGCATCCTCCTGCTGGAAGCGCAGCTCTGTAAAACGGCAGTTGAAGTTAACCGCGGTGGTTTTGAGAGCGTCCGCTTCCAGCGACAGATCTTCCTGTGAATCGGCAAAAAAAGCGACGGTCAACAGGGTCAGGAACATCTGCTGGTCACGCTCGGACAGGTCGGATTGGAACTTTTCTACAGCCGCGCTCTGGGCTTGTACGGTATGCGGGACACTGGATGTGAAATCCAGATTGTCTACCGATTTACGGTTAAAGCGGACTTTCTCGGCATCTACCTTCATCCGGGCGTCATCCACGGCGCGCAAAGCGTCCTCTGTATCCACCGGTACCACATCAATGGACAGGATAATATACGGCACCTGCCCCAACAGCGAGGTGACCATTTTATCATCCAACTGCTGCGGATACTGCATGATGGACATGCATTTGGCGAAGCGCCCGTCGATCTCGATATGGTCCCGCTTAAAGCTGAGCGTATCCGGACAGAAAGCGTCTTTGAAGTCCTGTCCCAGACGGCTGCACTCGTCCAGATCGAACTGAAAACTCCCCTCCTCTCCGATACGGAAAAACTTGTGCAGGATCTCCAGCCGCTCCCGGCTGTCAATCGGGCGCGCCGTGGAGCCCAGCGCCGCCAGAGAGCTGATCAGATGCCCCTGTACCTGGCGCAGCCGGTCCCGGGCCTGACGCGGGTCATGCCGGTTAGTAGACAGGGTCAGATATTTGGTCTGCATGACATTGCCCATGTCCCGGGCACAGGCTGACAGCTGCTGGTTTTTCTCCTCCCGAAACTCGTCAAATCCGTCCTGCATGGACGGATACAGGATGCCTTTGCGGAATGCGTCCTCATCCATGCGCTGGCTGACAACAGAAAATTTGGCCCAGCAGTCGGACGGAATGCCCGCATACACCACCCCATACAACCCCAGGATCTCCAGCTTTTTCGTATCGGAGAGCATTGTGTAGTTTACATCCGACAGGTGCAGCATCAGGCTGTAAACATCGCCGGACCGCCACACGCCATCCGCATAGATTTCATCCACCGGAATCGACTGCTGTACCGACCGGGGAACTGTATACCGACCTCTGGATCGGCGGGTAGATGCGTATTCATTCAGCCGCATGAGCGTTCTCCTTTCGTTTCCCGGGTTTGCGCATAAATCGGTTTTCTGCTTTCCAGAGTCGGTTCCCGGCGCACCGCACTTCTGTTTTCCAAACGGTACAGAGAAACTGTTCAAAGTTCAGCCCGTCATACCGGAAAAATCCTGCGGCAGCGGCCGGAGCAGCCACAAGGATACAAAGCCAGCTGGCCGTTTCCTGCCCGCAAAGCCTGTCCAGCAGGAAGTATGACCCGGCCGCCATACCGACCGCGACGCCGGAGCATAGGGTCTGCCGCAGGTCCATTCCCATCAGAACGGATTCCTGATACCGGCGAATTTCTTTATTGATGGTATTTTGCAAAAGGAAGCACCTCCCCCTAAATACAAAGAGCGCCCGGGCGGATAGTCCGTCTGGGCGTATTGACTTGAATATAAAATTAACTCAAAATATTTATTTTCGTTTAATTATCAAAAAAGTATAATTCATATAAACACTTGGCGGATCCCGGCACATTGGCTGGTAGAGATTATCCGACACCGATATTTCCACATACTTTTTCATTCTACAATTTCTTCCATTCCAACAGGCCTTAAACAATAGTTTCTTTATGTTTCATTTATTAAAACAATTAAATACTGTCATCAGCTATTAAACGCATTTTCATTACAATCAAAATTATAATTATAATTAGAATTATAATTACAACTTGTTGACAGCACTTGAGCAACAAGTTATAATTATATATTGGGAAAGTATTCAGAGGTGATATCATGGATATAACAGGTATAATCAAGAACATAGTTCCTATTACTTTATTCAATAAGGGAAAATCATCGCAAATATTTTCTCGCATCACCCACAATGAGACACTTGTTGTTGTAAAGAACAATTCCCCTATCGCTATTATTTCTTCACCTACAGAATATGAATTACTCCGTCAGTTGTTTGTTGCTTGCAAAAGAGCCAAAGAAAAAAGCTACTCCTCTGAATCTCAGGAACTTATTAGTGAATTAACTGAAAGAATTAAAGCGTTCGACGAAAACGAGGGTGTATCATGATAGCTATTCAGGATTATAGCAGTTGGGATACATATGATGGTGCATCTGAAGGTAGTGGTCGAAGTGAAAAAGTCTGGTTAATATCTCCAGATGGAACTATTGGATTATTTAAATTTCCTAAAATTGATCCTACGACATCACAGGAAACAACTGAACACGTTTCAGAGCATTTAGCACACCAGATAGGGCAGGTTCTTGAAATTCCTACTGCTAACGTAGATATCGGCATTTATGAGCATCGCATTGGTAGCATGAGTTATCTAGTAAGGGAACCTCATGAATCTTTGACAGAAGGTATTAGTTTTATCTCTCGCCTTTTTCCTAGCTATGATGCAGATCAAATGATTGATCCCGCTACCCAAATGTACTACTGCTTAGAGCATATCTTCCAATCGACTGCTGATTTCGTACCCCAAAAAGATTGGCTCGAAATGATGGTGTTTGATTTCTTAATAGGTAATGCTGATCGTCACCAAAGCAACTGGGCTATTCTTACGCGCTCATTTGATCCTACTCAAAAACAGGCTGCTGTGCGAAGATGCCCATTATATGATAATGGCTCATCATTATGTTGCTATGTCAACAACAACCAATTAGACAAGATGTTCGGAAAAGATCCGGGGCCATTCAATGCTTTGGTTGATACTAAATCTCGTTCTATTATAAGAATTGACGGCTCCCGCAAAGCACAGCCTAAACATAGAGAAGTCGTCGAGCACCTCCTTATGAGGTATCCAGAAACGCATGATATTTGTTGCAAGTTTTTAAGCAGCTTAAATTACAACATTATTGACACTTTACTAAATGAATATCCAGCAGAAATTTTAAGTCCCAAAAAGAATGAATTAATTCGGCGCTTTCTAAAGAAAAAACTAGACATTCTTGGTGAGATAGTAAGGGGATAGTATTAAATGTTCAAAGAGAGGAACGTCGATTTTCTGTATTTGATTTGGAAAGACCCTCAAACTAGGCGAAATTTTACCGTTGGTAAGTTAACACGAGAAGAAGTGTTTACGTTTCAATATGGCGAGGAGTACAAAGAAGCCGAAAATCACGGCTGGGGAAAACTCGAAGCCTTTCCCGAGGAAAAAGTTTACGAAAGCAGTGTTCTATTTCCGGTTTTTTCCAGTCGTTTGCCTGATCCTAAGCGTCGTGACATTGATAAGATCCTTACAAAATATGGGCTAAACAGCTATGACGCATATGAATTACTAAAGAAAAATGGCGGACGGCTACCTATTGATACCTATGAATTTATTAGCCCCATTTTCCCAACTGATGAAATCGTTCAGCGAGAGTTTTTCATTATGGGTATTCGCCATTTATCGCCCTGTCAAGGAAAAGACTGCGCTCTTTTGCCACATATTAATGTCGGAACATTGTTGCAGCTAATTCCAGAGCCAATGAACAATAATGATCCATTTGCTATTATGGTCTGTACCATTTTAGGGGAACCTTTAGGATATGTTCCTCGATACTACAACCGTGCAATTCTTGAACGTCTTTCCAAAGGCCTCACATATCTCTGCAAAGTAATTGAGGTTAATCGTGACAATTGCTCAGAGTGCGTAAAAGTTTGTTTAAGCATCCCAAGTATTACAGAATAGTCAAGAGCGTCATAGGAATAATCCTATGACGCTCTTTGTTATTCAATTTCATTTACCTTGTCATCATGCGAATACAAAGACGAGTCTCTATCAATTAGATTACTTATATACCCATCATCTCATGAATGATCCTGTCAGAACCTTTGATCAGGCCAACCAGCACCAGCATATTGAAGATCGTTTCCGCCAGATAACTCCACACAATCGTGGTAGCTTCGCCGGTCACAACGGACGGTGTGTTGACAAATCCTGCGTAGATGATGCAGGCCAGCACGATCACAGCCCCCTCCAGGCATACACCAGCATACCCCTTTACAAACGCGACCCCCACGCTTTGGGTGCTTTCTCCGGCAAAGGTTGCCAGCGGAAGCGGAGCCAGCGCAGCGTACATATACAACCGAAAAAAGCGGCCGTATACCGTCAGGATCATCACAAAAGAGAGGACGGTGATAAAAAGGCTGCCCAGGATCGTGACCAGCCAAAGCGGAATGCTGGCGAGAAATCCCACATTGTCAATCGCGGTTTGTATCTCGGTCGGAAGCGTGACCATAGCCTGGCTGATTCCGCCCATGCTTCCCGCGATCTGCAGGATAACTCCGTTGCAGATATCAAAGATCGCAAGCAGGATCGTCATGCTGTAATCCACGAGGGTCTTGGCCGCTACAAAACGGATGAGGTAATGCAGCGCAGCCTCCGGGCGCTTGAGTTCATGAAAATTTGCTGTGTTTTTGAAAAGCGACAGGGCAAAAAAGAGGATCAGCAGACCATACCCGATCCCCAGCAGCCCGCTGTGGATACCCTGCATCACGCCCCACACAGCGCCGCCCTTAAAGCTCTGCGGACTGGTACTGGCCAGCGCCCAGAGTTCTGACAATTTACTGTTCCAGGTGGCAAAGGCATTCAGCAGGTTTTCCACGATCCAGTTCTGATTCACAATATCGTCACCTCCTGTTCCCGGTCACAGTGGTTTCTTACAGGATCATGTCCAGAATATCCTTGGCGAAGTAGATCACGATCCCGCCAAAGAAGGTCATAAACCCCTGCGCCCGCTGCCCGGCATCATGGCTTTTGAGAGCAAGGCCGATCTGAACAATACCGAACCCCAGCAGGATCGCGCCGATTCCTTTGATGGCACTGAACACAAAGGTGGACAGGTTATTGATTGTGGTAAGCGGGTCACTGGCCGCAAAGACAGGCATCGCGGTCAGGCAGGCCACCACAGCAGCAGCTCCGGCGGCCTGGCGCAGATATTTCATCCCGCACCGACGGTCACACAGGGGCAGCGGATTGGACAGGTTCTGTTTCAGTTTCATGGTGATTTTCCTTTCTCATACTGGCATTTTCCAGTTCCTGGAGTTCTTCGTACATAGCGGGTGTGATGGTTCTTCCGGTAAGTTCATCCACCATCTCCCGCGTAATGGATACAGCGCCTGCCATATGGTCGGCAGGCATAACAAAGGGTTTTCCCCCGCCATCCGGTGTAAGCCCGATACGGGGATGTTTCATCAGATCGTACTTCCGGTCGATGACTGGGTCCTCGCTGCGCAGCAGCAGCAGGCAGTCACCATCCCGGAGCCGCCGGATCTCATCCGGCGTGGACAATTCCCGCCCGGCCGACTGTACGCTTTCACTGGAAGACCCATGCGTTCCCTTGCTCACGCTGCGGCTCATCGTGCGTTCGGTCTGCTTTCCCAGAATCTTGGACAGATACTCAAAGGTTCCATATTCATTTCCGCCCAGGTAAACCAGTGTATCGCAGTTTCCCACGATTCCTTCCCAGTCATCTTTGAACAGACTTTTCAGCTGGGCGATGTTTTGCAGGATAATATCGCAGCTGATATTGCGGCTTCGGCAGACTGCCAGGATGTTTTTGAAATTCCGGGGCAGCGCCACGTTGGCAAACTCGTCCATCATCAAACGGACATGAACCGGCAGCGCACCGCCGTACTCCGGCTGCGAATCCGCAAGACGGAACAGCTGGTCGAACAGCTGGGTGTACAGCATGGTCACGAGAAAATTGTAGGTGTCATCGTTATCCGGAATCACGCAGAAGATCGCGCGTTTTTCCAATCCCAGCCGGGGCAAGAAAGCCTCGTCCCGACTGGTCATCTCCGCAAACCGGCGGCTGTTGAACATATACAGATTGCTTGCTGCCGAGATCAGCACCGACTGCAGAGTCTTGGTGGACCCCAACTGAAACGACTTGAACTGGAGAACGGCCGGATGTTCCGGGTCCCGGTCCTCCAGTTCCTGGAACAGCATCTCCAAAGGGTTGCTCCCCATGTCGCTCTCGCCGAGCTGGCAGTTCAGGATCATGTACATCAGGGTACTGAAATTCTGTTCTTCCGGCGGTGCTTCATACAGCAGATAAAGCAGGATGGCAGAGATCAGCATGGCGCTGGAATCATCCCAGAATTTATCCGCACTGCCCACCCCGTCTTTAGGTTTGGTGTTGTGTACAATGGCGTGCGCCAGTTTGATAGCATCCTCGTCGGTTTCCAGATAGGCCATCGGATTATAGTGTCCGGCAAAGTGAACCAAATCAATTACCGTCACGGCAACTCCCATCTGCTCATACAATCCGCCCAAAGAGCGAAGCAGTTCCCCTTTAGGGTCCAGGAACAGATACGAGCAGGCGCACTGCATCGCGTTGGGTTTCACATAAAAGCGTGTTTTGCCCGCACCGGAACCACCAATGACCATTACGTTCAGATTATGCCGGTGCGCATGGCTGTCCATTCCAAAACGCAGATGCGCGGACAGCAGGTAGTTTTCATCCGTTTTTTTACGGTCGCAGTATTTTCGATTCAGGCGGCGTACACTGCCCCAGCGGGCCGTGCCGTGTTCGGCTCCTGGCAGCCGATCCGCCATATCCTGCGTATAGCAAAAAACACCCAGCGGATAAAAGATCAGAACCGCCAAAAGAAACGAGCCGGTTTGCGGACACCAGCGTATCGACCAGGGTGAGTTCAAAAGAGCAATCAGCGTGTCCAGCATTGCCGAGAGCCCCGGCCCATTCTCTACCGCTTGTGCCAGAGCAGCCGCCAGCCAAAGAAGCGGCACCGACAGCGCCGCCCAGATCATCCACTGGTTGTTTGTGGAATTGTGCCGCATACCTTCACCTCATCGCGGCTCATGGTCATACGGCCGCGCAAGGCTATTTTGTAGCGACAGTGAGTTAGAAATGTTATCGCCCACCGCACAGGCCAGTTCACGCAGTTCTTCCAGCATCTCCCGCGCAGTCTGTCCCCGGCCATGCTCCTTGAAGGCCTCCAGCTTCTCTGCATATCCTTCCATGGGCGGAATTCCGAACCGCCCGCAAACTTCCAGCGACACAGCCACACCATAGATTTGCATAAGCGGCGCGGCCGAAACGCCCGGCGTATGCTGTTCGGTAAACGCCTGCAGCACCACTCCGGGCAGAAATCGAAGTACATCTTCATCCCGCGCATCGGCTTGGTACAGGACACTTCCCTGCTCCGGGGCAAATAGAGCTGGCTGCGGAAGATCCAGCTGCGCCTGCACCGGTACTGGGCACAGGCTCGTCAGTGCCTTTACTGCCTGCCGCATCTGCTCGGGCGAAGCGGGCAGTTCCAGCGCCGGATATGGCCGGTTGCCGTAGGTCTGCGAAACGTCAAACACTTTCTCTACCGCAAAATATCCATTCTGCCTGGTCAGGATCGGGATACCGGCTGCCCCCTTGTTTACGTTTCGTCCGAATTCCTGCCATTGCTTGTAGTTCATAACGGCCCTGGCCAGCGGATTGGCCTGCAGAACCAGTGCCGCGTTGCCGGAAGTAAGGCGGGAACCCAGACGGCCCCGTCCGATCAGGTAGGAGCCCAGTGCCTGGCCGCTGCTGATCACCTCCTCCAGCGCCTGTTTCTGCGCCCCGGCTACATCCTGCCGTTCCTGCTGCTTACGGACCTTCCATTCTTCCAGATTGGTTCGTACACTCTCCATATCGCTCAACGCTCCTTTCCAGTTTCCAGCTCTTCACGCAGCTGTGTACCCGCCTGTCGGATAGCTTCCGCTTCTTTACGCAGGCGTCGGATCACAGCGCGGACGGATGGCCGGGAATCCAGTTCAGTATGTCGTTCCCCGCGCGTCGGCAAGACGTTTTCTTGCGGACGGCGGGTTTCGGCTTTTTTTCGCTCTTGTCCCCCTCGCCCCGGAACGGCATATCCCATCCGTTCATAGATGCGGTTCAATTTTGCTACATCTTCTGCTTTGAACAGAATGTCAAGCTTCTCTCCGCTGTCCTTATCCTTGATAACAGCAAAAAGCACGCCATATTGTTTGGCGTGCTTTTCAAACTCTTTCAGGTCTCTGCTCCGGATCGGAATAAGCCGCAGTTCCCTGTTCTCTCGAAGCAGGCGATCCAGGCTGGTCTTCCCCCGGACCTTCGGATTCTCCTTTGCGTAAGCCAGGGCCAGAGACAAACCGTTCTTGAAGCCCAGTGCCGTCAACTTGACGGCTGCCTCGGCGAATTGCAGAGCCTCCCGGACCATCTGATCGGCCGCTTCTCCACCTGTATTCATTGATCTTCACCTCACATTCTTGTTGTTCCTGGCAAGCAAGTTCATCGGCTTTTTGCAGCCGCTCATATACGGTACCGGCATCCTGCCGGATATCCCGGCACAACCCTGCTTGCCCACGTAGTTCCCGCAGACGATCTGTGATTTTGTGAATCTGTCCGTCCAATTCCGGTGCGGCGCTCTCTTGCGTTTCTCGCCGCTTTTGCCGGTACAATACGCTGCGTTGTTCGGTCAGTTTCTGAATTTCCTCAAGGATTTTCTCCTGCACGGTGGTCAACTCTTCCATCGTCTGGATTTTTTGTTCCCACAAAAACGCGCCCTGTTTTCGATACCGGTCAAAACGAAACAAATCTTCCCGCAACAGATAATAGAACCGGCGGGAGCTATGCCCCGTTCGAGTGCGGCGCAGCAGTCGGCAATACCGATAGTACAGCGCTATAAACCCGGTCACCTTCCGGCAGCCCATTACGGGAAACCGGCGCTTGTATCGCATACGGTAGATGCCGGGAAATACTTCAGGGCGCTCTGACAGCTGGGATTCGTACTGTTCCCGATACTCTTTTTGCATTCCGGCCGACAGCCTGGAAAGCTGGGAATAATGATCCCGCAACGCAGGCTCGGAATACCGGCCATCCAGCTTCTCAAGCCGGATGCCTTTTGTCCGGCCGGGCGGCAAAACCGTTGTGTATCGCCGTTCGGGTGCGCGGCGAATCTGATACCCGAGAGATTCCAACTCCTGCAAAAAGCCCTCATAACTGCGTGCTTTCAGCATGGCTTTCTCCACATCCTCACGCACAAGGGTGCGCAATGTAGGTCGGCCCTCCCTGGCTGCCTCCCAGTCCTTTCTTGTCTGGCCGCGGCCGTCTGTTTCGATCACCGACAAGGCATTCTCCCGGCATAGTTCATCCGATATTCGGCGGATCTTCTGGTAGTAGGTTTTATAGTCATTTCGGAACATCCGCCCATCCACAAAACTCACAGAGTTGAGTACGATGTGGCAGTGCAGATGCTGCCGATCCAGATGGGTACTGACTGTACACTCAAACCGTTCTGCCAGAAACCGGCGAGCAAATTCGCAGCCGATTTGAAATGCCTGCTCTGGTGTGACTTCGCCTGGCTGAAAACTCTGAATGATGTGATATCCCAGCACACCGCTGCTCAGCGGTTTTCGCCACCGGCGCTTTGTGGCGCGCATTATGGAAAAGGCGTGTGCCGGATCACAGTTAAAGCCAGTCACATACAGCTGCCGTTCTGTTTTTTCTCCGTTTTGGGTATACGCCAAAAGCCGCTGCATATCTTCTGTCGAAAACACTTCGGTTTTTTCTGGGTTCGCCGTATAACGCAGGCAACGATCCAGATGGCTGCGCACAGGAATAATTTTGGTATATGCCATCTTTCCTCTAAAAAAGAAAAGCAGCCGTGCAAAACACGACTGCCTGATTTCTATTATGAAAGCATCTCTATATGTTGTATCAACGGCGATGTAAGAGCGGTTCAATATCCATATTTGGCTCTCATTTCTGAAAACACCTCTGTGGCCTCCAGCAAATCATTATGGTTCACATCCTCTTCTGCTTCTAACAGCTTCGCATAGATTTCCTCGCGGCCACACAAAGTACATGGAGAACCAGTATCCGGCATTGTTATCACCTCGCTGACACTGTACTATATTCATGCTGCACTGTCAATCGTATCGCTACACCCGCGCCTGTACCAGCTCCCATACCTGGCGCATCAGGGCTTCCGCCTGCTGTGCGGCAGCAGGGCTGACCCGGCCCGCTGCATTGGATAGCCGGGCGATCTGGTTGATATTATTGCCGATGGCAGCCAGTTCCCGCGCCAGATCCCGGTAACTATCCGGTGGGCGAGGTTTAATGGCAACGCCCATTAGCAGATCCCGCACAAGCACGGATACCGGCAGCCCACTGTCTGCACACAGACGCATCAGCCTCTCGTGTTCCTGCGCGGAGAGTCGGATGCTGATACGGATGGGACGTGTTCTTCCTTTCCTCATATGTCTCCTTTCGTGCTGCGTTGACATATTATGGGGGTATTAGGGGGGAGGCCCCCTAACAAGCTGGACGCCGTGGGTGCCACGGTGTCGTGCTTGCTTGTATCGTGCCGCCGGCACGATACCCCCTCCGATAAGGCTCATCGTATCCAGGCACACCCCTTTCGTTCAGCGAACCGCTGCGCCCGTTTCGCGGCCCGTCCGCTGAGAGATCCATTGGTGATCCGAAGTGAAACACCATATCGGATCAGCTTTCTGAAGAAAAAATACCGTGCGATATCCCAGTGGCTGATTGCCCTCGGGTCATACAAATATACGATCTCAGCCTGATGCTGCCGAACCGCACGAAGCAGTTCCCGGTATCCCGGGCGGGGCGCAAATAAGCTGCCACCATCCATACTGCTGCCCACAATCTGACAGCCTTCCCGGCGAGCACGCAGGCACAAATATGCCTGCTGCATCTGACAAGCCGCATAATTGCCAGGCTGTCTGGCGTATATCCATACTCGCAAGGATGTATTTGCAAATACTGTTTCCATCCTGCCTCCTTTTTCAAACCTCAGACAAAATCATTTGAATCTGTTCATAGCTGCCCGGTTGAATTGGAATGCCTAACAGGTAAGACAGCGTATCGCCCCAGACCGCCAAGGAATACTTTTCTTTATCCGGCATATTTCGCAGATCGAATAGCGCATCCTGCTTTATATTCGGATCAAGGCGAAGATCTGAGAGAAAGACCTTATGGGCGGCGGCGAGTTCTTCTAAGAGTCCCCTTTTCTCTTGTTGGTTATTGCGTATCATCGTCATTTCGATCGCCTCGGCGCTTTCGATACGCAATCGCTGCCAACGTACACAAGGCTGCTCCGGCAATGGAGAGCAGAACCTGAATCGGTACCGAGCCATCGCCTGTACGGGGGCTGTCCACCGGTGCCGGGGGCTCCGGTGTGGGAGTGGGAACCGGGGGTTCCGGCTTTTCCGGGGTGGGCGCGGGCGCATCCCGCATGACCACAGTCCCATCTTCCATCAGGGTCCAGTGATCGAAGATCAGCCAATCTTTGTCCGTGCAGACATACACATCATTTTCGGGCAACAGAGCGCCGTTCTCGTCTTGCCGCTGAACCAGCTTGAAGCGGATACTTTCTGCCTTGGCAAAGCCATTCGGGGCAATGGTCTCCACCAGCGTATAGACCTTGTTCAGTTCCAGGCCGCGGATTTCAACCGGCTTATCGCCGCTAACCCACTGGCGCACCACCGTGCCGTGCTCGTCCTGAATGGTCAGGGTGGCGCCGGGCAGTTCCTCGTCGCCGGTGAGCTGCCGCTTGCTGATGAACACGCTGGTACCTTCGTTCTTGCACACGCTTTCCAGCACCTGGACTTTGGCCCCGGTGTAGTTAAAGGTGAACTCCATCGGCTCATCATTCAGGAAGTAGCCGGTGGGCGCTCGCAGTTCACGGATGATGTACCGTCCACTGTTCTGCTTATCGGTTTCACCATAGCGGGCATCCTGCATGGGCAGATCACAGTCAAACACAACTGTGCCGTCCTC
>CALXAH010000069.1 GCA_944386225.1 uncultured Gemmiger sp.
AGGACGCCTCCATCGCTGGCTGACTTCACTCATGCCAGAGCCTGCAAACCATTTTGCGAAAAATACTTGACACTACCTTTTTTCGCTCATGACTCTCATGGTTTTCACTCCTTCCGCCGATAATGGAACAGTTTATTTCATTAATTCCATTATAAAACCCCTTGTTTCGAGAAACAAGGGGTGATTTTTTAATGGAACACAGGTGCACAAAATTTTGATCAATTGCCCCGCATCCACCGATGATAAAGCAACGTGCGCATTTTAAATTTGACGCTCTACGCCTTTAGCTTTCCTTCAAAACGTAACTAGCGGAACACTTGCTGCTTCAGGTCTGAAGTGCTTGCATGTATACGCCGAATGTTTCAATTTACTTGGCCTCCCAGATAAGCTAGTTAGTGTATTCTGTGTCCATCAGACAAGATATCCTTCGAAAAAGGCGTTGATATTGCCATAGAAAGAGCGCTTCATTATTGCTCTTCGGTCATCATATGCATCAATTCGCAAGTGGAGTCATAGAGCTTATCATATATTGCCTGATACTTCTGGTAGATTTTATATTTTTTGAAATCAGGCTTATATACTGTTCCCGTTTTGATATGCTGAGCCAAGCAAGAAAAATTCTCAAATCCCGGATGTCTCACTCCTACTGCGGCCATCATGGCATCGCCGTAACTCGCTCCCACTGTGACGTTCGGCGTGTTGATCTCTCTGCCCGTTACATCCGCCACAATCTGCATCCACAGCGCATTGTTCACCCCGCCGCCCACAGCAAAGATTTGATCAATGGACACATCCTCATGACTTTCCATCAGGCGTAGCTGCTGCTGAATGGAATACGCTACTCCTTCCAGCGCGCTGCGGTATAAATGCCGACGCGTATGGGAGATCGTGAGTCCAAACAAGATACCACATGCCAGCGGATCATTGACCGGTGTGCGTTCTCCCGCAAAATAGGGCAGCGTGATCAATCCGTCCGAACCTGGCGGTACCTGATCCACTCCCTCCAGCATCAGTTGATAGGCATCAATCCCCGTCTTTTTCTCCTGTTCCAATGCATCACTGAACAGTTCATCTCTATACCATTTGGTTAAACTGCCACCAGTGTTCGTACCCGCGGAGATATCGCACAGTCCGGGCACAATGAATTGCTCACGCCACAACCGCTCGTCGTCCACCAGGTGTCTGGTACCCAGAATCATATAGATGGAGGAACCAAACTGAATCATCATTTTGCCCGGCTCCACCACGCCGGCGCTGATAGCTTCAGCACCAGAATCATCTGTCCCCGTGATCACTGGTGTTCCCGGGGTCAGGCCTGTCTCTTTGGCCGCAGCCTCGGTTACGTAGCCCGCTAGATCCGTTGCCTCCTGTACCTTCGCCAACTGGTCCGGTCGACAAACAGGCGCGCACAGTTCCGGGATCGGTCGCCAGGTTTTCGGATCATACAACGGATTGAAACTGGCCAGTCCCAAGAAACGATCCACCACATAATTGTCTGTCAGCTTTGCCGCAAGAAAACTGGAGCCAGTTAAAAATTTGTAAGTTCTGGCATACACCTCTGGCTCGTTATTTTTGATCCACAGGATTTTGGGCATTACATCGCTAGAGCACAGCGGACGACCATACCAGCGGCGGATTTGTTCTGGGCCATACAGGCTGGTCAACTGTTCAATCTCTTTTCCTGCTCGCGCATCAATGCCATACAAAATGGCCTTGCGCAATGGACAGCACTGTTCATCAACTGGAAGGCAATCAGCTCCCAATGCGCTAAGCCCCACTGCCTTGATCTGAACCGGATCAATCCCGGATTTTTTCAATAGCCCTTGGCTGATACGACAGAAATCGCCCCACCAATCTTTTTCGGCATCGTGTTCGAAGTGATTCGGCTTCGGATTGGTCATCGTGTGCTGAGTAGAACAACACGCCACTACATTGCAATCCTCATCAATGATCACACCTTTGCTGGAATTTGTTCCCGTATCAATTCCCATAAAATATGTAGCATCCATGCAATTCAACCTCCTTGACAACTATTCGCACAGTTCATTGAATTTCTTCGAAAAAATGTGCAACAATATGGGCCACTGTATCTTCATTATTGCAAAAAGGAGATACATAATCTGCCGCCCCCTTGACATGAGGCCTCGCGTTGGCCACTGCTACACCGATGTCACTGTTCTTAATCATTTCAATGTCGTTATCGTAATCCCCAACAGCAATGATCCGGAACGGTTGAACCGGCAGCAGCGAAAGCAGGCGACAAATACCGTTCCATTTGCTGATTCCCGGTGCCATGATGTCTACACTGGTAGGGTCGCTTGGCGTAACACTGAGTGCAAGCCCCTTGCGCCGCACAAACTCCCACACGGGCTTCCAGTCCTGGGTCACAGTAAAGCCCTCGATGTCATCCAGCGGCAACTGATCACAGTGTTGAAATCGGCTGGGCCAAACCCCCAACTGATCAGCATACTCTCTCAGACTGTCATTTTCCTTATTCACCGCCCATAACGGTCCAGCCAGTACATGTAACAGATAGTCATGATGCAAGCAAAATTCCACCAGCTGCCGAGCCGACACTGGATCAATTCGTTCCCGGAACAATACCCGGCCACTGCCGGTCTCTACTAGCTTACCCCCGTTGTTCAGCAACAGATAGTCGGCGCAGTCAGACACGTCTCCCAGTGGAAGCATGTCCACCTCTCGACGACCAGTGGCAAAGCAGACCATATTCCCCTGACTACGAACCCATTGCAACGCTCGCCGGTTCTCCCTGCTGATGTTCCCCTGGTCATCGCAAGTAGTGCCATCCAGATCCAGAACCAACAAGGCCGGAACTCTGTTGCTATCTTTATGCCCCCTCATCTGGCTCGCACCTGGTACACTACCTGCATCAGCTCCCTGACCCGGTCAGCGCACACCCGCACATTCTCCAACTGTTCGTTTTCCAGTCTACCGCCCTCCTTGAAATAGGTCCCCACTACTGCTCCGTCCGCCACCGCCAGCTTACGGGCAATGGTATCTGGCCGACATCCTGTATTGCACAGGATCACCGTTTGAGGCGCAGCCTGTTTGACACTGGCAATCAGCTCCTCGTCCACATCTTGTCCGGCCGCATTGGCTGAAACACATAATCCATCCGGATGGACCTTGAAAATAGTAGATCGAGCAATGTCTGCCAATGGCCTGTTATCTAGGTTTTGGTCGGATTCCGGATTGATAAAATACAGCATCCGAAGCTGCTGCAGATACAGCTCCGCACGCCGGCGCATCAATTTGGAAAAATCATTGTTATACAGGCCTCCATCTCCCACATACACGCCGGAAAAGGTCCCACGCACAAAGTCTGCATCCACCGCGGCGGCCAGCTCAATCGTGGCGCGCCCATCCGAGATGCAGTCCACGCCAAAGGGGACTCTCAGATCCTGCTTGAGCCGCCCCACCACATAGGCCATGGCCGCCGGGGTCACAAAGTTCATCTGTCGCTCATAGGGCAGGCTGAACTCGTTGCTGATCAGCACCCCGTCCACGCCGCCCTCCTGCAGCGCCTGCAGGTCCGCCCGGGCATGTTCCACAATCTCTTCCATCGCGGTGTTCGGGCGAAAGCGGGGATCGCCAGGCAGTGGGTCCAGATGCAGCATAGCGATGATGGGCTTTTTTACGCCGAATAAGATTTCACTCCAAAGCATGGTTAGCATCCTCCTTTTTGAAAAGAGCCGCCGCAACGACTCATGCAAGGAATCGCTGCGGCGGCTCGTGCTGTAAATGGATCAATACTCAAATTGGCGGTAGTAGCGGCGGATCGACAGCGGATGGCGCAGGAACAGCTCCATGTAAGAGTCCACGCGATTGTTCACACCGTGCATCACCAGATGAGAAATCGTGCCGCGGAATTCCGGGCTGATGCCCTTCAACGCAAACTCCTTGGTATCGATGATGGTATAATTGCCGCACACCTTGGGCAGGAAACGCGCCACCCGTTCGGCCAGCGGACGCTGCTCATCCTCGCCCATAAACAGGGTAACGGGGGTGTCCCACACCACAATCTCCTGCATGCCGTGGAAGAACTCCTGGCAGGAGATGGACTTGGTGCGAATCCACATCTGCTCTTCCCAGTAGCACATGGCATAGGAATAGGTGGCACCATACTGGTTGCCGGAACCAATGAAGTAGCGCGGCAGGTCCGGATGCTCGTTCCGGAACGCGACACAGGCCTTGGCGTAATCGTAGGCCCAGGCATCGGACTCCTTTTCCACATCCACCAGTACCTGCGCCAGATGAGCCTCCATCTCCCGGTTGTACCGGTCATAGTCCGCAAACTCGCCGTTTTTGTACATCAGGTAGTTCGCTACCATGTAAAATTTCAGCTGTTCGTTCTTGGGATAGACCACCAGATAATCCTGCTTGTCCGGCTGGGTCAGCACACTGCCCGGCGTGTCGATAAAGCTGAACACCCTGCCGCCAATCTGATGCACCCGGTCCACCAGCTGTACCATCTCCTTGGTGTTGCCGGAAACCGAAGAGAGGATCACCACCGAGCGATCGGTGAATCGACGGTTGCCCGTGGTCAAAAATTCGGCGGCATTCTCCACGAACACCGGCAGTTTGGAGCGTCCGCGCATATAGACCTCCACCTGCATGCTGGAGGCGTAGGTGCCACCGATACCAATAAAATAGATTCCGTCGAAACCATCGGCCCAGATCTGGTCGATGATCTGTTCGATCTGGCCACGCAGTGCCAGCGCGCCATTTACACTGTCCAGAGCTTCTTTTTCATCAAAATTACGCAGACACGCACCAGTCTGTTCGTTCCACATAGAAGTTGTAACCATAATACAAATGCTCCTTCTCTTTCATATTATCATGCAGTTTTCCCGCCAAGCGCCGGCTCAGAAAATCGGGCTGGTCTGCAGGTCCATTCCGCAAAAATACTGGAACGCCCGCTGGATCGCCACATCCCAGAAGGGCCACGCATGCTCTCCGGCCCATTCCAGATAGGTGTGTCCATATCCCGCCGCTCTGGCCGCATCCCGAAAGCGCAGGTTGTCTGCATACAAAAAATCTTCCGTGCCGCAGATCTGCAGCAGCCCAGGGCGCCCAGGGTCGTTGGCCCGGTCCCTCAGCAGCTGAAACAAGTCCTCCTGCGGATCAGGCGGCATGCCCGTTCCGTGAAGGGCGTCCAGTTCCTGGGACAGCACATCCGGCCACTCTCCTTTGCGGACCCGTTCCACCATGGCGGCATAATCCATCACGCCGGACAGACTTGCGCAGGCGGCAAAGCGCTCCGGCCTGCGCAGGGCCACCTTGACCGCCCCGTAACCGCCCATGCTTTCCCCCGCAATAAATGTGGAGGCTCTTGCTTCGGGCAGTCGAAACCAGGTTTTGCACAACTCACTCAGTTCGTCGGCCACATACCCGAAATAGTCCGGGCCGTACCGGGCCGTGCAGTAAAAACTGCGCTGGACCTCCGGCATGATCACAATGAAATTGTATTTTTTGGCATAGTATTCAATTTTGGAAAAGCGGGTCCATTCGCTGGCGTTGGCCGCAAGGCCATGCAGCAGATACAGAACCCTGGGCTCCCCCGTCCACAGCGGAGTTACATCGTTGGAGGGGTCCGGGAAGATCACATACAGCTGGGTGGTCATGCGGAGCTTTTGGGAATAAAATTCCCCGCGGAACAACCCCATTACAAGCCCTCCCTTCACAGGGCACGCTCATTTTTGAAAATGAACGGTAAAATTGCACTTGTCGCCCCGGGTATAGTTGCGCGAAAACTCAATCACCCGACCGTTTTCATCCTGGCTGGTGCACTCGAACAGCATCACAGCCTGCTCGCATGAAATGCCGAGCAGACGCGCGTCGTTTGCTTCCAGCACAGCCAGGTCCAGCGTTTGCCGCGCTTGTTTGGGGCGCACGTGATAAAAATCATAAACCTCATACAAAGAAAAGACGGACAAATCGATTCCTTCCAGCTTCGGGACCACATAATGCGGAATGAAAACCTCTTCCAACGAAACCGGCTCATCGCTCACATAGCAGATACGCTTGATGTAATAGATGGAGTCTTCCGGCTGAATCCCGAAGACCAACGCATACTTGTTCCCCGCCGGGCGCAGCGCCTTGGTGAGGATTCGGGTGGAGGGCACCGCGTTTTTCTGCCGGATGGTGTGCGTAAACCCGCCCAGATTGTCCAGGTCCCGGTTCATCTTTTCCCCCAGCACATAGACGCCCTTGCCCTGCACCCGCTTGAGCAGTCCCTCGTACACCAGGGCTCCAATGGCTGTGCGCACGGTCAGACGGTTCACATCATATTGGGCTGCCAGTTCATTTTCCGGTGGGATCGCCGTGCCGGGAGGGTATATCCCTTCCTCAATTTGTGCGCGAATGATCTCCCGCAGCTGCAAAGAGACAGGTCCAGTTCCGATGTGTTCCATGTCGAGCCCTTTCTTGTTCGGCTTATGCGGGACCGGTTACAGCCACGCGCCGAAATATTGCAATGTTTCTGTGGAGGTTGCGGCTCCCTTTTCCATGCACGCCTCAATAGGCAATCCGTCCACCAGGCCATGCAGGAAACCAGCGATGTAGCTGTCGCCCGCACCCATCGTATCCACCACATTGGGGCAGGGAACAATCCCAAAGGAATGGAAGATCTGGCCATCAAAACACAGACTTCCCTGCTCGCCCAGCATGGCAATCACCAGTTTGGGCCCCTGGCTGTGCAGCACCTTCATCAGCTCACGCAGGGTTTCGGTGTCTCCGTCATCCGAGGAAAAGAACAGATAATCCGTATAGGGGATTGCCTCCGCGCAAGCGGCGTCTCCGGGACGAGTGGCACAGTCAAATGCGGTTTTTACCCCGCGCTGCTGGAGCTGGCCGAAGAAACGGCCCACCTTGCCCCACAGGTCGCACACCACCACGTCATGTGTGCTGATGAAATCCATATCTTCCGACGACAGGGTGTACTGCTCCAGCACGCCCTCGTCATAGTCGCCGAATACCCGTTCACCGTCCACTAGGGTCACCTGGGAAACCGCCGTATGCCCGTGCAGCACGTGCAGATGACTTGTGTCCACACCCTTGCGAGTCATAGCTTCGGCCATAATCTGCCCATACACATCGTCGCCCACCGGCCCGATGTAGGAGGCCTGGCCCCCGTTGCGCACCGTGTAAACCGCCATGTTCACCGGGCCGCCGCCGGGATAGGCTGTTCCGCCCTCCACATTATTATAATAATCAATGCAATTGCTGCCAACTGCTGCCAGTTTCATAACTGTTCCACCTTTTCTTTGGGTTGTGTTGTAAGGATACTGGAAAACCGGATCTTGTCGGCGCGCGTGACAGATTTGAACACTTCGATTGGCCTGTTCTGGCTGTCGAACGAGATACCGGACACATAGAACAGCGGCGCCCCCACCGGAACCTCAAGCAGTTCACTTTCCCCTTCGGTGGCGTAAGTGATACCGATAGTCTGGTGACCATGATCCACCGTAATGCCGTAATGTGCCAGCACGTTGTAGAAGGATTCATCGGAAAAATCGTACTGCTCAATCCCCGGGCAGATTGCCGGATCAAGGTAGTTGTCCTCAATCGTCACCGGCTGTCCGTTGATACAGCGCAGTCTCCGCAGCTGGAAGACCGGGCTTTGCTCCGCAAGCCCCAGCTTCCTTTCCACCGAGCGGGGGGCCGCTGCCGTTCGCACGTCCAGCGGCCGGGTCTGCATGCTGCGGTAGTTCTGCAGAACCTGATCGGTGAAGGACTTCACATCCTGCAGCGTCCGCTCCAGCTTAGGCGGCGCCACAAAGGTACCCGCCCCCTTGCGGTGGTACACCTTGCCCTCTACAATCAGTCGGCGGATCGCGCTGCGCAGCGTGGTCCGATTCATTTGCCACATGCTGCACATATCTCGTTCGCTGGGCAGCTTGGAATGCGGTGCAAGATCGTTCTGCAAAATATAGCACTCAATCTGTTCCGTTGCCTGGTCCCGCGGGCGTGCGCGAAATTGCTGCTCCATAGAATCCCGTCTTCCTTATCCAATTGCCGGTCCCGGATTTCCGCGGCTTAAAGCCGCGGAAATCCGGGACCGGCCGATTCACTGTTGTGGTTTGAGGAAACGATCAGGCGTTCCCTTGCTTTTTCTGGTTCTGCCGCTCCATCAGGTAGTAAGCCGGCAGGCCGGTGCCCACCGCCACCACTGCAGCAATGATGCTGGGCAGCGCGGACCAGATGAAGGTGGAGTAGATCAGCGTGGCAGTCATCGCCATGGCGATGACCGGCATGGCGTATCCGCCGGGCATTCTGTAGGTGGGTTTGTAATGCTCCTTGCGGCGCAGCACAAAGATGGTGCCGAAGGTCAGGAAGTTCTTCAGCAATGCGATCACGGTGAAGTAACCCAGAAGATCAGACAGGCTGGAGGCGAAGATCAGAACGATAGCCACCATGCACTGAACAACGATGGAGAACGCGGGGGTCTGGTATTTGGGATGCACCTGGCCAAACTGCTTGAAGAACAGTCCGTCACGCGCCATCGCGTACTCGATGCGGGGCTGGAACATGATGCAGCTGGACAGAGAGCCGATCACCACGATGATGGCCATGATCGCAACCACCACGTCGGCGCCCTGGCCGATCACGGGGATCTTGGAGGCCAGCAGCGCGATGGGCGCATCGGAAGAAGCCAGCTCATCGATGCTCAGCAGGCCGGAAGCTACGAAGGTCAGGCCCACATACAGGCCCAGAACGATCAACGCGGTAAGAATCAGACCACGGGGCATATTCTTCTCGGGCTCTTTGATCTCGCCGGACATGTAGCAGGCAGCGCCCATGCCGTCAAAAGACCAAGTGGTGGCAGAGATACCGGCCAGCAGCGCCGTGATTCCGGTGACCGTGGTGCCCGCCAGAGGAGTGGCCGACAGCAGGGTGGACCCATTCATGAAGAACAGTCCTACACCGATAATCAGTACAAAGGGCAGAATTTTCAGGGCGGTGATGAAGGTCTGGAACTTGCCTCCTCCCTCCACACTGCGCAGATGTACCATCATGAACACCAGCACGAAAGCCGTAGCAACGATCTTCAGCACGATGCCGTGCATGGGCAGGAAGTAAGCCAGGTAGTTAACGATCGCCAGCGCCATAATGGAGATGGACGGGGGATCGGTGGCCCAGAAGCTGATCCAACCGCACAGGAAGGCCAGCGGGCGGGACCCGGCTTCACGGAAGTAAACATACTGACCACCATCCTCAGGGAATGCGGAAGCCAATTCTGCGTAGCAGAAGTTGGCAGGTACCTGAAGCAGACCGCCAATCAGGAAGGCAAGCACCAGGAACAGGCTGCTTCCTGCGGCATTGGCCACCTCAGACAGAGACGAGAAGATACCGGAACCAACGGTGGTGCCGACGCCCAATGCGATCACGGCGCCCAGACCTAATTTGCGTCCCAGCTCCGCGCTGGGTGCAGTCGTTGTTTCGTGTTTCGACATGCGGATTCTCCTTTCACACAACGATATCCCGGTTGCTGCCGGAATGATTCCGCCCCCGTTAGGACCACTCGAGGGCAATTGGCTTTCATCACATAACACATCGGGTTTTTCATACCACTTCACCAATTATTCTAGCACAATGAACAAATGCCGTCAACATAATTCCCAAAATAAAAAGCACAGTGCTCAAATTTTGACGTTATGCAGGAAAATCTCATTTTCTCTTTGTGGATAGTATAACATTTGAATCCTCAAACCGTACGTTAATAAATAAACAGGCATACCGCTTTTGGAAATTTTTACCACACGCTTTTCCCCACCCTGTTTTTCGCTCCGTTTTCAGCCCTTTCTTTCTTCGCCGTCCGTCGATCTTTTTCGACGGAAAAGGGCGGGGTTCAAAAGGAATAAATCCATTCTGAACTCCGCCCTTTTGCGTCCGCTTTGTTTTAACGCCTGCTCACTCCTGGACTATGACCAGGATGGTGCGTTTCGCCGGACCGTCAAACTCACAGAAATAGATATCCTGCGCACCGCCCCGAATCATTTCTCCCTCGACCAGAGGGAAATGACAATGATTTCCGGTGAGATACGCCTTCAGGTGACCGGCGGGATTGCCGGCCGTAGATCCGTAATCCCGCAGCATGCGGGCATGGCTGTACGGTGCATCCTCCGGCGCCTGCCGCTGCAGGAACAGCGCAATATCGCTTTCCAGGCATTCCAGGGCCTCGTTCACCGTAATTCCCGTGGTGGTGTGCTTGGTCAGCACGGTAACCATTCCGTTCTGAATCTCGCTTTCCTTTACGATCTGCTCCACCTGAGGAGTGATCACATCCATCTCGTTATAGGTTTTGGTCAAAAGTACGATTGGCTTGATATACATTGCCCCTTCTCCTTTCCACCCTTACAGAGAACCGCCCAAAAACTCCAGGGCGTTACCACCCCGAATCAACTCCAGCGTACTGTCCCGCAACCCCAGCTGATCCAGTGCCTGGGCCATGCGAATCTGTTCAAAGCGGGGATTGTTGGACCCGAACATGACCTGGTGGCGCAGAGATCGATCGATCCAGGTGACCGGGATATCCCGCGTAAAGGTCTGCTGATAAAACTCCCGGGCACAGTCAAAATAAAGCGCACCGGTGTCGGCGTACACGTTGGGATACTTCACCATCAACATCGCAGTCTCCCGCACCCAGGGCCATGCAAAATGACCCAGACAGATGCGCAGTTTGGGATGCCGGGCTGCCACCTCCTCAAAGCAGAGGGGATGGCAATACCTGGTCAGTGTATCCGGCTCCCAGGAAAGGCCCGCATGGAACATCACCGGCCGGTCATACTGTTCGCACAGCGCATAGATCGGCTCCAACCGCTCGTCGGCAGGATAGAAATGCTGGCGGCCGGGATGAAGATTCACGCCTCGCAGCTTCAAATCCGTAAAGGCATGCTCCAGCCGGTCCACCGCGCCCGGTGCAAGCGGATCCGCTCCCGCAAATCCGATAAAGCGGTCCGGCGCCAGTCCAACCAGTTGATGGATCTCTTCATTGCTCACCAGCGTATCCCCCACCGTGCTGGTGTAATCCTGGCCCAACAGGCAGAGTCGGTCCAGCCCGGCGCAGCGCATCTGGTTGAAGATATGCTCCAGCGGGGCGGTTCCGTTGCGGTGGATATCCAGTTCCCGATGGCGCAGTTCCTCTCGCTGCTCGTCCTGGTTGATGGGTTCAAAAAATGCGGGATGTACATGAATGTCGATAAACAAAGGTCCTTCACATCCTTTCCGTTGATTCGACGGGTCACATACCCGCATGTGCCATCATAGCGCGCACGTTTTCCACCGCTCGGCGGGCATACATGCGGGGTTCGTTGATATACCCCAGCACCAGCTCCAGTGTGGCAGTTCGGTCGTAACCGATACGAGCCAGTTCGTGGAACATCTCCTGCAGAGGCATGCTTCCCTCACCGGGCATGATATGGCTGTCCGTTCCCTGTTCCCCGTCAATGATGTGCATATGATCCATCTTGTCCCCCAGCTTGTCAAAGTAGGCCATGATGCTCTCATGCTGCACAAAAGGCGGCACCACGTCGCACATGCCCACCACGTACGGGTTGTCGATCCGGTGGAACAGTTCGGCCAGATCGTTGGCCCGGGTAAAGAAGTTTGACTCATACGGGGTCAGCGCTTCCACGGTCAGCTTTACCCCCACCTTCGCCGCATGCTCTCCCAGTTCCCGGATGGTCTTTTCCAGACGGGGCCATAACTCGTCGTAGGTGGCAAGATACCCACCGTTGGCGGGGCTGGTCAGCATATATTCCGCCCCCATCTCCTTGGCCATGTCCAGGCACAGTTTCAGATATTCCACCGCGTCTTCCCGCTGGGCCTCGCTGCCAATCATGTAGTTGTAGGGGTAAGCATTGTGTTCCGGGGTGTAGCCCAGCACCGGCATCTCATATTTCTCAATCAGACGCCGCACCTCGTTGATATCGCCCGCCTTCAGATCCGGTGCATAGGCGTGAGGCCGCCCTCCCCAAAGCTCTATGTAATCATAGCCGAATTCCTTTGCATCCTGGAAGCAATGTTCCAACGGGTTGCGCTGGTAACCGGATGTGAACATACCAAGTTTCATCATGATAAAACCCTCCTGCTATGAATTTGTTTTCTATGAATGCGTATCTCAGTCTGTGACGAATGCGTATCTCAGTCTGTGACCCAAGGTTCAAAAACCTGCACCACAGTGGAAGCTACCGTCGCTCCCTGCTTCAGGCAAGCTTCCAGCGCTGCCCCCTTCATATACTGATACAAAAATCCGGCGATGAAGCTGTCGCCCGCACCCACGGTATTGACCACCTCAGCCGCCGGCACCACGCCAAACTGGACAAACTGCCGGCCATCGTAAGCCAGACTGCCCAATTCTCCGAATGTGGCCACTGCGACCTTCATGCCTCGATCCACTTTGTCCTTCAGATAGCCCTTGATGAATTCGTCCCGCTGTTTATGGTACGAATAAAACCCGATGTCCACATAAGGAAGTGTACTCTCCACCAGAGGATGATCTAGTCGATCCGCATAGTCAAAACTGATTACCGCCTGGCTGCAACTGCGGATCTTGGGCAGTGCATCCTGGGCATTTCCCCACAGTGCGGTGTGCACCAGATCATGCCCGGCAGCAAATGCGATGTCCTCCTCATCAAACACGATATGTTCCAGGACTCCTTCGATGTAATCTCCATGTACCCGGTCATTGCCATTCAACGTCATGTAGGTGATGGCGGTGGGGCCTTGTCCCACCTTCAGATGGCTCACATCCAACCCTTCGCCCTTCAGGGTGTTCACCATCCACTGCCCGTTCTCATCGCTGCCGGTAGTGCTGATGATGGAGGTCTTCATCCCCAATTTCTGCAGGTTGACCCCGGTGTCCACCACGTTGCCCGTGGGATACTTGCGATCATGGAACACGTTTCCCTGTCGGTCCACGTATTCCGTGTAGTGGTCGATACAGTTGTCACCAATCATTGCTGCTCGCATCGTTTCGTTACCTCCCGTATACTTGATTTTCGAATAGATGAGTCGCATTTCGTTGCAAACCACTTTTCTAAAAATTAGTATAGCGCCGGGTAAACTAGAGGGTCAATCACGAGTTTAACCAAAAAAATCAGGTGTTCTCCGTGGAAAGAGAGAAAACTGGTGTGCTTTTTCTTCCGCGCTCAGACCAGTTCCCGGGAATCTGGCTCCCCAACCCGCAAAATCCCCTCGAAACCGAACTGGTCGTTGCGAATCACCGCAGAAAAGGATTCGATAGGAATTCCATAGTCATCCCGTGTTACGCCCCGCAGCAGGAGTAACGGCTGCAACACCGGAATCTGTAGTAATTCGGCTTCCATCTCATCTGCATAAGTAATACTCAGCGTCTGGTTACCGGAATCTGCATAAATCCCATACTCTGTAGCCATAATCTCAAACAGGCTGTTCTTAGCCAAATCAAACCGTTCCAGATCCCGTACCCGCAACGCAGATAGATATGTGGTTTCCAAAATGGCAGGCGTGCCATCCAGAAAACGCAGCCGACAAAGTCGATAGGCCTCACCCGCCTCGTTCAGTTTCAGGAGCCTCGCCACTCGTGGCACAGGCTTGAACCTTTCCATGGAGATTACTCGGCTGGTAAATTGACGTCGGTTCTGTTGCAGGAAATACCACAAAGGTTCAAAATCATAGAGATTGCGCCGAAAACGTGGCATTGCCACAGTAAATCCGCTGCCCTTCCGACGGGTCAACTTTCCCTCACCCGCCAAACATCGAATAGCCGTACGCAGTGTATCACGGTGGCAGCCAAGCTCCTTCGCCAACGACTCTTCACTGGGTAGGCGCTGGCCTGCCTGCAGCCTGCCACTTTCAATCCAATATTCCAGCTGCTCAGCGATTCCGCTCCAACTTGCTCGTCGGGACGTCTCGTCTTTTTTCATTACCATCCGTCGGCTCCCCCTTCCTTCTTTTCCGGCAGTAGTGATACTGCCAGTTTCGATTATCATATACTTCCACTCCCAGCCAAGTCAAGCAATTCCATTCGTCCTGACCCGAGGAGTTGGTTCATCCGAAATCGGCCAAAGCAGACCAATTTTTGGCAGCTTGAAAGATTCCGTTTTTCCTTTCTGTGACATCCTCCAAAAATGATTTTAACACCTTGAAATGCCCGAATGCCCATGCTATCATTTGGTCAAATTCAGGACAGCGTGTCAGGACCAACACCGCCTGAAATACATAACACACCGGGCTTACCACTTCGGATTTTCTTGCAAAACATTGCGCGGTACGCTGACCACTTCATTCCAGCGTCCGTTAGCAAGATGCTAAGGAGTGACGTAAGTATGGCAGAACATACGCAGATCGTGCTGAGATCCAACTGTATCTTCGACGGGACTGGCGCAGAACCATTCTCCGGATATGTGGTTATCCGGGATGAGCGTATCCTGCAGGTTGTACAGGGGGATCTTCCCTCCGAATTGGCCCATGGCTCCACCGTGTACGAACTGGGGAACCGGACCATCTGCCCCGGCTTTGCCGACGCGCATACCTTTTTTACCGGATGGGCGCTGAACTATCTTGGCGTGGACCTCTCCCCCGCTACAGACAGCAGTCAGATCGGTCAGATAGCACTGGCCTATGCCAACAGCCTTCCACCTGAGAAACCGGTGTGGGGGCATGGCTGGGACCCGACCATTGTCACCGGCGGACCTCAGAATCTGGACCGTGTTTTTCCGGACCGTCCCGCCGTGCTGTTTGCCGCAGGCGCTGAGACTTTCTGGATCAATAGCGCTGCAATTCAGCGGTACGGCTTTGACAACAGCGCCGACTGCAATGAGGTCTTCTGGAAACTGATGGAAGAGTTTCTGGCCGACCATGCCTTCTCCAAACCGTTGTTCCAACATTATATGCAGATGCTGAACCGTCGAGGTGTAACCTCGGTCAAGGAGATTGGCTATGATACCTTCAGCACCTTCCCGGAGGTGCTGGAGCAACTGGAACGGGACAACGCTATGACGCTGCGCGTACACTTTATGAGTCAGCCCGTCAAAGAAGGCGCAAATCTGGATTACGCACGCCGGATGCGGCAGCGGTTCCAGGGTGAGTTCGTCCGATTTTCCGGCTTTAACCGCATGACTGACGGCTCTATCAGCCAGATGTGTGGATATCTGAAACAGCCTTATCGCTGTGCACCGGATACACAGTGTGCTCAAGAAATCGACTGGGCACTGATCGAGCGCGAGGTGCTGCAGGCCGACGCGGAAGGCTTCCGTTTTTCGCTGAACGCACAGGGCGACGCCGCTGTGGCGCGCGTGCTGGATATTTACGAAAAATGCTGCCGAGACTCCCGAGGAAAGGTGTGTAACCGGCATGCCATTACCGAAGCGGAATTCAGCGATCCACAGGACCTGGAACGAATGGGCCAATTGGGTGTAATTTGCGAATTTTATCCTCAAATTCAATCCATCGCCGACCGTGCGGGCAAGGTGGGTATGATCGAGGAAAAGCTGGGCACTGAGCGCGGGGCTGGTTACTGGAATCGGCGCAAAATGGCGGACAGCGGCGTCTTGCTGTGCTGTGGCACCGATCTTCCTCTGGTCATTGATGACATCCCACAGTCCTTGTATCACAGTGTCACCGGAAAATTTCCTGAAGGTGGCGAGCCCTTCCACCCGGAGAACACACTGACAGTTAGCGAAGTATTACAGGCCTGGACAAGCGGCGGCGCATACGATATGTACCGTGAAGGGGACATCGGTACACTGGTGCCGGGCAATAAGGCAGACATCGCTGTTCTTGACGCTAACGTCTTTGCGATGCCTATCGATGAGGTCCGTAAGGCCAAGGTCTGTCTCACTTTGGTGAACGGCGCCGTTGTATACGACGTCTGGTCTATGGAGGGGTAAGCCTTGACATCTGTATACGCGGGGGCACTTTCCATTCTTCCGCCAGTTCTGGCTATCGTACTGGCTCTGCTCACCAAGGAAGTTGTCTCCTCTCTGTTGATTGGTATTTTGTCCGGCACGATTATTTACGCAGTAATGGCGGAGCTAAACCCGGTTGTAGCACCAATTCAGATCATGTTCGACATGACAATACAAACTGTGGACCTATATATCATTCTGTTCTGTTGTCTGCTGGGGGCCCTGGTCCACGTCGTCTCCATGGCTGGTGGCTCCATTGCTTACGGCAACTGGGCCAGCCGCAAGCTGAAAAGCAAGCGCTCAGCTATGCTGGCCACCGGGTTGTTGGGCTGCCTCATTTTCATCGACGATTACTTCAATTGTCTTACTGTCGGCACCGTCATGCAGCCAGTCACTGACCATCACCGAGTTTCCCGGGCGAAGCTGGCTTATATCATCGACAGCACTGCTGCCCCAGTCTGCATTATCGCCCCCATTTCCTCCTGGGCAGCAGCTGTGGGCAGCAATCTGCGGGATACCGCCGCCTTCCCTAGTGATTTTGCCGCATTCTGTGCTACTATTCCATACAATCTCTATGCGCTGTTGACCATTGTTACCGTAATCGTTGTTTGCTCTGCACACCTAGATTTTGGTCGGATTGCCCAGCTAGAAGCCCGTGCTGAACAGACGGGCGACTTGGGTGTGGTGAATTCTTCCGCTCAGGAACTCCCCCAGGGTAGCCGCCAGGGTCGGGTATGGGATATGTTGCTCCCTATCGGCGTGCTGATTCTTTGCTCGATCCTAAGTATGCTTTACAGCGGTGGCTTTTGGGGGACAGACCCTGCCTTCTACGGCAACTTCCCCGCGGCGTTGGGCAACTGTAACGCTGGCCAGGCTCTCACCTGGGGTGGATTTGCAGCGTTACTTTTCGCCTTTGTGCAATTTGTTCCCCGTGGGTTGATACGCTTTCGTGACTTCATGGACGGCGTGACCAAAGGGATCGCCGCCATGGTTCCCGCCATCATGATTTTGGTCCTTGCCTGGACCATCAGTGGTGTTTGCCGAGACCTACTGCAAACGGATGTATTTGTAAAAAACATCATGGCATCCAGCAACATTCCCGGTGCAGTTCTTCCCGCACTGATTTTTGTGGCAGCAGCCTTCCTGAGCTTTTCTACCGGAACTGCTTGGGGCACCTTTGGAATCCTGATTCCCATTATCATTCCAGTGGCAGCTACTCTGAGCCCAAATCTGGTCATCGTTTCTCTGTCGGCCACTCTGGGTGGAAGCGTTTTTGGCGATCACTGCTCTCCTATTTCAGACACAACGATTCTGTCCAGTACAGGTGCTGGCTGCAATCATCTGGAACATGTGACTACCCAACTGCCCTACGCTCTATTGGTAGGCGCCTGTTGCATTGTCGGCTATCTGGTAGCAGGATTCACTAATGGCAATCTACCGTTGATGCTTCTAACCAGCCTTAGTTGCTTGCTGACCACCCTTTTTATTCTTCATCGCCAAAGTGTATGTTCTTCCCTATAAGATACTCATTTCATTTTGAAAAAGGAGGGGTTGCACCATGTCTGTCATCACATTGGATCAGCTTGCCGTCATGAGCGTCCAGTATGTTCAGTACACCTTCGATTATTTCTTGGATTCCATGGATCGATGTGGCATCCACAATATCGATTTATGGGGCGGAAGCCCCCACTTTTGCCGCTTGGACTACCCCTGGGGTCCCGCTGCTGCCCGCCGCATCCGGGAGTTGCGTCGGCAAATTGAGGACCGTGGAATGAAGGTCGTAATCTATACGCCTGAAACCTTAGGCTACCCCTTCAGCTACAGCTCTCCTGACCGCGCTCTGCGGGACCGAACACTCGATTACATGGAAGCCAGCATGGAAGACGCATTGGAATTCGGCACGGACAAACTATTTTTAAATACTGGCTGTCACCCCCGTAACTTAAACCGGGAAGATGGCTGGGCACGAACGGTAGATAGCCTCCAACAGTTGGCACAACGTGCGGAACGGATGGGCGTTACCCTAATGCTGGAACAGCTGCAACCCTATGAAAGCAACCTGTTGTTGAACCTGGAAGACATGAAACAGATGCTGCACCAGGTTGATTCCCCTGCGCTCGCGACCTGTGTGGATCTGGTCGCCATGGAGGTAGCCGGAGACAATCTAGAAAGCTTCTACCAACAACTGGGTAACAAAATCCAGTGGATTCATTATTCTGACAGTCATCACGAAATTGTTGGTTCCGGTAACTTTGGTCGTAAAAAACTCGAAGGCTATATCCGTACACTGGAACATTTCGGGTATAGTGGCTGCATCGATCTTGAGATCAACGACTCCATCTACTGGGAGGATCCTCACACATCCATTCAGCAATCGGTGGAATATCTGCGTAATTTTCTGCCTGAAAGGCAATGAAAGCAGCTTTTGAACAGCAATACCGCGAGAGCCTTGTGCACAACACTTCATATATTTTTTCCCTTTGTAATATGTGAAGCACCTAAAAAACAGAACCCTCTGGAAATTGTGAACAGGTCCAGTAAAAATGGACAGTGACAAAAGACCCCCTGATGTAGGAAAATAGAACTACATCAGGGGGTCTTATCATGAAGAAGCGGAACTACACACACGTACAGGCGCTGCTGCCAGAAATCAAAGCCATGCTGGCAGAAGGGAAAACCCAACGGGAAGTTGCGGAACACTACGGATTTCAGGATAGCGGAATACGGAGAAGGGATAATCCGGCAGATTCAGCAGCGCATCCGCATCTGCCTGCCACAGTTCCCGGATCGGAATCTTGTGGATTTAGTGGTCACGCTGGGCATCCTTTTCGCACCATCCCCACAGGTATTCCTCATTAAACTTTTCAAAGGAAGTAATGGTGGGAACCGGCACAAAGGCATTTCTGCGGCTGTATCCAACCTTGTTTTCCACATTGCCCTTCTCGTTGCCAGAGGCCGGATTACAGAACTCGGCCTGGAAACGGTAGTGCAGCATAAAACGGCTGAAACCGTCTGTGAGAGATCGCTCAGTGCCCCGCAAAACCTGTGCAACAGCGGTGGTCATGTTATCGAAACGAAGCCGGGGAGGTACACCGCCCATGTGTTCAAAGATGCGCTTCGTCCCTTCCAGCAGGCACTCCTGGTTCTGCGAGGGGAATGCTTGCGTATACCCCATGTTAGAGTGCGGGAAGGAGATGGTCAGGGCGTAACCCTTCTGCTCCTGCCCTCCGGCATCGTAATACAGGAACTCGCCGAAATCCACTTGACCACATCCGGGTGTGCGTTCCAGAGGAAGGAAACCTGCACTTTGGACTTTCATCACATACTTCTTCTTGCGGACATATCGCTTCACGCTGGAGTA
>CALXAH010000070.1 GCA_944386225.1 uncultured Gemmiger sp.
TTGAAGATGGCATCCAGAGTCACCAGCATCCCCAGGGGCATGAGCTGCTCACCCAGTTCCCGGATATCGTAGGCGATAATTCGGGCCTTCGTGTCCACATTAGTCGGCTGCGCAAAGGTATTCAGGCTGCCCGTAATGAACAGCTCTGCCGACAGGGCCAGTCCTCTGGCTTCCGGCTCCGGCTGCTTCAGGAGGATCTGGTACAGATCCTTCAGCGTGGGCGGCTGGCCGGTGAAATTGTTTGCCATGTACTCCCGGTACACCTCATAGGTGCAGCGGTCCAGGATGGATTTCTCCTTGGCGGACACCCCCTCCGAACCCACCAACTGCTCGAACAGAGACAGCACGAACTGGGATTTCTCAATGAGCGGGTTTCGTGCATCGCCGTAGGCTTTATCCATGTCCAGTGCATTGATGTGGGTGTCGGAGGCGGCCGATACCCGGATGACTTCACCGCCCAGTGCCTCGGTGAGATAGCCAAACTCACTTTCCGGATCCAGAATCAGGATATCGTCATTGGTGGACAGAGCGATGCTCACGATTTCCTCTTTGGCACTGAAGGACTTGCCGCTGCCCGATACACCCAGCCGGAAGCTGTTACCGTTGAGGAGCTTGCGCCGGTCGGCCACGATCATGTTTTTGCTCACAGCGTTCTGGCCATAGTAGATACCACCGTCCTGCATAATTTCCTGCGCACGGAAGGGAATGAACACAGCCGTGCTTTCCGTAGTCAGGGTGCGCAGTGCGGTGATTCGACGCAGTCCGTAGGGCAGGACGGTGTCGAGTCCATCTTTCTGCTGCCAGCGCAGGATGCTCATCTGACACAGATGTTTGCGGGCCACGGTGAGCAGACTCTCAGTGTCGCTGTCCAGCTGTTCCTTGGTGTCAGCCAGGTGCACCATGGTCACGAGGCCAAACATCATACGCTGGTCCCGGTTGGTCAGGTCGCCCAGCATCTCCTTGGTCTCTGCCCGCTGTTGCTCAATGTCATAGGGCAACATGGCAGTGAAGTTGTTTGCGGCATTCTGACGGCGCTGCCAGTTGGCGGCGTTGGTCTCTACACCCAGCAGCTTATTCTGCACTTCCCGCACCGCCTCATCGGTGGGTACGGGCAGGATATCAATGGACAGCATCAGGTCACGGTCTAGCTCGCAGAGTTCGGACACCATGCTGTCCTTGATGTAGCTGGCATACCCTTGCAGGTAAAGCACCCGGCCCCAGCGGTCATTCAGCTTGAAGTGATCCGGCTGGAACTCCATGGAGTCCGGGCAGAGCCAATCCTTGAAGCTGTGGCCCTGTTTCATCTGGGTCTTCAGGTCGAACTCAAACGCGGGCGGCTCTGCTCCCTTGAAGAAGTCCCGGAAAATCCGCAAGCGGGTCACCAGATCCAGTTCCTGTCCGATGGAGGACAGCTGAGCCAGATGGGTGAGCAGATCAGTACCGACCCGGGAGAAGTAGGCACGGGCCTCTGCGATGTTTTTCTTGACCACGCTGATGGTGATATACCGCTCCTGCACTACACTGTTGCTGGTACCGGTGACCTTGGAGAGCAGCATATCGTTGTACTCCTTGCGGAAATGATCCAACCCATCCTGCCGCATAGGAAGCAGCAGCGCCGCCTCGAACTCGGCCTTATTGAGCCGCCGGTTATTGATAGTGATCTTGGCGCTGGCACCGGAGTCCAGTGCATTGAGCAGCTCGGAATAGTCCAGGAACATGGATGTCTTATCTTCCTTGCCGGCAATCTGGTAATTGATGTCGGTGAAAGAGAACGTCTTGGAGAACTGAGTCCCCACCTGGAAGATCCCATCCGACCAGATGCGGCGAATAGGGATGGCATCCTGCACCGAGCGGGGAATGCGGAACTTGTCCCGTTCCGCCTTAGTCGCTTTGCTAAGGGTTTTAATGATAGGCATCCTCCTTTGCAGGTTTTGGGGCCGAAGTTTTTTCTTCAGCCGGTTTGTTCCCGCCCCGCTTTTTCATCTTGCGGGGCGGCTTCTTACCCTGTTCAATGGCAGGCTGCAATGCCTGGTAGTACAGACTGTCTGACCGAAAGACAAGGCAGCGGGGTGTCAGAACTTGGGACTTGAACCACGCCCACAGAGTCTGTTCTGCGGTCATGCCGTGGTAAGTGAAAAAGCCGCAGGCAGCGAACGGAGCTGCTCCCAGAATGCAGATCCAGCCTACGCTCTCAGTGCCTACCAACGGGTCAAACCAAAAATAAAGCCCGACTGCGGCACCCAACGCCAGCAGCGAGCAGGTGAATTGTCGGGCCGAGAGCCCGAAGAAAATGGACTCCCGATATTCCCGGATCTCCTTTGGAATTTTTACTTCGATACCGATCCCTCCCTTCTGTTACAGTCCCATCAATTCCTTGATGATTCGGTCGCTCATTCGTACAGCGCCCACCAGCACCAACAGATTGAAGATGAGCTCGCCCACATAACTCCAGACGGCGGTCACCGCTGATACATTGGGATCCACGGCAGGCGGGGCGGCCGCCATCACGGAAAAGATGATGCAGGCCAGTGCGATGACGGCACCTTCCAGACATACTCCTGCATAGCTGCGCAGAAAGTTCTTGCCCACATTGCTGGTGGGTTCACCCGCAAAGGTGGACAGCGGAATGGGCGCCAAAGCCGTGTACATGTAGACTTTAAACATACGACTATATACCGTCAGGATCATCAGGAAAGACAGCACAGTAATGAACAGTCCGCCAATCAAGGTTACTGCCCAGAGCGGGATGGAATCCCAGAAGCCTACTTGGTTGATCTTGTCGATGATGTCCTGCGGCAGAGTTGTTCCTCCTGCGCCCGAAACACCCGATTGGTTGATAATGGTGGAGACGATCCCTTGCACCACCGAAAGGACGGCCAACATCAGATCAAGTCCGTACTCCACTGCGGCCTTGGCCAGCACAAAGCGGATGAATAGCTTGAACGCCTGTTCCGGCCGCTTGACCTCCACGAAACTGCCGCAGGTTTTGACCACACCCACGGCGAAGAACAACACCAGCAGGCCATACCCGATAGCCTGCAATGCTCCATGGATTCCCAGCATTACCTGCCAGATGCCACCGCCTTTGAATGTGGCCGGGTCCTGGGTGAGCAGCATCCAGATCTCCGCCAGTTTGTCATTCCAGGTTTGCAGGGCAGAGTTCAGATTGTCCACGATCCAGTTCGTACCGCATCACCTCCCTCCTTGACCTTTCGTCTTCTCAAGGAGTGCCAGTGATCAGGTCCAGGATCTCCTTGGTGAAAGTGATCACAAGACCGCCTGCCAGGGTCAGAAAGCCTTGAGAACGCTGGCTGGGATCATGGCTCTGGAAGGACAGGCCGACCTGCACAATACCCCAGCCCAGCAGGATCAGGCCAATGGCACGGATCAGGGAAAAGATGAAGGTGGACAGGTTGTTGACCACGGTGAGAGGGTCGGTAGCCGCTGCGAAGACGGTAGTGGAAAGGCAGATCGCACACACCACCAACGCAGCATAAACGGCAAAACTCATGCGCCCCTTTCTGCCCAGACGCAGCGGTTCGGTCTTGCGGTTCTGATTATATTTTTTCGAAAACAGTTTCAAATGCGTTCCTCCTTTATATCAAAGAAAATCATCAGGATCCAGCAGTTCGTAGTCCCCGTAATGCTCAGGATCATAGTCCAGGTCATCTGCTGCATCACGAACTGCGGTGTAATCATAGGGCGGCGCACCGCCGTCCTCGGTCAGATGGATGTTGGGATGGTGCATCAGGTCAAATTTGTCGTCCAGCATAGGGCGCTCGCCACGGACGAACAGGATACACTTGCGATTGTCCAGCATCCGAACCTCATCGGGCGTCAACAGCTCACGTCCCGTCTGTTGGTCGTTGATGGAGTAGCTTCCGTTCCGGCCTTTAGTGTGGCCATAGGTGTGGGTATCCAGCGTTTCCTTGCCCATGAGCTCGGACACATATTTGTGCGTTTCTTTCTCGTTCCCTCCCAAGTAAAGGAATTCGTCACACAAACCCACTAGCGATTCCCACTGTTCCTTGAACAGGGCTTTCAGCTGTGCCATGTTCTGGGCGATGTAAGAGCAGAAAATGTTCCGGCTTCGCATGGTGGAAAGCCAGGGCAGAAAGTTGTCGGTGGGCAGAGCGATGTTGGGTGCCTCGTCAATAAGCAGATGAACCGGCACCGGCAGCCTGCCTTTGTACTTACGATCAGCCACATAATACAGTGTCTGGATGAGCTGACCGTAAATCATGCCGACCAGGTAGTTGAGGGATTTGTCCGAGTCCGGCAGGCAGCAGAACAGCGCCACCTTTTTCTCTCCCATTTCTTCCAGGCGAAGATCATCTGTATAAGTGAGCCGTGCTATCTGGGGCAGGTTGAAGGCAGAGAGCCGAACACCCACACTGATCAGGATGGATTTCAGGGTCTTGCCGGCACCCATCTTGAAGATGTGGTATTGCTTGACAGCAATGCTTTCCGGGTCGCGCATCTCGAGTCGCTCGAACAGAATATCCAGCGGCGATTCGAAGTCTTCGTCTTCTTCTCTGACTTCGGCAGCCGCCAACATTTCCATGACCATGGCAAAGTTCTGCTCGTCCTTCGGTGCTTCATGGATGAGGTACAAAACGAGAGCCTGCAGCAGAGCCGTTTCGGACTTAGTCCAGAATGGGTCTGTGCTTTGGGAGCCGGGCGGAGTGGTACTCTGTATGAGGGTCTCAATCAACCGCAGCACGTCCTTGTCATCTCGCACATAGGCCAGAGGATTATAGCAGAAAGATGTGTCCAGGCTGAGCAGGTCGAACACCCGCACCTCATATCCAGCTGCAATGAGGGCATTTCCGGTTTTGCGCAGGATCTCGGCCTTTGGATCTGACACCAGAATTGAGCACCCACCATCCGGTCCCTGAGCACACTGCAAGACATTGGGGATGGCATAGCTGCGGCTTTTGCCTGCTCCGCTACCACCGATCACCAACACGTTAGTATTGCGCTTATGGCGGTGGCCGTCCAGCCCCATCTGAAAGTGCTGGGTCAATATGAGATTGCGGTACGGGTGCTGGTGGTCCCGGTATCGTTTGGCCGTTTGTGCCGCATTCCCCCAGCGGGCAGAACCATGCTCTACGCCCCGCCGGTAATTCTTTTGGCCTGTCACGATGAGTGCCGCTGCTGCTCCGTAAACAATGGTGAATAAAAACAAAAGCCGAACGGAATATTCCGTCCAGCTGAGCTGAAAAGGCTTATTCATTGCGGCGGAGAAAGCACCCATCCATTCTACGATGTTCATTCCTGCTTGCCAGTTGGCTGCCAGCAGCAGCGCCGCCCACCAGACAATTGGCAGGGGCAATAGCCATACCCACCAAGGTTGTTTCTGACGTATCTCCGTATCGGCATCCTCCTTTCTGAAAGAACCAAGGGACCTGCAGCTTTCACCACAGACCCCTTGGCATTGATCACGGATTCACTTGTTGGCGGTTACCTTGCAGGAACTCTCTTGTAGTGCGACCGGAGAAGTTTCAGCATTACCTTGTCGATTCCACCACTGCTGCGCCCAGCTGCCAGATAGGTATTGCGAAGATCGTTCAGTGCGATCTCCACCCACTGAAATTCAATCTCGTTCATGTAGAGACGGTTTTTCGGTGCCTGCTCAGTCTTTTCGACCAGCGCCTGCACCTCGCTGCACCGGTCAGCACCAACCCGCTTCTGCTTGTCGGAGAGGGCCCGCACCAGCATATTTTTTTCGATATCCGTCATCTTGAACAGCCGCTGTTTTTCCATATGATCGCCTCCATTCAGATCTATTTTGTCAAGGCAAGCATATCACAAAGCCTGTGACATAGCGACTGCCCAATTGAAAACAAACGGAAAACTTTCAGCCGAGGAAATCACCGGCTTCCCTGTGCCTTCTCGATTTTTTCGGACTTGGCCTGTGCCGGTTTTCCAACCTCAAATCCATCCGGCTGGATCACCTGATCCATGTCCCGAAAGCTACGCTGTACCTCCCGGTTGATGGAATAGGCAGCACGCTTCACGTCGCTGAGGAATGTACGCTGCTCCTGGGGTTCTTTGCCGGCCCAAGCCTGACACACCTTATCAAACTTGAATCCGGAAGTGTCCAGACCGAACTTCTGTGCCACAACATAGGCAGCACAGTAACTCTGTGCCGCATACGCCTGCCGACGATAACCAGAGCCTGCTACATCGTAAGAAGCATGGGCCTGTTCTCGCGCGATGGCGCAGAGGGTCGCGGTTTCATCCATGCCGTTGCGCACATAGATGGTTTTCCGTGCCGGTACATACTGGGCCTGCACCCCTTTGGGCAGCTGTTCCGAAAGCGCCAGAGGCACCGGACTGTTCTCGATCATGGCGGCAATCACCTCATCCGGCAGATGAGGCTGGGCAGGGTATACCTGCGGGCCACGGGTCTGGCTGATGTCGAACGCTTTGACGATGTCGTAGCCTCTGCCGGTGGTTCCATCTTCACGCTCATACTTGCTTTCCGTGAAGAAAGCATAGCCACTCTCCCCGTTGCGCACCGAGCGCCCCGCTTCCGCCCACATATCAAAAGTGCGGGGATGAGTGATCTCCGGGTTCTGCTCATAGAGGATCAGCAGATTGCGCGTACTCTGCGGGGTACATCGCGCCATGAAATCGAGGAAGCCCTTCATGGCCGCATCGTCCTGGAACACCGCCTGAGCCTGGGCATCAACCCTGGCCCACAGATCCTCTCGTTCCGCCTTTTTCATGGCGGCATATTCCTCTTTGGAAAGACGCTGGCCGTCGACCTGTGATTCATTCTGAGCCGGTTCCTGTTTCTTCATCATTTTGGAAAGATCCATAGATTACCGTCCTTTCGTTTTCTTCTTGTTCTTCTTGCGGCGGGTACGGCCGGGCGTATTGGTCTGACGCTGAGGCGGTTTGGCTTTCTCCTCCTTTTTGGAAGTCTGCTCTTTACGGATCTCCTCCAGTTCCTTTTTTACAGAAGGTTTCTCACCGCCGGATGCTTCGGAAGAGGAGCCGTTGCTGGGCGAGGAAGGCTCGGACGGATTCTTTTCCGCCGGGGCTTTGTCCGCCGGCTCCCGGCCGGACGTAAAATTTTCCGGCACCTGTTCCTTTGCGGCATCTGCCGTATCAGAGAAATTGAATTCCTCCTCGTTGTTGCCAACCTGGAAATCCACCGCTCCGTGCTCAGTGGTAACCGTTTCCACTTCCACAGCGGATTCCGGTTTCTTGTCCGGTACAGCACTCGGCTGCTCGGTACCGGGCACAGCAGGCACCTGTTCCACCGTAGCTTCGCCAGCCTGGGCCTGCACAAAGTCCATGTTAAGGTTGTCCAGAATACGATTAACCTTAGAGGCATCATCGGCAAACACCACCAGCTCGATCTGCCCCTGCCTGGACTTGTTACGAATGGCCGTGTAGAGCAGGCCATGGTCTTTGGCTTCCCGCGCAAATTCCCGCATTCGATCCTCCGGGATGCGGAAGAACTTGAAGGGCCGACGCTCTTTCAGCATTCGCACCAGCTTGGTTTTTCCACGAACTTTCTGTTGATCGTTCAAAACTGCGTACACAAAAAGCGCGAAATTCTTTGCCGCCAGCCCCGACAGCTTAAGCACCATCTCAGTACCGTCCAGCGAGAATCGGACGATCTGGTCAGCAGGATCACTGCCATAGTTCATAGTGTTCCGTTCACTCCTTTCAGCGGCTCATGCCGCGACTGATTTTTGTTTTCTCCGGTTCGGACGCCTTGGAGAAGGAGTCTTCACCGGGCACAAGGGACAGACTGGAGCCATTGTCCCATTTCACGCCGATCTGACCCATGTCATCCACATAGGTCACCGTTCCTTTTGTACCGGGCGGAACAGGAGCATAGGGGTCATCCATGTGATGCAGTACCACACGGGTGCCCACCGGATACCGCTCCTTCAGGCTCTCCACTTGCTGTCGTGTAGGAATTCCATTCATATCGTTTTCTCCTTTTGCTTTTCCTTAATTTCGGCTTCCCTCTGTTTGGCTTCTTGCTGCCGGCTTTCCTGCTGTGCCTGCTCCTGCCGACTGGCTTCCAGCCTTTGTTCGATGTCAAGAGAATGCTCCTCGATTCGTTTGCAGATCCGAACCGTTTTGCGCTGTTTCTTCAGCTGGGCAGTCAGTTCATCGATTCGAGGTGAATCCGGTTCGCGCCGATACAGTCGCTTACGCTCTTTGGTGAGTTTCTCAATCTCTGCTTCCGCTGTTTGGCGCATGTTCTTGAGTTGGCCGCGATCCTCAATCTCATGTTCAAAGATGAACTCCATCTGCTCGATCCGTTCATCCAATTTGCGGATGTCTTCCCGCACCGCATAACTGGGGTATCGGGGTTTACGAGGCAGCACTCCAACCTGAAAGAGATACGAAACATACAGCCCCCGAAGACCGGAATAGTGTTTTCCGGGATGCTCTACAATCACAGCGTACAGGCCGGGCGGCAGGCTTTTCCTTCCAGCAGGTTTTCGGCTCTGTGGATAAAGGATCCGGCGTCGGATGGCCTCCGGGGTATAGTTTTTTCCCAGAGTCTTAAACCGTACCGGACGAGCTTTCCCTGGTGGTTGGAGGGTGATGTACTTACGATTCATCCGAAGTGTATAGCCTTTCTCCTCCAGAGCCCGGACGAACTGATTCCATGTAAGTACCTCGGTAATGACAGAATCAATATCCTGCTGGATCGCGGCTTTCCATGTCGGACGCTCCTCTTGCTCGGCTCGCCATTTGGCATACTGCCGTTTTCCTTGCTCAGACTCTGGGGTTTGAATTACGGATAACCCGTATTTTCGACACAGTGCATCTGATATTGCCCGAACTTCGGAGTAATAGCTTTTGGAATTGCTGTGGTACTTTTTTCCGTCTTGGATTGCCACAGAATTCCAGACAATGTGGTTATGGATATGTCCGGTATTCAGATGGGTGCTGACCACCGCCTGATATCGTCCCTGAAGCAACTGCTCGGCATATTCCAGCCCGATCTGGTGTGCCAGTTCGGGAGTTATCTCACCAGCTGCAAAACTTTGCACCAGATGAAAACCCTGCACACCTCCGGTCTTATGCCACATCTCTTTGACTCTGCACATATCCTCAAAGGCGGTTTTACAGGTACAGGCAATAGCCGACTCAAACAGATCCTGTTCGGTCTTGGCCCGGTTGAGAGCGTAGTCTACTGCTTCCTCCAGAGATTTTGCGTTCAGTCCGCGGGAAGTTTTTTTCTCATCCAGCACATACTCCACGCTGCCCTTCAGGCGGTGGACGGGGATAACGGACGTATACGCCATCTTTCATCTCCCATCTCCGTTGCGTTCTTTGGGCGGCACACGTTCACGTTTTTCCTTCACGAAACGGCTTCCGTGGCTGATGTTCCGATACCGCAGATCAAAGAACACCTTCTTCAGTTTGCCGCTGAAATGGAAGGTTTGTGCGATTTCTTCCGGCGTACCCTTGAACTGCATATAGTCATTGGGGCCGCCCTGCTCCAGTACCGTCAAAATATTGGCCGTAGGGTCATAGGCAGCGAAGTGCAGTGAGGATGCCGGAGAGCGGAGTTCCAGCCCCACAAAAGAAGAATAGTGGGCTGCCGCGTCAGCGACACCGTTCACAGCTTGCTCCAGGTTCGTGGATACCGCACCCATTTCCATTTCCACAGGAAGCCCCTTCGGCAGTTCCAGTTCCCGGTGATCCGGAACATAAGACAGGAAGGGCAGTTCCACTCCGGGGAGAAATCCGACAAGGATCCCATCACGGCTCGATTCTCCCACGAGAAGTAAACAGTTCCACACCCCCAACTTGGTGTCATAGCGCAAACTCTCTTTCTCTGCCGCAAGATAGAATTTCGGCTGAAAGAGTTCGCCGTTCAAATAGCGTCCGTATTCTGCGTCGCTAAGTACCAGTGCCTTTCGGGTTTGGAATCGCAGCTTGCCGGAGGGAGTCCGTCCAGAGGAAAGATTCTTCAGTTCCTGTGCAGACTTTGCCCCTTTCCAGAAAGAGGCAGTCTTATCCTGTTCATGCTTTTCGGTTACCAGTTCTTTTTCACCTCCTCCCATACCTGCTGTGCGATGGCGGCCATTTCAGCGATGCTGGTTGTGTCCGCTACACCGTAAGTGTTTGCCACCCGTGCCAGCTGGTTGGCATTGTTGCAGAGGCCCGCCACCTTATGCAGCAGGTCCGCATGATGGGTGCAGGGCTTCGGCCG
>CALXAH010000071.1 GCA_944386225.1 uncultured Gemmiger sp.
CGGCAGAATACGGCGTACTGCTTTTCGTCCATTGATTCACCTCATTTCAGTGACGAGCATTGCGGGGATGGCTGCCGGGGGTTTGGGGTTCTCCCCAAGAAGGGTGCGTTTGGATATCCAAACGCTATGCTAGCAAAGACAGCCACCCCCTGAGAAAAATAGGGTTTTCCCTTACTCGGCGGCCCCATCGGAGTCTTCCTGGATTTTGGCAAGACCGGCGAGAGTTGTGCAGATGATATGGCGCTTTTCAGCGAATCCAATCTCCACCGACATCCCGTGGCTGATTTCCTTGCCGCAGACCACTAACATCCGGCAGCGCGCCAGCTTTTGAAGGGCGATACTGTGAAGGTCCCGCAGTTCATCCGGGCTTTCATCGGACAGATACTGGGTATCACTCAGGGCCGGACAGATGGGTACATACCCCAATTCATATACGGTGCGGCAATACCGCTTCAGAATGCGGGGGGAGGTCTCGGCAGAAGCGCAAACATAAGCAAATGCTTTATCCATTTCATTTCTCCTCTCTTATAAGAAAAGCCCGACAGCCGATTATGTATCAGCCATCGGGCATAGGTTTTACAGCAAGGGTTCCTTATGTAGGGTTCCTTGTGCGGGGTTCAACCCCATTCCAGGATTCCTTATGTAGGATTCCTTGTTCAGGTTACAACCTCAATCCAGGGTTCCTTATGTAGGATTCCTTGATTCACGAATCACTTCTTTTCGGGCGGTTCATCAGTGGCATTCAGAGCAAATCGGACACGGTCAGAGCCCAACTTGTAGTAGGCATCGGTCACTTCGATGCCTACAGCCTCATAGCCTTCCTTCACGGCGGCCAAAACAGTGGTACCCGCACCCGCAAAGGGATCCAGGATTCGACCACCGGGCACACAAATCTGGACTACATCTCGCATGAGCTGCAGCGGCTTTTCGGTCACATGGATTCGATTGGCCGGATTGGTGTACCGAAACACACCAGGAAGGCAACCTACCGGGCGATCCATGGGAAGAGGTCCATTGGAGGCCCACAGGGCAAATTCACTCTGCTGTCGGAATCGGCCACGCTGAGGACGGCTGACCTGCTTGTCCCACACAATCTGCCCGCGCCAGATCCACCCGGCCCACTGAATGGCATCGGACAGGCAGGGCGCCATCCGCCAGTCAATAAACACCACAAGTACCGCGCCCGGTTTACAGGCACGCCGGACATCGGACAGCCACTCAGCACACCAGCGGGTCCAGCTGCGCTGATCCTTCTGATCCCCGTCGAAGTCGGGCAGTGCTTTGTCCGCTTTCATACTGCTGTACTTCTGGTTGGTGGTTCGGTTCTTTTCGGACGGCTTGGCGCCGCCGCTGGCGTAGGGAGGATCGGTGATGACCGCATCAAAAATGCCGGGTTTGAACGCCTTAACAATGCTCAACATATCCCCGTGCAGGATGGTCCAGCCATCGCCGCCGCTGTGTTCAATGTTGAGCTTGGTTTCGGGATTTACGATCAGGTTCAGTTCTTCCTTATTACTCAGAGGCATCCTTCCTTTCTTACCGCTCCGGCTCGAAGCGTCGCTTTCTCTTGGTTTCCTGTTGTTTGTTCGGGTTCTGCGGAATACCGTTCAAGCGATGATAATTGCGCTCGACGGTTACCTTGTCTTGCTGGACAACAAAGATATCCTTTGTAGGATTATCGATGGTAACACCCGGCAGGATCACCGCTGTGTCTTTCACCTTGACGGCGCCGGTTACATCACCGTACACGCTGGCATGACCCTCGACAAGAGGTGCTTCTCCCGATTCCATACTGGCCACGATTTCCGCTGTGCCAGCCACATGAGCGTTTCCTCTGACCATACCGGCCATCAGGATGGCATGATCGTCAATGATTGCATTACCTCGAACAGCAACTGTTCCAGACACAAAGGCAGATCCACGAACGACCACCGAGTCAGCAATGATGGCCTGCTGATCTACCAAACACCCTTCACAAGCGATAGCGTCATCAAAGATCCAGCAGACATCCTCTTGGCTCAGATTTTCTTCGCTCTGGACGTAGCCGCCCAAATCGCCCGGGCGCACACCGGGGCGAAATTCCCGCAACGCACGGATCCGGTGCAGCCAAGGGTACCTGGGATGGGCAATCTCACTGATTTCGTATTTCTGACTCATCGAGCTTCCTCCTTTCGATGCTGCTTGGTTTTGGTGAGTCGTTCACGATGAGCATCGTTGCCCGCTGTGTAGATGGTATCGCACAGCAGATCACCAATGGCGGCATGGTCGTTTTCCCAGCGTTCATAAATGTAGGCCAGTGGATTCTCCTGATCCAGAAGTGCGCGGATCTGCTGTTTGCTCAAAAAGGTGCTTTCCAGACGAACCGCAAGTTCACTCTTGATCACGAGTTCATAGGCGTTGTCCACAACTTCCTGCGGGCCATGACTCATGAGTTCCTCGGTATATCGAGCCAATTCGGCATCCACCTTGGCCTGCAGCAGATCATAGTTGGAAACGGACATCTTCATCACCTCTCGTGCTGCTTTTGGGGAGTTCGGGGTTCCGTGTCACCCTTGTCGGGCGCAGACAGCTCGGTCTGGACATACTCGCTGATAATATTCAGCGCCTTATAGTAATCGCCGCTGTCCTGCACACGCCGGAACATTTCCTCCGCCTGTTTGCTCTGCCCATTCTGCCGAAGCAATCGGCTGGCCCGCCCCAGGATGGAGAAGATATTCCCGTCTTGGCCAATCAGCTTCATCTTGGGTTTGTGGGCCTGACGAGAAACTGCCGGTTCCTGACCGGGCAAAGCATTCAGCACAATCGGGCAACGCTGATCCGGCTGCCAAAAGTGAACGTTCAGAACACCATCCGCCACCGGGATATCCCGCTGCTCAAAACCTTCGCCCCAGCCATCTGAATACTGGCCGGAGATGTAGTCGAACAGAGTGTTCCAATCCCGTTCGCTCAGTTCCTGCTTGAGCTCCACGATGGCGCAGCCGCACAGTTTCCCATCGTAGACCACCACGTCGGGTTCGATGCGGAGCACGTTCTCACGCAGCCGGGGAAGGGAGCTGTCAATATAGGGAGCAAGGTTGCCGCCGTCATCCAGCAGTTCTTTCTCCTTCTCGATGTACTCCCGGATGCTCGGCTCGTAGTCGGTCAGGTCATGCCCGTCCAGTTCAGCGTAATCGTCTTCGCCATACTCACTGTCCATGTCCTCCACAGCCAGTTCTGCCGTGAGGTCCGTGATCACATAAGCTTTCAAGGTTTCTTTTTCCATAGTCCTCCTTTTTTTAACGGGAGAGGGCCGCCCGCTGCCGGACGGCCCTCTCTTTGCTTTTCTCCTGTGCCAGATCTCCGTAGTCCGCTCCTTCCCGTTCGGGCAGGTTCATAATGATCCGGTACTGTCCTTCGTATTCCTTGCGAATGTGCTCTGCCGCCCTGCGCCCAGCATGGTCGTTATTAGTGCAGATCTCGATTTCACAAATATTCGGGTGACGTTCCAAAAAGGCTGTCAGAGCCGCCGGTTTTTTGAACGAACTGGCACTGACCCCTTCTTTGGGAGCGTAGATTCCACCAAGCGACAATCGGTACTTATCGTAGGTTTGTTCCAACGACTGGTGGGCGAGCACCTCAATGGCGGCTTCGTAAACAGCTACCCTCCGGCTTTCACCTTCCGGCGGCAGGCAGAAGCCGTATCGCTTGTCGCTGCCGGCCACCTCTGCTCGAAAACTCTGCTCCGCATTGGTGAGCGTTCCTCGCAGAAACGCATATCTCGGAATACCATTCTCATCCCGTCCCACAAACACAGCATTGTGGAACCGGGCGCTTTCGTACAGAATACCGGCTCGGATGCAGTCGCTGATGACCTTTCGGTCAATTCCCCGATGCAGCAGATAGGCAAACACCCTCCGGTTGTCTGCAGCTGGTTCGGGCAACGCAAACACTTTCGGCTTCGGCATTTGCTGGGGCGATGGAACGGTGCGGACAACTGCCGGGATCTGGTCCGACAAAAGCAAGACCGCTTCAGTGAAACGCATCCCTTCCACATGAATGAGATAGTCCAATGCGCTCTTGCCGCCGATATCCCGGCTTTTCCAGTGCCACAGGCTGGTCTCTCCGCTGATCTTAAAGCTGTCGTGGCTCCGCAGCTGGAACTCACCCCGGCACTGACTGGGCACGATATCGTTCGGTCGGTATTGCAGCAGAAAATCAATAGCACGGATCTGCTTGGCCGCGCTGATCTGCTCTTGGGTCACTCCCGGCATACTGCGTCACCCCTCATTCCACGGCGTCACGCAGCGCCTTGGCCTTATCGGTTCGCTCCCATGCAAAGGCAGGCCGACCAAAATGGCCATAGGCTGCCGTGCGAGCGTAAATCGGTTTGAGTAGATCCAGCTGCCGGATGATGGCTGCAGGGGTCAGGCCGAACACCAGCTTGACGGCTTCTTCCAGACAATCGTCCGCGCACAGAGTGCCGGTACCGAAGGTATCCACCGATACCATGACCGGCTCCGCCTTGCCGATGGCGTAGGCCAGTGTAACCTTACATCGGCTGGCAAGACCCGCCGCCACAATGTTCTTTGCAATGTACCGCGCCATATAGGCGCCGCTGCGGTCCACCTTGGTGGGATCTTTGCCGGAGAACGCACCACCCCCATGGGGGGCAAACACGCCATAGCTGTCCACCATGAGCTTGCGACCAGTCAGCCCAGTATCCGCTTCAGGCCCGCCAAAGACGAAGCGACCGGAAGGGTTCACAAGGATCTTGGTATCTTCGTCGGGCGGAAAGTCATGCAGCGCAGGAGCCAAGACCTTATCGGTCAGCTGCCAGAGCAGCTCGTCCTGCTCCATGCTCGGACTGTGCTGCGCCGAGATTACCACCGTGTCCAGCCGCAAGGGCTTGCCGTCTTCGTCGTACTCCACGGTGACCTGGGTTTTTCCGTCCGGGCGCAGGCCAGGAATCAGACCGGCTTTGCGAACAGATGAAAGGGTCAGCGCCAGCCGGTTGGCCAACACCACGGGAAGGGGCAGCATTTCGGGGGTCTCATTGCAGGCATAGCCTACCATGACACCTTGGTCGCCGGCACCCAGTTCGCCAGTCCCAATCACCTCTCTTTCTTCCAGCGGGTTGTCTACCCCGGCCGCGATGTCCGGGCTTTGCCGGTGAAACAGCAGATCAATGGTAAGGCCACGGGTCGAGTAGCCGATATCGTGCATCAGAGACTCGATGATTGCAGGAACATGAGGCACATGGTGACTGGTAATTTCACCGGCAACCACGATATGGCTGCGTGTTGCCAGCACTTCGCAGGCCACACGAGACAGCGGGTCATGGGCGAGGCAATCATCCAGTACGCTATCTGCGATTTGATCGCACAGTTTATCGGGATGTCCCTCGGTCACAGATTCAGCGGTATAAAATCGATCCATCTCTTGTCCTCCTTTATCGTTCCGGGTTGCCGCGCCGCTGACCGTGCGGTTTGGGTTTCCCATTTTCATCGTAGCGTTCCGGGCGAGCGGCGGGGATGTTCCAGCCGAACATAGAGCCGTACAGCATGGCCGTCTGCTGCGGTTTAGAAACACCAATCATCTGGTTGAGGGTGTCTGCATACTCCTCAGCACCCATGCCCTCCGGGAAATGCTCAATGGGCCAATAACCCGGCTGGCCGTACTTCACCAGCATGATCATGTTGAGATCCGGTACCGAACAGAAGCCCAGTTCCGGGAGGCCGTGCCGTTCCTGATAGGCTTTCTTGATGGTGTCAGGTGCCCCCGGCAGGTTGGGGTCATCGTACTTCAGATGCATCAGCCCGGTTTTGTAGGGAACGAACAGTTCCGGCTGATGGAACATTGCCTGATACCGCTGGGCCTGCTCGTCGGTCAGGCTGCAGAAGTCTTCGCCCTCGATCCCGCACACAAAGAACGGGCCGGCAATCGGCCCATAATCCGGAACTTCTCTGTTCAGAGGCATGCCGTTGATCAGGCCCTCGTCATTGCAGACAACACAGGCCATATCCTTCCAGGGATAGGCACAATCGATCAGACCTCCGACTGCTTTCTGCAGCGATTCCAGGCCGGTGTCCAGTTCTTCGATTCGGGCATACTGGCCCGGTTCTACCATAACAACTTTCATTCCATCACTCCAATCCCAGCGAAAAAGGTTTCAGGCTATTTGTGATTTCCTCATAAGAGGCAAATCTAACGGTGCAACCCAGCAGATAAGAAACAGCTTCCTCCCATTCTTTGATGGGGTACTGCTCCTTGTCTTTCAGGTAATACAGGTCACGCAAAGCTGCCCATTTCAAGTGAGGCAAAATGCGGAGGCTGGAGATAAATGCGTGATTCTGTTCCGCTACTTTGTCCAGCAGACCTTGCTTCAATGAATTCCTCCTTTCATAAAGGAAGGCGGGGTGCCTGCACACCCCGCCAATTACAGATTTACTCTTGTTCGATCGCCACAACCACTGTGCGCGCGCCGTCCCAATCGTAAGCACAGGTCACCAGCGTCAGCAGGCGATCCTGCTTCCGGGGAACAATTTCTGTCCCTGCCAGCATACTGCCGGCAAAGGACAGAAAATCTTCATCCCCGGCAAACTGCGTCCTGTTAAACAGGAGCTTCGTCGTGTCAGTAGTCATTGCGGTCAAAATCCGGTATTCATGCGTCCCCTCCGCCGTATGCAGGACAGCGATGGGATGAGCTTGTCGGAACTCCGGATCCACCATCTTTTTCAAGACAGCGAACATGGTCCCGTCGTTCATGTTGTGGCCGAATATCACCAGATTCCGGCTGTCAGCTGTGCAGTCAAACTGGAAGAACAGACTGCCGGCCATCCGCCACTTCATGTCGTAGTTTCGCCGGAGATACTTTTCAGGGTCTTCGGCGCTGCTTTGCAGCACAGGATAATCCACAACTGTGCCGGGAATGGTGAGCCATCCCTTCACATCCGGGTATTTTGCCTGTAGCGCCTCGAAGTCCAGCTGGGTTTCTTCTTTCCCAGCCGGTCCATCCCCGGAGAGGTCATCTTCGGGGATGGTGGTAAACTGGGCTTTCAGGTCCTGTGCTTCCGCTGCTGTCAGCCGAGGCTGGAAGGCAAACAGCCAGACCAACCCCAGCAGGCAGATGCACAGAGTACCAATCAGGAAGCCTTTAGCGAAGTAGCGCATCAGGATTCCTCGTCCTCGTCATGGGTGCCGCTGCGCTTGAAGATCAGCAGCAGACCGCCGGCAGACAGTGCCGCAATAACGCCCAGCGCGATCCACAGCCAGTTCATATCGCCGGTCTGCGGAACAGTGGGGGTCGGAGGCACAGGAGTGGGAGTCGGAGGAGTCGGAGGTTCCGGCTTTTCCGGGGTGGGCGCGGGCGCATCCCGCATGACCACGGTCCCGTCTTCCATCAGGGTCCAGTGATCAAAGATCAGCCAATCTTTGTCCGTGCAGACATACACATCGTTTTCCGGCAGCAGGTTGCCAGCCTCATCCTGCTGCTGAACCAGCTTGAAGCGAATGCTTTCAGCCTTGGCAAAGCCGTTCGGGGCAATGGTTTCCACCAGCGTATAGACCTTGTTCAGTTCCAGGCCGCGGATCTCGACCGGCTTGTCGCCGCTGACCCACTGGCGCACAACAGCACCATTCTCGTCCTGGATCGTCAGGGTCGCACCGGGCAGTTCATCGTCACCGGTGAGCTGCCGCTTGCTGATAAACACGCTGGTCCCTTCGTTCTTGCACACACTTTCCAGCACCTGGACTTTGGCCCCGGTGTAGGTAAAGATGAACTCCATCGGCTCATCATTCAGGAAGTAGCCGGTGGGTGCTCGCAGTTCACGGATGATGTACCGTCCGCTGTTCTGCTTATCGGTTTCACCATAGCGGGCATCCTGCATGGGCAGATCACAGTCAAACACAACTGTGCCGTCCTCGCCCGTGGGGGCAGAGGTCGCCAACAGATCACCGGCTCGGAACAGGCGGTCGCCGTCTGCGTTGTAGATGTCATCCTGCGTATACAGGTTGAACACCGCACCAGCCAGAGCCGCGCCGGTCTTCTCGTCCAGCTTAATGACCTTGACCTGCGCCTTTTCCCGCTCGTTGTGGAACTTCAAGACCTGCTGTTCGGTGAACTCGGCAGTGGCATCTTCCGCAGTGATGATTTCGAACTCGCTGGTGACAGCATTGCCCTTCTCATCGATGGCGATAATGCTCTTGGCCATGACCACACTGTTGGTCTGCTCATCCCACTGGAATGTCACATCGTAACTCTGCTTGGTGCCGGTAAAACCGTAGGGAGGTTTGGTCTCCTCAATATGGTAGCTGCCCAGCGGCAGGGTCACGGTGACCTCGCCAACCTTGTCATGGATGACAGACAGGAAATCGTAGGTAGCCTGTGTGCGGCCGGGACGGAACACTGCAATATCGCTGGTGCCGTCGCCGGTAGTGACAACCGCCACCACATCTCCCTTGGCATACCACAAGCAACGATTGCCATCAGCGTCGGTCTGGCGGTCCTGGGTATAGATGTCTTCATTGGCCGTGATGGTGTACTGGGCGCCGGCCAGCGGGCGCTCCTCCCAGGTGAAGTTACCGGGCCATGCTTCACCAGAGAACCAGGGGTCCAGGATATCCAGACTCCAGTCCTGTTCCCAGCCGGTCAGGACTTCACCTGTCTTGCGGATGGTGAGTTTGCCGAGGGTCTCGTGGTTGATGTATTCCTGGGTAAGAATGTACTCATCCATACCGTTAACAGCATTGCCAACCACTTCCCACGCAGAATCCGAAGAGATTTCAAACTGAACCGTATAGGCTTCATCGTTGAAGAAGCCATTGGGGCCTTCCAGTTCTACAACCTCATACCGGCCCAAGGGCAGTTTTTCGGGGGTCTTCATGCGCCCCTCGCTGTCGGTGTAAAACACATTGTTTTTTTCGGTCGGATCGCCACTGCTGGGATCGACCATGGACAGGCGCTCTTTGGTGCCATCCTCATGCAGCATGAAGATGGCGAAAGCGGTATTGGCCAGCTTGACAGCCTTGCCGGTCTCGGCATCTACCTTGACCAGCTTCAGATAACCTTCCATCTCCTCGTCGAGAATGTTATAAGTCAGGTAGCTGTTGCTGGGTTCGGTCACGCTGCCGTTGGGCTGGCACATAACGCTCTGCGGAGTGGTGCTGTCCACCTTGAAACCAAAGGGATCGCACTGGAACACATCCTTGGGAATCGTGGTCTCCACCACAATGTACTGGC
>CALXAH010000072.1 GCA_944386225.1 uncultured Gemmiger sp.
CTTCTACCGCTTTATCGGCAAAATCGAATGACACATCTTGAGATACCCAACAATATCTTTAACTAAGGGAAACGGGCCTGTGCGCCCCGGACATCGCCACCCTGGAACCCCTGGCCCGGGGACTGGATGTGACGATTCTGGAACTGATCGCCGGGGAATGCGCCTCCGCCGACCCGCAGCCGGACGCGGTGGACAGCGCCGTGAAACAGACGATCCGCTATTCGGAACAGGAGATGCGCCGCCGGGGCAAGGCCCTGACCAGACGGCTCCTGCTGGCGGTGCTGGGGGTCTGCCTGGCGGCGGTTCTGGTGCTGTCCACCCTGAACGGGCTGATTTTTGGCAATGGGTTTGCCTGGCGGTGCATCCCTGCCTGGCTGTGCGCCCGCAACGCCGCCCAGGCGCTGGAGAACTATGACGAGGACGGGATCGAACGGTATATCGCCCGCGCCGACGGTCTCTATGACACCCTGACCGAACTGCGGGAACAGGGAGTGGTGATCCGGGATGCACGGGCTGATTTTGGCAGAACCCGGCTGGATGATATGTTCCTGTTTACCGAAATGGAACTGACGGTGTGGCAGGATGAGCTGACCTACCTGTTTACCTGCCAGGGTACCTGGCGAAACGGGAAGATGGAGTGGATGCAGATCTATGTCCCCAGCGTGGGCTATGACGGCCCCGCATGGCTGCCGCAGCTGAGCGAGGCCATTGCCACATACAATCCCGGATGAGTGGTGAGAAAAATGATTCCGGCCTGCACGGTCATAATCAGATCATGTCCGATTGTGCGCAGAGCGTACAGGACAGACTGCAACCAAGGATTCTAGCAAGCATTCCTGTGCCAGACTCGTGGATGTGTTATTGAACCTGAAGGATGCGCAAAAAAAGTCATAACAGCGCACAAAATTTAAGGCGATAGTGCAATATCACCTTAGACTGTATTATAAAGTATGTAATGGGGAGACTTGACTTAAAGAATCGGCTTGATGTCCTTAGCTGTTGTAATCCCTTTACGCCCCAAATAATCCTGATTTCCTGACTTGAAAGCAGAATAGATGGACATAATAAACTCTTCAGACTCATTTTTGGGGAAAGTCCCTTTTAAAAGTCTGTCAACAATTGTTTCATCATCGAAAAACAAAGCTAAATCTTTGGACGAGAGAGAATAATTATACTCTTCCCCGATGCTGTGGCTAGTCACATCCCAAAGTATTCTATATATGTTTTTGCTTGAAGCTATCGATCTGACATAAGATTTAAATATAGAGGCTTTCGCCTCACCACAATAGCCATAAAGCCCATGAATATTTAGAGGGTGATAATATTTATCAGAATACAGGTCAATTTGGTCATTAAGAATCGTTGCGCACAAAGACTGGTATGTCTGTTCCAGTTGCTGTTTCCTTATGGAGGCAAGCTCCATATTTGATTCTTTTTTGTTATCCAGCCAATAAATAAGCACATTAAGAATCTCTAATTTGCCGTAGTCTTTTGCGGTTAGAAGGAAATCAGAAAAATCTGTATCTTCGCATAAGCAAAGAATATCTGTAATAATTATTGTACAGCGCTGTCTTGCACTTAAGCCGAAAAAATAATGGGTGTCATCTACGTTATAAATCTGATTATATAATGATTTCGCAAGGGAATATGGTACTGTGGGAAAATTGGATAGCTTGTTCTCAAGCTGTTCAAACCATTCTTTTTGATTATCAGAAGTCACTTGTGTGAGTGTACAACTAACCAAATCCGTCATAGCAGTATAATCATGCTGATTGAAAACCGCTTTCACGAATTTTATAACATCCGCATGGAGTCGAAAATAATCATTTGATGAGTAGCTAAAATATAGATCAAAATAGCGCTCTTTGCCTTTGTTATCTGTTTCCCCCTTAGCTCTTGTATGGTTAAATAACAACATTGCCGCCTTGTTTTCTCTCCATAGCTGGAGCATCTCAGGCGATAGACTTAGTGAGAAAATTTGAGCTTTGAAAATATCCTCCGTATCCAGTTGGACGCCTTTAAGATTAACGTCCAAAAAATAACGGATGCTTGAATTGCTTTCATCTTCATGACTGGCAATAATGTTCACCTGAGATTTCTCAATATTTTCCAAGATTGTTTTTGCAGTGTGTGCTGTGGAAAATAATTCTTCCTTTTCCAGCCATTTCCATAAATCAGTGAATGACTGTCGCTGTCCATAATAATCTGTTTCAATCACTTTAGGATCATTTAGGAGTGCGCTATCAAACCCTTTTTCCATCAATTTAGATAGCCCAAGAAAGCTTCGATTTTCAATTGAACAAGGCACAAAGGGCTCCAGTTGATCTTGGTACCGGTTTTTGATATATGCAAGAATTAAGAGCAATACCGTTGTACGTTGTTGACCATCGATTATTTTACAATCCCCATTTTTCTCGATAGTCAAGATAATATTCCCAAGAAATCGCGCACTTGTAGATAAGTCCGACAGCAAAATGCTCAAATTGTTTTCTTCCCATCGAATTTCCCGCTGGAAGTCCGGGATAATATATTTCCTGTTCTGCTGAAGAGTTATTGTGCTTTCTCCTCCCATATCAGGAGAAATTTTTAATTCAATTTTTTCAGGCGAAAGGTACCTTTTGATTGAGGTGACTGTTCCCATGATTTCTGCCATTTCTACATCCTTCTTTGCATTTGATTCAAGAAATATAAATGGGGTGATTAGATTGAACTGAATCCATAATACTATGTGAGCTTGAAAATACCAATGCCTTATCGATTTTTGGTTGTTTATAGCATAAGTATGTTTTTCAATGCGCGTGTAAATGCCTCATCCTGCTCTTTCGTGCGCCTGGCAGGCCCCTTCGGGTGCTTGCCGGCCCGAAGGAGCTTTTTGTTCTGCCAGCGGCGTTCCAGCAGCGCGTCGATGTTGTCGGTGGTGTACTCCAGGCCGTTCTGGTTCAGCACCCGGGCCCGGCGGGCCAGACACATGCTGGCCAGACCGTAGTCCTGGGTCACCACGATGTCCCCGGGACGCACCCGGTTGACCAGCGCAAAGTCCACGCTGTCCGCGCCTTTGTCGAACACCAGCGTCTCGGCGCCCTCCCGCTCGATGCGGTGGGCGGTGTCGCAGAGGATGAGCACCGCTACCTCATGGCCATTGCACAGGCGAATGGTCAGGTCCACCACCGGGCAGCCGTCCGCGTCAATCAATACCGTGGGCATGGCCCGCCTCCTTTGTTCGTTTTCTCGCCTTTGTTTTTAGTGTAGTACGGAACGTTTCACTTGGCAAGGGTAGCAGTTGCGGGCCCGAAGCCTTTGTTCATACGGATCTTTTTGAGTTTTTTTCTCAAACCTTGCAAAATCTGACAGATTTGACCTTTATCATGAAACTGCGGCACAAAAGTGGGCGTTCGGAAGGGGGCCGGACGTGTTGTTGGTAATCCACATAGATTACCGGCTATCCACAGCAGCTTAAAAGTGGATCGCCATGTGGCAATCCACTACATCTTTTCTCATCACTCCTTCCGCGCTACATCTCGGCTGTATCACAAACTGTATCTTTGAAGAACGTTTGAATGGGGAAATGCGGTGTGGATTCCCTTTTATGGCGGCTTTAAGAGGCTTTATAACCGATAAGGCTGTTCCTTAGGAACCCTGAAAAGCCCGCTGGACTTGGCGCAAGTCCAATGGTATTAAGTCAAGAGGGTGATTCACGAAAATATCAGAAGAAAACGCCATAAATGAGGCGTTGGGA
>CALXAH010000073.1 GCA_944386225.1 uncultured Gemmiger sp.
TGTACCGGCTTGACATCTCCTCACGTCACTATTACCGGCTTCGTCAGCAGGCCATCACCATTCTGTCAATTCGTTTGTGGTCCGCTCCTTCCAACGAGGTTGATTCCTGGCTTGAAATTCTCACATTGCTTGAAAGCCTTTGATGAAAATGTGATGGCAAAGAAAAAGGCACAAAATTGGCAAGGTGGGCGCCGATGACATGTAAAAGCGAAAAAGGTATACTGATATTGTCCCAAAGTAGGACAAAACGAAAACGCCGCTTTTGAAGCACAAAGCTTTGGGAGCGGCATTTTTTATCGAAAAACAGGAGGACAAATCAATGCAAAAACTCTATTCACTGTGCAAAAAGCGCTTGCAGCCGCTTTTTTGCGCCACTGCTGGCATCCTCTACATGACGATGCTTACCGCACAGCCGGTATTCGCGGAAGATGTTGCGACCGGTGGTGAGAATATCTGGAGCCGCTTCTCCACGATCATGCAAGATGTCTATGGCGAGCTGGTAGCCATCAGCACAATCGTAGCCGTTACAGTGGCATCTATCGCACTGATTATCCGTATGGTTTCGCGGAATCAGCGGGCTGTTGACGAAGCCACGGGTTGGCTCAAGCGCATTGTTATCACCTGGATCGTACTGAACTCGCTGGGCTTCATCGTTGCTTACCTGCAGCCGCTGATCTCTGGCGGCCAGTATACGCCCTGACGGAGAGCCATGGAAGAGAAAGCAAGGAGTGAACCAGCATGTTAGACTGGATTTTTGAAGGGATCATCACCTGGATCTCCAGCATTGCCTCTTCGCTGATGGACGCTGTATCTGGGCTGTTCCTGAACGCTTTAGGTGCCGATATGACCGTTATGGAGGAATACTTCCCCTTCATCACGGTGGCATACACGGTCATGCAGTATATGGCGTGGGCGATTCTTTTTCTGATTACAGTCTGGCAGCTGTTTCGGACGTTTGGAGGCCCCATCACCGAGGCGGAACACCCGCTGCATCTAATCGCACGCAGCTCTATTTTTGCCCTGCTTATCGGGTATGCAAGACCGATATTTATGGTGGCATTGGACATTGCGCGTGCTCCATATACAGCGCTCTTGGATCTCAGCATGACCAGCGAGGATTTTACTTTTGCGGGCCTTGAGGAGACGCTCAGCAATGGTTTACTGACAATCGCATCGACAGTAACCGTTATTGCTCCAATTCTGCTGCTGATTCTGCTTATTTCGATTGGCTGGAACTATTTCAAACTGCTGCTTGAAACCGTAGAACGGTATATCGTGGTCGGTGTGCTTTGCTACACCAGCCCTCTCGCCTTCGCCATGGGTGGCTCCAAAGAAACCAACCAGGTATTCAAGAGCTGGTGCCGTATGGTCGGCTCGCAGCTCCTGTTACTTGTCATGAATGTATGGTTTCTGCGAGCCTTCAGCTCGTCTGTGGGCCAGTATATTGGAAACGGCGGTGCGGTTTCGACCGGACATGGTTCGATTTTTCTCTGGTTCTTCTGCGCATTAGCGTTTTTGAAGACGGCGCAAAGATTTGACAGCTACTTGGCCTCCATTGGCCTGAACGTAGCACAGACCGGTTCCAGCATGGGCATGGAAATGCTGATGGCCGCCCGGGTGCTTACCGGATTCGCCGGTAGCGCCAGCAGCGCAGGCAGTGTTTTCCGGAATACCTCTGCAGCCGGAACGGCTACAGCTACCGGTTTTGCAGCTGGGTTCGCTAACCGTTTCAAGCCGAACAGCTATGTGCGCGATGCGGTAGTGGAAGGCGGCAGTCGAATGGGGTTGGGCGGCAGTGTTGGCTTTGTCGGACGTGCATTTGGCGGTATTGCTGCGCGCAACGGCGCCACCTTGACCGGCGATTCCATCTCCTCTGTAGCTACACGCCCTGACAGTGTGTCGGGCAGCATTGGCGGCGATATTGCGAACCGCAGTCTCGGTAACTATATGCCGCAGTTGGGACGGCATACTCTGAGCAACACGCAGATCACCGGCGGCCATATCAGCACGACGGCAACCGATGCTGCCGGTAAAACCAGCAATGTTGAACTGTTCAACGCTGCACAGTTTGAGGCCCCGACGGCGCCTCATTCGCTGGTCAATGCCGCAGACGGAAGCTCGTGGTATCAGGTCGCAACCGGTGAAGGAAAAGGTGCCTTCTATGACGCACCCAACTTCACAGGAAGTGCTTCGGAAGCTGCCCGGGTGGCAGAAACATTCCCTGGCGCTGCCGAGGGGACGATGTTGCGCACGGTTGGAGAAGGTGTGCTTGAGGCAACCACGGATAACGGAAGTTCGCTCTGGTACAACAGTGCGTTCTTTGCCGAGCCAGATGCTCCACACAGCGTCATGCAGTCGGACAATGGCGTGGAATGGTATGCTATGCAGCCTAAAGCAGATGCGCCTCGATTTGAACAGGGTGATGCAGCAATCGCGTATAATCAGGCTGAATTCCGGCAGTTCATGCCTGGCTTTGAGGAGCAGATTGTTGCGGTTGATTCCAGACATCGTGATGACGGGCATTTCGAAGTTCGTCACGAAGATGGTTCCGGTACAGCATTCTATGATACCGCACAATTTGATACGCCCAGGGGCGACTACCAGGTCTATGAGGACGCTCATGGAAAGCAGTGGATTGCAATTCACGGAGACGCGGCTGTGGAACGCCGTCCTGTTTACGAGAACGGTCAGGCCGTTTATGATGGCGAAAACGTCAAAACGGTCTCGGTGGAAACCGTCCGTTACAAGAACACTCCCAGTCGCTTCAAAGAACCTGAGCGGCGCGAAAGCTATGATTTCCAGCCACCGCGCCGGAAACGATAAATATATTCAAGACGGGCCATCGGTGACATTCCGTTGGCCCGTCTTGTTTTTCAGGAGGATAACAGATGGCAGAACCGGAAAAACAGCAATTCGGAGACGGCAGAGACAACTATGCCGGTGCTGCCCGTCAATTAAGCGATGCTCTCCAGCAAGCTGGGCAAACCGGAACCCGACAAGCTGTGTCAAACGGAGCAGCCGCCCTGGTACAATCCGGCATCAAGAGCGGGAAAGCTGTATCAGAGATTGCAGCCGGAACCGCAGCGGGTGGCCCGTGGGGGGCAATCCTTTCAGCAGCGTGGTCGTTACGGCACACCCTGTTTAAGATACTCGCATGTCTTTGCGTGCTTCTTCTCATATTTGTAATTCTGATCGTATCCATTCCCTCAGTCGTACTGAACGGCGTATTTGGCCTGAACGGGTCGATTGTTGACATGGACAACCCCATGTCTATGATGCAGTCGTATGAAGAAATGTCCGCTGAAGTTTCCGCAGCCGTAGACCGGGGATACCAGGTAGCGCTCGAACGCGTGGATCAACTTATACAGGACGGTGGATATGACTATGAATTATCCATAGAGTCATTGATCGACGAAGCGAAAAGTGCCTCCGGTTTCAATGCCGCGTATGTATTGGCTGCGTATTCCGCATCCATGCTGCAGCAAGGCACAAGCGCGGATGATATGACTGCGAAACTTGACGCTGTGGCAGAGCAAATGTTTCCCATTTCCAGCGAAGAGAAAGAGAAGGAACGGGTCATTCCCCTGACCTACACCACATACCGGGAAGTTACCGTTACTGTGGTATTTGGTCAAACCTTTATCGGTATCGTGAATGGCCAGATGCAATTCCGATATGATGTAGCCGTCAGAGGGGGATACTATGAACCCGACGGAAGAGTCACAACCTTGGAGCCTGTAACCACCACTGCATACCGTGCCGAAGATGTCACGGTTCCCGTTTACACCGATGGCCGTATCTCCGGCACGACCAGTGCCACATACTATGTGCCGGATGGGACTGAAACTCTCACCCCCAGCACAGAAACGGTTGTGTATCTGGAATGTACCATCCATCCGTTTGATCAGGATGTCGTTCTGGATGCGTTTGGAATCGATCCTGACGCGCCGTATGACAACTTTGGAATCACCTATGGTGAAGCTATCAGTAATATGGCGACAGCCTTACAGAAGACGCTGTACGGTGCCCAGGGCGGCAGTCAAGGCGGAGAATCGGTTCCGCTCACAGATGAAGAGCTCATCGCATTTGTCGAGCGGCAGAACTGCAACGAAACGCGCAAGCACATTCTGTCAACAGCACTGTCACTCGTTGGCAAGGTCCCATATTTCTGGGGCGGAAAATCCGATGCCGGGTGGAACGATGAATGGAACACCCCCAAAGTGGTCACGGCTACCGGCTCCAGCGCAACCGGCACGATCCTTCCTTACGGCCTGGATTGCAGCGGGTACACGGACTGGGTGTTCAAAACGGCAATGGGCGTAAGCATCAAAGCTGGAAGCTGGAACCAATGGGATAACAGCTATGCCATCACGGAGGCGGAACTGCTTCCGGGCGATCTTGGATTTATGGCTGTGCCCGGCACTGTACCCGTCAACCATGTTTTGATATACGCAGGCGAGAATGAGGATGGTGCGCACATGTGGGTTCATTGCACAAGTGGTTCAGGTGTTGTCCTCAACTCCCCGGACTATGTGTCGTATTATCGCCGTCCCATCAACGTCGATTATGATGCGCCCGTTTTATCCGGGACCGGGCTCCAGACGACGGAGCCATCACAGAACAGTGAATGAGCCAGGAGTTCAGACAATGGAAGAAAAAGAATACAGCAATATCTATGCGATCCCCGCAAACTACACCGATTCCGGCAAGCTGCTGGGAGGAATGGTGGAGACCCGATGCGCAGTGGAAGCAATCTTTTTAGTGGGGCTGGTTGGGTATCCGGAGCTGTTTTGGATACCCATGCCCACCACGATCCGCATCGTTTGCATGACGGTGACCCTGCTGCCGCTTGGAGTAGTCGCCCTCATGGGAGCTGATGGAGGCTCTCTCTTACAGTATCTCTGGAATATCGTCTGTTTTTTCACGCATCGCCGTAAGCTTCATTGCAGGAGGGTTGGTTACCAATATGCGCAGCAAACAGGAAAAAAACGCAAAAAAGCCAAGGGCAAAAAAGCAAAAGCTTGATTTTGTCCAGGACTATCTCGGAATCCGGGATCTGAGGAATGGCATCCTTGAAATGTCCGATGGCCGTTACATCAAGATCCTGGAGATCGAGCCCATCAATTTCACACTGAGGTCCGATGAGGAACAGTACAACATTATTTCCAGTTTTGCGAGCTGGCTGAAAATCTCCCCTATGCGCCTGCAATTCAAGTCCATAACGCGAAAGGCTGATTCTGACAAACACATCGCAATGGTACAAGCAGAATTGGCACAGGAGGACAACGCACAGTGCCGCGCGCTCGGTGAAGAATACATCAAACTGATCCGTGACGTTGGGAGCCGAGAGGCTCTTACGAGGCGGTTCTTCCTGATCTTTGAGTACGAGGCTGTTGGCCGCCACGAAAGCAACGATTATGCCAAAATCTATGCTGCACTTCAGACCGTAGAGCACAATGCCCGGGCATATTTCCTTCAATGTGGAAACAGCATCGTGCAACCAAAAGACCCGGATGAATCCACCGCAGAGATTTTGTACATGTTTTATAACCGGCATTCCTGCGTAAATGAACCTTTTTCGTCACGGGTCAACCGCGTCGTGGTTGATACCATGGCTGCAGAGAATAAGGTCATCGGTATTGACCCGATTCCGAGCATCCCTATCGCACATTTTTTGGCTCCCCGTGGCATCGACCTTACCCACCACAACTACATCATCATGGACGGGCGATACTATACGATCCTCTATATCAGAGGCAACGGATACCCCAGCAAGGTACGAGCCGGATGGATGTCTGCGCTGATCAACGCAGGCGAAGGAATCGACATTGACATCCATCTGCGGCGCGAAAACCGCAGCAAAGCCATCGACAAGGTTGCGCAAAGAATCCGGTGGAACCGAACAAAAATCAAAGGAATGCAGGACACCAGCACCGACTACGAGGAGCTGGCCAATTCCATCCAGGCAGGCTACTACATCAAAAACGGTATTGCCAATGACAACGAAGATTTGTTCTACATGAGCACCTTCATTACCGTGTCAGCAAAGACCTACGAGGAGCTATTGTGGCGCAAGCAGCAAATGACCGACCTGCTCAAATCCATGGACATGTTCATCAGCGAGTGCAATTTCCAGCAGGAAGCTGCGCTGCAGTCAATCATGCCGTTTTTAAAGATAGCCCCCAAACTGGAGAAAAAGGCACAGCGGAACGTGCTGACCAGCGGCGCCGCTTCCAGCTATATCTTTACGAGTTACGAGATGTCCGACGATACCGGCGTACTTCTTGGGGTCAACCGGCATAATAATTCCCTGTGCATTGTGGACTTGTTCAATACCAAAATGCACAAAAATGCCAATCTGAACTTGTTGGGAACCTCGGGCGCCGGTAAGACCTTCACCATGCAGCTGTTGGCACTGCGGATGCGAATGCGCGGAATCCAGTGCTATATCATTGCTCCGATTAAAGGCCACGAATTCCGGCGTGCCTGCAACAAGATCGGTGGTGAATTTATCCGCATAGCACCGGGATCACCCCATTGTATCAATATCATGGAGATCCGTCATACGATTTCCCCTGAGATGGAGCTCATTGATGAAATTGACTATTCGGAAATGGATTCTCTTCTTGCCCGTAAAATCCAGCAGCTGATGATCTTCTTTGGCCTTCTGATTCCTGACATCACCAATGAGGAAGAGCAGATGCTGGATGAGGCTTTGATCAAAACCTACGCAGGCTTTGGAATCACCCATGATAACCAGTCGGTATATGAAGATCTGTCGGCAACTCCGCCCAAGATGAAGAAAATGCCGATTCTGGGCGATCTCCACAAACATCTGCAGGAAAACCCCATGACACAAAGACTGGCGGCCATCATCAGCCGGTTTGTGACCGGGTCGGCCCAGAGCTTCAACCGTCCCACCAATGTGGACTTGAGCAACAAGTATATTGTTTTGGACCTGAGTGAACTGAAGGGAAAGTTGCTTCCTGTGGGCATGTTCATTGCTCTGGACTATGTGTGGGATGAAATCAAATCTGACCGTACCAAACGGAAGGCCATCTTTATCGACGAGATCTGGCAGCTCATCGGTGCCGGGTCCAACCGTATGGCCGCCGAGTTCTGTCTGGAGATTTTTAAGGTCATCCGTGGATTTGGCGGCGCTGCAATTTCTGCAACACAAGACCTATCGGACTTCTTTGGTCTCGATGACGGACGGTACGGCAGAGCCATTATCAACAACTCGAAAAACAAGATTATCCTGAACCTCGAACCCGATGAGGCTGAGCATGTCCGGGAAACGCTCAAGCTTACCCGCACAGAAGTGCGCGCCATTACCCAGTTTGAACGGGGTGAGGCTCTGATCAGCTCCAACAATAATAAGGTCCCGGTGGTGATCAAGGCATCCAAAATAGAGAAAGAAATGATTACCACTGACCGTGCCGAACTGGAGACCCTTCTCCACGAACGGCAGCAGAATCAAACGCATTCAGAATGAAATACGCATTTGATATGAAAATGCGTACAGCAAGGAGGTGAAATTATGTTGCTGGAAGATGAGCAGCATGTGATCAAATGGCTGTCCCAATACGGAGCCCTGCCCAAAACGCAGATCCTGCAAATGCTCTATAATAAGCCGCGCAGTACAGCCGAGAAAATCATCCGCAACCTCAAACGGAACATGCAGATCACCGATGTTGGCGGCGGCTATTATCTTGGCCTGGATGGATTATGCAAGCCCGATCAGCGAATGATCCTGGCCGTTTGGGTACTGCTGAAATTCATCAATGTCGTCGATCCCATGGCGCACTATCCTGCGACTTACCCGGCGCAACTCTTCTTTCTGAAAGAGAACACCGGCTATGAAATTGTGGTTTTGTACGAAGGTGAACAGCACTTGAGTAAATTGCTGCATCCGCAGGACGATGATACCAAATACATTTTTGTATTACCCAATATACAGATGGCGTCGCAGCTGGTACTACCTGCGGCGCCTTGTTTGTTTGCGACGGTTGAGTTCAACGGGGAGGAAATCCCCGAGGTATTGTTTTACCGAGGAGGTGATGAGGAATGGACGACATCAGTTCGTTTGCCAGAACGCTGACAAAACTGGAACGGCTTATGGCCAAGCTCGATATGGCCGTGAGCAATACCCGCTGTATGTTCGGTGTTAAAAACATGGAATTGACCTACGATGTATCGCTGCGAGTAGCGGAACTGATGGAAAAAGCCGTGCTGGTTGCCAGAGCACTGCCGGCTTATACCGGTGCGCCTGACGCAGCCATGATGGTTGCCAAGCAGACCGCTTCCGTAGTTCCTGTCGAAATCGGCTTCACAGATGAGGGGTGGTTCTCACTGCGGATGCCGATGCTGCTTCCGAAAAAAGAACATGGATCAGCCGACTATATTCGTTCTATCCTGTTCCCTGAAATGCAGCGGTTTTTCCACAACCAAGCCCCCTGCCGGTTCAAAGATTGTGTGCTGATCTATCGGCACGTCTACTCACGGGATCGGCCGGAGCGCCAACGGAGAGATCACGATAATATCGAGATCAATATGGTTTCGGACATTGTAGCTCTTTATACCATGCTGGATGATGCACCCTCACGATGCCGCCATTACTACTGCAGCGCCGAATCGGACAGCGAAAGAACAGAAGTTTATGTTGTCCCTTCCGAGGAGTTCATCCAATGGTACAGCCAAGAAAAAGACTTTCCTGCAAACGGCCCAGCCTTGTCCGAATTTGCCCCGAAACATTCCCAAAAAGATATGTAAAAACTCCTCTTTTCCGCCGCTTCAAAATGACATAGCTGCAGTTGGCAGAAAAAGCACGGTGGAATCCACTTTTTGGGGGCATCGACTATGCAGCAATCCGACAAAGAGAGCAGTCCTCTTGTCGGTAAGACCTAATCATTCTGAGGTGTATCACAATGCTTACCTTGCGCCCCGGCAGTCTGGCATACCGGCTCATTTCCATGCTGTCCGTGACGGGTGAATACCCCATTCACTCTCTTCATTTGTTGGGCAACCCTCGTGTAATGCGAGATCTTGTCCGTCGTATGAGCGAACCGCAGCTGGTACGTTTGCCTGGCGCTGATTCGGTACAGACGAAACTGGTCCAAATCAGTGGCAAAGGAGCCGCTAAGTCGGTTCGGTTGTACAGAGGTGCTCTTCCCATTTTGGAATGGATGCACCCGGATGCATTTGACTACTATATGGCCTCGTTCTGGAGCCATCGCTTTCCCGGAGATGCTGCGCATAGGGACCGGAATCATCGTGTGGCTGAGGCGACCGCATTGTGCGCACAATCGGAAATCGAAATCGTGCCTTATCTTCTCCCTGCTTTGCAGATGGAATCCATCCAGCATACCGTATCGGAGCGGCCAAGCCTGTACCTTGCAAGAGATCTGAAGAAGATCAACGCATCGGAACAGAACAAGACCATGTTCACCCGAACCGTGGGCGCGCTGTTTTACCCCGGTGGATGCTATGCGATTTATAACACGCGAAGCTCTATCATGAAATGGAGCGGCATGGGCGAATTCAAGTCCCGTCTGAGTCTCCAGGAAATAGCCAGGTTGAATGCCGGCATTGAGACAGTCGATTCTGCGGTTTTGATGGGTGAGTCTGAGATGACGGCCATGGATACCCTGCTGGAATCCGAACGCACTCATCGCCCTGAGTTCCGGTTTGACTCCATTTATCAGCATGTACATTTCGTACCACTGAACGAGTTTGGGGCAAGCCTGTTGCGTTTGCTTACCATCCAAAACTGGAACAACCGCCTGATGGACCTGCTCTTTGATGCAGATGTTCGTTCGTATGGCCGGGGCACTTTGGAGTATGACGCTTACATTGACGGAAAATATGTATTGTCCCACTTGGATGGCGATCTTGCGAGACTGATCCGCTTCCGCGAAGCCATCAGAATCCAGAACGGAGTTTTTGAGGTGCTGTGTTTTCCAGAACAGATGCAACTGCTCCGGGAATATCTTCCGCCGGAGGTGACCTTAAAGGTTATATCGCTGAATGCAGTTTTGGATCAGTTTCACAGAGAGGAGGGATGCCCGTGAATGAAACGCTCAAACGGATCGTGATCAGTTTAACCGTATTGCTTGCGCTATTCATGCTGCTCTATATCAGCGGCTTGCTCGGCCAGACGCTCAACAATTACGAAGAATGGCAATCAAATGGTGGTATGAGCGGACAGACTGTTATGCGGCCTGTTGATTGGTCGGTGGGGCCATGCATAAAAAACACCTTCAGCATCGGAGGGCTCAAAAGCCTGGGGCTTATCCTACTTTCCGGTGGCGGGCTCACTGCTTACATAAAGCTGCATGACCGCTTCGGAGGGAAATCGAATGACCCCAGAGGCTTTTCGGTAAGCAAACAAGGAACGTATGGCACAGCATCCTGGATGAGCGATAAGGAAATGCGGCAGGTCCTTGAGGCCAAGCCCATCCCGCAGGCCGAGGGTATTATCCTGGGTGAAAAAGATGGCAAGGCTATTTGTTTGCCTGTCGATACACGCCTCAATCGTCACATTACCATCTGTGGCTCGTCAGGAACGATGAAATCCCGAGCCGTGATTCGTCCGGCGCTGTTTAACATCATCCGGCGCGGTGAATCCACGATTATCACAGATCCAAAAGGGGAGATGTACGGAGATCTTGCCGCGCTGTTTCAACAGAACGGATATGAGGTGCGGGTTTTCAATCTGGTCAACCCGCAGCACGGGGATTCATGGAATTGCATGTCCGACTTGAATGGCGATACTCTTCTTGCTCAGGTCCTGACCAATGTAATCATTGGAAATACCAGCGAAGGCAAAGGGGACCACTTCTGGGATAACGGCGAGGGCAATCTGCTCAGGGCTCTCATCCTCTATGTGGATCAGGACCGAACCAGAAGCCCGGACCAGAAAAACCTGGCCGCTGTGTATCAGCTGCTCACCCAAAATAACGAGCGACAGTTGACCGCCATGTTCGAGAAACTGCCAATTGACCATCCAGCCAGGGCACCATTCAATCTGTTTTTCCAGGCAAGTGACACGGTTCGCTCAGGCATTATTCTCGGCCTCGGCACGCGGCTACAGGTTCTCCAGAACGAAGCCGTGCGCCGGATCATCAGCCAAAACGACATAGATCTCACGGCGCCCGGGAAACGGAAATGCGCATACTTTGTGATCCTCAGTGACCAAGATGCCACGATGGCCTTTCTGTCATCGCTGTTCTTCTCGTTCCTGTTCATCAAACTGGTTCGCTATGCGGACAGTACTCCCCAGATGCGCTGCGCCGTCCCTGTCAATCTGGTTTTCGACGAGTTCAACAACGTCGGGAAACTCGGCGGCGCCGCTGACGGCTCGGACTTCGCAAGAACCCTTTCAGTGATCCGAAGTCGTGCAATCTATGTCATGCTTGCTATCCAAAGCCTTGGCCAACTTCAGAATCGATACCCAAACAATCTCTGGGCTGAGATCCTGGGTAATACTGATGTGCAGCTGATGCTCGGCTGTACCGATGACATCAGCGCCGAATATTTTTCTGCGCGCAGCGGCGACATGAGTATCCAAATCAATACCACGATGACGGTTCGGCAAACCCTCGCCGTTGCGCAGATGATACCGCAATACCGGCACACGGAAGGCCAAGGCAAACGGCGTTTGCTCACACCGGACGAGGTCCTTCGGCTACCGAACGAAGAACTCCTGGTAATCATTCGTGGCCACAATGTTTTGAAGCTGAACAAGCTGGATTACACCAGGCTCCCCATGGCAGCTCAGATTGAGAAACGCAGTATTCTGGATTATACTCCTCAACCCTCTATAACCCGCACGACACCAGAACCCGTCCCAGAACCGAAACCGGAACGGAAAAAGATGCGACCGAGTCTGTACAGCTCAGCATCACCGCCGGAAGATTTTTAATGATAACGGAGGCACCAAATGAATGACGAAATGAATGTTCTGACTGAGGCGATTCCCCAGACTGAAATGGAATCGACAGAAATTTTGGATCAGGTGTCTGAAGGCGAAGCGCAAACCGCCTTCTCCCAGACTGATTCTGAAATGGAGTCTACGGAGGCTTTGACATCAGAAGACGACGCCGAAGGGGCTAAAGAAGTGCCCATCCTCCAGACTGACTCTGAAAGCGCAAGCATCCCGGCTGAAGAGGCGCCGAAGGCACGATCCCGTCGCTCCCGCAAAAGTCAGTCTGAGGAAAGAGCGTCTGGCGGTGAAACTGAAAAGCCCGCCGCACCTCGGCGCCGCCGCGCCAAAGCAAAACCCACCGCCGTTTCCATTGATGGCCAGCTCAGCGTAGAGACCGAAGCCGATAAAGCCCGGGATGCTCTGCTGGACCTGGTCGAGTCCATGAAAACAAAACGCATCCTGACCGGTACCATTCAGGGTGTGGAGCGGCCCACGGATAATCCCACACGGTCCCTTGCAGTCCTGTACCACGGTGATTTCAAAATTATGATTCCGGCAGAAGAGGCTGTGGAAATCCCTGAAGATCTGCGCGGGAGGTCCAAAGAAGAAGTGCTGCACTATACTCTGACCAAGCGGCTTGGTGCGGAAGTGGACTACATTGTCAAAGGGATTGACGGCGAAGCCGGTATTGCAGTGGCCAGTCGTCTGGAAGCTATGGCAGCCCGCCGCCGTTCCTATTATTTCGGTACGGACCGAGATGGGAACAATTTGCTGTATGAGGGCGTATGCGCGGAAGCCCGTGTTGTGTCAGTGATCAGAGCCGGTATCTTTGTGGATCTGTTCGGGCTTGAAACCTACATCCCGCTGAGGGAACTGAGCTACCAGCGCATGCTGGATGCCAGTGCCGTGTACCAGCCCGGGCAGCGCATTTTGGTCAAGATTCTCAGGATCGATCGCAGTGATCGTGAACATATTCGTGTCGCCGCCTCAATCAAGCAGGCCGGTGAAAACCCGTATGAAAAGGCGTTGCGCCGATACTCGGTAGGTAACCGGTATGTGGGAACCGTGAGTATGGTGGACACCACAGGGGTTTTTGTGGCTTTGGATGGCGGCATCGATTGTCTGTGCAGTTACCCGAAACGAGGCCGTCCTCCCAGAGGCGCCCGGGTGACGATTCGTATCCTGGGAATCAACCATGAGACCAACCGCATTTGGGGAGCCATCACTCATGTGGCTACTCCGCGGTGAAAGGGGGGATAATTATGAACTATTTCATGAGCAAAGAAGAACAGCAGCGCCGCAAAGAACTGGCGGAACATGCGCGTGTCATGCTTACACAGGTGCTCCCGGTCGAGGATCAGGATGAAACTTCTCTGACGGCGCCCTACCAGGGCTACTACATGCAGGCGTCTATTTCTCCGCTGCATCCGCTGCTGGTGATTAGTCTGGCGAAGGGCATCAATCACCCGGGTAGCGCCAAGAAACAGCGGCTGGTCAACCAATTGAACTTGACCAGCGTGCTTGGCAGCCATGCGATCAATCAGGACGTGGGGTGCTATGCTTACCGCAGCACGCATTGGCTGGACACTGAATTGGATGAAAATCGGTTTCAGGAAATCCTGGATCGGTGCTTCGAGGAGGCAGACAGAGGCTACGATATGCTGAAATCCGGCTGAGCCGTTGTAAATGCTGTGCCATATCCGTGTAATAAGGAAAAAGCACAAGGAGGATGTGACATGAAAGTACAACTGATCGCGGTAATCCTGTCAGCTCTGATTTTGGCAGGTTGCAGCACTGCCTCACCTGCAGCGGAATCTTCGGAAAGTTCATCTTGCGAAAGCAGCGTGAGTGTTTCGGAGGCAACCCCTGCATCATCTCCGGACAAACCGGAATCCGCTGCCACGAGCGCCCCTGAGCCGAGCGCAACTCCTGATCCGATTCCGAGTTCTGCACCTTCCAGTTCTGTACAGCCGGTGGAGGAAGCCTCTCCCGCCTCGGAGTCAATGGTGCAAGCCGACAAGACGACCGCACCAAGCGAGACTGTTGCCACTGGTGCAATCCCGTTCAGTGTTGCTGAGGGGACGGACAAATGGTGGTACATCGACAGCACTGACAGCGCATACTGGGCAGTGCAGGACGGTATCAACGCAATTCGCGCATCGGTCGGGCTTGGCGCTTTGGAGATGGACGACAGTCTGAGTACTACGGCCAGCTCGCGGTGTGAGAGTTTTGTCGCCGGTGGTCCCTTTGACCATTCCGGTATGGTAACAGCCAGTGAGATCTGTGCTCGTGGTCCGATCGGGTCCGCCGCCGCTGTCTGCGAAGCCTGGAAGAACAGTCCGGACCATTATGCGAACATTGTCAGTGACCAGTTCACAAAAATGGGCGTTGGCTGTTGGTTCTGCTCGACCGACCAGGGGCAATATACCTACTGGGTTGTCACCTTTGAATAACCGAATCAATCATCTTTGGGCGTCTGCTTTATGGCAGGCGCCTGTTTTTATGGAGGAAATTATGAAGAAATACAAGTTTAGGCACCGTTTTACGGCCTTGCTCCTTGCCTTTCTTATGTGTATGTCGCTGATGCCAGCGACTGTGCTCGCTGAAGAAATCCCTGCTTCGAGCGAGGTCAGTTCTGTGTCTGAGTCGGCAAGCGAGCCGCAGCCGGACTCCAGTTCTGTACCTGAATCGGAAGTCGCATCCGAAGCGAGTTCTGCAGCAACTTCCGAGAGTGCCAGTACCAGCACAGAGGAGCCTGCTCCGGATTCCCCGACCCTGAGTGAACAGGCACAGGCTTTTATCGCCGCTGTAGATGCGCTCGATCGTGAGAGCATTCTCTCGGCAATCAACAGCTGGGCGCTGGCAAGCCAAGCCTGGCAGGCAGATAAAGAAAATCCTGATCTGATCGCCGCTCTGGACGAAGCTACGGTGTTGTCAGATGAAGCTTCCGCTCCGGTAACTGCTGCGGAAGACCTGTACCTGTCCCTTACGGAGGAAGAAAAGGCAAACGAGGCCGTAGCGGCTGCGTATTCCGCACTTGCTGCGCTGGTTGTAACCATGCAGGCGACCATCGAGAATCCCTCTGTTCCGAGCGAAGGGGATGGTGGTGACGATGCCGGATCTCCTCCCGATCTGGAAGAGATTCACCAGATGTTGTATGGGGATCTTCCTGATGCACCCACAGATAGCTATATGGGCAGCTATGGTCTTCCCGTTGCGACTGGTGACACCAAGATTGGCATTAGCCACTGGAACGATGACCCGTCGGTTGCCATTGGCTATATGGATTCCGAGGCGCTGAATTCGGATGGGCTGTCCATCACAGTACCCCGTCAGGCCGGCGAGTCCTTTGCTATTGTCCCCATCTTTGTGCAGGTGGAATATCCTGCCAACAACAGCACCTCGCAGATCATCCTGCCTGAAGATGTAGTTCTGCTGGACTATTCCGGCAATCCGGCAGATGAGCAGACCACTGCTGCCATTCTGAACAGCAGTTATGTAGAATCTTCTGCAGCCACGACCGGCATCTATGTGCAGGCAGACCACGATTTTGCCGTGACATTCCGCTACAACGCTCCGGATGGTTCCAGTCTGGAAAAGACCTTGAATGTCCATCTGGAAGGTGAAACGGAGACACAGCCGACGAAGGCCAATGGAATCAGCACATACGAAGCACGCCCCGAGCCGGATGTAAAGACTGGCAAAATCACGAGTGTGCAGAAAGTAAATGGTTCATGGCTGATTTGGTTTAACGGGCAGGAAGCATACTGCTGCACCCACGGTGCGAAGGGCAGTCCGAACGGATGTCCTACCTACAATTATTCGCACACTTCCATCGTAACGGCGGCCCAGTACACGCCCGGCGATCATTTTAGCAACCAAGTAAATATTTGGGGTGGTTTGGGGCAGCTGTCTCTCGGTCTGATGAGTGCCGATGCTGCTATGGATTCCGTCTATGATGAGGTACAGCGTTGGATTATTTCCAACTATCCTGACAGCGTTCCGGCTCAGAGTTATATCCGTTCCTTCGAGCAGATGAGCAACGGTGTATCCACTTATGTGGCGGAAAGTGACTATTATACCTACATCTACCAACCCCCTATTTCCGGTTGGCAGACTGTTGCACTGATCGGACCTCCCACCGGCAGCATTGATCCGGACATTCCGCCCGCAGGTGCCGAGTATTACGCCAGTTGGTCGGCTTCGCCCCAGACTGCCAGCGGCAGTTTTGATGCGAACTACACAGTCAACGTGGACAAGCAGCAACTTGAAACCGGCGAAAAAGTGGACGGTGCCACCATTGAGATTGAACCCTTGGAAAAGGGTGGTACGATTGACGGTGGCAATTGGAGCATCACTCCGGCGGATAAACAGACCGTGACCACCAGTGGCCACACTATGGATGACGATTACCAGGATAACGGAGGCGACGCCAGCGCCAGCTGGAGCCTGCACTACAGTGTGACCAAGACCTCCACCAGCAGCCGTAGTGGGAGCGAGGGTCCGTATTCCAGCCAGGCTGAGGCAGACGCAGCAGCGGCCAGTGCCAAGGCCAGCGCAGAGTCTGAGTTGCGCGCCGAAGCCCAAGGCATGGTAGACCGAGCCATTGCTGCGGCCAAAAGCGAGCTGGCCAGCATTGATTTCCGTTTCGATGAGACGGTCGTCCCGGTAGGATTTGAGTTCTACGATGGTGAACATGGAAGCAAGCAGACCATCTCGGTCCCCATGGACAGTTCGGATGAATACCTCATGCGAAACGATGAATGGTCGTTGCAGGTCAATATCCGGAAAACGGACAGCGAAACCGGCGAAACGATCGCTTCTGATGCGGAATATGAGGTCTTCGAATGGGATGTTGTTTCTCAGATGTATATCCCGTTCCACGCTGAAAAGCCGCGCGAAGCAACAGCACCCACCTATAACGGATACCATGTGGTCCGCAACGAGGATGGAACTTATTCCGTCGCCAACAGTACCGATTATGGCACCGAGTTCGATACCTCCCGGACCATGTACTACACCCAGCGCAACCAGGGCCGTTTTATCATCGTCGAGACCAAAGCGCCGGACGGCTACTTCGGCGATTGGACAGACATTGAACATCCTGGTGAGCCCGGCACTCCGTTTGGTAAGCGTGCTTACTATATTGAGATTACCAAGGACAATGACGGCAGCGTGATCTGGCTGGATAACGCCGACTACAATGCTGACATTTCCACCAGCTATACCGGCGGCACAAAGCTGACCTTCGATGGACGAGAAGCAACCGTAACCATTTATGGTCAGCCGCAGGATGCCGGTCGAACTTATGTGACCGACAGCACCGGCCTCGCAAACAACGAGGATAGCTATACCATGATTCCCCAGGACAATGTGTTCCAAAATGATCGAGTTCTGGGCGAGATCATCCTGGCGAAATCCGATTTGGATCAGCTGCGCCCCACACCGATGTCCGAAAATGGTGAGGACTGGGAAGTGCCCGGAACTGCGTCTCATGGCGAAGCAAGCATTGAAGGGGCCGTGTACGACCTTTATGCCGCTGAGGATATTCTCCATCCCGATGGTGTGAGTGGTGTGGTTGACTACAGCAAGATCACCGATCAGGATGGTAACCCCATCTGGCATACCACAGTGCGCACCAACAGCGGCTGGGATGATTCCTACCTGCCCATCCTTTCCAAAGATCATCTGGTGGCGAGCGCCGAGATCAAGGATGGGGTGTTGGTGTTCGGAAATCTGTACCTGGGCAAATACTATTTGGTAGAGCGGGCTACCGGCCTTGTGCTGCCCGTGGATACCAACAGCAAGTTCTACGTCACCGGTCAGTATCCTGAATTGAACCGCAAACTGGAGCCTACTGGTGAGTACTCTCCGCTGGAGGAGTATTATGGCGAATACACCGACTACGTTTATAAAAACCAGTACTCCGCCGTTGCTGAAGGACGTTCTCCGGAAGGCTTTAAGACCTACGACGGCTACTATCTGAGCTACGCCGAAGGTTACCTCTGCGATGAGATCAACCACTATGAAACCCTGTCCTATGGCGACGAATCCGGCTATGTAGTCCGGGAAGGCGAACAAAGCCTGGATGCAGTCCTGAAGGGCGGTTTTGAACTCCGTAAACTGGTAAGTACCACTGGCCCGGGCAGCCCCGCTCCCAAGCTGGAAGGCGCTGGTTTTACCGTCTACCGCATCCCCAATCTGAGCAAGGCGGACCAGTTCACCCGCAACCCGGACGGCAGCTACAATGTCCAAAGTGTGCTGGATGCCTACCGCAAGGACAACTACGACCCCGACACTCTGAAATATGATTTCACTGGCGAAGCCCAGGCGATCGCCCGGATGTTCGAGAGCGACGCCGATCTGGTGTACGCTTATAACGCGACTCTGACCGATGCAGGCGATTTCGCCAACGGCAGCGGTCTCGGCTGGGTACCTACTGGCACGACCAACGAATATCGTCTGAGCGAAATTTACACGAATGAGGAAGGCATCATTCGTGTGACCGGTCTGCCCTATGGCCAGTATCTCGTCGTTGAGACCACCATCCCGAAAGATGTGTTCCAGGCCGATCCCTTTGGCTTTAAGGTGGACAGCGACACGCCCCAGAGTATCTTCTGTCAGCCTAATGGTAGTGTAACAGAGCCCAGCAACAGCTATGTGACCTACAACATCTTGGATGAGGAGATGGAAGGCTACTTGAAGCTGGTCAAGGTGGACGCCGAGACTGGCAAGGCTGTCAAGCTGGCCAATACTGCATTTGCCATCTATAAGCTTAATGATGATGGAAGCAGGGAACGCCTGTCCATGATCGACCCCGACAGCGGTGATCCCACTGTCAAAACCGATGTGTTCTATACCGATGAGAATGGTATGATGAAGACGCCCGAAAAACTGCCTTTGGGGCGTTATCTCATTGAAGAGCTGGAAGGCCCGAACGGATTCTTCAACGATGAGCAGTATACTGTAGAGTTCGAGATTTCGTCCGACTCCGCCTGGGAAGTGATTGGCAATGCTGTCAACGGCATGGATGAGTATATTCTCACCCAGGAGTACATCAACCACGAGTCCCTCGGCAAACTCACCATTCGAAAAATCGGTGAAGTCCTGATGGGCTGGCAGGAAGATGAGGGTGACATCCTTGATCCCGAATACTCCGGCATGGCGCGTCCTGGACATTTTGTTTATGAAGATCGTCCAATTCCTGGTGCGCAGTATACCATTACTGCCAATGAAGATATCTATACCCAGGATCGGCAGACTGATGCCGAAGGCAACCGTACCCTGTGGTATGCCAAGGGTGACGTTGTGGCCGTAGTCACCACCGGCAACGGCACCAGCGATATCAACGTGTTCCGCCCTGGCCGCACTCAGGCCACCTACGATTTCCTCAGTGTGATCCACGACGGTACGATCGGAGAAGTCACCGTGACTCTGCCGCTTGGAAGCTACCACATTGAGGAGACCAACCCGCCCTATGGTTATACCGGCACTGCTCAGAGCTACGATGTTGTCTTCACTTGGGACAACCAGACCAACAGCGTGGTTATGGCACAGAGCATCACCAGCACGGATGCGGACGGCAATGCCACCACGACCGAGTTTGAGGTCATCAATGCAGAGGATGCCACTGCAGAGTTCGCTGAACAGCAGACTCTGAAATTCCACAACGACCGCGTGAAACCTGAGATTGATATCTACAAGAAGGATATCAAAACTGGTGAACTGGTCGCAGGTGCGGTCTACAACCTGATTTCCACCGATAATATCTACAATGCAGATGGCAAACTGCTCTTCCACGCCGGGGATCTGATTGCTACCTCTGCGCCGACGGATGAAAACGGTCACACCACCTTCATTTGCGATCTGCCGATGCGCGGCCAGTACTATGGTGTCGATGGCGTCTATATCCCTGAAAACATCTACGGCACTGACGCTGATCACACCAAGAACAGCGGCAACTATATCATTCGCGAGATTAAGGCGCCGGACGGCTATTATCTGGACGCTCCGGATGCAGAGATTACCTTCACCTATGCAGGCGCAGAATCCGCTACTGTCACCATTGAATCGACTTTCCAGAATGATGCTACGTCCTTCCACGTTTCCAAGCGCGAGCTGACTGGGGATGAGGAACTTCCCGGAGCAAAACTCACGATCAAAGATACGGACGGCAATGTGGTCCGGGAATGGATCAGTGGTGAAGAACCTGTGGAGATCCGCGGTCTGCTCTTCGACAAGGTATATACCCTGACCGAGACAAACCCGGCACCTAGTTATGCGCTTGCAGAAGACATCCGGTTCAAACTGGTTCAGAGTAAGAATGAGGACGGCGATCTCATCAATGCTGCAGATGTTTATGTCTGCACCGGTAAGGACTGGTTGATCTTTGACCACTGGGAGAAGATGGAAGACGGCATGGTGGTTATGCGTGATGATATCATCCGTGTTGAGATTTCCAAGCAGGACATCACCACCAAGCAGGAATTGCCTGGTGCCCACCTGGTCATCAAAGACGAGAACGGCAATGTGGTTGCCAGCTGGGTCTCCTCGGATAAGCCCTACTACATCGAAAAACTCCCCGCCGGCAAGTATGTGCTGATCGAGGAGAGCGCACCTGATGGGTATCTGGTCGCAGAGAAGATTGAGTTTGAGGTCAAACCCACTGGCGAGATCCAGACTGTCATCATGTATGACAGCCGCGTTCCCACTCCTGAGCAGCCTACTCCGGAACCCCCGACTCCGACCCCACCGACACTGCCTCAGACCGGTGACCTGCCCTGGCTGCCGGTTGCGCTCGGCGTTGTAGCCGCTGGAGCCGCTGTCGGTATTCTGGTTATGAGTCGCAAACGCGACCTTGCCCTGCGCGACGATGATTCGAAGCAGGAGCAGCAGGATCACGAGCAATGAGGTACTTTCTAAAAGGATTTCTCTATGGAATACTGGGGATTTCTTTGATTGGCCTGATCTGGCTTATGATTGTCCGACCGCAGCTGACCGCCCGGGATGCTGCGGAACTAAAAGATGAGTATTCTGAAACTGTCTCCGGGGCCACAAGCCCCGGAGATTCTGTTGGAGAGGAGTCTTCCGTAGATATCCGCGCTATGCAGCGACAGTACCCGGATATCAAAGCTTGGCTCACTGTACCGGGGACAGTAATCGATTATCCTGTTATGCAGAGCAGTGCGGATGATCCGGAGCACTATCTCCGACGCAATTACGATGATACTTGGCGTATGGCAGGCAGCCTGTTTTTTCAATACGACTGTACACTTGATTCACGCAATTTGGTGATTTTTGGTCACAACATGTCGGATGGATCGATGTTTGCGTGCCTTCGCAATATGTTTGATGCAGAATTCCGCGAAGAGCATTCACAGATTATACTGCATACGGCAGATAGCACACGCTATTTCCGCGTTGTGTCCGCGATGAAAACGGACTTAACACGGCTTCCGTTTAACCAAACCATGTTCCAAAGCGATAATGACTTCCTTACATTTGCAGAGCAAATGCTGCAGGATACCGATGCCATGCCCAATAGCAACCTCACACTACTTACACTCATCACTTGTGCATATGACTGGGACGGAGCCAGAACAGTAGTTGTGGCGGTTGAAACGAATGAGGAGTGATTATTTGTAGAACTGTATTGGCGTTCACGAAGGGGATGAGACAGACGGAGCATCTGTTGGATAGACTGGCGCGGGAACAGGATACTGTGGTATCAAATCTGCGCCTTGTGATGTATTACCGTCACAATACAATACTCAAGCTGATCTGCATGCCGAATAAAGAAAGTGTTTCTCTTCCGGAATGGTCGAGAACATTATCTTACTTGGCTGAAACAAACCTTTCTATCAATTCCTACGATGAAGTTGACATGGTTTTGAATGAACTTTTCAAATCATCGTGACCTTAATATCCAGAGGAGGCAGAATGAAAGCGAGAACAACCATATTGCTGGTGCTCCTTTGTTTATGCATCTTTATGGGCCAAACAGCTTATGCGGATACCGACGGTACCGAATTGCAAATACTGGAACCGTCGTACCTTGAAATTCAATTGGGCATAGACTGGGCCGGCACCGAGTTTCAGCTCCGTACAGATATGGGGCTCTATCCAGACACCATCCAAGTTGATGAAAATGGAATACTCCATTTGGAGATAGGCGGAAGCAAAAATTATCTTCTCTCAAATCTGTCGGATGATACGCTGACGGTTACGCTCCCGGAGGAAACAGGTGTGTCCTCCGCACTGGCCCAGGAGGAGCAACGTGACACGAACGCAGACAAGGAAACATGGCCGATATTTGTGATGGTCGGAGTGTTGGTTTTTGCCATAGGCGTTTGTGTCGGAATAGGAGGTGGTATTGCTTACTGCAATATTGGGAAGCGATGAAAACGCTCCCAGACTGATTTTAAAACGCAACATACAAAACGATTGGTAATAATCGCATTGTTATAATCGAATATATAACAAATAGGCTTGACAATCGCCGTTTGGTATGCTATTCTGAAGATGTGGCAGGGGCTTGCGCTCAGGCATACAGTCTCTTCGGAAGAGCTCCCGGAGTCAGACCCTCCCTGCGGGCGGGGAATTGTATCGGATTTCGCGCAATGAGCGATCCACACGGCGCAAGTCACATCTGATCATTTTAGAGCCGGAAGGCTGCTGGGATCAGCAAGATGCTGGAGATGAATATGAAATCTCCTTTGCCATCTTGTTTCCCATGCGGTTTTCCGGCTCTTTTTCTATTTTTAGCTGAATAGAGGAACCTCATAATGAGAAAAAACAAAAAGAAAGGGAATAATCCTAGTAAAATGCGCTGCCCTTATTGTGGGGCACCTATGATTCTGCGGAGCGCCGATGGGATCTATAAAGACAATTCGCAGCACAATACTCTGTATGTTTGTAGAAACTATCCCGAGTGCGATACCTATGTCCGCACGCGGCCTGGCACCGCGCAGCCATTAGGCACTCCAGCAAACCGTGAGTTGAGGGCATTAAGAATTCAAGCCCATCGCTGTTTTGATGCGATTCATCAGAACGGATACATGACAAAGAGAGATGCCTATGTCTGGCTTGCCGCTCTCCTTCAGGCGCCTCAATCGCAGGCACATATCGGTTTTTTGAGTGAGTATTCCTGCCGTAGGGTTATAGATGAGAGCACTCGTATGCTACAGCAGTGTGCGCAGCGTGCTGCAATTCGATCCAGCAAGGAGGTGCTTTCATGAAACTGAACAACGCACAGTGTACCCTTGTTACAGAGAATCTCAGACTGGTTCATAAAGTCATCCACGACAAAGTACATAGTCCCCAGCAATTGGGTATGTTTTCTTACGATGATCTATTTCAGATTGGATGTATCGGACTGTGCAAAGCTGCAGCAACAGATAAGGGTGGTGTATTCTCCACTTATGCGTATCGTTTGATTTGGAATGAGATCTGCTCTGCTTTGGAGTATGCCTCAGTCCGAACTACAAGAGAGGCTTTGACTGATCCGGATATTATGGGGCAATCTGTTACCAAGGCTGCACTACCAGAGATTGATTTTATTGATCTCAATACCTTGCTTGACAAAGCAGAACATGAGGCTTCCGGTGTGACCGCCAAAGGTATTCGTGCTCTAAGACTGAAAGCAAGGGGTTATACAAGCCGGGAGATTGGGCAAATTATGGGAGCCCCAGCTAACCATGTAACCGCATGGGTTGCCAAAGCACGCGCATATCTCAAGACATGTAAGGAATTCCATTCTTTTGTGTAAAAAACAGCTGGTGCCTCCTGATGGAAGACACCAGCTGTTTTTCTTCAGTATCCTTATGTTCGAAGCCGGAAAGTTCGAGGTGCGTATTTATAGACCAGCACACTGGCAACTGCGCAGTACAGCACGCAAAAGGCGATGCATGCAACACCGAACACCAAAATGGGCAGCCGAAGATTCATCAGGGCGTAACATCCCACATACGTCAGGACCATGACGATGCGGTAGGTACCACTTTTCATCTCCGTCCCCGCCGTGTAGGGCTGGAGCAGATAGTAAACGGTGAGATAGTGGATAGAGAAAAAGACACTCATTGCTGTCACAGAACACACCAGGACTACATAGTTCAATGGATTTTCCGTGCCACCGGACACATACAGAATCGCCGAGAGCCCGGCGCCGATGACTAGAGCCGGCACGGCATTGATTTTGATGATTTCCCGTAACCGGATCTGAAACAGCCTCAGCACAAACTTGGGCTTCTTGTAGAACGAGTATGTCAGCAAACTGTGGTCACAGTTCATAAACAGCGCATTTGTAAAGCCAGTGCCACGGTTGATCAGGTACATAATAAAGGCAAAGTAAGGAAGCCAAGTCATAACCATCTCGTTGATGTCTGCCTTCAACTCTGGTTTGATGGTCATGAAAAACAAAACTCCGCAGCAGAGGATGGCACAGATTCCAGCGATCCGGAGCGTTGAGCGCCACAGGATCTTGCGATGCCGCTTGATGAACAACTCGTTGAGAAATTCAAATCCATTTTTCTGACTGGTGATGGTGAGATCTGCGGAGATAACTTTTTCATTAGCGGTTTTCATCGCCTTCTGAACCGCATCAATTTGGGTAAACAGACCAGCCAGCAGTTCCTGATTGATCTCCCGATAATAACGGAATAAGAGGATCTGGCGGAGCCCCAGTAAGCCTGCCGGGATGCAGAGGACCCACAGAACGGCAGATACCTTGAGCGGCAGCACCGCCCCAACCAGCAAAGGCAGATAGGCCAGAGGCAACAGGACAGCAGTCAGCAGCCATGGCCATTTTTTCAATTTGCTGTCGTTGCGCACATGGCCGGTTTGTGCATAGTCCCACAGAGAATAGGAATCCACCGCCAGCTTTGTTCCTGCAACAGCAAATGGAATCAACAAACACAGCCACAAAGGGACTTCCCGGCCAAGGCCGAACACAAGTACCCATGGTAAGAAACCGACAATTCCTTTCAATAGGTAATATCCGTAATTGACCAGAGTGTACTCCCGGGCATTCATTCGAAGCAAAATCATGGCATAATATTTGTCCCGTGTTGCATCGAACATATTGGTGTGCATGAAAGAGCCTATCAGCGTCAGAAGCAATAGGACGTGCAGAAATGCCTCTTTTGACTGAAGCTCCGGACGGACCAGTTCCAGACCGCAGACCATAACAAAGAAGTAGAGGTACTTGAAGAGAAAAATGGTGATCAGTTCCCATAGTGCCGTCAGAACATTGGCAAAGACCTTCAAACCGCGCACTTGATACAGGGTTTCTGGCAAAAGCCGTTTTAGCAGCGGGATCTGCTTGAGAGAGTGCAGAATGGCATTCACCCGATAGGTGTTCTTTAGGGAAAAGGATAGCCGCAATGTATTAAGCATAGGATTCCTCTTTCAGTGCCGCAATAATTTTTTCTTTAAATTCCTGATTGTCCAGATTGGATTTCTCTACAACCTCCAGCACACCATGGCTCAGGAGCACAATTTCATCGCACAGATCCAGGGCCAGGTCCATAATGTGGGTAGAGAAAATGGTGATTTTGCCATCCTTTTGGGAACGGAGCAGCTGTTTCATCTCCTCTGCTACCACCACATCCAGAGATGTGAGCGGTTCATCCAGCAGCAATACCTTAGGCTGGGCAATGATGTTGATGAGCATCTGCATTTTGTTTTTCGTGCCGTGCGAGTAATCCTTCAGCAGCTTGTCACGGTCTTCTGGAGCAATGCTCATCATGTCAAAGTATTCGTCTAACGACCGGAGATTTTGAATGGAAGAGGCGTTGATGTCAAGAAAGAACTTCAGAAACTCGCGCCCGGTAAGAAATTCAGGTACCGTCGGGGTGGAGAGCACATAGCCGATGTCTTCGGCGGAGATTTCTCTGGGCGTACCGTTTTCATCCAGAAAAAAAGTGCCGCCATCAGCCCGGATGTCTCGATTCAGACAGTTGAAGAGCGTGGTCTTACCGGCGCCGTTTCGGCCCAACAGACCGTAGATTTTGCCCTCCTCGAAAGTGAATGTGATCTCTTTCAAAACCTCCTTTCTCTCAAAATGCTTTGAAAGATGGTCAATGACAAATCTCATACAAATCTCCTTGTGATTATGTGGAATTACTCTTATTGGATACGAAACCCGTTGGAAGACTTTTGGAACACAAAATCCATTTTCTCGTTCTGATTTGTGAACACCAATTGCTCATAGTCGTCGCCTTCTTCTTCATGAAATGAAACGATGTGTTCATTTTGGCTGATCCAGAGTTTATATACTTCCTGTGTTACGGTATTTGATTTCTCCATTATCTCCTCCTCTTAGTGCACGCAATGCTTTACATGGATACGTTTGCGACCAACTGTGCCACTTCCTGAGAACAGTGGCAAATCTCCACGTCTGTCTGATTCATCAAAACTTGCAGACGATCCAATACGCTGCTGATCTGACTTTTTGTCTGATGCACTTGCTCCTGTGACTGTTGGATCTGGTCCAGCACAGCCCAATCGGCAAAAATTCCGTCGAAGAAATAATCGGCCACCCGCAGGAAACCATCAATGGTGACCCGAATCTCTGCATCGATCGTCACATCGGCCAGTTCCGTTTTGAAGCGGCGCAGCTGGGTTTGCAAGGTTTCCACAGATGCCTGGGCCTCGTCCAGATGGCTGTGCTTCACAAGATCTGTGAGCAGACCGCCGCCAACGAGATCCCAGGTTCCCCAGCCTTCCGCACTGTCCAGTTCCGACAGGATCTGATCCACACAAGACAGAGCAGCGCTGCCGGCATCCATCGCCTCCTGCAATTCCTGTTTCTGGCTCATCAAATAGCCTTTCCGCTCCTCTAACTGGAGGATCTTTTCGGCAGTGCTTCCGCCCGCTGATTTTACTGCCGCAGTCTTTTCCTGTAGGATGGAGGCATAGCGATTCTCACATCCCTGGAGCGAGTCCAGTTCAGCCTCATACCGTTTCAAATCTTCTTCAATACCAGACAGCTCTCTGGCGGCTGCATCATACTTCACTCGCGCCGCATAGGCCTCCTGCCGCTCCTGCGTCAATTTCTCATCCATCTTCCCGATGACATTGTAGAAGAACGCAGACAGGCTCCGCCCCTCCAATCGCTCCACATCTGCCTGTTCGTCAGCCATAATCTGCTGGAGTTCTTGCGCACGGGCCGCATAGGCCTCCCGCTGAACACGCAGTTCCTCAATAGAGGCCACTAGCTTTTTCTTTCGGGCACACTGAGCCTGAAGCTGGCGCAGTTGTTCATCATAACAGTTCATAGATGATCGTTTCTTCCTCTCCGTTCTATTGAATACCAATTCTTTCCGTGTACAGAAAAGGGGCTTCACTGCTCTGTGAAGCCCCAAACATAGCCGATATGAGATACCCTATCTTCAACCAACTTTTGCATGATGATCTCGATCCCAAGCGCTTTTGCGTATGCGGGGTTTCTTTGGAGCATGTCCATCAAATGGAGTGCTTGCATTCTTCTCCTCGCATCCATGTTATCACCTCACAGAAAACAGTTTCTGTACTGTTAGCTGATGAATTCATTGTATCAAGAAATATTGTACATCGCCAGCACAGAATCAGCAAAATAGAGGTGCTTATTTCCACTGACGCAGCAAATTTCGACGATGATTACCGTTTCTCCAGTTTCTCTTTGTATGCCTGATACCGCTCTGCGTCGATGGCGCCGGTAGCCAGCATACGTTCTGCCCAGAGCTGCAAAGTCTCTACAGTTATTGAGATGCGTTCCAGCTCCTGCTGAATGAAAATGAAATCCGCCAGCTCATCCTCACTGATGGCTCCGTCCGAGGTGATCTCAATCAGGCGATCCTTCTGCTTGTTCATAGAGTTGAGAGAAGCCAGCATTTCCAGAACGATCTGCGAAAGATCCTTGACTTTGACCTCTGGTACATACTGCTGACCGATCGGGCACTGATTGGCGCAGTAGTAGTTACAGAGGTTGGGTTGTTTGTACTTTTCTGCCATCAGCAGGACTTCATCCGGATGCGGGAGAGACCGCTCATTCTCTATTTTTTCAATGCGTTCAGGAGGAAGAGATTCCAGCAGATCGCTGGCTGTTTCTCTGGTTAGATGAAGCGCCTCCCGAATTCTTTGGTAGATGTTCTTGTTCGCTTTTGTGGAAACTCTGGCCATAACGAAGCACCCTCGCTTTGTGTGATCTTAAATCTCATTATACGGTGTTTCGCCAGAGAGAGCAATTTGTATTTTTCGTATTACACTTCAAATATTGCAGACGCAGTGCTACTTCTCTTTGTCACGCATGAAAAATCCGATGATTGCAATGAAGAGTCCTGCGATTCCTCCCACAATAGCGATAATATTACTAATCGATAGAGCAATCGCAGCCACGATAACTGCAATTCCCAATAACATGGTTTTCTTTCCCATCTTTCTTACCTCACTGAGGAATCACCCTGCTGTTAAGTACAGGATATGCTTCATCCAATCCCAAATTTTACGATCAGCCCAATAGCGATACAGATAATACCGGCAACCCGGGCAAGTTGGCGTCCACGCTTATCATCAAAACCTTCCGGGTATACAGGATGGAAAATCCACATCAACCCATATATGATCCAGGCGGCGTTCATAAAGAAACTTTTTTGTAGAGTAAACGAGAGCGTGCAGCTTACAATGGCAATAATAACGCCCCAGAATAACTGGGCTTTGAAAGTAAATTTGTTTCTCATATAATCACCTGCCAATAGATGCATCTATTATTTTTTTTTGCAAAAATAAGTTTCGTACACGCAAATGATGAACCCAACTATTCCCATAGCGCAAAAAATTATGTACGGAACCAGCAGTTCATTGCCGAGCAGGGCAGCATAGGTGCCGGTCATTCCGTTGTAATTAAATCGGTTCATGGACAGATACAGGCTCAGAATCAAGTATCCTATACTTCCCACCAAGAACAACATAATTCCAAAATGCTTTCTTTCCATCCTCACAAATACCTCTAATTAAGTGTTAAGTGTCCTTCCAGCGCTTTTCTCTAATATGCTTAATCCATCCACGTATCAACCACACATACACGCAGACTGCGACAATAGCAGCACTGAGCAATAGGGAGATACCCTTGCTTATCTGCCCATTCAGGAGAAGATCGACTCCAACAAAGAGAAATAGTCCAACCAAGAGCAGATAAGCCAAAATGCAGGTTATCAAAAAGATTCGGCAGAAGCTGCCTAAGATACTTCTTGTCTTTGTGGAACTGGAGGCCTGAAATGCCCCCATCATTATGAACTCGATGGCAAGGAAAAAGACAAAAAGGATCACGACAAAAAAGATTGTGTTACCCATACTTGCCTCCCAATCAATAACATAGAGAAATATTTTGACATCAAGTTTTGAGTCAAAGCTTTATATACTGCCAATTATTCTACGGGGTCACAGTAATCGATTCTGCAATTTTGACCATTTCATCTTTGGTCAGTGATGCCGAAATGCAGAACAGAATAGTCCCATCTTCAGACTGCCACACCAAAGCATTTGCATTTTGGGGATCGGCATCCAGGTAGAGATCAGCTTCCTGTGTTCCCACGATTACCTTCTCTGTGGTCATGTTATCTGAAACCAAAAAGAGGCTTGTGGCGTCTGCACCGGAGGAGCACATGAAATGAATCATTTCACCGCTTCCGTTGCTATAAGTTCTGTAAGAAGTGTTTCCTAAAGATTGTGCGTTAGTTTCCTCATATCCATCGGGTAACCATGTGGGAGCAAAACTGGTCGTCTTTTCTTCATCAGTGGCCACCCCATTAAACCGATACTCCACATAGTTTTGATATTGATGCCGTATCCAGGCAAAAAAGGCACCGCGGGCCTCTGCGTCCACTGTGAGCCATGAGGCACTGATCAGTGTTACGGCGACTAGGAAGCATGCAACGCGCTGCATATATTTATATACCACGGGATGGCGTCCTCGGCGGATTACATGCCTCATTTTGCGCTCAAACTCAGAGGAAAACTGGTGGTCACAATCCTCTGGGCTCGGCAACGATTCGCGGATGGCCTGATCGGCTTCAGCAGCGGCAATTCTCAGCATTTCATCGGTGATCACAATCTGTCCTCCTTTTCATACAGCTCTCTTAATCTGTTCTTGGCGCGCTGGTTAAGTTTCGATGCTGCCGAAAGGGACAGTCCAAGGATTGCAGCCACTTCCTTTACACTATACCCCTGATAATATCGGAGCAGGATCACTTCACGATACCGTGCGGGGAGTTTAAGGATACAGGCGGCAAGCGTGTTCTCACCTTCATAAATAGCAGTAACCCCTGGCAGGTCATCACTTAACTCAACCACCTGGCGCTTTTGGCGCCGCCGATACAAGTCTATCGCTTTGTTCTCAGCTATAGTAACGATATAACCTTGCGTTTTTGGACACTTGGGATCGCCTATTTTTTCAATATTTTCGGCTACTTTCAAAAATGCCTGATGGACCGTGTCCTCGGCATCCTGTTCATTATGCAATATTTTATTGGCCACATGGAACATGAGACCACGATACTCCATATAAAGAAATTCGAACTTCGAACGATCTTCCGGTGTATCAATCATTTGAAGATAGATCATCATGGTATATACCCCCAGCTGCTATAGCCCCGATTATACCATGTGATATCTCTTTCACACAAGAAATGAAACCTTATCGTTCGATCTGTAAAAGCAATTGGACAAGTCTCCGAGATTTCCTGAAAACCTCCCCATTCAGCAGTTACATGATTTGCACATGAAAGTCGATTACAGCCTGACCGATGACCGGTACTTTCAAGCACCGCAGCAGCTGAATCAAAGGCAGGCGTTTGTATGCGAATACTCTTGAATCGTGACATCAATATGATCAGATTTCTCGGTGGTCACAATCACTTTATATAAAAAGCGAGTAGTAAGTCCGGTAAAGGAACCGGTTTTGCCGCTATCAATGACCAGCTTTTTGATTGCGGTTTTCAAATCAGAGTCAGCGTACAGATATGCGCTGATCTGACTGTTGCAATGGTTTGTAATTGTGATTCTCTCACTGTTCGCTGTGATGGTTTTAGCGACCGTAAAGGGAACATCACCATCCGATGTTGTGCTTATCGGGAGTTCTCCGTCCTTGCTGAAATTGTGCTGTTCGGTGTCTGTAATTATTCCACCGGATTCATCTATTTCATAAATGGAAAGCGCTTCTAAGCGCTCTGGAGGATTATCTTCGACATTCTGCTCCAACAACACTTTCGCATATTCGCCTGGTGAAAAATCGGGAGATACATTTTGCCCTGTGGTCCTTGCAGAAACTTCTACGATGCACCCATCTGACAGATTGCTGTTTCCGGTGTCAGTCACTTGAATCAACAGACAATCTTGGTCAGCGGATATAATTTCTCCCGAAAAAAAGTATTGCATGGGCGCCGCTCCTTGCCGGACTTCCTGTTTACAGGATAGCAATGCGGCAGCCATTAGCAATGTGAGAATTACCACCACAGGCTTTTTCATTTCCGCACCCCCCTATCAGCTTCATCACACCGCATCGATAACATTGTACTTCTCTATTTCCCTTAAACGAAGCGGCCTCTCCGTTTTGGACACTATGCAAAAAAATTTTGAAAACGGGGTTGCCTATAGGCATTGTTATAGGAAGCTAGGCCCGATGCTTTTCTGTTTACCAAAAACGCAGTGTCCAAATTCCCTGGCGAATAGCGTTATAATAAATAGAGAAGTGGAGGCAATAAGGAGGTGTTCTGTGAGCAACTGTGTTTTTATCGCATCAGACAAGCCCTTGCCTGAAGTAAGACCCTCACAAGATTACCCTTTGCACATCAATGTGGACACCGGCATCCTCTTCGATGGCGGTGCGGATGACAATTTCAGTCTCTTGGACTTTGGTGAGGTGGGTCTGTACTGCAATAAGAAGTACGGCGTATTTCTGGAGTTACCTCAATATACCGATGGGCGAGCCAGACAAATTATGGACTACATCCAATCAGCACTGCTCCAGACTGATTGCGTGGAAATTTGGAATGTATGGCTCCTGGGCTACTGGGAATACGATGAAAGGCCGTATATCCGAAAAAGTGCGATCCGGATGGAGGAACTGACCACAGGTGTCATGAAAGAAATCATCAGCGCCGAGAACTGGGACAACAACGATAACAATCGGCCATCATTTTACTGTTTGGAGATTACAGGATAAAGGCGGTGAACACTTTGGGAACCTTTCTTATTGACGTTGACGAATTTACTTGGATTTGCGGACCGGAGGATGATCCTGAAGATCTCTGCCTCCACGGCCATGTTACGGTAAAGATTGGGGATGCCGCGCTGGAGTATGACGGAACTGTCAGTGCGACGGCGCTTTATCTTCTGAAAACTTTGACCGAAGATAAGGTCATGTCAGAACATGATATTCAAATGGTTCCGTGTTGCGGTCACTTTTATGTTCCGAATAAGGATCTGTCCCAAGTCACGATTTCCGGATGCGATAATGGATTGGACTGGTCTGTTATCCATGAAAACGATGGGGTGCGGCTTATACTTCCATCCGGTCAGTCAGAATGGATATCGCTGCGTGAGTACCAAGCAGAAGTGCTCCACTTTGCAGATAAGGTGGCGGGCTACTATCAGTCCTGCCAACCGAAAAAGATCCCAGAGGATGAGTTTACCAGAAACGGCTACATAGCGTTTTGGAATGAATGGCGTTGGCGATATGCGAAAGCCACCCTGCAGGAGGAATAACCATGAAAGAAAGAACGATTGGCAATTTATCTCTGGCTGCAGTCCTAGCTTCCTATCTCATACTTCGATACCTGTTGTTTGACTTGCATGGCATGAAGGAGTTCCCCTTCATTCTTTGCCTGGCAGGTGTGCTTCTAATTGTGTTCACCGGCATAATAAGAAAAAACAAGGTCTCGCCGCCTTTGATTGCGCTCGGCTACATTGGCGGGTTTGTTGCTGGCGCTTTGTTCAGTTATGACTACGGCGAAGGCTTGAACAATCTGTGGATAATCTGGATGTGGTGTTTTGTGGTGGCAAGTCTTTTCGGTATGATCGGCGACCTGATCCTAAAAAAACGGTCAAATCAGAAATAGTTTGATGTCTTGAGTCGAAAAATGTTGTATCTAAGAGTAAGGAGAATTAAGAACTATGAAAAAGACAGCCTTTTCTTTAGCAATTCTATTTTTCCTCTTCGCTTTTTCAGCGTGTGGTTCAAAAAGTGTGCAAGAAACCGTTTCAACAGAGCTTGGCATTGATGCATCGGGCGGAAAAGAAATATCTGCTACGGATACGCATGGCGGCTTCCACGGCGATGGGGTCTCGAGCGTTGCCCTCAGTTTCAGCGATCTTAGTGTTCTGGATGAAATTAAAGGGAATGCGGAGTGGAAGGCATTCCCACTGGACGAAACAGTACAGGCTCTGGTGTATGGAGTGAACGATGAAACAAGCAGTATTGGGCCATTTATCAACGACGGGACCGGCAATCCGCTTGTGCGAGAAATCCAAAATGGCTACTACATCCTGATAGATCGCCAGAAAGACCAAGAGACTGACATTTTGGAGCGCTCCTCTTTCAATGTCACGGTTGGACTGTATGATACCGACACCAATACTTTGTACTACTGTACACTTGATACTTGAGACATTGTTATTATAATATGCCACAAAATCTTTGCTGCAGGGTTCACGGACAAATAAATGAGGAGTGCCTTATGGAGCGTAAGAATATAGAAGATGTTCTGCCAGGATTGATTAGTGAACTCAAGTCTGAGCCTTATCCCGTGGAAGATGCCGCCAAGCAATGGTTCGTGGAACTGGATGGCACCGAGGAAACCAACAGCAGGTGGCAAATCCATGTGTTCAACGCTTTGAAAACCGCGAAGACATTTGAGATCCACTGCTGGGCAGATGAAACGGAGTGCATAGATCTGGCGCTCCAATACGGGAAGCAAAAAGATTCCGATTGGCAGTATGGGAAGATCATCACCGGCGATGTGACACCGAAGTTCTGTGATTTTCTGCTGGGGCTTCCCAAACCCACAGACACAGAACTATATAACAAAATGACGCCGTTCTTCACGATCTCACTTGATAACGGCTTTTGGTCGGAGCATTACGGCACAGAGCTGATCAGCACTGGTCGGCAGGCCAGTGCTGGTTATGAATGAGGAAAAATCAATGGAATGGACCTATCGGAACTTTACCAAAAAGAGCATTGACCTGGCGCTCTTGGGGGTTGAAAAGCGCGCCGGGGATGAAACCTATTTCTGCACCCCCAAGGGGGCCAAAATCATCGGCTGGGCGGGTGTGGATGGCATCCACTACTGCCTGATCCGCGGCTTTGGGGAGATGGTGTTTGCCATCAGCCCGATGAATGTTGCTCCGAACTATGTTCATCCGCTGGCCCGGACTTTTTCGGACTTTCTGCGGCTGCTGCTGGCCTGCGGCAGCTGCGATACGCTGGAACAGGCATGGCAGTGGGACGAGTCGCAGTTTCAAACATTTCTTGCAAAAAATCCCCCCACTCAAGAGCAAACGGAAGTGCTGGAGCAGCTGGCCCAGCAGACCGGCCTCGCTCCCATGGAACACCCATGGCAGTATCTCCACGAGGTACAGAGCGGGTTTGCTTACGACAAAATCAAATTCACGGAAGATTATTATGACCTGGACATGAATCCAGATGCCCCGCAGCCGCCACCAAAGTGGGAGGTCTCCTTCGACGGTGGGTTCAGGAGCAGTCGTCAGGGACGCCCTGGGAAAGAATTGCCCATCCGCAAGGAATTCGACTGGGCTGGATACCACTGGGCGATCCCATCCATCTATCTCTGCGGCAAGGGGATTGTAATGGACTTTTGTATGCGGGTGGAGACCGCTGCAATCCGCGACTTCTTGAACAAATGGGACCTTACTCCGGAAAACGAGACAGAGCGGCAGTTCACTCAGGAGCAGCAGATGCAGCTGGATCTGGACAATCCCCTCCACATGGATTTTCATTCTCTGCTCCATTTGAACGGAAAGGAGCTGCATTCCACCCACGGCTATGGGTCCTCCTATAATCCGTGCCTGGGGCCTGAGTGTGTGGTGGAGGACGAGGCCAAGCGTACCGTGGAGCACTATGGATTGGATTTGAACTATGCATGGGTCATCCTGCGATCCTCTTATCCCTGGGCAACCAAGCGGAAGCCAGAAATCCGCCAACTCTCTGTCACCTTGCTCCCGGATGCAGTTTCCGTACCTGGTCCGCATTTTCGGCTCAGCACTCCAGGGGATACGGTTCGTTTCTCGTATGACGGCCAGGAGTATATTCTGACCTTGCAGGAGTATGAGGCACAGGAAATGAACTGGAGTCTGATGCCGGATACAGAGCTGGAGTATCCAAGCCACTATGTGGCCATGAGCTATACCATCACACCGGAGCCTCCAGATGGTGTGATGGACATTGCAGACTGCAATGAAGGGGACCGCCCCCGGCAGGCCCCGCCGGCCCCGGGTCAGCCCACCGCTGCCTCATGCGCCATGGTAGTTGGCATTATCGGCGGTGCAGACGGTCCTACGGCCATTATTTATGATCAGCAAAAACAAGGAAAGCTCCATGCGGCTTGCTCCTCTCTGCATTTTAAGCCTGTGGAGCAGGTGGAGTGGAGAATCGTTTTTCGTGAGCACCGGAGCTTTTCTGCGGAAATTGACTTGTTATCCCGGTGATTCATCATAAATAGTACGAATGGAAAGCGATTTGTCAAGGGGGCTTTTTCTTTCCGTGACAAAATATGCCCGCCCCATTGGATAACCATAGCAATTCGGTAGCTTTTCCAAATCGGCCCGCATGTCCAAAATGTCGGCCGATGCCTGGTGGGCAGGGCGCTTGTGAGGAAAGGTGGG
>CALXAH010000074.1 GCA_944386225.1 uncultured Gemmiger sp.
GGACTGAGCGTCAACTATGTAGGCGCGTTGGAGCGGGGAGAAAAACTGCCTTCATTGGAAACATTTATCAATATTGCCAATTGCCTTCAGGTCACATCCAATGAATTGCTGGCTGACGAGTTGACAACAGGTTACCAAATCAAGGACTGCTTGCTTACAGAGAAACTGAACGGTCTGGCAGTGGAAGATCGGGAGCGAATTTACGATGTGATTGATACGCTTCTACGACATTCAAAACAGCAGATATAATGTGCATAAGCGAAACCGCCATCCCTCCCTGACAAAGAGGAGATGGCGGTTTTTATCTCGTGAACCGACAGCTGAGGAAGAAGCGGCCAGACAAATTCTTCAAACTATCGGAAGGCAAATCGTTTCCGAGTTTGCCGAATGCACTCCTGCGGATTGAAGCGTTGTATGCCACTCCACGCCTACCTCTTTTGAGTTATATTAACTCAAAAGAGGTAATCTTTTCAAGAGGAAACGGGTATCCTTTTTTCTAAGGAAAGAGGGGATGTCCGGTGAATATAGGAGAAGCGGTAAAAGCTAGAATTCTGGAATTGTGCCAAGAACGGGACATCACCATCAATAAGTTGAGCAGCCTTAGCGGAGTAACACAATCTACGGTCAATAATATTGTGAGCGGGCGCAACCGCAGCACAACGATTTCCACCATTAAAAAGCTATGTGATGGCTTGGGTATTACAATAGAGGAGTTTTTTCACTCGGAACTGTTTAAGGATTTGGAACAAGAGTTAAAATAATGCCGTCACCACACCGAATGTGTGATGGCGGCGTTATTCTGAGATGACTCGAATTACTATACTTTCGGCTACAAGGCATTATACAAAGTCCCCCGATCGCTATGTTGCGGCCGGGGGACTCGCTTTATGTCAAGGCAATTCTTCAGAACACAGAGCATCCATATCAATACTTTTCAAAAAGGAGCCTGTAGCCATCAAAGGAGGATCAATCACCTGGTACCCTTTCCTTTTTAATATGCGGAATTTGAAATCCAAAAGCTCTGGAGGCACTCGAAGTTCCGCCGCCGCCTGGAAGAAAGAAATGTCATCGTTCAAGCGAAGGAGAACATCCTCATCTTCAAGGAGTAACTCAGCGGCAAACACATTGGCCTCGTATTCCCGATGGTCTACTGCATCAAATACCATGAAATCATGAAACGCACTGATCCCGAAAGTATCGCCGTGCAGCGCAGCATGACCAAGTTCGTGCGCTGCAATGATTCTCTGAAGTGCCGGCTGCAATTCAGAGTTAATGGTGATCATTTTCTTTCTGCCACGGGAAATAAAAAATCCCTTGCAAGAGCCATCATGGGTTCCCATGGGAACCATGCCAATGATGATGTTCAGGGATTTGCATAATTCAAAAGGATCGCATTCTTTATACTTATTCTTCAATCCTTTAACGATGTGGCTGATCGTATCCGAATTCATACAGAGTCCCTCCCAACCGTTCACATCTATTTGCGGCTCCTCAACATAATAATACACGATTGGAGATACGATAATTCGGACTTAACCATTCTCGTGATGTTTGCGGCCGAAAGTTTTCTTTGATTCTTCTTTACAGGTAATATAAGCCTTCATAACTGCTTCAAAGAATGCATCTTTGGCTTCTTGGGGAAGTTCTCCGCCGGCAAAAAGAGCGGCGTTGCGTTCGAGAAGAAACTTCATCTCAGCAGCACCCTTATTGCCATACAGGTCTCGAACCTGTTCAATATAGCTTTGTTCTTCCAGGCCATAGGCAGGATCCGAAACAGTGTCATCACTTAGGTAATCAATAGACACTCCCAGACAAGCTGCCAGTTTGCGCATTGTTGATGCACGGGGAAAAGCTGTTCCGCTTTCGTATGCGGTGATGGTGCGCCGAGAAACATGGATCTGATCACATAGTTCCTGTTGGGTCATATTTCTTGCCTCGCGGGCACTTTTTATCTTTTCTGCAAAAGTCATGTGGATGCAGTCCTTTCATGAAGGTTCTCACATACTTCTCAAACTTCTCAAAAAGTGTTGACAAAGCTTCCCACTGGTGTTATTATGATTGCGACGAGAAGAATGAGAAGTTATGAATCCATTATATTTGTAAAACTTCTCAGTGTCAAGCAAGGGTTGAGAAGTTAAGCGAATATCGTCACATCCTATGTATATCCGCACAGAAAGCGCCGACAGAGAGGAGGCCCCAAGTGACAAACTATATCTCACGAGCAGAAGCTGATGAGCTCTGCGATGAACTGATTCGACAATTCATGGGAGACACCGACCACGAATTATGTGTAGATATTGACTGCTTTGTAACACACTATCTACGCTGCCCGGTAGTTTATGAGAACTTTGCAGAGGACGATCCCGACAAAATTGGTTTTGCCAGCGATGGGGTTCAGCCTCTACGGGTCAGAACAAACGGTAGAACTCTGGAGCAAGTCTATCCACAGCGGACTATCGTGTTGGATCGGGTGCTCCTGAATCCAGGTGAAGAATATCGCCGCCGTTTTACAATAGCCCATGAAGCTGGACATATTATCGCATCCAGAATGGATCCTAATGTCCATGCAGGGTTTCATCGGGTTCATGATGAGTGTCGACTGTACACTGCCGAAGAACTGCGACAAAGGCTCAACATCGCAGAGTGGCAAGCTAATGTGATTGCAGCCGCCCTTCTTATGCCGAGATTTATCGTAAAGGATGCGCTCGTCCAATTTAACGGTGGACGGCGCCTCCCTGTCTATGGGAGTAACATTTTTGCCGTCCGTGAGAAAGTGATCTTGCAGAAAATGGCTAAATCGTTGGGCGTATCCCACACGGCACTGATCATCAGGCTGCGGGATCTGGACGCCCTGAAATATCACGATCTCTCCGAGTTCATCGACAAAGAGTTGCGGCCGGGAGGGGTGATGATGTGATGCAGTACACAGAACTGGAACGAAGCAGCGCCAGACACCGTGCTTCCCTGTCTGCCAGAGAAGCAACTCATTTGCTGGAAAGGCCGCTGTATTGCCCGGAATGCGGTTTCAAAATCGGTGTGGCCTACTCTGACTGCGCCGGTCATGTGCGAACGAAATGCCAGAAATGCAAAACCGTGTCCATTCTTAACCTGGCATATTTCCGGCGGGCCGGCAAAAAAGCAAGACTTGCCACCGGAAAACTCTTACCTGTTTTGGAGGATGATTGATTTTTTTCGCAAAACTGAATAAAACAGACGAGTGATCAGGAGCTGGCCATCTATGGCCAAGACTACCAGGGCCGTGTGAGCAGGATGTTCGGAGCTTCCGAATGTCTTGTTTCTACGGCCCTTTTTTCATGCTCCTGCTCACACGGTTCTTAACAGTCCTGCTCCGCCTCGTCGGAAAGGATAAACGATGAGAACCAGCTGGAAAGACAGCATCGCCAGATATCCCTGACCTTCTTTTTTCATGCCCGCCACTACCAAATGACTGAAAAGAGAAGATAGGAGATACAGCATGAATACTACTTACCTGTTCAAAGAAGAAACCACCAACGGCCAGAAGAAGCTGCGGATCGGGACCCGTGATGAGTTTAAAAGTGTAATGCAAATGAATAAGGAGATTGGCGAGGAAAATCGCCGCTACTTTATCCGGGAGAAATCTTTGGATCCCAATCAGCCGGATCTTTTGATCATCGAGGTGGATCGCTCTGAATATCTGGAATGGAAGAAGGAGCAAGTTACCCGCAGCAGAAACTATCGACTCGGTAAACAATATAGCCAACTTTCGCTGGAAAGAACTGTTCAAGCAAGCAGCCAGGGCAAGTTGGACGAGCCTGCCCTCTACGGAGAAGATCCGGGATTCGAAGATGTTTTAGCTGGTGTAATGCTCGATGAATTACGAGAGGAACTGCGCAAGTGGAAACCTTGGGCGGTCGATATGCTGGACATCTACATGAAGAACGGTGCAGAAATCTGCGCAGTGATGTTTGCAGATAGGTATGGCGTAGGAGAGTCTACAGCGCGTCGATATGTTTGTCACTTTGAACAAAAAATAAAAAAATTTTTGGAAGGGTGAGCGTTTTGGGGTCTCCGTGTTACATGTATATAACGAGAGGACTTTTTCCTCTGCCCTCAGAACATTGACAAATACCATCTTGTTTTCAGATGGTCATAGCCGGCGATTGAATAACAGCGGCAGGTAGACAGCGATGCGGTAAGTGCGCCAAGACCCGCTGGGAAAGGAGGTGATCCCCTAACCAGTGGCGAGCGATAACCACTCAGCCAAAAGCAGCCGTGGCGGGCTGTCTCGCGATGACTCTATTTGCTAATAATGATACCCCTGCCCAGCCATAGTCACAAACAATGTGGGGCAGCTCGGAGAGATCCTCGGAGGGGTTAGATTCCCGGAGTGCGTGCCAAACGCAGTTCAATCGACCGCCCTCGTCCGGGGAAGTAGTGTCGAATACGGACGTCTTTGCCATCAGACGAAAAAGCACCGCCTCAAGTTTTGCACAGAATGTGCGTTCACTCAAAAGGCAGTGCCAGAAAGTTCGATGGCAAAGATATGAGCGCAGCCATGCAGCGCCTGTATCTTTGCCATTGAACACAGAAAAAGGAGATAATCTATGGTAGTTGAATCGAAAACTAAAGCCGCCAATTTTCTGTTTATTCTCTCCGTTCTGCGTGACCTGCAAGACCAAGGTGCCATCACCGATACTGAGTTCGAGCGGGCCAAGCTGTTCTACCAGAACCTGACTGGATCCAAAATCCACATTGCAGGATGACAGTAACCAGTCGGCATTATGCCGGTTTCCGCCCCTGCAATTGTTGGTATCGTCAAAAATGATATTCCTCCGCCCTTCACATAGACATTGGCTCTTTATTGAGTATAATGTTGTGTTGCGGACAAGTGGAATGTCGCAACACAAAGATAGGGGTAGCCCCCTAACCTATTGCCTGTCGTAAAGGAGGGAGGAACAATGGCAACAACGAAGATGATTACACCGGCCAGCAAAAGGCCAGGAACGAAGTTGCGTGTAGCTGCCTACTGCCGTGTTTCATCCAACTCTGCCGATCAGCAGAACTCCTACATCCGTCAGGTAGATGCGTACACAAAACTTGTCTCAAACAATCCTGCATGGGAGCTTGTGGACATATTTGCCGACGCCGGAATCTCCGGTATGAAAGCAGACAACCGTGAGCAATTCCAGCGAATGATCCGAATGTGCGAACTGCACCAGATCGACATGATCATTACAAAATCGGTATCTCGGTTCGCACGAAATGTAAAGGAAGCACTGGAATATTGCCGGAAGCTGAAACTCCTTGGCATTGGGGTGAAGTTCGAAAAAGAAGGCATCTTCACACTTTCTATGGGTGACGAGATGTTGCTTAACACCTTTGCCGCCATAGCTCAGGAGGAATCGAAAGCCATCTCCCAAAACCAGCGTCTGTCGATCTTAAAAAGAATGGAAGCTGGGGAGTATGTCGACAGCAATGCACCATATGGGTATCGGCTGATCGATAAGAAACTCAGCGTATACGAACCAGAAGCACAGATTGTCCGCTTCATGTATCGCCAATATCTGAACGGACATTCCACCTCCGAAATCGCAAGAGAGCTGAATGAGCGTGGAATCCCTACCAAAACTGGAAAACAAGTCTGGCGTTCCGGGAAAGTAGCCTATATTCTCCGCAATGAGCGGTATAAAGGTGACAGCAAGTATCAGAAAACATATCGTGAAAGCTTCGTGCCCTTCCGGCAGTTTAAGAATCGGGGCGAAGAAGATATGTTCTATGCAGAAAAGACTCACACTCCGCTGATTGATGCAGAAACCTTTGAAGCTGTTCAGACACTCTTTTCAAAAAGGCAGGCCACCTTTGGTCAGTGTGGCACTAATATCACATATCCGTTGACGGGTCGCATTCAGTGTGCTGAATGTGGCTCGTTTTTTCATAGGAGAAATGTGAGCGGCTGTGTTAAGTGGGGCTGTGCAAAGCACATACAGGACCGTAACACCTGCGATTCAGAATACTATGCGGAGGAACGGATCTACACCGGGATACTGACGGTTCTGAATAAGCTGCGCTTCGGCGGCACGGATGTGCTTGGCCAAACGGTGAGGCTTCTGGAAGCGGCACTCATCATGTCAAAGCAAAACAACTTCGTGGTACAGGAAAGTAATCGAGAGATTGCAGAACTGAATTCTAAGCTGCTTATGCTGGAGAAGATGAATGCCAAAGGCTACCTGGAACCAGAAGTGATAAAGTCTCAAACACTTGAAATCACAGCACGGTTGAATGAACTCAAGCAGCAGCGGCAGGCAGCAGTCGATTCGATGCTTCCTTCCATGATAGCAGACATTCGACACCTGCAAGCCCTTCTGGAAGAACTGGAAGAACCGCTTGTGGATTTCGATGAGGGACTGATGCGCGATACCGTTCGGGAGATTGCCATCAACAAACAAGGAGAGATTACGGTGACATTGCTTGGCGGACTTAGCTTCACAGAGAAACTGTAAGGGAGAGAAGCAGAGATGAAAAAGATCCGATACATACCCTATGGGTACACGATGCAGAACGGCCAAATCGTCGTAGATGAAGCCGAAGCAGAAGTGATACGCGGTATCTATGATCGCTATGTATCGGGCGACTCTCTCAAGGCCATAGCAGAGCAATTGACCCTGAAGCGTGTCCCTTATACGGAGAAAACAGCCGTCTGGGACAAGGCCAGGGTAGCAAGGATCCTACAAAATGCCAAGTATACCGGAAGTGATGATTATGACCCAATCGTTGATGAGGCTCTATATGATCGGGCCGTCTCATTAAAAACAGCTCGGCAACGGAATACCTTCGAGAAAAACCACAAAGGGATCGACCTGCTCAGGACCTGCACACGCTGTGCAGTATGTGGAGCACCCATGCATCGCAGAGTGAATTCAAAGCTCCGCATTCGAGAAAGCTGGGAATGTACAAATCCCAACTGCGGCATTCGTGTCCGCATCTCGGATAATCACCTGCTGGAAATTGTTGTGAGCCTCCTGAACCGACTTATTGAAAACGATGCCCTGCTGGTGCCAAAGCGCAAACAAAGCGGCACTTCCGACAGAGCAAATGCAATCAGCCAGGAAATAATGGAGCAACTTCGGCAGGGCCAAGCAGAGGACAGCTATATCATCCAGCGGGTCAAAGAATACGCCCGGCAGCTGTACGAGGATAGTGATGCCGGCACCGCATTGGCGGTCACTCTGGCACGAAAGAGAGCATCTATGATGCAACGACAGACTGATTTTAGACCAGACTATTTCACAGATTTGGTCGATCATGTGACGCTTGGTTTGGGTGGTGCCGTCCACCTCATAACCAAGACAGAGGCAGAAATAGGAGTTGAAGATCATGACGGCAACGAAGATTGTTAAGAAAACAATATCGCTCATGTCACCGCCTAAAGCATTGACGGTGGACAAAGCAAAACATCATCAAAAGCGCGTCGCAGCCTATTGCCGAGTCTCAACGGACAGCGAGGAGCAGCTCACCTCATACACTATGCAGAAGAAGGTGTATACCGAGATGATCGCTTCCCGACCGGATTGGGAGCTGGCCGGCATCTATGCAGACGAGGGCATTTCGGGTACACGGGCTGACAAACGGCCTCAGTTCCAGAAAATGATCAAGGACTGTTACGCAGGTAAGATCGACTACATCGTAACCAAATCGGTTTCTCGATTCGCCCGCAATACAGTTGATTGCTTGAATCATGTGCGCGCGCTCAAAAACCATGGAATCGGCATCTACTTCGAAGAACAGAACATCGATACCCTCAGTATTGATAGTGAACTGTACCTCGTAATTTACGCGGGCTTTGCACAATCCGAATCGGAGAGTATGAGCAAGAACATCACCTGGGCCTATCGGAAACGGTTCGAAGATGGCAAGGTGACAATGCAGTATAAACTCATGCTGGGCTATAAAAAAGGACCCGATGGCGAGCCGGAAATCGTGCCCGAAGAAGCGGAGATCGTGAAGCGGATCTATGAGATGTTTCTTAGTGGCCAAACAGTCAGAGCCATCTCCGAGAAACTCCAAAGCGAAAACATCAAAGTGCCTGGAAAGAAATTCTCGTTCAGCCATGTGATGGTGTACAACGTGCTCCGCAATGAAAAGTACTGCGGGGATTCAATCCTTCAAAAAACAGTAACGGTGGACTGCATCTCCAAGACGCGCCGGAACAATATGGGTGAAGCCCCCATGTATTATGTCCAAAACAGCCATCCGGCGATCATCAGCCGAGAAACCTACCACATGACCCAAGCGGAAATCGCGAGAAGAAAAGCTCTCACCCCCTCCAGCGAAAAGAAAGCTACAACGTATACCGGAAAATACTCAAAATACGCATTATCCGAAGTGTTGATATGCGGGGAGTGTGGAAGCCGGTACAAGAGAGTGACTTGGTCGGCAGGCGGGAAAAGAATCGTATGGCGATGCATGAACCGGCTGGAAAACGGGAAAAAGTATTGCAAGACTGCCCCGACCCTGAAGGAGGAGGAGCTCCATGCAGCGATCGTCCGAGCAATCAACCAATTCAATCGTCAGGACCGGAGTACATATCTGGAACTGATGAAAGCAACCATCGGTGAAGCAATCGGGTTCCACTCGAACACCGAAGAAATTGATGAACTCAAGCGTAGGATCGAGGCACTGAACAAGTCAATGATGGCCCTAGTCCAGCAGGCAGTACGCAACAACGAGGACATGGAAGACCACGAAAGTGAGTTCAAAGAGATGTCCGACTCCATCCTCCTATTCCGAAAGCGGATCAGTGAGCTGGAGCAGATCCAAACACAGGATGCGGCAGCTTCGGATCGCATGGCCCAGATTCAGGCAATCATCGATGATAGAGAGGCTCATCAAGATGTCTACGATGACAGCATCGTTCGTCAGATGGTCGAGTGCATCAAAGTGTTCCCCGATGGACGCCTCGAAGTTTACTTCGGCGGCGGGTACTGTGTAGAAGAAAGAATTTAGGAGGTATGCAAATGGAAGAAGACATCGTAATGCTGCAGGAATACCACATCCACTTGTTGGATGGCACCGTCGTTCGCTTCTCTGAGGATGATGATCTGCCCGTTGAAAAGAGGCTTATCACCAAGATTCGAAAGGCCAAACCGACCGACGTGTTCTCAATCGGAAACCCGTTTGACGGCTACAAGTATATCCCCAGGTCCAGCATACTGTATGCTGAAACCGGCGACATAGTCGAAGAAGATCCCATGGTAAGGAAACTCCGTGAAGCAGGATGTTTCCCTTAAAAGTCAAAAGCAATTCGTGGAATCAGATTGGAAAGTGTTGGTTCCCTCTCTACCTCCGAAGTATAATGAAAGGGACGGAAACAAGGATGTACCGTCCAATTCTGTCGACCTATTCGGTAAAAGGAGATGAACTGTATGCGAGCAACCAACACACCAGCAACCGTTTCAGAACTGGAACGAGTCATTGAAGTCATGAAGCCATACATCAGCGAGTGCAACTTGCTCGATGTAGTGCATTCGGAGAAATTCGGGTATATTCTACTGAGTCTGCCACCTAAAGATAAACTGGGCGATGCAGAGTTGATTCCCCTGGACAAACCCGAAACACTTCTCGACCGTCTTTATACCGAGCTGGCCTACGACTTCATGGAACTGGAGGGGCACTGTGGAGATTACACAGAAGCAACCCCGCTGGAAAAGAGAGCCTTAAGAGATTGGATGAGAAAATATACCGACCAGCTCCCGGAATACAACGGGATTCTCGATAGCATTTTGAGCAAGTAACAAGCGCCGGACAGAAGGAGATGCAATGTAATGGAACAGGCAGAAATCCTCCGGCAACTGCTCAAGGAAATTGAGGAGCTACTGAATCGCAACATCACAGAGAACGGCGACTGTCAGTTTAGCTTCATCAAGGAAAGAGTTGCTCTGGAGCTGGCTAGGAAGGTGCTCATTGACGGTAAAACTGATCCGAAATGACACCAAAAAGAAAAGGCGGGGAGAGATTCCCGCCTTTTCTTTTCTCCTGATTTGTTTCCCTGCTTGGATTGGCAGGAGTGTCTGCGAAGGGCAGCCCGAGCTTATATAGAAGGAGGTGAAAAGCAATCGAAAAGACGCCTGTCCAGGAAATTCGTTTCGACTCAAGTGACTGGGATGCCATGCTGAAACTTTGTGAGGAGCATGAGAAATATCCTGAGCCGCTTTTCGGGAAAACAATGGATAATGAGGACTTCATAATCGAAGTGCTTCCGGAGCGAATCATCACCCAGGTCTTCCAAGAGAACGGTTGGGTGCGAAAAAATGTCTATTACCCCAAGGATTGTATTTCTGAAGAACTATTTGAGGGGAAATGGAAAAGCGGAGAGCATAAGCCGAAAAAACATAGCAGCATAGAGCGGTAGTGTGCCCCTGAAGGGAATACAAGCTGGCAACAACCTACATCATAGAATATTTTCGGGTTTGCGTTGCTGATCTGACCATCCTTTCAGAATGGCGTTATCCCACAAATCGGCAGTTTGTGACGGCTCTTTGAAGTAGATGTCATGTAGAAACGAGCAATAGCCCGGAACACCTCCAACATCATCCATTACATCCAACCCATCCGCATCAATACAGATCGGCTTTTGAGTTTCTGCAACATCCGTGTGCTTTATAGCCTCCGTACTGTTCTCCACAAGAGTGATTGATACCTCCCATCCATCACCGTAGTCATAGTAGTAGTGCAGTGCTTTTGTGACGGGAATAGGATCGGTCAAAATATCTTCGATTGTTGTGGGCGCATCTTCATTGTCAGCGAGCATGATCTGTGCGAGAGTCAGTCTCTCCAGCAGGGCTTCGATATCACCGTCAAAGCAATAGTAACGGTGTGCATCCCTAATCGTTGCCTGTTCTGGAGTAGGAATCATCAAAACCGCATTGCCGCCTGCATTTCGGAAATGAGGAAGCGGAGGCAGATTTTCCTCAAAGTGTTCATCGAGCTGCTGCTGGCAGCTGGAGTAGAGTTCGTATTCGGTGTCATATTGGTAAGGACCGTTATACTTACTAGATAGCCAGCTGTGAAAACTGACTTTTCCATCATAGTCATCATCCCAAAACCTGTATGGATCCTTAGTATCAGGCATTTGGAAATAGATCCCGCATAACTTTTTCCAGTTTGCAAACTTCCCATCCGTCAGCATTGTGAAAGTTGTCTGAGGCAATGTAAAGTGATGGAGGTGAGAATTTTGCCACCCGAATAATTGCTGGATCAGATAATGCAGCGCATGAAGCGTAATAGAACTTGGCACGATAACATCACGAGATATTCCATCCTTCACATTGCCGCATTTCTCAAGAATTGTCAGCTGCGGCTCACTAAGCCCACCGAGATCAAGTGCCAGGTGTAGATGAAGGGCTTTGCATTCATTCATTTTCTCCATATATTTTCGACGCCCCTTTCTTTCAGCTTCTAAGTTGTCAGAATAGGATCGGCTTACCTGTCGAGATAAGGCATATCTCTTGCGCTTCCGGTACAGATCGCTTACAAGTGCGGTATAGCTTTTATCAGATCCGCCATAAGAGCCTTGCGTATATGGCATATATGCCTCTACCGCTTTTTTGGAAACACCATACTTATTTGCGATTTCATCCGGGGTGAGGCCCTTGTGAAGCAAATCCAGATAAGCGTCGCTACGTTTGCTCCGCCAGAGGCCAGCGGTGATTAAAGTTCGCCGTACTTTTACAACAGATACGTCAAGAGATCGAGCAACCATTTTGACCGATTTAAGTTGCTTATATGCCCGTATGATTTCCTTATCCATCGCTGTCCCTCCTTGCTTTATAATCTCTTTTCCTATAATCAGAGTACCATAGTTCATATATGATGTCAACCTAACCTTTTTGGGAAAGAGATATTTGTGGTGCATACCCGAAAAATGGCTCTGTTAAGCCATTTTTCTTAAAATATCTTTTTTGTTAAGGCTTGCCAAGTGAATGGGAGTCAAGTTCTGAACGATCCGGCGAGATCGAATGAAACTTGACTCCCATTTTTTATTGTCATATCAAGGCTTTCCGGCATTTGGCCTCCTGCGACACAAATATTCAAACTTTCTCATTTTTGATCACAAACAGCTTCAAGCCCCCTTATTTGAACCGGCTGCCGCAACGGATTCAGCCGGCATTCTTTTCATAAAAGGCGTTCTCCGCTTCATCTGGTGTTTTGTACTGGTTGGCGCGATGAGGATGCCTTTTGTTGTAGAACTTCATATATTCGGAAACCCTTTTCTTGAATTCGTTTTCAGACCGGTAGGAGCTCCGGTACAGTTCTTCCTGCTTCAGAGTGGAGAAGAAGGGCTCCATTATCCCGGTGTTTCGATTAACCCTGCGTACCACTTCCCTTATGCTGTCGTAGCAATAACTTCCTCTCAGCGTGCCGA
>CALXAH010000075.1 GCA_944386225.1 uncultured Gemmiger sp.
AACATGAAACTCCATGCGTCGGGAGAAGATTACCTGGAGGCTATCCTTGTTCTCCAAAGGCAAAAGGGCATGGTGCGCTCCGTGGATGTAGCCCGGCACATGGAGGTGTCAAAGCCAAGCGTGAGCCATGCCGTGTCCACTCTAAAGGAAGGTGGATTTCTTACGATGGATGAGGACTTCTTTATTCATCTGACTGACTTAGGGCGAGAAATTGCCGAGCAGACCTATGAGAAGCACCGCTTTTTCACGGATCTGCTCACCGAGGCCGGCGTTGATCCGGCGTCGGCGGAGCGGGACGCTTGCCGGATGGAGCATGTCATCAGCCAAAAGTCCTTTGAGCATCTACGGGATGCCTACAATTCACATAAAGAAGATTGATTTGCCCGCATGAAGATGGGGTAAAACAGTAACGCGGCCGGGCACATCGAACCCGACCGCGTTACTCGTCTTTCTGGAAGGCTTCCGCCTGTTTGCAGAGCGCGATAAATTTTTCGATCTCTGCTTCGCTTTTCCCGGCAAAGAAGTCCACGACTGTTTTCGAGACTGTCTGATTTACCATTTCCGGGAAGATGGCGGCGTCCACGCTGATATTCAATTCTTTGGCGACAAGGACCACCGTTTCAAATTTTGGATTACTTTGGCAGGTCTCCAAATCTATGATCGTGCGGGGATTCATACCGAGGCGTTCAGCTAACTGTTTTTGCGTCAGATGCTGCCGCTTCCGTTCTGACCGCACCTTCCATGCAAATAGATCCAGCGGATTGTTCACTACACATCTGAAAAGATAATCAGAAAATCGGTGGAACTTTTCTGTCGAAATAAAAGCTACCTCGGACATTTCTGTAACATTTGTAGTTTATGCTTTTGGTAAATCAATAAGAAACATCTGCCTCCACTGCGGGGAAAGAAAAAAACCGTTGCGGGGCAGGTGCTTTCATGCGCTCATTTTACAATTATACCCTGACGGCGGTTTTGAGTAGATTAAGGCCGCCGTTTCTTTTTGCTTCGACGACCCCTGCACTGTGTTTTGGTACGGCGGCTTTAGGAGGGAGCCGCCGTGAAGCACAGAGGGTTTCGACATAATCCGGCAGGAATTTACCTGCCAAAAAAAGCCCGTCCCCAGCAATGGGGACCTATGCTCAAGAAGATGAACTATACGATGTAAGGCAATATCAAAATGCACCAGATAGCGTCTGGCTGGATTATATCCAGTCAGGCGTTTTTTGTCATATCCTGCGGTTCTTCGTAGGCTGCCGGTCCCCGCCATCCCCATTTTAATTCACCATTCACCCGCTAACCCCTGAATTGAAATGGAGGACAAGTATGTTTGATAAGAAAAGCGAATATGCCCTGAACAAACACGATCAGGACAGCATCATCTACATAAATGTGGTTAATGTATATACGCAGCGCAGTGAGGACAGCGTAAAGTGGCGAATTGAAGGAAACGATTCGCATGGCTTCACCGATAGGACAAGAAATGAAATCCTTGAGATTGAAAACGGCGAAGTGAAAACCATCGATTGTGAGCTTACCTATACTTTGGGGGACGATAAAGAACCTTATTCTCTGTCTGTTCGCACCGTGATAAACAATGAAGAAATAGAATCGTTGAATTATCCTTTGGAAGGCATCTCTGTGGACAAGATCGATAAATTGCTGGATGGTTCTTTGTATCAATCGTATATTCAACAAGATTGGGAAGAGCTGGATAGTCCTCCATGGGTGTTGGAAGAAACATCGACTATTGGTACAGATCAATTGAAAACTAGAATTAGTCAATTGTATAGCGAATGGACAACTTTACAGTAGACCCCAGCCACTCCCTACTGCATGCGGGAAGACACATATTGTCTGAAGCTGTGAAACAGGCTAAATTCAATTCCTGAGTAACCGTAGCCGGTTTACGACTTAAAAGGAAAATCCGCAGGTTATCGCTTGATCCTGCGGATTTTTCTTCGCATAATTTCGCATAATACCATAGAACTTTACGGAGGAAAATCTATCGTCCTTCAGGCGAAAATGGGCCCGGCAGATGTTTTACATTTGCCGAGCCCATTTTATATTATCTTTGACCATAGTCCTGCTCATCAGCATCTCCGACGAGCCATTCCATGGTTACTCCCAGTGCTTTGGCCAAAACCCGCAATTCGGCATCGCAGACGTGGCGCTGGTTTTTCTCGATCCGAGAGATGATCAATTTGGTCATGTCTTCAACGCCCATAAGCTGAATCTTTTGGGCAAGTTCTTCTTGGGTTATGGGCGGCTTTTGCAGAGCACGGGCCAAGCGAACGCGTTCAGCGCAGAGGTTGCCCTTTATGATAAACATATTTTTTGTCATGAAATCTTCCACCTGTGTATCTTGTTTAGATATTATTTCTCCCGTTCTTTGATTTTATTTTGCAATTAGATATAAAACAGAATAAAATAGATATTAAGTATCTAATTTAGATATTTTCTGAAAAAATTGTGGGGCGAGATCTGATGGGGGTTGTTTGTGGGTTTTGCGGACACTCTGATGCTCCAGAGAGTCTGAGAATTGAGCTGAAAGAAACCATTGCAGACTTGATCCGTGAAAAAAATGTCCACCTCTTCTATGTTGGAAACCACGGAGGGTTTGATCGCATGGTTCTGGGCGTTTTGCAGGAACTGCAGGCTTCTTTTCCAGTAATGAGATACTATGTGGTGCTCGCATACCATCCGCAGCTCTCGGCGCCGGTTTCCCATGATGCGCCAACAATTTTCCCTGAAGATTTGGAAACAGTCCCCAAACGCGCTGCTATACCCCGGCGTAACAAATGGTTGGTGGAGCATTCCGACTATCTGGTTTCGTATGTGGTACGCAGTTTTGGCGGAGCTGCTCAGACGTTGGCTTATGCAGAACGGCGAAACGTGAGGATAATCCGTTTGAAGGCAGGAAAAACATGAGGCTGAAAACGAAATGCCTATAAAATGGCACAGATATGGCAAGGATATTGCCGATGACGCGGAAATCGAGCGATGCTATAATGATATTGTCCCACATTAGATCGTGAGGTATGGCTTTGATGGCCAAATACTCTCTTATGGGGGATTTTATATGAAATACTGTCCTTATTGTGGTGCGCCCTTGCAGGATTCTGCCGCTTCGTTTTGTTCGGAGTGCGGGCAAAAACTTGTTCCCGTCCAGGAAGAAGGCTGTTCTGAGCAGAAGAAAAAACGGTTTCCACCTTTCCTTCGTGCCAAAAAGCAGAAACAGCAGGCATCGGACCCCGTTGTAAGCGAACAGGAACCGGCTCCGCCAGACGAAGCCTTGCTGGATGCAGAAGCCGATCGAAACTATGACGGGTACTATGATGACATCCTGCCCACCGATCTGGGCAAAAAGAGGGAACCGGTGGATCGGTCGCTTGTGATCAAAATTCTGCTGCTTTGCGCAGGTGTTTTTCTGATCATTTCCGCATGTGTTGTGGCACTGTATCTGCTTTAACTGTTGCAAAATCGACTGTATTGGCGGTGTAATGTTAGTGTAGATAATCAACAGCCGAAAGAGGTGTTACTATGAGATATCTTGCAAAAGGGATTGTGAAGGAGCAATCTACGGAGCATATTCTGCGCATCAACCACTTCGGCAATGAGTTTGTGCTGACAGGTTTACGCGCAGGGCTTTGGTTGGACGCACGACTGCACATTGCCGAGACAGACGGGAAAGATTTCAACGAAGAAAAAGAGCTACGGCAATTGCGGAAGATGGGACTTGTGGAAGAGATCGGCCCCGGCCCAGTTGATGAATACCGTGCTTTGACTCACTGTGTCATTGTCCCGGCTCAGCATCGCGGCCTTTCTCTCCCGCTTGCACCCGTGGAAAACAATCTGTTGCGCTGGATCACTGGTGCAGGGTTGCGACTGACGATGGCCGAGCTTGTGTATCTGGAGGAACATAAAATCGCGCCGGAAGCTGGATGGCTCGGCGAAGAGAACCGCCAAAAACTCACCGAGCTGATCTATACAACGGATACGATCTTTGACAATATTCTGGAAACCCAGATGGAAGCTGCTGAATGCCGGGATCGCACGGTGCAAACGGTTCTCTCACTGCTGCGCAAAAAGCGTATCCTCCTGCTTTGAGGTGAGAACATGACTAAGCTGAAAGAATTGCCGCCACCTCTTGCGCGGCAAATGGTATTTCGTTTCGTTGGGGCCGGACTGAGTTTGTTTGCCTGTATTTGCTCATTCCTGTTATACGGTGAACCGTATCTGAGCATTTCACTGCTGGCGATTGCCCTGGTCGTGGGCATATCGGGTGCATGGTTTTACTACACAGTTGCCACTGGGCAATATGTTGTTGTCGAGGGGCGATGCCAGAAGGTTGAGCAAACCTACCTGTTCCGGAAAAACAAATCTGTATATGTGTTTGCAGATCCTCACACAATTAAAGTGGTACCGCATCGGCGGAATATGGAGGTGCAGGTCGGTGACATGCTGCGGTTCTATATTGCATCACGAACGCCGGTTTATCATGCGGATCACTGTGAAGTGCTGAGTGGTTATATGGCGATGGAAATTTTGAAAGGGGCAGACAAATGAACCAGGTCGATGAAATTGTCGCATTAGCTGAAGAAATCCCGCAACTCATTAAGCAGAACATCACCCCCGACGGGCACTGCCGCTTCGACCCCGTTAAGACCAAGATCGCTTTGGAACTGGTCAAATATGAAATTGAAAAGAGCATCAGGACCCAGTCTCTTCCCAGCAATTGACGAATCAACCGAGCAATGATATAATGACACCATCAGTATCAGGGTTCCGTTTGGGAATGCCATAGTATCTGGTTACAAAGTGTCAATGAGCACATCCGTGCTTGTTGGCACTTTTTTTATTTTCTGGTTTCCTTCCCAATCCGGGATCGAAATATATCATTGCACTGCAGGCATCCCTGCAAGAAAGGAGTAAACTTATGTTAAAGGTCATCGCAACTGATGTCGTCATCTCGAAAGGGTATGACGGCGCACCGGCACTTCGGTTCTCTGAGAAAGGGGTTCGGTTCAGGGTCGGCAAGAAAGTATATGACACCCGGGCCGAAAACAACCAGCGCTGGATCAACCTGTCGGTAAAGGCATTCGGGCAGACCTCTGAGCGCATCAAAAAAATGCAGCTGAAGGAGGGCTCTTTTGTCAACATTCTTGGCCGGTTGGACGAGGATGTGTGGGAAGATTCCACGACCCACGAAAAAAAGAGTGCCACGGTCATCATCGTGGACGAGATCGAATACTGCTCTTCCGGCAAACACGCAAAGGACAACGCTGATTCCGCAGAGCAGACGGCGCCTTCGTATCAGGCGGCCTCTCAGCCTGCGGCACAACCTGCCGCGCAGAAGAGTGACAACTTCACCGGGTATGAGCCGTTCGGAGGCGCAAATTCCTTCTTCGACGAGTGAGTTTCCTTTGAAGCTATCACGAACAAATGATTCACGCGAACAAAAAACGCACATGGGGTATGAAAATTTCCCATGTGCGTTTTTTTGTACCACAAGAAAGGAAAAGCCATGAAAAACAAGGAATTTCAGCGCCGCCTGGTCTACGACACCCTGATTCTTCTCGGGGTGTTTACGGTAATTCTGTTCATGTGCCGACTTTGGCCGCTCATTCTGCTGTGCATCCTGGGCCTCTTTGCGGCGATGATTCGCCTCTTGTTTTTGTCACGCAAAGAAACGGTGATCATACAATCCGTACCCCAGGAACCCGCAAAGGCAGAAACAGAAAAAGATCTTCAGCAGCTTGCCTTTGAACTGGCAATCCGCCGGATCACCGAACGGGTCACTGGCGACTTCCCGCAGGCAAGATGGGTTTGGAAATCTCAGCATGCCAAGGAAGATATTCTGTCTGGTCGCGATACTGCTATTCTGCTGAACCAGGCCGGCGGTTATCGTGAAGCAATTGTACACATCCAAAACCTCCAGGTAGCCGGTATCACTTACGGCACATCTCCTGAACCGGAACAAGAGGCGCCGGAAGTCCCGGAGCCTGATGAGGAACCGGTATCGAATCCTGACAGCCAGGCTGCAGAAGCCGAGCCGGTGGCTAGTGCCCCTCGGGTCGACTATGAGCTGCTGGCATGTGAGTGGGTTGAACTTCATGTTATGGAATTGAACAGCCGATGCAACGAATGTATCGCAAACGGAGATTCCGAACTCGCGATCCCTGCTTCTGAGCTTCCTGACCCCCAGTGCTGGGAGTATATTTGCCGGGAGCTGGTAAGCAGCGGTATTAAAGAATGCAACCCGACCGATGAGGGGATCAAAATCAATCTCAAGCAGAAGAACTGCAGAAAGGAATGACATTCAATGAGCGTATCCATTGCGAACCTCTTCAATTACTCCCGCGCACTTCCGGAACCGTTTGATTCCCTGACGAGCAAGAAGGTGAAGGTGGCATCGAAATATGCCAGCGGCACGGAAGCCACGCTCTGTTGTTCGGTGATCAAAGCTGTTCATGCGTTCTATCATTGCGCAACCAACGGTGGCGAAGGCGCCGTCGGCTGGGTTGAGAACAAGAAATGTGTCGCCGAATACAAATCCTCCATGGGGCCGGATCTCTATCATCTGGTAGTGATCGATGTCGCCAGCGGGTCTGCACTGGCAAGCGTTTACGACAAAAACACCGAGACGGCAGAACAATATGTTGCCCATGCCAGCAAGCGTGATGGTGCGGCTTTGTTTTTCTGCCTGATGCCTGTGCTGATGTCGGACGATGAGTTTGCAGACAACTATAATGCCTACAGCAATCAGATTGCTGCGGAATATCCTGATATGAAGCTGGCCACTGAATCCATGGCACTCATGTGCGACAACGCGTATCGCCGTATCAAGGATGAAACCTGTGCTGCGCATATCAAGATCAATGTGGATAAATCCGGGAATCTGCTGCGGGTCTCTCCGGCACAGCTGGACTCTGGTGTGTTCTCTCCGACCGATGTGGTTGCCGGTGAATTTACCATTTTCGCCAAAACCGGGAGAGTGGTAATCTCCAAAGCCACCAACGAGATCAAACACAGCGATTTTGAGGGCAAGTATGTCCTCGATCCAAGCCGGAAACTGTCTGCAGCGGAACAGTCGTTGGTTCCGAAACTGCCCGAGTGGTATATCATTCCTCACGAAGCAGTTGAGATCTGTAAGCACGCGCAGGTGACCACCGGTAAACCCATGCAGATGCGGAATTTCCTTTTGCGTGGCCCTGCCGGTACCGGCAAGACGATGGGCGCAAAAGCGATTGCTGCAGGTCTTGGGCTTCCGTACATGAAATATACCTGTTCTGCCGGAACCGAGATTTTCGACTTTATCGGCAGCGTGTTCCCTGAAACCGATTCTTTCTCCACTGGAGATGCCGAACTGGATCGTGAACGGGAGATGCTCAAAACCATGGGCGGGATCAACTATGAAAATGTGTCCAAGCTCATGCAGCTTCCGGATCTGGACGATATGGATTATGATCCGGCAGGCGTCTATCATGCGCTGACTGGTGAGGAAAAACCCGATGCTACCACGCAGGAGTGCCTGGCCGTTGTGCTGGATAAGGTGACCGAGAAAGTTCGGGCATTGACCGCTCACAGCGATCAGCATCAGAGCACTGGACAAACCTATACTTATGTGGAAACGGATTTTATCAAGGCTCTGAAAAATGGGTATCTTGTTGAGATCCAGGAACCTTCCACTATCATGCAGCCCGGCGTTCTGGTAGGTCTGAACTCCCTTCTGGAGCAGGATGGAACCATTACGCTGCCGACTGGCGAGATCATCAAGCGGCATCCGGACGCAGTCGTCATTGTAACGACAAACGTGTCTTATGAAGGCTGTCGTGGCATGAATCAGTCGGTAACAGACCGTATGAGTTTAGTTAAAGACGTCGAGCTGCCCCCGCCTGAAGTGATGGTCCAGCGTGTTATGGCCGTTACCGGCGCCACCGATGAATACCAGATTTCTCAGATGGTCCAGGTCGTAAATGACATGACGGACTACTGCCGAAAAAACAGTATTACGGATGGTTCCTGTGGAATGCGCAGCCTGATCGACTGGGTAATCAGCACCGAGATCTCCGGTGATCCTTACGAGTCTGCACTCTACACCATCATCAGTAAAGCCACTGCAGATGAAGAGGATCGGGAGGCGCTGATCAGTACCATTCTCGAACCGATTTTCGCACCTAAGCGGAAATCGACAACAGCATAACGAAAGAAAGGAGGTTCTACTCTTTGGCAAGAGTGAATCACAAGCGTGTCAAGCAGCTCCTCAATGAAAAGCGCAGCAAGATTACGGACCGGCAGTTTTTTACGTCCCGAATCCTGGCGCTCCATTTTGAAGATATGGCCATAGCTCAGACACGCCGCTACAAATATAATCGGCGCGTTCATGTGGACCTGATGTGGAAACCAAAAGAGGACATCATCGCACGCACCGATAACCTGACCATCAAGATCAATGCCGGACATCCGATTATCACCAAAACTCGCGTCCGGACCGACCGCTACGATCTGGTCTGCGGGCTGTTTGCCCATGAGTTGGGGCACTGCCTCTACACGGACTTTTTGACAGCCCAAACCTACATGAATTTCCTGAAGGTCTACAAATGGTATCCGCAACCGCCTGTTTTGAAGACGGGGACGGATATTCGGAATGAGCAAGCTCTTTGGGAATACGCAAAGACCGAGCCTGAACACCTCAACATGTTGTGTTATCTGGCACATTATATCGAAAATATCCTGGAAGATGGATACATTGAAAGCCGGGTACTTACAAGGTTCACCGGGCGACTCGGTATTTGTCTTGATATTCTTCGAGAGAGGCAGTGGGCGGAAGGTCTTACCCTGACACAGCTCAAGGAGTATGAGGAAGATGGCGGGCACATTGCAATGTCGGTGCTGCAGTCCATTCTGTCGTATGTAAAATTTGGCCAAATCAAATATGGTGATGAACCCCTCAGCGATGAGCGGATTCAGGCTGTGTTTGAGCTCCTTCCTGAGCTGGACAGTGCGATCACGGACACCTCAGCGAAAAACCGATGGAGTGTCACAAATCAAATCCTGGTTCGATGCTGGCCTTACTGGCAAGACTACTTGGAGCATTGTGAAGAGCTTCAGAAAGAGGCCGCAGCCGCAGGCGGAGCCAGCTCCGCCGCAGAGACACTATCCGAAACGCTGCGCGCTTTGTCCGGCAGTTCTTCTGCCGCAGAGGGAGCCACAGCTCCTGTTGCGGATTCGGAAGAAACATCTGAAGCATCGTGTTCGACACATCGAATGGCCACGCACGCTGATGCAGAGTCCGCAAGCGAAGAAGAGCCTGCTGATTCGGAAAAAGCAGAAACGGCAGACAATGGTTCCTCCGGTGACGCACCTGAAGAGACCTCGAAAGAGGAGTCAGAGTCTGCGGGATCGGCTGCACCGGAAACGGATGCGGAAAATGATTCCAACGAGATCGGGAGCCTTCCCGGGTCTGAAAAGCAGGCAGTCTCGGAAACCGAAACCGGAAGGATGTCTTATAGCAAGACTTCCCGGGTTTCGGAACCTGCCGGTGGTGAGTTTGAACGAAACGATGACTACCACCGGGAAGCTTATTCCGGCGCTGCATCTGACATCGAACGGATGCTGGATAAGATGGCTGAGAAAGCCGCTTGCTCCACTCTGGAAAATGAGCGGATCAGGGAGCTTAACGATGCTGCACAGGGAATATCCTACGGTAACATCCACAGCGGAGTTCATGTCCGTGTGAATCGATTTGCCGAGGTTGACGACCAGCTGATCGAACAGTATGAGGCGATTTCCGGGCCGTTGCTTACAATCTCAAGGCAGTTGCAGAAAACTCTTCTGCAGCAGCTGAAGGATCGGCAGCGGGGCGCAAAACAGACCGGCCTGCTGATGGGTAGGCGCCTGGATTCACACACATTGCATCGCCAGGACGGAAAGGTCTTCTATAAAAACGCATTGCCAAGTGAAGCGCCGCAGCTTGCGGTTGCTTTATTGCTGGATGAGTCCGGGTCTATGTGCTCTTGTGACCGGTGTACTTACGCACGGGCAGCCGCGATTATTCTTTATGATTTCTGCTGCTCGCTTCATATCCCAGTCATCGTATATGGGCACTCCACCGGCTATCCCAGAGAAGGCGGCGAAAGCATAGAGCTATATTCGTATGCGGAGTTTGATGCCATCGACCATGATGACAAGTACCGGCTTATGGATATCTCGGCTCGCTCCAACAACCGCGACGGCGCTGCGCTGCGATTTGTCGCTGAACAACTGAGTCGCCGTCCGGAAGAGGTTCGAATCCTCATCCTGGTATCCGATGGACAGCCCGCAGCCGACGGTTATTACGGCAGTGCCGCCGAGGAAGATCTTCGCGGCATCAAGCAGGAATACCGGCGTAAAGGCATCCTTTTCATTGCTGCCGCCATTGGTGACGACAAACAAAACATCGAACGGATCTATGGTGATTCTTTTTTGGACATCACGGATCTTCATCAACTGCCTGTGAAACTGACCGCTGTTGTAAAGCGGCACATCTGGGCATAACCATCAGGCGAGGGCGCTGCGGCGCCCCCGCCTTTTTGAAAGGAGCATTGTATTATGCATTTTCTGCATAGAATCCTCGTTTATATCCCTGACATTTGCTGCGTGGGCAAAAATTACCCGAGTGTAACCAAACAGCAGATCCGGTCTTATGCAAATAATCAGACCGAATGTTTTGATGGCCATGTATTTGACTGGAGAGAGGTCGATACTGCTGGGCGATGGAGCTATAAATACCCGGAAAATGTGCTTCTCGCCGCAGATGATCCTGTGCGGTTTCAGGAGGAACTGCAAACGGCACAATCCTATCAGCTGGAAGCCATGAACCAGGCTCTGAAATATCTGGAAGACAATGATTATCTGGATCTCAAAAAGCTGGCTGCTGCCGTTATGGAAGATGCGCAAGACTCGCCCAGTGACCAATACAGTCTGTCCATGGCCACTTATTATCTGAGCAGTTTTGCGGATTTGATCCAGGGAAGCTACTCCTACAACTCGTTTTTTTATGATACGCACAGGAGCACTTCACGGCTGAACAAGCAGGTCTTTGAAGAGATCCAGGCAAATTCCCAGCTTTGGGCACTTGTCATCTTTGATTGCCATTATTAAGGGAGGTGACAGATATGCCGAACTGGTGTTGGAACACCTTGAAGGTGTCTGGTAACGCAGAAAGCCTGAAAAAACTGGTGTTTGAATCGCAGGGCCTTCCTGCTGATTACCCACCCCAGGAATGGGAAAAAGGGCTCGAACGAGTCACACCGACAGAAAAATTCTTTTGTTTCAACGCATTGGTGCCCACCCCGCAGGCAGTCCTGGATATGGGCTATGATGCACATGGCAAATTGCCTCAGAACATCTGGGACCTGCTTCGGCAGGAACATCCCGTCGAGAAAATCGATGGATATCACTGGAGTATCCAGAACTGGGGAACAAAGTGGGACGTATACTACGATCATATCTCCCCTGAAGAAATGGGGTGGACTGAGGGCTGTGAGTCTATCGATTTTTCGTTTACTACGGCCTGGTCGCCGCCCCAGGGGTGGTTTGAAAAGATCATCCAGCTTTACCCTGAGCTTGCGTTTGAACTTCACTATGAAGAACCCGGGTGCTTTTTTGCAGGCATCATGTATGGCGAAAACGGTGCATTTTCAATAGATGAGTTTGATGATGCGCGTTGCAGTGAACTGTTTCAAGACATGTTCGATGTGGAAGAGGAAGAGGGTGAGAATGATGATCTTGCGCTATCCGGGAGCTGAGTACTCCCATGGCAGCGTAAAATATGCCATCGGTTCCACAGTTATGGCAACGGATCAGAGCCCCTATCAAGGGCTGCTCGGCACCATTGTCGAGATCCGCGATGGCCAAGACCGGGAAACCCAAAATGAAACACCTGACATCTATTGTTCCTTCGACACACCCGTGATCCCCGCTGAGATCGAAAAACTGGAAAAAGTGTTTTCAATTCTTCATGGAACCCCAAAAACGCTCCAGGATATCTCGCTTCAACGTGTGATCATGGCACCGGATATGATTCAGGTTCTCCACGATCAGACCGTACCTTCCCCTCAAGCGGATATCTGGGGCCTGCTCGAAGACTGGGCCAATAACGGCGACTTCGGTTCATCGCTCAAGTTGTTCAGTGCCTATGCAGAAGCACGCCGCACAATGATTGACATGCTCCGGGAAGAACTGGATTGCGGTCTAATCATGAACATTCAATCGGAGTCACAATTTTCTGTGATGTCCGACGACAACTACTACGAAGCATGGATTGAAGGCGAATATACCTTTACGCATTATCGGCTTTCGCTGGAGAAGCTACCATTGTATCTCACCGAATCATTTCTCCAAAAGCTGGCCGGTACAGAAGCAAAATGACATGCTGGCCGCCAGAAGATGCTCTTCTCGTTTTATTTGACTGTTGGATAAAGCTCTGATATAATATCTGTATCAGTATCAGAGTTTTGGGAAACCGAAACACAGTTGATTCATGTTTCAAAGACGTCATTTGCTATAAGCAGATGGCGTCTTTTTTGTTTCCTGCCAACTTAATTTAGGCATAAGCCAGCAGTCCTTCGGGGGTGCTGGCTTTTGTTATATCCGCAGAATTCTGCAAAAAAACGAAAGGAGCATTCTTATGCAAAACCAATGTCAAGACAACTTCTCCACCACATTCACCACCTATGGTGAAATGCAGCTCTATCATGAGCAGTTGGCGAAAGACAGCCAGTGGCAAAGATGCAAGGTCAGCGACCTGCATGTGGAGCCGCTGGACCGAAAATCGCCGCTGTTCAGCGATATGTCCGCATTCGCCCTGGGCACCAGTTCTGAAGCCGTTGCCGATACGGCAAAAAACCTTGGGCTGGCCATCTCTGTCGAAGGCCAGATGTATCCGGTGCGCGGCACCGCCTACAAAAGCCTGTTGGAACGCGCTAAGATCAGCGGTTCTGTACTTCCCAAACTTAGCCGTGAGAAATTGGCCCGTACCCTCAACGACTGCCTTGCACTGTTCTCGTCCGAAGCACTGATACTGATCCGTGACGAGAAAATCTCGGCAGCCCATTCCGGAGATCCGACTGACTATTCTGTCTTGCCGATCGACCAGCTCTTGAAAGCGCTGGAAAGCAAATTGGAATCCCGTTTCCCGGGCGCAGAATTTGAAACCGGGTATCGTGACCATGCCCTTACCAGCGCATCCTGGACATTGCCTGCGCAGAAGGAAGATCTCCTTGGCACATACGAGAAAATGCTGATTGCAACCGGGCGCGCAAAAATGGCTGCCAAACTGGTGCCGGGTATTCGGTTCCTGACATCGGATACCGGAGTCGCTTCGGCAAAAGTCTCGGCTCTGCTGATGGGCGCACAATATCCGATTCATATTGGCAGCTGCGTGGCAGTGGATCACCGGCGTCAAACCACCATCGCAGATTTCTCTGATGCATTGGATCAGCTTTTCGCTCAATTTGCAGACTCGGTTTCTCAGCTTCAGCGTCTGCTGGAAATCCACCTGGATTACCCCATCAATGCTATGACACGGGTGTGCAAAAAGCTGGCTCTTCCGAAAAAAGCATCGGTAGAGGCGATTGCCATGTACGAAATGGCATATGGTGGCGGTCCTGCGACGGCGCATGACGTGTTTATGGCCTTGCAGGAAATCCCCTGTATCCTCAAATCCTCCAATACTCCCGAAAGCAAAATGCTGTCGGTGGAGGAAAACTTGGCTCGCGCACTGACTCTGCGCTGGAGTGATTATGATCTGGCAAAGGCGGTGGATTACTGATGAGTCGAGCGATTCCACTGATTGATTGTGCCGGTATGAGCAATGAACGCTGGCTGGAGTGCCGGGCGCATGGCCCCAAAGGTGATATTCCCTATACGGTGGGCGGCAGTGATGTTGCTACCATCTTCGGGTTATCTCCCTGGACAACTCCGCTGGAGCTCTGGCTGATCAAAAAAGGCCGTATGAAGACACCGCAGAAATCCAATCCTGACCAGCTGATGATGGGACATCTTTTGGAGCCTATTGCCGCGTATTGGTACGCTCAAAAAACTGGCAATACGGTTTATGATGATACCTGCCTTTATCAGCATGCCGATCACCCGTATGCGCTTGCAAACATGGACCGCCGTTTCACGCGAGCCGTTGACGGCGCACCGGGGATTTTGGAGTGCAAGAGCTGCACCTACCATAAAGCAGAGGACTGGGCGGACGGCGCTATCCCGGGATATTACGAGCTGCAGCTGCGGTTCTATATGTCCTTTGACCCTGTAACCTACGGCGCCTTTTCGTGCTTGTGGGGCAACAATCCTGCCACCGACCTGGCGATTCCGGAAATTGAGCGGGATACCGTAAAGGAAGACATCATTTTTGAGAAACTGGATCGCTGGATCTGGAGCCTTGAACATGACAAACCGCCCAAGATGGATGAGGTCGCAAAGCCCAAGCTGGCGCTGGAAGCACTCGCTAAGATCTATGGTGCAAGCCAAGCTGGTCTGCCCACGATCGAGTTCCCGGCCAAGTTTGAACACCCGCTCCGGCGAATCGCCCTGCTTCAGGGGAAAGTTGCCGAATGCAAAGCAGAAATCGATACTTATGAAAAGGAGATTGAAGCACACAGCGTGCGAATTGCAGAGATCATGAAGGAGCATGAGCATGGGATTCTGAACACCACGACCGATAAGCTCCTGATTGATTTTATCACCCGAACCACCAGACGACCTGACTCGGCAAAACTCAAGGAAAAGTACCCCGCCGCTTATGCGGACGTGCTTAAAACCACCCAGAGCCGTAAAGTCAAGGTTCGCGTCGAGCCTGTATAACTGAAAATCACCAGCACAGAGAGGAGAGCTTCTTGTGAGAACCTTTTATACCCCTGTTGATCTACGCAGCCGCGCAGACATGACGGGGTTTCTGAAAAATCATTTTCGATACCACACAATGAACTCCTGGAATCGATCCACTTCCTACGCCTGCAATCTGAAAATCCACAGACTTGGTCTGGACGGAGAATGCGAAAGCAAGCTGTTAGATATGATCGATACCCAGGAGTTTTTCGATTTACGGCGGGCACTGCTCGATGAATTCGACCGTCAGCATAATTATCTGTGGCAGGCCGGTATGAATGGCCGCAGCAACGGTTATCTGGTTCTCTACCAGGGCGAACTGAAGCCAAGTGGCTATCTGTCCTTCTGTACGGAGTGCGGACAAAAAAACTGTCGTCCTGCCACAGAAACAGACTGTGTCTGCGGGAGATGCGGCAATTCGACCCGTATCAATTTCCGGCGGCCGGATATGCAGGTCATATCATATTCTCTTCGCGGTACCGACATGGATGAGGAATTTGAAGACTGGGGACTCACCGAATTGCGTGAGCGTGTTCGGCTCGTCCAATCTCTGGACCAGCTTGCCGACCGCATGGTGGCTCAAGCGATCCATCTGTGCCGCTCATACGAAGTGGCCGAGAAAACTATTTTCGTGCCTAAAACTCAAAAGGTTTTGGTAAGCCATGCCTGAGAAGGGAGGAAAACAATTGCTTTGCCAATTCAAACGGCTGATTTATCCCCGCAGCATCCCTGCGGGGAACAGCAGCTACATGATTGCGGTGTATAAGCCCTGTGAGGCCATCCAGGACTCACTCGGTAATCTCTTGTCGGAATTTAAGGCTGTGGGCTACTGTTTGCCCACAGCCGAGAATCTCCGATACAACATGAAAGGTCATTGGAGCCGCAGCGCCAAGCACGGGGTACAGTTTGAAGTCGATACCTACGATGAGGTGATTGCACCGACCAAGGCAGGCATCATCGCATACCTGACCTCTGGCCAGATTAAAGGGATCGGGCCTAAAACAGCAGAAAAAATCTATTCGTTGTTCGGCACAAACACCCTGCAGATTCTTGACTCCGACCCGGAACGGCTTTTGGAAGTACCGGGAATCAGTTCTGCCAAGCTGAAAAAGATCAGCGATTCCTATCTGGCATCCCGTGGCGCCCGCGATGTAGTCGCCTTTCTGGCGCCTCACGGCATCACACCAAACCGGGCCGTAAAACTCTATCGCCAGTACGGAGATGACACGATGAATATCGTGCGGAATCATCCGTATCAGTTGTGTGAGATGGCCGGGATCGGATTTCGCACAGCTGACAAGATTGCCATGAGCATGGGATTTGACAAGCTTTCCCCTGAGCGGGTCGATGAAGGGCTTCTTTTCACACTGACCGAATCGGAAACACGCGGAAATCTGTGTATGGAAAAGCACGATTTTATTCGTCAGAGCTTGAAGCTGTTGGAAACTGCTGAGCTTTCCGAGCAGATGGCCGCTGCACGAGCTGCTCGACTGCTTCATGACCGCAAAATAGTCACTTACCATGGTTGGGTCTACAGGCCGCGGGCAGAAGAAACTGAACGGCGGTTGGCCGAGCGAATCTTCAGCTTGCAAACGAACTATCGTTACCGTGACGCTGAGGTATTGGAAAGCGAAATTGAGGGCATTGAAGCGAAGTTGAGGCTTAGCTTAAATGAAGAACAGCGCACTGCCGTGGCAACCGCAGTAAGGGAGCCGCTCACCATCATAACGGGAGGCCCTGGAACCGGTAAGACGCTGACGGAACGAGCTCTGCTTGCACTCTATCGGACACGGCATCCGACCGGTCGTGTTGTGTGCTGTGCACCGACTGGGCGCGCTGCACGACGCATGGAAGAATCAACGGGGATGCCCGCTACCACCATCCACAGAGCCTTGGGCCTGCTTGCTGGTGAAGACGGAAACTATTGTGAACCGGAAGCTCTGGAAGCAGATCTGGTGCTTGTGGATGAGGTCTCCATGATGGACATCTATCTTGCAGAGCACCTTCTGAGAGCCATTCCAAGGGGGTGCCAGCTGGTTTTCATCGGTGATGCGGACCAGTTACCCTCGGTGGGTCCGGGAGCCGTTTTGAGTGAAATGATTGGATGTGGCGTTATTCCTGTAATCCGACTCCAGAAGATCTACCGTCAGAGTCGTGGCAGCAGGATCGCTACCAATGCAAGCCTGATACGAAACGGGAACCTGAGCCTTGAATATGGCTCGGATTTCCGGTTTGTCGAATCATCGGATTTGGTAAACTCTGCCGACCAGATCGAACGTATTTACCTTGAGGAAGCTGAGCGATGTGGTGTGGACAATGTTGCCCTGCTTACCCCGTTCCGGCAAAAAACCGAAACCGGCGTAACCGCGTTGAATGAACGGCTGCGCGACAAAATCAATCCGCCTAGCTCCGAAAAAACCGAAGCTGTATTCGGGAAACGGTGCTTCCGCAAGGGCGATAAGGTCATGCAGATCAAAAACTATGAGGACATCAGTAATGGAGATATCGGTTATGTGGTACAGATCCGCAAGGATGGAAGCGATGCGTTACTGACAGTGGATTTTGGCGATGGGCGCGTAGTGGAGTACGAAAATAACGATTTGGATATGCTCACACATGCCTATGCAACTACGATTCACAAATCGCAGGGTGCGGAATACCAGTCCGTTATTATCAACCTGCAATGCGCCCACGCAATTATGTTGGTTCGCCCGCTGATCTATACCGCGATCACTCGCGCAAAAGAACGAGTGATCCTCGTGGGTGAGCGGCGGGCACTCTGCATCGCAATCAACCGAACCGATACCGAGCGGCGCGGCACTAATCTGGCAGACCGCATCCAAGCTCTGGCTGAACTACAGAAAGAAGGGACAAAATGAAAAAGTTTATTCTGAAAACCCCGTTGGGTGACAACTTGACCGGCGGACTCTATGCGGAGCCTGCCCGCCGCTTCATCGAGATCTACAATCTGGACCCGGACTATGGCTGGGAACCCTGGACGACAGCCACGGTCAACATCAATGGCCTTTCGGGAGATGAAGTGGCAATCAAGAACTACTCAGAGAACGAGGGAATTCTGGATCTCCTGATTGGACTTGGTGTCATCGAACCGCCGCACCGACGTGTAGCAAGCGGGTTCGTCATGATTGACATCTGCAATATGAATCGCTCCAAACTTGAGGAGTATTCCTATGGGGCAGACACTTGATAACAAAGGAGATGGCGACATGGCCACATGGCTGAATGACTACAAAGCGTACAAAGAAGCCCTTTCCCATGAATTTGAGGGTGGGGCTGTTGCAATCGGCAAAGTGCTCCAGTATCAGGAGCTGCTGTATCGTATCGATGTTCTGGAGACTTGCCAGATGCTGTGCAAAACGGCGCCGGTCACCATGGATATGAAGAGTCTGGTGGCGCACTACCAACTGGTGGATGCCTATGTGCAGAGCCTTTCCAAAGAGCGGCGCATCGGGATTCCCCCCGACGAAAAGCTGAAGGCAAGCCGACAAACATCTGCCGCTGCGCTCGAAAGTACAGTTGCAGATTGCCGGAAGCGTTTTTCCAGTTTCAGGGCCGAAAACGAACAGATGTATAAGCGCAGTATCAGTACTTTGCTGAATACTGTGCTGCCCGTCTGGCTGCAGCTTCGTAACACATATACCCCTATTACCAAATAAGGAGGAGACTTGAAATGAGCCAAAACAACCCCAGTGATAAAAGTGCGATTCTGGAGAGCCTCAATTCGATCAACCAGGTCGAGGGATTCGACCCCATGCTCTTTGCCGTAGAATATACGGACATGGCCACGGGTAAATCGCGCAAGAAGATCCCGGTTCTGATCCAAATCGCATGGTTTCGGATGGTCTATCCCAAAGGCCGGATCGCTACAACTATTACCCCTTGTAAGGATGGGTTTGTTGCCTCAGCCCGCATTTATGCAGACTATAACGATGGCCCTGATTGTTACCTAGCGGATGCGACTGCATCCCGGGGATATGATCAGACGAAACCTTCTATCTCGCCGCGTGAGTGGGCACAGACAGCGGCCATCGGAATTGCTCTGCGCAATGCCGGGTTCGGCGTTCAATTCGGACTCACCGCAGATGATTATGAAGGACCTGTTCTGAATGAACTTCCTGACCCTGTCTCTGATGGTGATGATACCGCTGCGCCTGTTACCGATGAGCCTTCCGAAAAGGAACCGGAAGTTGAACCGGAACTCACAGAGGAACAAAAACTCCAATTGGCGTTACGGCAGCCCTGTCCGATTACGAAGTACAGCGGCAAAACTCTCGGTGACCTGCAGACTCTTGACCCGAAAGCGTTGTCCTGGATTGCCAACAAATTTACTGGCAACCCGGAAATTTCTGCTGCAGCAAAACGCATCTGTGAATATGCCCTGCAGGAGACCTCCGCATAATAAAATAGCGGGGGCGGCAGAATTGCCGCCCCCCAGAAAGGAGGCGGCATGGGCTTGATACACATGCAAGACATCCTCCCGCTCATCGGTGTGCCATTGCCACCACCCGGAAGGAGTAGCTATAACATTCCATGCCCCTGTTGCGACGAGAATCCTCGGAAGCGACATCTGAACATCAACTTGAAAAAGGATGTTTTTCGCTGTCCGAGATGTGGTTTTTCGGGGGGTGTGTTTGATCTCTATGCCCACTATGAAGGAATACCGAGGGCAGCCGTGCGGGATGCACTGCTGACGCGGCTTGATGTGCGCGGAGATATTGAACATTACCGCCCGTCAAGAGACAGAGAACCCGTCACCGAAGAGTGTCCTCTTACAGACATAGACTCACGGAACGCAACCTATCAGGCACTTCTGTCCCAGCTGACCCTTGCTTCGGATCATCGTGCAAATCTGTTGTCAAGGGGACTATCACCAGACGAAATCGAGCGACTCAACTACAAAACTACCCCTGTTATCGGGATGAGCACCATTGCGAAAAAACTGCTTGCTGATGGACACTATCTGACTGGCGTTCCGGGTTTTTACCGCAAAGCCGGAGAGTGGACTTTTATCTCCGAATGGCGCGGTATTCTGATTCCCGTTCGCGATATACAAGGACGGATTCAGGGGCTTCAGATCCGCAGAGACAATGTTACCAGACGCAAGTTTCGCTGGGTGTCAAGTGTTGAGGAGCCAGATGGATGTAAGGCGGAAAGTTGGGCACATCTGGCAGGGACACCACAAGAAATGGTTATCCTCACAGAAGGCCCCATGAAAGCTGATATTATCCATGCGCTGACTGGCAAAACAATCATTGCCATCGCTGGCGTCAATGCTCTTTCGCAACTTGAGCGAATGCTGTTGCAGCTGCGCCAGAGTGGAACGAAGAAAATCATGACAGCGTTTGATATGGATTTCTTATCAAATCCTCATGTAGAAAGAGGATACGAAAACCTGACACAGATGTTGACGGCCATGGGGTTTAGCTATGGGACTTATATTTGGGACCCGACCTATAAAGGGCTCGACGACTATGTGTGGCAGTACTGTCTGGGCAATGGCTCAGCAAAGTGATCAAGAAGAAAAGGCGGAGAAATCCGTCTTTTCTTTTTGCAAAAACGCATTTCGTTGCAAATGCGTTTTTATAGCCGTGTAATAAATCATCAAAAATTCTGGAGGTGCATTTTATGCTTATTGCAATCGACCATGGCAACTATGCTATCAAAACCCCCCGGTTCTCTTTTGTAGCCGGGCTTTCGGAACACGCGACCAAACCGCCGCTCGCCGATGAAGTGATTGAATACGGAGGAAGTTACTGGACTCTTTCCGGGCGACGGCTTCCTTACATGCGAGATAAGACTCGCGATGATCGGCATTTCATCCTTTCCCTGTTTGCCATTGCCAAAGAACTGGTGAACGCAGGCTGTACGAGCGGGATGGAGAAAGTGGATCTCGCAGTCGGGCTTCCGCCTGAGCACTACAAGCTCCGTGACCGGTTTGCTCAGTATTTCAAGCGGGCAGAACCGGTGTCGTTCAGTTATAACGACCACCCCATGAGTGTGTCGATCCAGCATGTGTTTGTGTATCCGCAGGCTTATGCTGCGGTTATTCCTCAGAGCAGTCAGCTCCTGAAAACACTGCGCATGTTTGTGGTTGATATCGGAGGCATTACGACCGATGTGTTGCTGTTGCGCAATGGTAAACCAGATCTCCAGGTTTGCCGAAGTCTAGAGAGTGGCGTGATTACGATGAACAATGAGATCATCGGAAAGATCAGTGCTGAGCATGACATGAAAATTGAAGATGAGCATATCAGCGCTGTTCTGCTTGGACGGGAAACCATCTTGCCCGACTGTGTCAAGAAAACGATCCGTGAGTGTGCACAGATGCATGCCAACGGCATTCTCGACCAGCTTCGCGAGCTTCAGGTGGATCTGCGCACCAACCCGGTCATCTTTATTGGCGGCGGCAGCGCCTTGTTCCGCCCGTTGCTGGAGCATTCTCCGTTGATTGCGCAGGCGAGTTTTGTCAGTGATCCCAAGGCAAATGCTATTGGTTATGAAATGCTGGCCACGCAGCAGCTGAGCCGGCTGACCTGATCAAAGCTGGGGTGTTGATATGAGAACCGGCAGTGGATATCGTTTCTCCCTGCAGTTTGGTGCTGATACGGAAAGCAAGATCCGCATCGGTGAGCTGCTTGAAAAACTGGGGAATAAAAAGAGTGCTCTCATTGTTCCGGCACTCATAGAGTATTTGGAGAAACATCCTGAACTGGAAACCGAATCGCTTCGAATCAAAATCGAAGAAAAGAGCCAGCTGCGCAGAGAACAACTTGAGGACATGATCCGAACCATTGTGCTGGAACAACTTCAATCTCGTTCGCCCCTTCCTGTGGCAGAGAATCCGGCAGAAAAGCCGGATTCTCTGCAGCAGGATATTGCAGCCATGCTGGACAATCTCGACTTTTTCCAATAACGCTCATGTCCCCGTATGGGCAGAGCCGTTATTATGCGCTTTTTCGACTATAAAAAGCAATATCATAATTATGGTGTGACTATCGGAATTATGGTTTCTTCCTGAAATGCGGATCTTTAGATACAATTAGAATACAAGGGAGTGGGTGAATGGATTATAAATTGCTGGGAAAAAACATCCGCAAATACAGGAAACAGAAAGGCTTGCGTCAGGAAGAATTAGCTGAAATGGTCGGCTGTACCAGTAGTCACATCGGACATATCGAAAACGCTCGCGGTATTCCGAGTTTGGAAATGACGGTGAATATTGCAAATGCTCTTTCTGTCAGTGTTGACCAGCTCCTTATCGAATCTATGGATTGGCCCGAGACCATTTATCTCCGTGACATAGAGTCTCGACTGAGAAAATTCCCGGCACCACTCAAAGAAGTAGCGTGTGAACTGCTTGACGATTTCATGCATCTGCTTGAGCGATCACTGCTACGAGAAGTACTAAACTCAGAGCATCATCAGTGGCCTGCAAAGAGGGATAAACATGGATTCTGAAGCACACATATGAAACAGGTTTATTCAAAAGTCTGTCAAAAAAGTGTGCACAATCCGAACTCTTTGCAAAGGCATATTTGTGGTGCCAATTTTCCAATACAAATGATAGCCGTACTACTAATCTCTGTAGTACGGCTATTTTTGTATACCGAAAACCACTCGCTAGGCGAGTGGTTCAAAAGAAGACTAATGTCGATAATGGGAAAAGAAAAAC
>CALXAH010000076.1 GCA_944386225.1 uncultured Gemmiger sp.
GCCAGGGCGATCAGGCGGGCGGCGGACTGGCGGGCAGCGGTTTCGGGCAGGCGGCCGTCCGCGAGGGCGGCCCGGATATCGTACAGCCAGACACATAGGCGCAGAACCGACAAAATAAACAAAGCAGCGACTTTGCAGAGTCAAGGTCGTTGCTTTGTTTATTGATAGCCCATATTTAGTTCAAATTATGGACTCGTAGGAATTGGCCCGCCAGTGGGATGGATCGATCCAGATGTAATTGTTACGATGAGGATAAATGCAAAGTAGACAACAAGAATGACCAGTAACGCCATGAGGCATTTTTTGTCTTTGAATGCAAGAACCTTTCTTTTCCAAATTAATACGGCCAGGATTAAGACAAATGCCATGCCAGCCACGCTGAGGGTTATGTAATTTAACAAGAAATTCAGCACAAATTCCATCACAGAACCTCCTTTGATATCACCAGCATTAAGATGTTTCTTCAAAGAGGGACTCTAATTCGAGGTAGAACGTCTCATCAATCTGACGGATAATGCGGCCATTGTCTGGACGATCGTCAATCAGGTAGTAACTGCCATCCTGCTCGAATGCCAGACAGGTAATCATATCTGCGTGACTAATCAGTTCATCATGTGTCTGGTACTCAATCCGAATCTCATAACCATCTTTGAAGTCATAGCCACCGGTCCCATCCGGGTTTCCATAGATGTCATGCTCCAGGTCAAGATAGGGTGCGCTGTCAATACCATCCAAAATCTCAAGCGCCTGATCGTTATTCTGAATTTCCACATGGCCCACATTAGAATTTCCAATAATGCGAACCACGGAGATGCGTTCCGGCATGAAGATATCCGTAGCCCCGGGCTCCAGTTCATCATAATTAGGAACAATATAGTACACAGTGGGGTTGAAGTCAACGGTATCCACATCACAGGGAATCCGCTTTCCGCCCAAGGTGATCTTCAGATTCGGCACCTTTTCTGCAGTAGACATGATGCTGAATAGTGTCCCGTCATTGCCGGTTTCCTCCAGTTCCAACTTCAATGTTGTTCCGAAAATACTCGTAGATTGGCCTAAGCCAGAGTGAGTGGAATCTCCGCCTCCAGGAACGTAGACGAGGAAATAATACTCAGTGCTGCTACCGTTGTAATAGTCATAACGCAGGGCGTGAGCACGAGTTCCTTCTTGATTCAGACCATCCAGCCATTTTTGCACCTTTTCTATGGCTTCACCTTGCGACAGACTCTCCATCTCGGTGTAGTATTCGTCCCGGCTCAGTTCCTGCATACTGACGGAACCGCCAGCTTTCAGCCCCATAAGTCCGAAGACAGCAAACAAAATCAGCAGCAGCGGAATCAAAAGGATCACCAGAAGGATCTTCCAACCGGTCCGATCTTTGGGACGCACCGGCGTCTGGATATCAGCCTGGTACTCTGGGAGCGGCGTGGTGCATTTGGGGCAGACCTTCCAATCTGGCTCAACCGGCGTCTTGCAGTTTGGGCAAGCGGGGCGAAGCTTAGCCCCGCACTTAGGACAAACTACATAGCTTTCCATAACCGGCGTGCTGCATTGCGGGCATCTGAAGTTCATGTAGTTTCCGCGAACCAGGAGATACACGATAAGGCCGATGAAAGCGGGGGCCAGTGCGGCGACGAATGCCCATAGGATTGCATTCATATCACGCTGCTTAGCATCACGATAGACAAAAAAGCCGACAATAAATGGCAGGATGATGATGAGGGCTAGTACAATCATTACGGGGACAGTCGCAATGGTACTCATGTTGTCTTACCTCCTTTACAAGAATAGACGATGGCGATCACACCACCGCCTGTTGCCGCAGTGATGATATATCCAAAGCAGAGTAGTGAGAGAATAGGATACCAGTCGATAGCCGAGTATCCCAGCAACACAGCAGCAATCATCAAAAGGAATCCTGCCAGAACTGCGATGGTGGTCTGAATCCGCAGTTTGCGCCGCTCCAGTTCTGCCAAGAGCATTTGTTCATTGAGAACCGGAGGCGTGCGCTTTTCAAAATCATAAATCTGTTTCATTTCCAAGCGCCTCCCTGAGCAGTTTTCTGGCTTTGTTCAGCCGCGATTTTACAGTACTGTTGGGAATCCTTAAAATCTGCGCGGTTGCTGTTATGTCCATATCGTCGAAATAATAGAGTATCACGGCCAGACGATACTTTTCCGGCAAGTGATCAATTGCCTCGTAGAGTGGACTGTAATCTGTTTTTTGCTCTGGGGCAGGTATAGAGCAGAGCAGATAATCCTTCTCTTCATTGCTGCGGAAAGAGAGGAATGGGCTTCTTGAGAGGCGCCGCAAAGCGTTCCGATAAAGGTTGACACATATTTGGGTGAGCCACGGCTCAAACTCCCGGCTTGTATCATAGCGAGAGAAATTTTTGACTACCTGTAGCCATGTGTCCTGATACAAATCGTCAGCCTCCAGTTTATTGGTGCAGAGGGTCAGACAAAGGCCATAGAGGCGTTTCCCATATTGTTGGATGTACTGATTTATCACACACTCTGCACCTCCTCTCACCTACATATACACCTTACAACTCAAACGGTTCATTTGGCAATGTACTTTTAATAGTTTTATAAAGAAAATGCAGCATATAATTTCAATACAAAAAGAAGCCGCAGACTCTCCGAGCGTCTGCGGTTTCACAATAAACTATTCTAAGTGAGCAGCGGCGCCCCTTCAAAAGAAAGGACGCCGCTGCGCTTATTAGAACATGGCCTTTTGTTCCATCTCTGTGGAGTCCACTGAGGACACGGCCATTGTATCGGTGTTTGCTGCTGTAACGGATATACGCTTTACGTATTCCGCTGCAAGCCAAGCATTAAAATGTGTTCTGGTCATCAGCACCAACTCGCTGAACGTTTCAAAGCTCATACTGATGGCAACATGGTTTTCTGGTTTGTTTCCAAACCGAGGTACGATCAGGCCCTTGGCATTTGTCTCTCCCGGACCACTGTCAGCCACGAGTAAAAAGTCTGCCTTGGCGCCCGGCAGGAGCTGTGCTGTTCGGGATAGGCTTTTCCCATCTGCCCGGGCACGTCCGTAACTCTGCAGCTTTTCTGCAGAAGTCCCGCCAAGCCACTGAAAGAGGGGCGTCTTATCGTTCGCTTTCTTCTTGCTTTGGAGGAGATACCGCAGTTCGCCACACTCCAGTTTTCGACAGATTTCGAGGATCTCATCCATGCCGATATAAATCTGGATATTATTGGTCTGGCGTTGCCCGGCAGGTCTGGAAACATCATAGGTTGCAAAAGCGAAGTGAGCTTTTCCGATGGAAAAGGCATCGCTCAGGCTCTCTACAAAACACTCCCGGGCATCCTTGCGGATGATCTGGTTTTGATTTCGTTCATCCTGCATTCTCGGCACCTCCCATTCCTGACTCGATCTTGACCAGAATGGTGCACAGTTCTTCGGCCCGTTCTTCAAACTGAGGCTCAAACTCCTTGTCCATGTCATACCCAAGATACAGCATGTTGAAGATGAGCGTCAACAACATATTGAGTCCGTGGGGCGTCCAGCTGCCTTCCACACTTTTGATGACCTTCGATGCAAGCATTGCGATCCGCTGCCAGCGAATGTAATACTGATCCTCAACGGGGATACCGAAGGACTCCAGCCACTCGCGCACTGTATGCTCTTCCGCATTATCCCCACAGTCCACCTCGTTCAAAATAAACTGCGGTTTCAGTTCAGCGGTTTCGATACGGCTCATTGTATCTTGTGAGATTGCAAGACAACGGCCCAAAGGATACATGGCGCATACGGTGGGTTTCGCCTTATGGACCATGCACTTTCGATTCTTCAGCAACGGACAACGTTTGATGCTGCCCTGCGGCCGGAGCCGCACGATAGGTAACCGAGAAGTTCCGCCCATATAAGTTTCGCAATACTGTTTAACTGCTTCTTCCTGCGAGATTGACAGCGTAGCCGCGATGTTATAGAGATCTTTCGGATTCAGCAAGATATCCTCCCGGTTGATGCAGCACTTGCCGCACTGCGTACAATGGAACCGGAACTTTTCATCCGGGCCGATCAGCATTTCCTCCAGGTGTTCTCCGATGTATTTCAGTCTGTCATCCATTTTGATATACCTCCGATATTCAAGAGTACGGCAGCCCGAAGGCTGCCGTACATTTTGTGTAAACTTAGAGCTGGGGCGACATTTTGTCTCTCATAGCATTCAGCGCATCTACCAGATCATCCGAAAAGTTGATCCAGTCTGCAAGGAACAACTCAAGCGATTCGGCGTTATGGAGCGCGATGTCATCCATCTCCAAAAGTTCATACGGCTCATAGTACACGCAATCATACGGAATATGCAGAAATCCTTCCTGCACGACAAGAATGAAAGCGCCGAGATGTTTTTCGTCCGAAATTGGATAGCGCCAACACAGCTCGTTGCCAAATTCTTCGAGATATGCCTCGCGGATTTCCGAAAGTGCGCGATCTGAACAGCCATTCCGGTAAAGGTAGTCTTTTACATCCTCAGTGTTCATGAGCTTGTCTTTCGGCAGAGAATTCAAAAGCCCGGTCGCAGTATACGGATGCGTTTGGCGGCTGGTATAGCCGAGCAACCACAGGCAAGGTTTCGCAATATGCCAATCAGACCAATTTGCCTGGAGTTTTCGCTTGAGCAAAAGCTCTCCCAGATCCATACCGAAACTGTTCGTCGTTGTGTCGTCTTCCGGCAGCGTCCTTAGCCGCACAGTGCTATTTGCCTGGACCGAGTCCATCAGGCGATTCAAATCATCTAAACTGAACCTATAATCCTGAGCAATAGCACCCCAGTAGTCCGTATCTTCCGCCCAGGCCCTGATCCGGATCTTCTTCCCGAGGAGCTCATGAACGGATTTTTCCAAGATTCGGCTCACGGCATCCCAAGACATTCGCCGGGTTTTCAAGATATCAATCTGTTCTTCCATTCAAATCCCTT
>CALXAH010000077.1 GCA_944386225.1 uncultured Gemmiger sp.
ATGTCGGCGGTCTGCTGGGCGGCCTGCGTTTCCTGGACGGTGCGGATAAACTCGGCCCGGTCATTCCTGGAATACTCCGCGATGGCCCGGAGCATATCGGTTATCAGGGTCAGGACGGCCTCGGCCCGGATGCGGTGCTGCGTGCCGCAAAGCGTCCCGCATGGAATTTTGCTGTACTGGCTGCAAGTAAACTGTGGGTCACGCTTGCCGTTATTGACGCGATGGACATAAGTCTGGGGATTTCAAGAAACCTAACACAGCAAAACAAACGAGGAGAGTGTTTTAGCGTGGTTTTTGCGCTCTCTCCGTTTATTTAAAGAAGACAAAATAATGCAAGAACAATTTGCTTCCAGCGTCACAATTGTAGAAACTGTATTCCAACAATATGATTACCGCCTATCAGTGGATTCCTGGAACTCATCTCTGAATTTGGCGACCATTTTATAAAATGTACTTCTCTTAAGGCCAAGCATATCCATCGCTGCAACTGCAGTGATTTGTTTCTCTTCCCATTGCCGATAAACTTCTTCCCAGTTTGGAGGATACCCTATTCTAGGTCGTCCAAGGTGAATACCTTTCTCCTTGGCCACCGCAATCCCCTCTGCCTGTCGCTGCTTAATGGTTAAACGTTCTTGCTCAGCGATGCTGGAGAGCACTTCTATGAGAATGTTGTTGATCATATCAAAAACCCACTGCTGTCCATCCGGCAGATCGATCATCGTCGTAGGAAGATCAAGAACCTGGATTTTGATGTGATGGTTCTTGAAGTATTGCAGTTCCTGAATGATATGTTCCTTGTTGCGGCTGAGCCGGTCCAATGACTTCACTACCAATGTATCACCATCCCGCAGCATGGTACCTTTAAGTGCAGTATATCCAGGTCTTTCCAAACTGGCGCCGCTGGCGTGATCTGTCACAATATCCCGCTCTTCTATGCCATGATCGCGCAGCGCCTTGATTTGACGGTCAAGATGCTGCTCCCTGGTCGATACCCGGGCATAACCATATATTTTTTTCATCTCGCTCCTCCTCAAAATGTCAAATACCTTCTGAAAATGTCCGCCGCTTTTCAGACATATCCACAAATGATTTCAAGACTTTTTTGGACATAAAAAACAACGTGTTTTCTTGTTCATGGTATACATCCGTAAAGGTACACCTTTTCAGAGCTATCTTATTTCACCGGCAAAGTTCGTGAAATACAACACGTAAACCCATAATCTTAATGAATTCTTGCTTTTCGGACATTCACGTCGGAATATTCGATGTTAGCACAAGTTTCTAACTTGAATTTCCGAAACTGTTGACCTCTTGCTTTCTTTTGAGTATAATATTGAAAAAGAGATCAGGAGGCGCACTATGACTGAACTTATAAATCGCCCTGAATATCTAAATCAGCTGATTCAACATCGAGATGTGGATTTGGTCAAGATTGTAACTGGCATCCGGCGATGCGGAAAATCATCCCTGTTGGATCTGTTTCATCAATATCTGTCCGATAGTGGAGTACCTGACGCCAACATAATTCACATGAATCTGGAGTCGTTACGCTACAGGAACCTTACTAACTATCTCGCTTTTTATGACTATGTCAGTGAGCGCATACCCAAGAGCGGGAAAACCTATTTGATCTTCGATGAGCTTCAAGCAGTGGAGCATTGGGAAAAAGCCATTGAATCCTTCCGTCTTGATTTCGATGTGGATATTTATATTACGGGCTCCAATGCTTATCTGCTTTCGACGGAGTTCTCAACGCTGCTCTCCGGCAGATATGTTGAAATCCGCATGTTGCCACTATCTTTCAAAGAATTTTTGGCATTCTATGAATTTGCTCCCTCTGTCACAACTGAAGAAAAATTTCAGAGGTATCTGCAGTTTGGCGGTATGCCGATTCTGAGAGAATACCAGTTCAATGAAGCAAGAAGCAATCAAGCACTGGAAGGCATTTATTCTACCGTAGTGCTGCGCGATATCCTCCAGCGAAACAATCAGGTAGATCAGAGAATCCTACAAAAAATCATGCTTTTCCTTTGCTCCAACATCGGGAGCATTACTTCACCCAACAACATTGGAAATGTTTTGTCGCATGAAGGCGACATTCAACAGGGCAGCAGAAAAAATGTCGCTGGTAAAACGGTCGATAAGTACATCTCGATGCTGCGCAGTGCCTTTATTTTCTTCTCTGTGGGAAGATACGATGTAAAGGGCAAACAACTGCTGAAAACACTGGGAAAGAACTACATCATCGATATGGGCTTCCGCAATATGCTCCTGGGTTATCGCGATGCAGACCGAGGGCACATCATCGAAAATATTGTGTTCCTGGAACTCATCAGACGTGACTATCGCGTTTATATCGGAAAAGTTGGGGAAACTGAAATTGATTTTGTTGCAGAGAAGCCGAATGATAAGCTGTATATCCAAGTAACGGAAAGTATGCAGTCACCGGAAACGCGCGATCGAGAACTCAAGCCCCTCCGAATGATACCTGACAACTACGAGAAAATCGTATTGTCCATGGATAGGAACTATATCAATTCTTATGACGGTATCAAATCTTTGAACCTGATTGATTGGCTACTGTCCTGATTAAGAAGCATGGTCTAGGGCAGCTTTACTGCAATCGCACTGTAGGTTCGGTAGATAGATCGTTCGTGATTAAGGAGACAGGTATGGCACGACAATATAAGTTGGCCCGAAAAATGAAGAAAATCACGCTGACGGCAGCAGCACGGGAGCTGGGGGTAACGCAGCCAGCTCTCAGCAGCTGGGAGAGTGAGCGGAAGGCGCCTTCAATTGAAGCGTTGATTCGCATGGCGAAGTTTTATGGAGTCACAACTGATTTCTTGCTCGGGCTTTCTCAGGAAGCTGATCCAAGAAAAGACTGGCTTGAGCCAATTGACCCTTCACTGATTCCGGTTTTACATGAAACACCAGTATTTTCTCCGACTCGTGGCTGGGCATTTGTTGACGCGATTACCAGCGAATTACATTTTGCGAATGGCGAAACCCTGCCTGCTTCCAATTTGACAGAATTGTATATTATGGCACCTGTTCTTATGTGCCCGTCGGTTCCCAACAATCCGGCGCTCACTAAGTCCGAACTGTCAAAGTATGATGAAGTGTGGGTGGAACCAATTTCCACTGACCGTATGTTGCGGCAAGAACTGCGTGGATGGTACTGCGTGAAAAAGTATTATGTAGAAAACACCGTAGGTCAAAGATTCTATTTTGATTTCTATGGTGCTAAGTGGTTGGCATTTTCGTTGGAAGAAAAGGAGACCCAAAATGAAGTATAAATTGTATCGTGCTCAGTATGAAATGCAATTTGATGAAAACGGCGAGCCGCTCGAATGGGAAGATGCGTTTGAATTGGTAGGTGTGGAATATGCCCAGGATGTTGATCGTGCAACTCCCCTTCTGATCAAGGCAATTACTGATGAACTTGGCACGACACCCCAATATGCCAATTGTGAAGTCGCTGCTTATGCACCGGATCTGTATAGACAAGAGTTGAGCGAGGATTACGACTACGAGATGATGGGGATTGTGTATCCGCCAAACGCGAATCACAATATATTGATTCCTTTCCTGGTTAAGGAAGAAACAGAGACTCCGGACTGATTGGTCTGTGCTTCTAACGTGAAACAGACTGCGTTTCCTTGAAAGATCCAAAACCAACGGGTTGCCTTGGTATCAGCAGTTGCAAGGAGCGTAGCTACTACGGATTATTTTTTTGCAGATATTGATTTTGACCTGGACATCCGATATACTATATACAACAGTATCCGTCATTGCTTCGGCGATGAAAGTATTCTAGTTGCACAGCGTCT